>JAEUHH010000119.1 GCA_016795505.1 Verrucomicrobiales bacterium | reverse complement strand
TGGACGCGAATGGACGCGAATGGACGCGAATGGACGCGAATGGACGCGAATGGACGCGAATGGACGCGAATGGACGCGAATGGACGCGAATGGACGCGAATGGACGCGAATGGACGCGAATGGACGCGAATCGGGGCGGGAGGGATTGATGGGTAATAGCCCAGGCTGAAGGACCAACATAGAAAACCCGTGCCTGGCGCACCGCTTCCACCGCGGCGCCCATCCCGTAGGCGTCGTCACTCCGCCGGCACGGTCCGTCCGAAGCGCCAGGGGCGGCGGCGGGGTGTCTCGGTGGGCGGGATGACTTCGGCTTCGTGGGCCACGGGCTCGTCGGATGACGGGCGCGGTCTTTCCGAGGCAGGAGCCGCCTCGATGGCCATTTGGAGCAGTTCGAGGAATTTCTGCCGATGCCCGGCGTGGCTCGCATCGAGATGGGCGGCGGCTTTGGCGAACAGATCGGCGATCTCCGGCGACTCGGACAGCGGGGCATCGGCCGCCCGACCGGCGGCGAGCAATTCATCGAAGCGATCGGCCTCCAGACTCCAGAGGATCAGGGCGGGCAGGCATTTGTCCCGCATCCGGCCCAGCACGTGTCGCCAACTGCCGGCTTCCGGAGCAAGCAGGGCGTCGGTCGGGGAGACGGGGCGCAGCCGCAGCGTCGGGCGAGGCCATTCGCTGAAAGGGCACTCGGTTGCAAGATCGAGCAACTGCCCGACGGTGACGGCTTCGTCGAATTGGAACAGCACCCGCCAGGGATCGATCCGGTCGAGCCCCAACTCGGCCCCGTCGAGGTGCGCGAGCAGGCGGCACAACTGCCCGGCCAGGCTGATGGCATCGGTCGGCCGGATCGCGCCGCGTCGGGCGACCCACTCGCAGAGCGTGAACCCATTCCCACCGGGCGAGGCGACCAGCGTGAAGTCGGCGTCGCAGTGAATCGACCGCGCCCGGACCAGCGAGGGATGCTCCCGCAGGTAGCTGTGCCCCATCTGGTAGTTCAGCCGGGCGGCTTGGGCATTTCCCACGAAGCGTTCCGGCGGCAGCAGCATCAGGTCCTGCCGGTCTCCGCGATCCTGGAGCGTGGCAGAGGACTCGCGGTGGGTGCGGGCTTGCTGAAGGAAAGGGGACCAGCCGTCGGATCGGTAGTGTTCATCGCGGAGCCGCCAGCGGGTCCGGGCCAGCGTCTCCCACTCCACCGAGTCCGTGATCAGCCGCGTCAACGGTCCGATCGGTCGGTGCTCTGGATCGACGATGCTCGAAAATGTCGGCTCGAGGTGCTCGCCTCCGATCGGGGAAAAACCCGCCGCCAGCAGGATCGCGGTCCGCAACTGGCGCAGCTCGTGAATGGCGGTGGGGCCGGGCTCGTGCTGCAACCGCTCGATCAGGTCGCGGAGCGGACCGGAAAGCTGGAATTTCCCCGGCGCGATCTCGGCAAAATCCGCGGCATCGGGCCAGGGGCGCTTTTCCAGCACCGTTTCCAGCACCACGCCGACCGCCTCGATCCAATAGGCGCCCAGTTCCGCGTCCGACACCGGCTGGTCATCCCGTTCCAGGCCGAGATTCGTCAGCCGGAGGCGCAGCCGGTGTCCGCGATCGAGACAGACGGAAAAATCGCCCGGCCGCAACGTCGCGAGCAGTCGGGGAAAGTCCGCCAGGTAACCGGCCACCTCGGCGAGTTGGATCGCCAGGTGGATGCCCAGGTTTCTCGGCAGGCTGTCGTTGCGTCGCAGGTAATCGAGCAGGCACTCGCCGTCCGCGTACTCCGTGGCCACGTAGAGACCGCTTTCCGGGGCCGGGCCACATTCCAAAATCAGCGTGACGCCCGGGTGATACAGCCGCTGGGCCAATGCCAGACGCTCTCGCAGCGTTCGCGCATGCAGGATGCCCAGCGCCGGCTCCGGACCGTGCCGGTGGATCTCCACGAGCCGTCCGGCGACCGGGTCATAGCCGAGAAAGACGGCATGAGCCTCGCCCGGTTGCCGCAAGAGCTGGGGCGCGCCGTCCTCAGTCAGCGCCAGAACGAGCGAACTGGTATCGGGTAAAACCATGAACGACAGAAGGCAGGGAAATGACCGACAACGGCCGTGGAAACAACAGATGAATGCCGAAAGTTGGGGAAATTTTGGAAATTCTAGCGGAAAATGCTAAAAATTCAATAATTTTCTCAATTTCGCCGCTCAAATGCAATGAATCGCAGGAGCGGTGGCGCTTCTCTGGCTTGCTCCCCCGACTCAGGGCGGGCTCAGTTCTTCGGCTCTTCCTGTTTTCGAACCTCCAGCCCCTCGATCCGGCAGTTCGACAGGCGCACATCCAGCTCGAAGCCATCGCAGGTGCCCAGCACGGCGACCGGCTGTCCCACGGCCAGAATGGTGCGCCGATCATTGCGATCCACCACCCGGCCCTGACTGGCCAGCACCTCGGCGTGAAAGCTGGCGTCCCGGCGGATGTGGCAGCGGATGCGGGCGTTGGCATCGGTCTTCAGGATGACGATGACCTCCTGCGCCACTGATTCCAGCGACTCGACCGAGCCGACGACGCGGAGGAATTTTCCACTGTAGGCTTGGGCGGCGGCGTCGCGATCGCTCAGCCACGCTTGAGCGAGTTGGGGTGCGGCGATTTCGACCGGTTTCAGCAGATCGGCGCGTTCGGTGGCGGCGGACTTCATTCCCACGGCTTCGCGGAGTTGGGCATTGTCGGCTTTCAGCACCGCGACCTCCTCCCGCAGACCGGCGACCTCGGTGCGGAGGGCTTCGACCGTTTCAGCGGTCTTCAGGTAGGATTCCTTCAGCTCGGCGAGTTGCTTGGGCAGGCTGCTCACCGACTCCGGCACCTTGATGTCCTTCACCTTGTCGAGCAGGTCGCCCAGCGAGGAGCCGCCGCCGGATTGGGCGGGAGCCTGGCCCGGAGACAGGCAAAGCGTCGCGACAATGAGCAGGGGCAGGCTGCGGAGACCGGTGAGGCCGGAAAGGGCGGTTTTCATCGCCGCAATCATCCCGGCAGCGACTCCGGGTGCCAACCGATTTTTCCGCCGCAATCCCGATGCCAATTCGCGGCGGGTGGCGTAGGGTGGGGGAAGCCCATGAAACGATCCGCGATGCTCCAAGCCGCCGGCGATGCCGCGATTCAATGGGATATGATCGTGATCGGTGGCGGGGCCACCGGGCTGGGCGTGGCTCTCGATGCCGCGGCGCGGGGCTACCGCACGCTGCTGCTGGAGCAGGGAGATTTTGCCGAAGGCACCTCCAGTCGCAGCACCAAGCTCATCCATGGCGGCGTCCGCTACCTCCGCAATGGCGAACTCGGGCTGGTCCGCGACTCCCTGCGCGAGCGCGGCCGGCTGTTGCGCAATGCTCCGCATCTGGTGCGCCCGCTGGCTTTTGTGGTTCCGGGCTATCGCTGGTATGAGCCCTTTTATTATGGTGCCGGTCTCACCGCCTACGATTGGCTGTCCGGCCGGCTGGGCATCGGTCGCACCCGGCCGCTGTCCCACGGAGGAGTTGTCGAGCGCATCCCGAATCTCCGCCGCGCCGGGCTGCGCGGTGGCACGCTTTACTGGGACGGGCAGTTCGATGATGCCCGGCTCGCCATTGCCCTCGCCAAAACCGCCGCCGCCCGCGGGGCCACGGTGCTGAACCACGCCCCGGTGGTCGAACTGATCAAGGAATCCGGTCGCGTCACCGGCGTGCTGGCCCGCGACCGGCTCGGCGGGGTGGAAATCCGGGCCCGCGGGCGCGTCGTCGTCAATGCCACCGGCGTCTTTGCCGATGGCGTGCGCCGACTGGACGATCCGGCCAGCGAATCGGTGATCGAGCCGAGCCAGGGCATCCACCTCGTGCTCGATGCCGGCTTTCTCGGTGGAGACACGGCGGTCATGATCCCGAAAACCGACGACGGACGCGTCCTGTTCGCCATTCCCTGGCATGGTCGCCTCGTGGTGGGCACCACGGACACCGATGGTGTGCCGGTTTCGACCGATCCGCGCCCGCTGGAGGCCGAGATCGACTACCTCATCGCCCACGTGGGCCGCTATTTGGAGCGGGTGCCCACCCGCGCCGACGTGAAAGCCACCTTCGCCGGCCTGCGCCCGCTGGTGAGGCCCAAATCAGCGGCCGCGGCGACGAAATCGATTTCCCGGGATCACAGTCTTTTCGTCAGCGATTCCGGCCTGGTGACGATCACGGGCGGGAAATGGACCACCTATCGGAAAATGGCCGAAGACACCGTGGATCGGGCTGCGGCGGTGGGCGGGCTTCCGATGCAACCCTGTCTGACCGGAGATCTAACCCTGTTGGATCGGAATCCCGGCGAGGCCCTGGCGGCTGAAAATCCCGACTGGCGCGAGCGGCTCGATCCGGAATTGCCCTGGACCGTCGCCGATGCCGTGGCGGCGGTGCGGGACGAGATGGCGGCCACGGTGGATGACGTGCTGGCCCGCCGCACCCGGGTCGCCTTCCTCGATGAGGCGGCGGCCCGGCGCTGCGAGCCGCGGGTGGCGGAGATCCTGCGGCGCGAGGTGTGAAAGGGTGGGGGACGGGAGATTCTTACGCGGAAAAGCCGGTATCCGGCCCGCCTTTTCACGGGTGTTGAATTTCCCTGCCTGCCCGGATAGGCTGACAAGATGCAACGTTTTCTCATTCTCGCCGCCACCCTCGCGGCATCCGGCTCCCTGCGCGCGGCGGAGGCTGGTGCGGTCGATTTTTCCCACGAGATTGTCCCGCTGCTGCGGCAGCAGTGTGCCGATTGCCATCTCGGCGACAAGAAAAAGGGCGGCTTTTCCATGAACACCCGCGAGGACCTGCTTGCCGGCAGTGAGAACGGTCCGGTGCTGGAACTGGGCAAGGGAGCCGAGAGCCTGCTCGTCGAGGTGCTCGCGACCACGGACACGGATATCCAGATGCCACCCAAGGGCGCTCGCCTGACGAAGGAGCAGGTCGATTTGATCCGCCGGTGGATCGATAGCGGGCTGAAGTGGGAAGCCGGCTTTTCCTTCGGCAAGGCGGGTTGGGAGCCGCCGCTGAAGCCCCGCCGGGTTGAGTTGCCGCCGGCTGTAAGCGGGCGGGATCATCCGGTCGACCGCATCCTCGATGCCTATCTGGCCCAGACGGGTGGGAGACCGGCCGATCCGGTCGCGGATGCCGTCTTTCTGCGCCGGCTGCACCTCGACACAATCGGATTGCTGCCCACGCCCGGGGAATTGGAGGCCTTTCTAGCCGATCCGGCCGCCGACAAGCGCGAGAAAGCCATCGACGCCGTGCTGGCCCGCGACATCGACTATGCGGAGCACTGGTTGACGTTCTGGAATGACCTGCTGCGCAACGATTACGCCGGCACCGGCTACATCGACGGCGGGCGCAAGCAGATCACCGACTGGCTCTACCGCTCGCTGGTGAACAACAAGCCCTACGACCAGTTCGTCCGCGAGCTGATCTCTCCAGCGGGGGATGCCGAGGGCTTCATTCGCGGCATCCAGTGGCGCGGGCGGGTCAATGCCAGCCAGACGCGCGAGATCCAGTTCGCCGAGAATCTTTCCCAGGTCTTTCTGGGCATCAACATGAAGTGCGCGAGCTGCCACGACAGCTTCATCGACCGTTGGAAGCTCAAGGACGCCTACGGGTTGGCCGCCATCTTCGCCACTGAGCCGGTGGAGATCCACCGCTGCGACATGGCCACGGGTGAGAAGGCGAAACCGGCCTGGATTTTCCCGGAATTGGGCGATGTCATCGCCGAGGCGCCGCAACCCGAGCGCCTCGCCCAACTGGCCCGGCTGATGACGCATCCGGAGAACGGTCGCTTCACCCGGACGCTGGTGAACCGCGTCTGGCATCGGATGATGGGTCGGGGCATCGTGCATCCGGTCGATGCCATGCACACGGAGCCGTGGAGCGAGGATCTGCTCGACTGGCTGGCGGTGGATTTTGCCGAAAACGGCTACGATTTTCGGAAATTGCTCCGGCGCATCGCGACCTCGCGGGCCTACCAGTCGCCCATGGCGCCGACTCCCGATGAGGCCGATGCCGGCCCATACGTCTATCGCGGTCCGATCGGTCGGCGAATGACGGCGGAGCAATTCATCGACGCGGTCTGGTCGCTCACCGGCACTGCCCCTGCCGCGCCCCAGGCCGAGGTGCTGCGTCTGAAGATCGATCCCGCGGCGCACGAGGACATTGCCATCACGGGTCGGTGGATCTGGGCCGGTCGCGACGGCACGCCGGCCGCCGGAGAGACGATTTCGCTCCGGGGCGAGTGGGTGTTGGCCGAAAAGCCGGCCAAGGCCTTCGCTGCCGCCTCGGTGGACAATGAATACACGCTCTACGTGAACGGCCGGAAGGTGAAGGAGGATCAGAATTGGGAAACCGTCGATCCCATCGACCTGAGTGCCGTGCTGCGGAAGGGGAAGAATGAATTCCTCCTCATCGCCAAGAACGGCGGGCAGGGGCCGAATCTCGCCGGGGCCTTTCTCGAGGTCCGGGTTCCGCCCGCGGCTCCCGGCGGTGCCGATCAGCGATTTGCCACCGGTCCCGATTGGCAATGGAGCGCGACGCTGCCGGATGTGCGGGGCAAGTTTGCCCAACCTGTCACCGACTGGGCGCCCGCCCGCGAAGTCGCCGGCCCGTGGGGCCAGACGGCCGATAGCCAGACCCGCGCCACCCTGGCCCGGGCCGCGAACAACGGCGACCGGCTGGTCCGGGCATCGCTGATGAGGAGCGACCTCCTGATGCGCTCGCTCGGGCGGCCGAATCGCGAGCAGGTCGTCACCGTGAGGCCCGCAGAGCTGTCCACGCTCCAGGCGATCGACCTCGCCAACGGAGAGATCTTGGCTGGGTTGCTGAGCCGGGGAGGGGCCCATCAACTGGCCGCGAATGGCGGAAAAACGGCCAGGGAAGTGGTGGACGATCTGTTTCTCCGCATGCTGAGCCGGCCGCCAACGACAGAGGAGCAGGCGTTGCTGTCGGCAATGGCGGGATCGCCGCTGTCGGCGCAGGGGCTGGAGGACGTGTTGTGGGCAATATTGATGCTGCCTGAGTTTCAATTGGTGCGGTGACAAATCGGTGTTGCTCTCATTCGAACAAACGTTATAATTCCGTCATGACGAAGGTGAAAGTGACGAGCGTGGGCAACTCGGTGGGAATTGTGTTGCCGAAAGAGGTTCTGACTCGGTTGAGGATAGCCAAGGGTGACACATTGACCGTGATCGAAACGACCCGGGGCGTCGAGTTGACGGCGTATGATCCGGAGTTCGAGCGGCAGATGGATCTGGCGGAGGAGATCATGCGGGAAGACCGGGATGTGTTGAGGAAGCTCGCCCAGTGAAGGAAGTATGGACGAGCCGATTTGGATACCGAAGGAGGTGGTGCTGGCCTTGCACTCCCGGCAATTGGCGGAGCATGGAGGGTGCGACGGCCTTCGGGATGAGGGCTTGCTGGAGTCGGCTTTGGCAAAGCCCTTGCAGTTGTGGTCCTACGGCACGCCCTCTCCGGACCTTTGCGCCCTGGCGGCGAGCTACGCAGTCGGATTGGCGAAGAACCACCCGTTTCTGGATGGGAACAAACGGACCGCCCATGTGACTTACCGGTTGTTTCTGAAGCGCAACGGGCTGGATCTGACGGCAAGTCAGGAGGATCGCTATCTGGCCATGTGGCATCTGGCCGCTGGCGAACATTCGGAGGAGTCGTTTGCAGACTGGCTGCGTGACCATGTCCGCCCCATCGCGGATGCGCCATAGCCCAAACTGGAAAGGCTGTGCCGACGTGTTATTCGTGACTCATGAAAAGACGCCATCTGTCCCTCGAAGAACGGATCGCCCGGCGAGACCTGCTCCAGCGCTTTGGCGCCGCCGCCACGGCCGCCCTGATGACCGGTCAGCCAAGGCTTTTTGCCGCAGCCGAGACCAGTGGTCATGCCGTCAAGAATCCCGAGCCGACCGCCGACGCCTGCATCCTCCTTTGGATGGGCGGCGGCATGGCGGCGCCGGAAACCTTTGATCCGAAGCGCTATCTGCCGTTTGAGAAAGGCCTCGCCGTCGACAAGATCCTCAGCACCTTCCCGGCCATCGACACGAGCGTCGACGGGCTCAAAATTTCCGCCGGCTTGGAGCAGGTCGCCAAGGTCATGGACCGCGCCACTTTGATCCGGTCGCATGTCCAGGCCGATCTCGGGAACATCCTCCACTCCCGTCACCAGTATCACTGGCACACCGGCTACGTGCCGCCGATCACCGTGGCCGCGCCCCATCTCGGCGCCTGGATGGCCAAAGTGCTCGGCCCGCGGAATCCCGTGATGCCGGCTTTCATCAACATCGGCCAGCGCATCGAGGGCGTCGGCGAGCAGGAGGAACTGAAGGCGTTCACCACCGCCGGCTTTTTCGGCTCCGAGTATGGGCCGTTCAATCTGCCTTTTCCCGAGGATGCCGTCCGCGCCGTGCGGCCGCCCCAGGGCATGGACCCCGGGCGCTTCGCCAACCGCTACCGGGCCTACCGCAAGCTCATCGACCAGAATCCGCACCGCGAATTCCTTTCCGACTACCAGCAGGAGTCGATGCTCCGCAGCTTCGACAACGCCCACCGGCTCCTCGAATCGAAGGAAAAGGACGCCTTCGACCTCGAGCTCGAACCCAAGGAAAACCGCGACAAATACGACACCAGCCGCTTCGGCCGCGGTTGCCTGCTGGCCCGTCGGCTCGTCGAATCCGGTGCCCGGTTCATCGAAGTCACCACCGAATACGTGCCCTTCCTCCACTGGGACACCCACGAGAATGGCCACGACACCGTCGCCCGGCTGAAGAGCGAGATCGACCGGCCCATCGCCCAGTTGATCCTCGATCTGGAGGAGCGCGGCCTGCTCGACCGCACTCTGGTCATAATTGCCAGCGAGTTTAGCCGCGACATGATGATCGAAGGCGTCCCCGGCTCGACCGCCCGCGACCAGAGCCGCGCCAAGACCGATACCCTCCAGGAGATGAAGCATTACGGCCTCCACCGCCACTTCACCGGCGGCACCAGCGTCGTTATGTTCGGCGGCGGCATGAAGAAGGGCTTCGTTTACGGCCGTACCGCCGACGAACGGCCTCTCATCGCCGTCGAAAATCCGGTCAGCATCTCCGACCTCCACGCCACCATCTACACCGCCATGGGCATCAGTCCCAAACTGGCCTTCGATATTGAGAAGCGACCGTTCTACACCACCGTGGACGGGAAGGGACAGGCGGTGCGGGAGTTGTTCGCGTGAGGGGTGGGGTTTGGGTGTGGCTGGGTGGAAGGGAGTCGTGATCGGGATCGGCTGGACTGAGCGCGGGGTGTCTCCCAAAACAATTTCTTACTACGCCCATTTTCGCCCGTCACTTTTCCCTCGGCTTCCTTCCAAAATCGCAGGCAGGGATGCCGATAATCTCAAGGGGTGGGGGGCGGGCGGATTAGAGGTTGAAGCGCTCGCGAAGGCAGTTTTGGATGACTTTCATTTCAGCAGGTTGGAGCGCCCCCATCCGACGCATCAGGCGTGTCGATGGCACCGATTGAATTTGCTGAAGATGAAAAGCTCCTGGCTTCAAAAAAGGCTTCGCGATATCAACCTCCCATTGATTTCCTCTGAGAGCCGTTGTGTGTGGGATAAGGGTAATTAATGCCAATTCGTTATCGTCAGGATACCCTGTCAGCAGCAGACAGGGCCTAACCTTGCCGGCGAGTCCAAGATCCACTTGCCAGATTTCCCCTGCGTTCATGAGTCGTTATCTTCCGCCTCCATCGCGTCAAGCATCGCGAAGCCCGCAGCGGCTGAGAGCTCACAGACAGCGATATCGACCATCTCAGCTTCTGTGGACTCGATTTCGAGCAGCCGCAGGGAGATCTCACGGCGTTGGGAACGAGTGAACATGGGGAGTTCGGCGAGTACCTGTGCGAAGCTCATTTCCTAAAAAATAGGATTTGCCCTCCTTCCCGTCAATCCGGGAAAGCGTGGATCTCCTCGGTTTCGAGATTTGCAAAAGCGACCTGTGCGCAAGTGTCCTCGGGCTCCACTTGCTCGCCACCCGATCCCGCCAGCCTCTCGATTGGCTCCACATCGCCGGGGCCGTCTCCCTTGATCCGGGCCATTGACACCGCCACCGGGCCGCCGGACGGTGGCGAGTCGTTGTGATCGGCCGGGGCTGGATGAGGCAACCGGGTCGGTGCGGCGGACGAACAGGGTTCCATCGATGAGCAAACAGGGTATGATCGATCTCTCGCGGGCGGCGGACCAAGTCCGCGGCCGGGTGGCGGGCAATGCGTTCCGGAGTTGGCTGGCGGCGGGCCGCTGGTGGGTGCCGATCCTGGCGCTGGCGGCCATACTGGTGATGCGACTCGGTCTGGGCCTCCGAAGCGGGGAGTGGATCGCGGTGGCGGCACTGGTGGTCCTGTTCCTCGTCGTGGGTGGCATCCGCGCGTTGCTGGTCCGGCCGCGTCCGTTGTCGGCGCTGGCTCTGTGGGACGAGCGCGGGGGGCACAAGGATCTGTTTTCGTCGGCTTTCGGCTTTCTGGCGGAGGACTCCGATGCGGGGACAATGCCCGAGGGGCGGAAACTGCATGTCCAGCGAGCGCTGTCGGCCTTGCCGGACGCCGTGGCTCGCCTGAGCACCGATCTGCCGGCTCCGCGCGTGCGTTTCGGCTGGCTGACGACGGCGCTGGTGATGGCCTTTGCCTTCACCCCGTGGCTGCGTCCGGCGGTGGATCCGAGCGACACGGTGATCACGGAGGAAATGGCAGCTGAAGCCGAGCGCCAGGCGGAGGAACTGGCCAAGCAGAAGGCGGAGATCGAGAAGATCGCGGGCCTGACGGAGGAGGAGAAGCGGGAAATGGCGGAACTGGGCACCGATGTGGAGGGTTTGTCCGAAGACCTGGCCAACAGCGACGGAAAAACGGCCCGCGAAGTGCTGGAGGGGCTGGAAGGCCGGGCGCGGGCGGCGGAGCGGCTGGCTGAAAAGCTCGGCGCCGGCTCGGACGAGTGGGCCTCGGAGGAGATGCTGCGCGAGATGAGCCAGCATGCCGACACGGCGGATCTGGCGGCGGCGATCAAGGACAAGAATGCCAAGGTTGCGGCGATCGAGAGTGACAAGGTGGCCGGCACGCTGAAGGCCGATGATTTGAAGATCGAGACCCAGGACCGGGTGACCACCGCGCTGGAGCGGACCATCTCGGTGGCGACGCCGGACGACGTGAAGAAGCCGGTCGGCGAGCGCGTCGGCAACGCGTCGCGCAAGATGGAGGACAAGCAGCCGAAGCCTGCGGCAGGAGAATTCGAGGAGCTGGCGAAGCATTTCCGCCTCGTCGAGCAGCGTGAGGCGGCGGAGGAAAAACTGCGGGATTTGGCCGATCAACTTCGCGAAGCGGGCGGATCAATCAGTGGCAGCAAACTGGAGAAAGTGGAGAAGCTGGCTTCGTCAGGCCAGAAGGGGCAGGAAGGTGCCAAGGGTGAGTCGCTGAAAGGCCTGTCCCAGGCGGGGCAATCGGGCCAACCGGCCATGACGCCGATGACGCCGACGCCCGGCGCGCAGAATCAGCAGGGGCAGGGACTCAGCATCGGCACCGGGCAGAACATGCCCATTCCCGGTGTGCAGAATCCTCAGGGTCAGGGCCAGCAGCAGGGCAATGGTCAAGGCAGCGTGGCCATGCCGGTGCCGGGCACGGGCCAGCAGGGCCAGACTCAGCAGGGGATGGCGATGGGCCAGGGTCAGGGGCAAAAGCCCGGCCAGGGTCAGGGGCTGATGGCGCCGATCCCGGGCATGACGCCGGGCAGCGGCGCTCCCGGAGCCGGACTTGGGGCGATGCCGGGCGCGGGCGCGGCTTCGGCCGGCGGTGATCAGGCCGGCACTGGCACGGCGGCTTTGGGCAATCAGGCGACGGAGGCCATGAAGGCCACGAAGTCGGCCCAGGTGGTCGCGCAGACGAATGCCGATGGCGAATCGACGGTGAAGGCGATCCAGGGGCAGGAGCGGACCGAGCAGGTCCAGCGGCAGGGGCAGGAGATCGTGAAGGAATTCATCGCCGTGGAGGAGGAGGCCATCGACGAGCAGGCGCTCCCAGCCTCCCGGCGCGATCATGTGCTGCGCTATTTCACGGCGATACGGGAAAGCTTTGAAAAGAAGGAATGACCGGCGACTGTGCGCGGCCGGCGGGTGCCCCGGGGCGGCCATCCGCGAACGGGCGAATGTATTTTTTGATGTCTCTTCATGAAAACCAGCGAACAACTCGAATCCGAACTGAAAGAATTCACGACCCGCTTCGGGCAGCTCAAAGCCGAGATCCAAAAGGGCATCGTCGGCTATGACGACCTGCTGACGGACATCCTGGTGGCGATCTTTTCCCAGGGTCATGTGCTGCTGGAGGGTGTGCCGGGCCTGGGCAAGACCTATCTGGTGCGGACGCTGTCGAATGTGCTCGGTCTAGAGCCCGGGCGCGTCCAGTGCACGCCGGACCTGATGCCGGCCGACATTCTGGGCACCCACATCGTGAACGAGAACGAAGAAGGTCGCCGGGTGCTGCATTTTGAGAAGGGGCCGGTCTTCGCGAATCTCATCCTGGTCGACGAAATCAACCGCGCAACGCCCAAGACACAGGCCGCTCTGCTCGAAGTGATGCAGGAAGGTGCGGTGACTGCCGGCGGCGAGCGCCACGCCATGCCGCAGCCGTTTTTCGTGATGGCGACGCAGAATCCGATGGAGATGGAGGGCACCTATCCGCTGCCCGAGGCGCAGTTGGACCGCTTCATGTTCAAGCTGAAGGTGCCGTTCCCGGGCAAGGAGGCGCTGGTGGAGATCTCGAAGCGGACCACGGGCTTCAAGGAGCCGCAGATGGAGACGGTGATGTCGGGGGACGAACTGATGCGCTTTCAAGAGACGCTCACCCACGTGCCGGTAGCCGATCATGTCACTTCCTACGCGGCACAGTTGATTTTGGCCACCCATCCCGAGGACGCCGAGGCTTCCGATCGGGTGAAGCGCTACGTGAGCTACGGATCGAGCCCGCGCGGCCTCCAGGCGCTGGTCCGGGGGGCGAGAGTCCACGCCGTCCTCGACGGACGGACCGCGGTCTCCACCGACGACCTGCGCCGGGCGGCACTGCCGGCGCTGCGGCACCGGGTGATCCTGAATTTCGAAGGCGAAGCTGAATCGGTCGATGTGGATGGCCTGGTCCGCGATCTGATCGATGCCGTCCCGACTCCCGCGAAGGCGGCGGCGTGAGCCATCGGGGCCGAATCGAAGCGCGCCAGTCGAGTCTCCGCTGCGTTTTCCGTGCGATCGTCCGTTGTCAGCTTTTGTCTCTGCATCGGTGCCGTTTCCTGTTTGGGAGCGGCAGCGACCGGCCTTGCCCAGGAAGCTCCAGCGGCGAATGGCCAGGCACAGGCCCAGTCGGCCGCTCCCGCCGCGGCGGCGCCGAGTGACTTCGACCGGCAGAGTCTGGCGGTGCGCACGGCGCTGCACTACGATGCCTCGCTCGACACGCCGCTGAAGAGCCTGATCTCGCTGTATCGCGAGGCGGACCGGCTCGAGGAATTGATCGGTCTCTACCGCGGCCACATTGCCCAGTATGCCGAGGATGCCGGGGCCAAGGCTGTGCTGATCCGTCTGCTGCGCGAGTTGAACCGCGCCGAGGCCGATGAACTGGTGCAGAGCGCGATCCAGCAGCATCCGGACAATCCGCTGCTCAACTACCTGCACTACGAGTCCCGCGCCCGCCGCAACGATCCCCGGGCGCTGGAATCGCTGGCGAGGGCCATCGATCTGGAGACCAAAGCCAGCCTCCGCGATGCGTGGGCGGATCGGTTGTTGGAAGCCGCCGGTGAAGAGGGCCCCGGCCGGGCGCTGGCGCAGGCTTATCTCGAAAAGCAGCGGCAAATCGAGGGGGCCACGGCCGAGCAATCCCTGGCCTTGGCCGAACGGATGCACCGGCATGGATTTCACGAAGTCGCCCTCGCGACCCTGCAGGATGCGGCAAAGAAAAGTCCCGCCGCCGAGACGGGCGTGGCGATCGAACTGCTCACTGCGCGGGTGCAGGCTGCCCTGGGGGACCGCGTGGCGGCGGGAGCCCGGCTCGATGCCCTGCTGGCCCGGCTGGCGGGTGATCACTGGCGGCGGGTGGAGATCGTGAGCCTGCGGGTGGGCCTGCTGACCAACGAAGCCGACCGCGCGCGGCTCATCGACGAAGCGCGTAAACGTCACGAGGCGAATCCCGCACTGGAATCGGCCGCGCTCGAATACGCCGAGTTGCTCGCCGTCAGCGAACGCCGGGCCGAGGCCCTGGCCGTGTTGCTGGCGGCGACCGAATCGCTGCCTGCCTCAGAACGCGTCGAGCGGCAGTTGCTGGCCTTGTTTGATCGGCTCAATGACCTGAAAGCCGAGCGGACTTATCTATCGAGCCGGCTGGAGCGGTTTCCCGATCGCGCCGATCTGCGATTTCGTCTCGTGAAAGGGCTTTTCGGGCTCGGCCAGCGGGACGAGGCGATGACCCAACTCGACCAAGTGGCCGGCGCCCTGCCCGCCGACGAGCTGGACCGCCGGCTGGTGGAACTGGCGCGGCATTTGCGGGAGACGAAACGCTTCGACGACGCGGCGGCCCTGTTCCAGCGGATCATCGATGCCCAGCCCGATCGCTTCGACGTGCGCCGGGAACTGGCCGAGGTGCATCTGGCAGCCGAGGATCGTGCCGCGGCGCGGGCAGTGCTCCGCGACCTGCCGGTGAATGACGCGGCGATCGAGAATTTCCTCGATCTGGTCGATTTCATGGTGGCTTCTGAGTTTCTCGACGAGGCCCGCGCGGCGTTGGAAGCCCGGCTGGAGAGCGCTCCGGGAAACCTCGACCTCAGCCTGCCGCTGGCCACGGTGCTGGCCCAGTCCGGTGATCAAGCCCGTGCCGATGCCATCGTGCTGGAGTCGCGCGCTGCCGCCGACACCCCGGCACGCTATCGGGCGTGGCTGGAGGCCGCGCTGGAGGTGCATGAGGCCTTCGGCGATCTCGATCTGTTCTACGATGCCGAGCAACAGCGCCTCCTCGCCGATGCCGGAGGCGCCGGTGCCACGACGTGGACGCCTGAGCGGGCGGAACGGTTTCTCATTTATTGTGAACTCGGCGAGGAAAAGCAGTTGGAGGCCCGTGTGACTCAGGCGCTGCGGAACCAACTGGCCGATGCCACCCTGCCGCCCGATTTGAAGCTCCGGCTCCGACGCCTGCTGGTGAAGGCTTTGGAACGTTTCCCCGAGCGCGCCGGTGAGGCGGAACAACAACTCCAACAACTCGCCAAAGAGGACCCGACCCGCTCCCACGACTACGACCTGCGTCGTGGGCTCCTGTATCACAGCCTGCAACGCAGCGACCTCGCCCGCGCCACCTTGGAGCGGGTCAAGGCCGCCTCCGTTTCCGAAGTGCCGGTGCTGAAGGCGGCTTATCCGGTCTTTATCGAGTATGGACTGCCTGCCGAAGCTCGACGCTGCCTCGAAAAAGTCACCGAAGCTGAGCCGGATGACCTGATTACCTGGGAAAAACGACTCAGTCTGCTCGCGGCGATGGGGGAGGAGGAGGAACTCCGGCGCGCCATCCGCCAACTGCTCGCCGGGGGCGATCGCGTGAAACTGGGCGCCGCCTCGATTGACTCTCTGAAGCTGCATTTCGTCGATTCCCTGTGGCGATCGGTGTCCAAACGGCTCGGTCGCGGCCAGGCCGAGGCGCTGGCGGAGGTGCCGGCGTTGCTCGATACGGTTGACCGCGAGGCGCCCGGACCCGGTGACCGGCTGTGGAGCTTGTGGGCGCGGGCTTACATTCTCAATGCCCAAGGCCAGACCGCGGCGCGCGATGCGGTGATTCAGGAACTGACCGCCCTGGCGGCGCGCGATGGACGTCCGGTGGAGGAACTGGCGATCGCCTTTCCCGACGGCCTGACCATTTCCCTGATCGCCGCCACCGAACTGCTCCGCGAGGCTCCCGCGGCAGGAACGCCGGCGGCCGAGGTGACGGCTCCGGCCGGGCCTCTCACGGCTCCCGAACTGGCCTGGGCCTATGAGATCGATCCCCGCGCCCGGATTTTGCAGGTTGATTTTGTGGATCAAACGACGGCGGCTGATCTGCTGATCCTCGACAGTCTCGGACAGATTCATCGGGTGGACCGGGCGACCGGAAAGCTGCTCTGGAGCGAGCGATTCGGCGCCGAAAGCATGGCCGATGCGGCCGGACCGGCAGACAGCGGCTTGGTGGGGACAGGAGCCTATCATGTGGTGCCGCAGCAGGGCGGGTCCATTTCCGTCCAGCAACTGATCGCGCCCTATCAGTTTGCCGCCCTCGGTTCCCCGATGGCGGGGCGAAGCGGATTCCGGCTGCCGGCCATCAAGCTGCCCCGTCGGCTTGTCGTCGATGACGGGGGGCGTTTCTATCTGCCCGCCGGTCGCCAGATTGAGGCCCGCTCGGTCGAAAATGGAGCGCTGGCGTGGAGCGCTGACCTCAGCCTGCCGGGTGAGGAATTGACCGAAGCCGGCGCCTCCGGCACGGCTCGGCCGGAAATGCAGATCCGGATCGAGGGCGACCGGGTGCTGGCGTTCGTTCCCGAGACATCGGTCGTCGCGGGGCTGGACCGGACCACGGGCAAACTGGTCTGGATGCGGCAACTCGGCGATCCGAAGCGCGCCGATGCCCCGGTTTCCGGTGGCAGTCCGGCCGATGCCGGTGCTCCCGTTTTCAGTTTGAACAGCGGCGCCTCCATTCGCGATGGCCGGTTGTTCGTTTTTGGCCGCGAGGCCATGATCCTCGATACGGCGACCGGAGACGCGCTGTGGCGTTTTGATGGCGGATCGGTGCGGACCTTCCCGATCGAACTGCTCGATGCCTCCGTGGCCAGATCGGAAGAACCGGATGCCACGGTAGCAGCGCTGACTGCCGCCGCTGCCACGCGACCCGGCTATCTCGATCATCTCACCCCGCCGGCGGGTCGGGCCGAGGCGGTGCGGTCCTTCCTCCAGTATCAGGGGGCCCTCGTCGCTCCCGCCACGCACTGGTCGGCGGCGCGCCTGTCCCTGAAGACGGCAGCGAGCGCCGAAATCGCGTCTGGCGACCGGTTGTTGCTCTTTGGCGAGCGGGGTTTTCGCTCCATCTCGCTCCGACTGCCGCTGGCATCGACCTTTCATCCGGCCGAGGGCGTGTTTCTGGGCACGGCGGGGTCTCAGGCGTGGTTTTTCGGAGCGGGACAGCTTCAACAGGTCGATTTGCGGCAGGAAAAGTCGACTGTCGTTCGCCTTGATGCGGATTTCGCCGGCGACCAGACGGCCCGGGCGCTACTCAGCGGTGGACGGCTCTACGTGATTGGCGCGGCCGGCGTGCGGATCTATCACGCCCATCAGGGCAACCGGATGGGTGGCTGGGACTGGCCCAAGGCGGTGGCCGCTTACCGCGGTCAGCATCCTGAACTCGTCGCGGCCGTCCCGACCGACGCCGAATTCCCGCCCATCCGCGCGTGGCAGGGCCATGTCGATTCCGCCGCCGCCATGCCGGCCTACTGCCTGCCTGTGCGCGACCGCGTCAGCGGCGACACCCTGTTTGCCATCCTTGGGGAAACCACCGTCGTCGCCCTCCGTCCCCAGCCCTGAGTCCCGACCGCCTTTTTCCTCATGTCTGCTCCGTCCCGCGCTCCCGAAGAACTGTTCGATGCCGATTTCCTCGATCGGCTGCGGGCGCTTTTCCTCCGCCTGAGGAAAAGACGCCAATTGCGGAAAAAGGGTATTCAACACACGCCATCCACGGGGTTTACGCGCGAATTCAAAGACTTCCGCCACTACACCCCGGATGACGATTACCGGGCGATTGACTGGAAGCTCTACGCACGACTCGAGCGGCTCTTCATCCGGCTCTACGAGGAGATTCAGGAGTTCCATATTCATGTGCTCGTCGACACCAGCGCCTCGATGGAGCGGCCGTTTCCGGAAAAGCGTCTCACCGCGCTCAAGGTCGGCGTGGCGCTGTCTTACCTCGGTCTCGTCGGCCAGCACCGCGTGAGCCTGTATCAGATGGGCGAGCGGGTCCACGAAGGGTTGGCGCCCCAGAAAGGGCAGGGGAATATCCAGCGCATCATCGACCACGCCCGGCGCATGCAATTTGGTGGCATGACGAATCTGGAGAAATGCTTCGGCGAGTTCCAGCCGTCCCGCCGCCGTTACGGCATCCTGTTCGTCCTGTCCGACCTTTACGGCCGCGGTGTTGACGAGGCCCGTGAGGCCATCCGCCATGCCGCCACCTGGCCGGGCGAGACCCATTTCATCCACATTTTCCACCCGTGGGAGCAGCATCCCGACCTCGACGGCGAGATCGAACTGGTCGATGTCGAAACCCAGGAGCATCGCCGCATGTGGTTCACCCGTCGCGACCGGCGCAAGTATGAGGAGCGTTTCGAATTGTTCCTCAAGGACATCGAGCACACCTGCAAGTCCCGCCAGATCGACTACCAGCGCTGGCGCACCGATCTGCCCTTTGAGGAATTGTTCCTGGAGTTGCTCTCGCGCGGCTCGGCGCTGGCTTCCGGCTCCTGACACCACCCCTCGAACCCTCTTTTTCGGCGTTTTTTCCTCCGTTCCATGCAGTTTCTGAATCCCGGCGTCCTCTGGCTCTCGCTTCTCGCGATCATTCCGATCGCGCTCTATCTCTTTCGGCGGAAATCCAAGGTCGTCGATGTCAGCACCCTCGTTTTCTTCAAGACTCTGGCCCGCGAGCACCAGGAATCGGCTTGGCTGCGGCGTCTGAAAAAGATCGTCTCACTGATCCTCACGCTGATCATGCTGCTCGGCGTCATTTTCGCCCTCAGCCGTCTGATTTTGTCGCCGCTTAGCGAGAAAAGCTACCGCACCATCGTAGTCCTGCTCGACCGTTCCGCTTCGATGGGCGCGACCGATGCCGAGGGGCGCACCCGCCTCGATGAGGCCCGCGAGCGCATCCGCACCCGGCTGGAGGCCGTGCCAGAGGATGTCGGCGTCGCCCTGATCGGCTACGACGTGCGCCCGGAGGTCATCCAGCCGCGGACCTTGAAACGCCGCGAACTGCTGTCCCGGCTCGGAGAGATCTCCGTGCGTCCCGTGGCCGGCCAAACCCGCGCTGCCCTCGATGCCGCCGTCGTGTTGGCCCGCCTTGAGACGCCCGCCCTGATCTGGCACGTCACCGATGCCGGATTGGTCGAGGCAATAGCCGAACCTGCTCCCCAAGCCCCCGCCGAGCCCGCGGCAGCCCCCGATTCAGATCCCGAAGCCGAAGCCGACGCCCTCGCCTCGGCCGAGAAAGCCGGCTTGGAACTGCCCGAGGGCGTGTCGCTGGAGACCCTCGACGTCGCCCTGCCCGCCCCAATCAATGCCGGCATCACCGCCTTTCAGATCCGCCCCGTGCCGCTGGAGCACGGGCGCTTCGAGGCCTTCGTCCAAGTCGGCCTGAACGCCGCCGCTCCCGAGACGGTGAAAGGCAAACTCGACGTCTTTCTCGGCGGCCTGCTCGTGCAGCCACGCGAGGTGGAACTCGATCCCGGCGAGCGCTTTGGCTTGGTCCTGAAGTTGGAAGGGGCCGAGGATCAACTGCTCCGCCTCCGCCTCACCGTGCCCGGCGACAGTCTCGCCACCGACAACGAAGTGCTGGAGCCGCTGCCTCACAGCCGCCCCATCGTCGCCGCCTGGGTGCGACCCGAGGAGCCCGCGCACGGGTTCCGCCCCGATCCCTACACCGAAGTCGCCCTGCGGGCCTTCATCGACGATTACGAGTTCGAGATTCTGGCCGTGAAGCCCGACCAGTGGGCCGGCTCCCGCGAGGGGGTCGACGTGGTCATTTTCGACGACTGCGTGCCCGAGACCTGGCCCGAGGATCTGCCGGTCATCCTGCTGAATCCCCCCGGCAGCGCCGGACCCGTCCGCGTCGTGCCGACCCCGGCGCCTGTGCCCCACGAGGCCGTCCGTGTCGGCAACGACCAGCACCCGGTGCTGTTCCGCGTCAGCAGCGGCCGCGTCTCCGTCACCCAGACTTCCGTGTTCGATGCCGCCGGCTCCCTGGAGCCGCTCTGGATTGGTAACGACGAGCCCCTGCTTGCCGCCGGCGAGGTGAAAGGCCAGCGCCTCGTCGTCATGGCCTTCTCGCCCGGCCGCTCCGACCGCCTGCCGCTGACGGCTTCCTTTCCGCTGTTGATCGGGAATGCCCTGCTCTGGTGCGCCGAGACCGCGCCCGGCGTGATGGAAAAGGTCACCGAATCGCCGACCGGCCGCGTCGTGCCCGCCCTCGGTACCCAGGTCACCTGGACTCAGTGGGCGGATGGCGGCCTGAAAACCAGCACTGCCAATCTCACCGGCGGCC
Organism: Verrucomicrobiales bacterium; assembly: GCA_016795505.1. GTDB lineage: Bacteria > Verrucomicrobiota > Verrucomicrobiia > Verrucomicrobiales > DEV007 > JAEUHH01. Next base: position 29,779 of record JAEUHH010000119.1, on the reverse strand, counting down.
TGCTCGAACTCGACCGGGCCGGCGTGTGGGAGACCGATACCGGCCAGCGCGGCGCCGCCCATCTCCTGTCCCGCGCCGAGACCGACCTCCATCCCCGCGACCCCGCCGCCGCCGAGCAGGCCGCGACTGAGATGCGCACCGGCCTTCTCTCCGGCAATGCCACCTGGCTTTTCCTCGTCCTCGTCGCCCTCGTTCTGTTGGTGGAAAGTTATCTCTTCCACCGTCACGCGGTTTATTGAGTAAAAAGTAAAAAGACGCCGGTGAGATAACCCGGGATTAAGAAAATCACCCGAATGCAAACAGTCCGGCTTTCCCCATTTTGATACATCGCTCCTTTCCGATCAAACAGGGTCCCATCTCCGATCCAACAGGGTTTGATCGGAAAAGCTCCTGAAAGATCCTGAAAACGGAAAGCTAAACACTCACTTTTTCACTCTTTACTTTTTACTCCTCACTTTCCCCTCAAATGGACTGGCTCTACCCCAAACTCCTCCTCCTCGCCATCCCGGCTCTGGCGTTGCTGTTTTGGTTCGATGCGATGTCCACCCATCCGATGTCGATGCGGCGGCGGCGGTGGTTGTTGATCGTGCGCACCCTGCTGGTGCTGATCGCCCTGCTCTGCCTGGCGTCGCCGGCGCGGGTGCTGGAGAGCCGGCAGCAGTCGGCCATCTTTGTGCTCGACCATTCCCGCAGCGAGGGCGAGGAGGGCCTGAAGCGCGTCTACGAAGCCGCCCGGCAGGTGGCATCCGACTTGCCCGGCGATGTCTCGGTCGGCTATGTGGCGGCAGGGAGCGACGCCGAGGTGCTCAGCTATCCCGGCGACACCGGCCGCCGACTCCCGCCGGCGGAGATCCGGCTCGATCTGCTGGAAAAGCTCGGCTCCCGCACCAATCTCTCGCGTGCCGTGCGGCTGTCGAAGGGCATTTTCCCCAGTGGCTCCTCCCGCCATGTCATCCTCGTCACCGATGGGCAGGAGACCTCGGGCAGCCTCACCGAGACGGCCCGCGAGGCGGCGGTGTCGGGCATCCGGCTCCATGCCGTCGGCGTGTCGGGCGATCCCCGGCCCGATGTGCGGGTCACCCGGGTGAACAGTTCGCAATCGCGGCTGAGTGAAGGCGCCAGCCTCGATCTCACGGCGACGATCGAGAGCTCGTTGGAAGGCCAGGGTCGGGTGCGGCTTTTTGAGAATGGCTTGGAGGTGGACAGCCGCGATCTCACCGTGGCTCCCGGACAGGCGCAGACCCTTTCCTTCCGCCGCAGCCCGGAGAAGCGGAACATTTACAACTACCGCGTCGCCGTGGAGGGCTTCGAAGGGCGCGATGCCATCCCGGAGAACAACGAGGCCCTCACCATCGTCGATGTGCGGGGCAAGCCGCTGCTGCTTTACATTGAGGGCGAGCCCGGCGAGGCGACTCACCTCGTCAACGCGATGGATCGCGAGGGCATCCGCCTCGACGTGCGGACCGCCGAGGGCCTGCCCAAGAACCTGCGCGAGCTGGCCGGCTACGACGGCATCATCCTCTCCGACGTGCCCGCCCGGGAGATCGAGGACGCGCAGATGACCGCCATCCGCGACTACGTGGATGAACTGGGCGGCGGCTTTGTCATGATCGGGGGGATGAATTCCTTCGGCGTGGGAGGCTATTACCGGACGCCGATCGAAGAGATCCTGCCCGTGAAGCTGAAATCGCCCGATCAGGAGGAGTCCCAGTCCTCGGCCATCGCCCTGGTCATCGACCGGTCCGGCTCCATGGCGGGACAAAAGATCGAGATGGTCAAGGCCGCCTCGCTCGCCGTCACCGAACTGCTCACCAGCAAGGACTACATCGGCGTCTATGCCTTCGACTCCCAGGTGCACGAGGTGGTGCCCATCACCCGCGTCAGCTCGGTCTCGGCGATCGCCGCCCAGGTCGCCACCCTCAGCGCCGGGGGCGGGACCGATGCCTCGGTCGGCATGATGGCCGCCCGCGAGGCGCTGGCCTCGGTGAAGGCCAAGATCAAGCACATGATCGTCCTGACCGATGGCCAGACCAGCGGCTCCGGCTATCAGGCGCTCGCCTCGCAGTGCCACGCCGAGGGGATGACCATCTCGACGGTGGCCGTCGGGTCCGGCTCGCAGGTCGGGCTGCTCCAGGCCATCGCGGCGGCGGGCGGCGGCCAGAGCTACATCACGATGGATCCCACCGCCATCACCCGCATTTTCACCCAGGACACCATGGTTCACAGCGGTCGGATGATCCGCGAAGAGGCGTTCGAGCCGCAACTCGTCGAGGCGCATCCCATGCTGCGGAATTGGGAGCAGGGCACCGCGCCGCCACTGCTCGGTTACGTGAAAACGAACCGCAAGGCAACCTCCCAGGTGCCGCTGGTGACCGACGCGGGCGATCCGTTGCTGGCCCACTGGCGATACGGACTGGGCAAGGTGACGGCCTTTACCTCTGATTGCAAAAGCCGCTGGGCGGCCCTCTGGATCCAACAATGGCCCGGCTACAGCCAGATGTGGGCGCAGATCCTGCGCGAGACGGCTCGCGCGCCACAGGGGCAGAACATGGACCTGAACCTCGCCGAGGAAGGCGAGCAGGTGCGGGTGCAGGTCGATTTGCTGAAGGACTCCGGTACCCGGTGGAACGACGCCGAAGTCCGGGCCGACATCTTTTTCGTGCCCGCCCACTCGCTCGGCTCGGCGATGCGGCAGATCGGCTCCGAGGTGCTGGAGCAGGAGGGTTCCGGCCTCTATGGCGCTCGTTTCACACCGACCGATGCCGGCGTCTATCTCGTGCGGGCCGGCTCGGGCGCGCAGACGGTCTCCGCGGGGCATGTTCACAATCCCTCGGGTGAAGTCGCCACCGGTCAGATCGCCGAAGCCGCCCTGCGTGAGGCAGCCGGTATCACCGGAGGCACTTATCTAGCCGATCCGGCCGAGCCGCTGGAACTGACCGGCTCCGACGTGTCGCGCTACGTCGAACTGTGGCCGCTGCTGCTCCAGATTTTCCTCGCCCTGTTCCTCATCGACGTAGCGATCCGCCGCTGGGAGAACGTGATGGGCCTGTGGGATCAGGTCTCGGCACCGTTTCGCCCCGCCAAGCGCCGGGCGGCTTGAGGTGGGGGCTGCTCACGGAGGGCCGCAAGAGGGAAGCGGGGGCACTCTTTTAAGGTATTATCATTGATTTGATAAGCGCTTGCGAAGATCCTGAACGGATTCCTTCCAGTTGTCGAAGTCAGCGGTTTCCTCCCAGCAATCCTTCAGATTCGAGTTGCCCAATATCGCGTCGATTGCTGCCAACGCCCTGGTCGGAGTCTCGGGGCGGAGGGAGAGTCGAGGTAGGTTTCTTAATTCATCAGGAATCGAATGTGCTGGCCGTCCTGACATCAGGGCAATGACTTCCGCAGCTGCCAAAACCACCTCGCCATCCAATTCTGCTGGACACACTTGGGCCTTTTTGCCCATCAGTCTTCCGATCAGGCTTGGTTGAATCACCGTGGGCGACGCTGAAAAAGCCTCGAGAATTTTTGCCTCAGTTGGATCGTCGAGAAAATCGCCAAGCCAATCCAACGCTCCATCGTTCTCGAAGGTATTTATGCCCCATGCTCCCATGTTGTGTGCAGTGGTGAAGAGTTCAGCCAAATCAATTGAGGTATGAAACGATCCAAATGTGCTGCCTGGCGTGCAGGGTAAAGAATGATTCCCGGATGGTCAATCAGCAGCTGTCGCCACCGGCTCATTTCCGTCGAGCCTCCGGCTCGCTGTTGGAGTGAGGCGGAGGCTTCGCGCAGCAGACCCGCAAGCCACGGTGATAAAGGAAATTTTTTAAAAAAGGGGAAACTCTTCGGAACTGCAGGCGTTCCTCAGGCATCGCTTCCGCACCCGCGCGCTTCGTGCCGAACCGCGGAGCGGTTCTCCATGAATAGCCAGGGGTCGCACGACCCTTGGTAATCTGATAAGTCTTCGGCAACCCCGGATGGGGTTGTCCCATGGGGCAGAGGCGGCGGAGATCGGTTTCCCCATTGGACAACCCCATCCGGGGTTGCCGTTTTGAGACGGGGATGACCCGGAGTTTCACTCCGGGCTATTCATGGAGCATCCCTCCGGGATGCGGTCGTTCGCGATTTTCTGCTGCGGTCGGCTTTTCGTTGTGGCCGGCATTTCGGGGAAATTGCTCCTTCAGAGAGGTCGATTCTCCGGAATTGGAGCCGGAGGCTCCACGGAAATAAGCCGGTGGCGACAGCCACCGGGTTCCGGTCCACTCTTACGAGACCGCCCCGGCAGGGGCGGCGGAAGGGAGTCCGGTTCAGCTCTCCAAGCCCGGTGTCATCAGGTTGAGACACCCTCCGGGGGGCTCGTTGGTTTTGGCGCGGATACGGCTGGCTGCTGGCGTCTCCGGCTTATTTCCGACGGAGCCTCCGGCTCGTGGTTGAGGTTGGTGGAAATCGGAGGCTTTCCTCGGCCCCCCAAAAAACAGCCCACCGGACGCGAGTCCGACGGGCTGTGATCAGAGTGGTTTCAGCCGTGAAGCGATGACTCCACGGAACCAGGCAAAAGGGGCGAATCAGTTGCCGCCCTTGTTGCCCTTCTTGGCGCCACCGTCAGGACCGCCTTTGCCGCCCTTGCCTTTGCCGGCGGGCATGGCCTTCAGCTCGTCCATGTCGAGGTTGCCATCGGAGTTCTTGTCGATGCGGCCGAAGGCCTTGCCGACGGCTTCATCGCCGCCTTTGGCCTTCATCGCGGTGGCCTGGGGACCGGCGGCGAATTCTTCCTTGGAGATCTTGCCGTCCTTGTTGGTGTCGAGCTTTTTCATCATGCCTTCCGCGCGGGCGGCGGGATCGGCGGGGGCTCCGCCGCCTTTGCCTTTCTTTTCGCCTTCGGCGGCGATGGAGAGACCGGCGATGAGGGCGAAGGTCACGGTGAGAAGAGTGAGTTTCATGGGATGTGGGTGTCTGAGGTGGGTTGTTTAGGTTGGCTCAAAAAATGGGCCGTACACCACGGGTGCCGACCACGCTGTCAAAAACCCCCGGCTTTCAGGGTGGTTGCGGGAGAAAATGAATTTTCCTGGCGAAAGTCGAGTCTTTTTTGTCCGCTCAGGGAGCCGCGGTGGCGGTGTCGGGCACGGTGACGGTGCCGGCAAAGCGATTGGCTTCGATCTGAATGCCCCGGCTGGCGGCATCGACCTCGAGGTCGGGGGCGCCGGCGGCGGTGCGGGCGACCCGGCAGCCGGTGATGAGGGTGTCGCGGGTGTCTTTCAGCACGAGTCCGCGGTCGCAGTCGGTGAGATTGAGCCCCTGAATGACGAAGCCCTCGCAGCGCTCGAGGATGACGGCACCATCGGCCGAGCGGGACCGGTGGATGGAGGAGGAGGCGAGGATGACATCGGCGCAGTCGGTGAAGCGCAGGGCGCCGGGGCGCTCAAACTCGCGGGGATTGAAGCTGTTGCCGGTCAGGGTGACCCGGCGGGAGTGGGAAACGACGAGATGGTCGGGTTTCGGGGCGAAAAAGGTGTTCCCGGCGAGGGTGATGTCGGCGACCCAGTCGAGGTGGACATTGAGGGTGGTGTCGGACATGACATTGCCGGTGATGGTGACGGTGTCGATCGGGTAGACTTCCTTGCCGAGCAGGCGGATGTTGGCGCCGCCGGGGGCGATGGTCTTTTCCTTGTCGGCGCCGTAATTGGCGCTGTGTTGGATGGTGCAACCGGTGATGGCGACTTCGGCGATGGACTTGGAGGCATCGCCGGGGCTGCCAGAGACATCGAGCAGGACATTGGCGATGCCCTCGCCAGTGGTGTCGGGATCGCCGGGCATGTTCGACTCGATGTCGCAGCCGGTGATCTGGAGGTTCCGCACATTGCCGTCGCGGACCACGATGCCGCCGGCGCGATTGTAGCTGACGTGGCAGCCGGTGATGTTGATCTGGTGCAGATTCACATCGTCGAGGTAGATGCCGACACCCTCGTTCTCATAGACGTGGCAATCGGAGATGAGGACGTTGCGGTTGCGGGTGACGAGATGGATGCCGTGGCGGCAGCCCCGCACGGCGACGCGGCTGACGATGGGCTGCACGGTCTGGAACAGCTCGATGCCATCGGCTTCGGCGTGGTTGCCCAGGATGGTGAGATCGGCGATGAGCGGCGTCGCCTCGTTCCAGGTGGCGGGCTGGAAGGCTTTGGGATCGGCCGACCCCTGGTGCGAACCGCTGAGCCGGATGGCCGGACCGGCGCCGTCCATGATCAGGGTGGCTTTGCCGCCGACTCCGCGGATGGCAGCATCGGGAAACTGGGCCAGATCGACGACGAGGGGCCGGGTGATGCGGTGCTGGCCGGCGGGGAGGAGTAGTTCGCCCTTTTTCGCCTCCAGTTCCGCCTGAAGCCGGTCGGTGGCATCGGGCAATGAGGCAAGTCCGGGGATTTGCGCGGCGAGATCCTGCTGGGCGTGGACCGGTCTTGGCAACAGGCCGCCGATCAGGGCGAGCGCGGCGGTCAGACAGAGCAGGGGAGAAACAGAAGGGGGCGGTGTCATGCCCCGGATGATGCCGGAGCTGTCGGGCCTTGGAAACGGAAAAGCTCTGGCGTCATCAAGACGGCTGGCCGACCGGGGGCGGGGCGGTGACGACCGGCGGGGGCATGAGCCACTCGGGGCCGTCGCCGGCTCCCTCGGTGCCGAGGTCGCGGAGGCGATAGCCATTTCCCTCTGGATGGGCCTCGTAGCGGGGCGGATGGCCGGTCTCGGCATTGGCCGGCAACTCCGGCAGCCAGCGCGGCACGAGGGCCGAAAGGGTGTCGGGGTAGCGCCCCTCGGCGAGGCGGTGACGCTCCAAGGCGATGGCGACGCGGGCATGGTCGCGGCTGATTTCGATCCGTTGGGCGTGACGGGCAAATTCCGCAACCGGCAGCAGGCCGGCGGCGACGATGGAGTTGGTCTGGTTGGCGGGGAGATCGGCCACGAGGCCCTCGACGAGTTCCAACTGATCGATGCGGGGCCGCTCGGCCAAAGCGCCCGAGCCGCCCGGGCTGGTAAACCAGTAGCGCTGGGTCAGGGCGGCGTATTCCCGCAAGTCGGCGAGCTGCACCCAGGCCGGCGGGGCGGAAAACGGCTGCGCGCGGCGCGACTGATAGAGTTTCTCCACCTGTCCGACGAGCACGGCCCGCTCGTAGCGGAGCGTCGGCAGGAGGCGGGAGCCAAAGGCATCCGAAGCCAGCTCGGCATCGATTTGCTGCCAGGCCGCATCGTCGAGGCGGCGGCGGTATAGGGCCTGCCAGACCGGCTCCAGACCGGCGGATTCCAGTGCGAGAGTGCGGATGGTCAGGGCGGGCATGCCGGGACAATCGGTGCCATGCCGGATCAGTCGCAAGGTGGAGGCGAGGCTGCGGCCGATGGCGGCGGGCTCGGCCTCTGCTTCGATCAGGGCGAGATTCCGCAGCCGCAGGGCGTGCAGGGCGTTGACCAGAGCCGTCATGTGAGCCTGGGGTCGGGCGTGGGGAATGGAGCGCAGCGCCGCAAACCAGGCCTCGGGGCGTTCCGCGGCGCTGAGCAATTCATCCACGGTGGCTTCGTGCGGGACGAATGTCTCGACGATGCGCTGCGCGGCTCCGGCGCTGGCGCTGGCGTCCGAAGAGGCCAGGTAGGCTGCCAGGGGAACCGGCTGGCCGGAAAGGTATGCCAGCGGGGGCTTGGGCGATGGCTGGCGCAGGGTGTCGGCGGCAAAAAGGTCCAGCGTTTCCAGTCGCAACGGTTTTGAAGCAGTGGCGGGGGAGTCCGGCTCGCCAGGGTGGGCATGGCCTTCATGATCCGCAGACAGGGATGCCTCGCGCCGGGAGGCATCGTGGAGGTAGATTTCCTCGATGATGGGGGCTTTGGCAAAGTTCGCTGCCGGATCGGCGACTTCGGTGTCGGCCAGGGCTTCAACGGTGAAGACTTCGCCTTTTGCCTCCCATTCGGCGCGGAACTCCCGCCAGTCGGCGTTGACCAGCCAGTTGGCCACCGGAAAAGCCAGCACCACGAAGGCGGTGGGCACGGAGGACAGGATGATGGCCAGCACCATCAGCCACTGTCGGCGGCGGGCCTTGCGGGCATCGATGACCGGGGACGCCGGCGATGGGGACAGGGTGGCATCGGCTATCATGATCGGTCAGAGGGGCGCAGGGCTGGGCGGAGCGGGAAAGGCAGCGGGATCGAGGGCTGAAGCCAGCAGCACGGCTTCCTGCACGGCGAGATCGTGGGCGCTGTTCCAGGCGTGTGTCTTTTCCCCACGGATAATGGCGGCGAGATCGGCCGCGTCGCCCACGTAGCGCTGGTAGGGGGGCTCGAAGGGAATCTCCTGATAGCCTTTCCGATACCCCTCGCGATCCCGCGAGAGGGCGAGGCGCACGCGGGGACGATCGAGTGGCTCGATGTGGCAGGTGCCCTCGGTGCCGCAGGCGACGAAATGCCGCCGGGCGCCGCCCTCGACCTCGACGGCGGTGGAGCGCACCGTGGCGGTGGCTTTGGGATACTCAAAGACCGCCAGCATGTTGTCCACGAGGTTGTCCCCGGCATCCGTGACCACCCGCCGTGGGTGGGCGTGGATGCGGTCGGGTTTGCCGAGCACGGCGACGGTCAGGTCGATGATGTGGCAGCCCAGTTCGAACATCGTTCCGCCCGGATAGGCTGCCAATTCGCGCCGGGGACCGCCGGCAGGCACGACCTTCGACATCACGGTATGCACCTCAAAGATCTCCCCGAGCCAGCCCTTCGCCAGGCATTCCCGGAGGAACTGGACCGCGGGATTGAACCGGTACATGTATCCCATCTGCACGGTCAGGCCGGCCCGGTCGGCCTTATCCAGGATGCGGCGGTAATGGGCGAGCGATTCCCCGGCCGGCTTGTCGAGATGGACGTGGCAACCGGCGTCGATGGCCCGCTCCGCATGGATCAGCAGGTCGCGGACCTCGGTCTCGATCCCCACGGCTTTCAGTCCGGAGATATTCAGGCCTTGTTCGAGCGACAGAAACGGCAGCCCGCGATAAGTCGCCGAGGTTTCGGCGGCACGGCGGCGTTCCTCATCCGGCTCGACCACGCCGACGACCTCCCACTCGGGGCTGTCGCGATACACCGTGATCTTGCTGGCGTGGGCGTGGGCGGTGCCGATCTGGAGATACTTGATCGGTGCGCCTTCACGGCCCCGGGCGGCCGGCATAGCCAATCCGGCACCGGCTGCGGCGGCGGAGGTGAGAAAATGGCGGCGGTTCGGCATGGAGGGGAGAAAAGGTTGGCGGTTTTCGTCAGGCTGCCGCCGGCCGGGCCAGCAGGGCATCGAACAGCTCCCGCTGCCGGCGGTAGGCCGCTACCGGGTCGGTCTGATTGGTCGAGCTTTCCAACAGGCACCAGCCTTGATATCCCGTCTTTTTCAGCAGGTCGACGAGCCGGTCGTAGGGATAGGGTCGGAAGGCGCCGTCGAGGTCGTGGACATGCACCGTCTGGCCGAACCACGGCCTGGCGAGGGCGAAATTGGCATCGAAACCGCCGCCGCTGTCCACGTCGGGGTCGTTGCAATTCCAGCAAAGCCGGGCCTGGGGATGATCGCAGGCCTGCATCACCTTCACGATCGTCTCCGGAGCGGCGAGTTGGCCGTGAATCTCCAGCCGAACCTCTTGGCCGAGGTTTTTGGCAAATTCCGCTACCTCGCGCAGCGCGGCCGCGACCTGGGCGATGGTTTTTTCCTGCGGCACGCCCTCGTGGAAGCGGTCGGGCTTCACTTTCACGCCGCTGGAGCCAATGTCGTGGCTGAGTTGGAGGAATGCCTTGGTGCGTTCGATCGCCTTTTTCAGCGTGGCCGGGTCCGGCGAGTCGAAGCGCTCGTCGCTGCCCGGTCCCAGGCACACCACGCCGCTGTCGGCGAAGCGCTTTTTCACCTCGGCCCGCTGGGCGGCCGTCAGTTCGGGCTCCACGCCGTGGCGGTGGGTGGTGCGCAATTCCACGCCCTCGACACCGGCTGGGCCGCAATTTTTCAGCAGGGTGGGCAGGTCCCAGTCTTTCGCCCACTGATAGGTGACCAGGCCGAACCGGATCGGCCGCGCATCGGCCCGCAGGCTGGACGGCAGGGCCGCTCCGGCGAGGGTCATCACGCCGAGGGCGAGCCAGTCGCGGCGGGTTTGAGCAGCGGAAGTCAGGGGAGGGGTGGCATTCATGTCAGCAGGAATGGGGTGCGGATGCGGTTGATGATGAACTAAACAGCCATTTCAAGCCCTTCGCAGCCCGCGCAATCCCGACGATAAAGCGGAAAAACCGTCATTCCAAGAATAACCCGAATCGATGAAGAAACAAAGATACGGCATGTAAAATTTATTAAAAACCATAAATTTTAAGGAATTTGCCGCATTCCGGTGTCCCAAAAATCCCACAGTCTTCCCTTCATGGGTTGGCGCGGGTGGATGGCTTCATTCGCCATCCACCTGAGCCTGACCCCGTGGGCTGGTGCCGCCGAGCCGGCCCCGGTGACGCTGGGAATGAGCGCCGGCAGCATCATCGGACTGACGGTCAGCGGCCTCTTCCTCCTCGGTAGCCTGGTGCTCTGGGGGCTGCTCCTGCTGGAAAAGCGGAAGGTCCGTCGCCAAAGCGCCGAGATCCAAAAACTCCGCGACGAATTTTCCCTGACCTCCGAGCTGATGCGGCGCTTTGCCGCCGGCGAAGAGATCGATTTTGAAAAGGCGCTGGCGGAGGGCAGCCCGGAGAGCCAGACGTCACCCGCTCCCGTGGACACGGACAACCTCGTGGGCGAGGTCCGCAGCAAAATGGCCGAGATCTCCCGGCACATCAAACACGTCCAGGCCGAGTTGGTCAGCGCCCAGGAAGCCAAGGGCGACTTCCTCGCCAACATGAGCCATGAAATCCGCACCCCGATGAATGGCATCATCGGCACGCTGAACCTGCTCAACGACACCGGCCTCAACGACGACCAGAAGAGCCTCGTCGAGATCATGCGCAACAGCAGCTACTCCCTGCTGCACCTGATCAACGACATCCTCGACTTCTCGAAGCTCGTGTCCGGCATGGTCACTCTGGAAAAGGAGCCCATCACCGTCCGCGACCTCATCAACGAGACCATCAATCTCTTTTCCTATCAGGCCGCAGAAAAGGGCATCGAGCTGTGTCACTACATCGACGACAGCACCCCGGCGACGATTTTTGCCGACCGGCAGCGAGTGCAGCAGGTGCTCAGCAACCTCATCGGCAATGCCGTGAAATTCACCTACGAAGGCGAGGCATTCGTCTCCTTCTCCGGCCGCGAAGTCATCACCGAGAAAGGCGCCCGCGAACTCATCCTGCACTGCTCCGTGCGGGATACCGGCATCTGCATTGCCCCGGAGAACCAGAAGCGCATCTTCGACGCCTTCACCCAGGTCGACGAGACCACCACCCGCAAGCATGGCGGCACCGGGCTCGGCCTCGCCATCAGCCGCGAGCTGTGCCGCCTGATGGGCGGGGACATCGGGCTCGAGTCCGAGGTGTGGAAAGGCTCCCATTTCCACTTCGAACTGCCCTTTGGCGGCTTTGCCGAAGCCGATCCCGAGACCGTCAAAGCCCGCGCTCGGCGGAAGAAAATCCTCGCCGAGAAAAAGATCGTGGTGCTCTGCCGCCAGCCCACCCTGGCTTCCCTGATCAATCACCTGTGCCTCCGCTACGGCATCGAAGCCATCGTCACGCAGGAGCTGACCCCGCACCAGATGGATGAGGTGATCCAGATGCGTCCCGATGCCCTCATCGTCGATCCTGCCGGCCAGCCGCAGCAGCAGATCGGCCGATTCTGCGGCCAGCTCAACCGTCACGGCATCCCGTGGGTCGGACTGCTCACCGCCGTCGATCGCAAGCCGGACGAGGCCACCTTCGCCGAGATGAAGGTCGACTTTTGCTTCAAGCCCATCACCGAGGAGGTCCTCATGGATACCCTCTGCAACATGCTGGGCAAGGACGAGGGCTACGATGCCAAGGACGACCCGCTTTCCATCGAGGGCGCGCGCACCTTCGCCAAGCAGCATCCCGCCCGCGTCATGGTGGTGGACGATGTGGAGATGAACCGCACCATTTGCTCCAAGATTCTCAAGAATCTCGGCTATGCCGAGATCGCCATGGCATGCAACGGCGCCGAGGCGGTCGAGGCGGTGAAGCAGGTGAAGCCCGATGTCATCCTGATGGACCTCCAGATGCCCGAGATGGGCGGCGTCGAGGCTGCCGAAATCATCCGCGCCAACCGCGAACTGCGCCGCCAGCCCATCATCATCGCCATCACCGGCCACGCCCTCACGGGGGTGAAGGAGTCCTGCCTCAGCGTCGGCATGGACGATTTCATGACCAAGCCGATCGAGGTCGGCACGCTTAAGGATGTCGTGAGCCGGAACTACGGCAAACTCGTCAACACCGCCGCCTGAGCGTCTCCGGAAGAGGGGCCTGGCGAACGTGTGCCCATCCGATCAGACCCTGTTTGATCGGAGAAGAGACCCTGTTTGATCGGAAATCGCGGGGCCCCGTCACTGCTGGCGGAGCAGGGAAATGGTGTCGTAGATGACGGTGATCATCAGGTAGGCCATGGAGCCGACGACGATGGCCATGAGCACCATGATGACAGGCTGGACGAAGGCGCTGAGGCGCTCGACGGCGCGGTTCAGGTCGCGGTCGAGGCGTTCGCCGGCTTTGGCGAGAGATTCGCCGAGGCGTCCGGTCTGCTCGCCGATGCGGACCATGTCGATGAGCGACTGGGGAAAGACGCCGGCTTTCTCGAGGGCACGGCACAGGGAGCCGCCGTCGGCGACCTGGGCGGTGACCTGGATGAGTTGTTGCTGGAGGTGGAGATTGTCCGTGCTGCCGCGGGAGAGTTCGAGCCCCTTGATGAGGGACAGTCCATTGGCGAGGAGGTTGGACAATGTCTCGAGGAACTGGACGTGGAAGCGGCGGAGCTGGAGGTTGCCGAACAGGGGGAGCCGCAATTTGACCCGGTCCCACGACGGCCGGATGGCGGGGTGGCGGATGGCGATGAAAAAGCCGGCGACGACGAGGGCGACGAGGATGCCGAGCAGCCACCACCAGTCGCGGAGGAAGGCGGTGGCGGCGATGAGGACCTTGGCTCCGGGCGGCACGGGGCGACCGCTGCTCTCGATCATGGTGGTGAGCCGGGGAACAAGGAAGCTGATGAACAGGATGGTGACACCCACGCCGGCGAGGAACAGGAAGGCGGGGTAAATCATGGCGGTGAGGACCTTTCCACGCAGCTCGGACAGGGTCTGGAGATAGGTGACCTGACGGCGGAGGATGTCCTCGAGGGCGCCGCCGGCCTCTCCGGCGGCGACGAGATTGCAATAAAGGGGACCGAAGCTGGGAGAGGCTTGGCCGAGGGCGCGGGAAAGCGGCACGCCTTCGCGGACGAGGGAGCGGATGCGGGTGGTGACCTCGCGCAAGGGGCCGGACTCGCCGCGGCTTTCCATGAGTCGCAGGGCGGGCTCGAGTTGCACGCCGGCGGCGAGGAGGTCGCTGAGTTCCTCGGTGAAAAAGATCACCTGGGAGGAGGTGAGGCGGACGCGGCCGCCGCTGCCGCCCTTGGCCGTGTCTGAGGCAGTGCCGGCTTTGGCCTGGGAGGCGGAGGCACTCCGGGAGGCTTTTTCAGCGGCTTTTTTCTCGGCCTGGGCGGCGGCTTCGGCCTGTTTGGAGCCGCTTTCGTTGACTTCGAAGGCCTGGACGCCGGACTGGGCGAGTCGGCGCACCGCGTCGCTACGGTCGCGGGCTGAGACCTGACCGTTGACGGTGCTGCCGTCTGGTTTGAGGCCGCGGTAGGTAAACTCGGGCATGACGGGGCGGCGGTGGAGAGAGTGACGGACTCAGGGAGACGCGGCTCAGGTCAGCGCGGCCACGGGCGCGGCGGCTTCGTCGAAAATGTCGTCGGTGGCGGAGACGACTTCCTCGATGGTGGTGACGCCGCCGAGCACTTTTTCCCAGCCGTAGTCGCGGAGACTGCGGAAGCCGTCGAGGATGGTCTGTTTCACCATTTCCTGCCGGGTGGCGCCTCGGACGATGAGATCCTGGAGCCGCGGGGTGAGCTGGCACAGCTCGTAGATGGCGACGCGGCCGCGGTAGCCGGTGTGGCCGCAGGCGTCGCAGCCGGCGGGATTGGCCTGGTAGATGGGTGTGAGAAGTCGTTCGGAAGGAAAGCCGCAGGACTGGAGGTAGTCCTCGCTGTAGTGGGCAGGCACGCGGCACTGGGTGCAGAGCCGGCGGACGAGTCGCTGGGCGAGGAAACCCCGCACCGCGGCGGTGACGAGAAAGGGCTCCACGCCCATGTCGATGAGCCGGGAGACGCCACCGAGGGCGTCATTGGTGTGCAGGGTGCTGAAGACGAGGTGGCCGGTCAGGGAGGCGCGGATGGCGATCTCGGCGGTCTCCAGGTCGCGGATTTCCCCGACCATGATGACGTTGGGATCGCCGCGGAGGATGCTGCGGAGGCCGGTGGCGAAGGTGAGCTGGATCTCCGGCTTGACGGCGATCTGGACGACGCCCTCGAGCTTGTTTTCGACCGGATCCTCGATGGTGACGATGCGGCGCGACTCGTTGTTGAGGACGGAGAGGAAGCAGTAGAGCGAGGTCGATTTGCCGCTGCCGGTGGGGCCGGTGACGAGGAGGACGCCGTTGGGCTTTTTCAGGATCTCATCGACCGACTTGCGGATATGGGGCAGCATGTCGAGGCGCTCGAGATTGAATCGCTCCTGCCCGAGGAGACGGAGGCTGACGCTCTCGCCCTCGATCCCGGGGATGGTGGCGACGCGGACGTCGATGGGCAGGCCGTCGAGGCGCAGGTGGATGCGGCCGTCCTGGGGCAGGCGTTTCTCGGCGATGTCGAGGCCGGACATGACCTTGAGCCGGGCGATGACGGAGGGCTGGAGGGCCTTGATGTTTTCGGGGACGGGGACTTTCTGCAGCACGCCGTCGATGCGGTAGCGGACGCGCAGGTCGGAGGCGAGGGGCTCGACGTGGATGTCGGTGGCGCGCCGGGCGAGGGCTTCTTTGAGGATCTGGTTGACGAACTTCACGACGGACGCCTCCGCGTCGTCGCTGTCGATCTCGTTGATCTCCTCTTTGATTTCCGCGTCGGAGCCGTCGAAATCGCGGCTGGCGAGCACTTCCTCGAAGGTGTCGCCGCCGACGCCGTAGAAATTTTTCAAGCCGGCCACGACCTTGCGCCGGCTGGAAAGGACCCATCGCACCGGGGCGTCGATGGACCGGTGGGCGGCGCGCCGACGGGCGAGGGCAAAGGGGTCATACGTCGCAATGACCACGGGAGGCCGGGCGCCGGCGGGAGTGTCGGCACCGGGTTCCTCGTCGCCGGCTTCGTCGAGCAGGCGCAGGGGCAGGATGCGGTGGCGGATGCTGACCTGGGCACCGCAGAGGCGCTTCAACTCGCGGGCGTCGTCGGTATCGGGCTCGGGATCGGACTCCCAGGACATGCCGAGGCGCTCGCTGAGGGCGCGGAAAAAGGGCTCTTCCTCCACCAATTCCAGATCGAGCAGGCGGTCGATGATCTCGGCATTGCCGGCGAGGGCGTCGTCGATGGTGTTCCTCAATGTGCCCAAATCGGGGCATCCCGCCGCCTCCGCGGCGGCGACCAGTTTGTCGGCGATGCCCATGCCCTTCATATCGGGCAGTTTCCCATTCGCGTGGGGCGCGTCAAGCGAAGGTGTCGCCACGTGGACCGTCACCGGCGGCGATGGCGCGCATATCCGGCGACATTTTCGCAGGATCTGCTAGGCGCAGGAGGTGGAATGAGTGTAAAAAGGGGGCGTTCAACCGTGTCATGAAAGCCGTCCCGCTCTCCGCCCTGTCCGCCATCGTCCTGTCCGTCGCTGCCTGCCAGCCCTCCGGGGAGAGTGGTGGCAAAGGGGATAGCAAGGTCGATTTCGTCAACGATGTGAAGCCCATCCTGCAGACCCAGTGTGTGCGTTGCCACAATGACCAGAGCCTGATGGGCGGGCTGAACCTGATGAACCGCGAACTGGCGATGCGCGGCTCGAAACGCGGCCCGGTGGTGATTCCCGGCGATGCGGAAAAGAGCCCGCTCTACCGGGTGACGCTGCTGCCCGCGGAGCAGGACCACGCCATGCCGGCGACGGGGGCGAAACTCACCGACGGGGAAAAGGCGATTCTGCGGCAGTGGATCGACGAAGGCGCCGAATGGCCCGAGGGTCCCGAGGGCACGCTGGAGCCGGTATCGATCGAGCCGACGAAGGTGTGAGCCTGGGGATTCGGGTGGAAAGATCACACCCACCAGCCGTCTTCGACCTGGGCTTCGGTCGGTTTGGCCAGACCGGCTGACTTGTCCGTCAGCGTGCCCATGACGAAGCGTTCACCGCATTGAAGGACGCGGTAGCGCTGGCCGAGGCGCTCGCATGTATCGACGAACTCGTCGGGCTCGGCGGTGTTGAACTCGAACAGGTGGTAGTGACAAGGCACGACCATGGTCGCGCTGATGGCCTTGGCCAGCACGGCCGCCTGGAAGCCGTCGAGATTGCCCGCCACCCCGCGGGCGGGATCGTGGCCGTTGATGGGGAGGAAGGCGAGATTGATTTCCCACCGACGCAGGTCTTTCACCAGTGAATCGTGCCAGAGCGTGTCGCCGGAGTGGTAAAGGGCGAATTTGCCAAAGGTGACGACGAACCCGAGGCAGCGGCAGTGACCCGCTTCGTCGCGTTCGATCTCATTGTGTGCGGCGGCGATGCCGTGGAAGGTGAAAGGCCCGGCTTGTGCCCAGGTGCCGTCGTTGACCGGGATCAACTCCGGACCGGAGGGGCCGAGGCGCTTGCGGGCGAAGTCCACGTTCGCGGCGGGCAGGACCAGTTGGAGGCGGGGATTGGCCGCCTTCAGCGCCAGCAGCGTCTCGGCGTCGAGGTGATCCGTGTGGTTGTGGCTGGAGGTGACCACATCGACGCCCCGCAGGCGCCTGGGATCGAGGGCGCGCTCGGTCATGCGAACGTGGGGCCGGTCAGTGCCGTCGTATTTGCGGGTCAGCGAGTCGGAGAGGTAGGGGTCGAACAGCAGCCCGTGTCCGGCCCATTTGATGAGGAAGCCACTCTGCCCGAGCCACCAGACGTGGATGGCTCCCGACACGGAGTCGGCGCTCTCAATGTCGGCGAGGAGTTCCTGATCTTTCTGGTAGGGGATGATCATCCATCGGGTTGGCTCGAGTCGGCAGGCTGGGCACGGTTCCGGCTCAAAACCGAATAGACACGAACGGCGCGCGTTTGACACGAAAAAAGTGTCGGCGGCAGGAACAGGCTACCGGGGGGCTACTTTTTCGTCGGAGCCGGGGCCGCGTCGGCGCCCGAGAGGTCGACTTGGAGCGGTCGGTGATCGCTGGCTTTTTCCCAATCGGGATGGAAGGGAATGCGCTCGCTGTCCTTCACGACATCGCGGGCCAACCCCTGACTGACCAGCAGGTAGTCGAGACGGGCGTAGGTGTCGGCGAAGCTCCAATAGTGCGTCCATCGCTCGCCGCGGTCATCCTCCGGACGGAGATCGTCGAGGTAGCCGGGGGTGCGGAAGCGTCCCCGGATGGTGCGCGGGGGCTGTTGATCGGGCGTGTCGTTGAAGTCGCCGTAAACGATCACGTTGGCGCCGGGTTCGGCTTCGAAGAGGGCGTCCAAGTGCTCCCGGACGAGGTGGGCTTCATTGCGGCGCATCTCGGTCTCGTCGGCCTCGGGGACTTCGCGTTTCGACTTGAGATGCAGGCCGACGCAGCGCAGGCGATAGCCGGGATTCGGTGCCACGGTGACATCGAGGATGCCTCGTTGCACTGGCAGCCGGGTGTCGCCGATGGTGTAGGTGAGATCCGTGCGGCTGGCGCGGGCGACGATGGGATGGCGGGAGAGGAGGGCGAGATTGCGGTTGCGACCGTCTGCCGAGGGCACCAGTTCGGTGTGGGGCAGGTCGATGCCCACGGCTTTCAGCCGCTTTTGTAAATCAGCGAGGTAGGTGGCGTCGCCGAGTTCGCAGACTCCCAGGATGTCGGGGCGCATCCCGGCGAGGGTGGCGATGACGGCCTCGATTTCCTCCTCCGGCTTGCCGGCATCCGGCACGGTCTCGCCGTCCACCCGGCGCTCCATGGCGAGGTAGTTCTTCAAGTTCCACGCCACGAAACGCAACGGGGCAGGGGCGGCTTCTTGGGAAAGGCCGCCAACTGCGCCGAAGCACAGCAAAAACGCCGCCACCAGACGGCTGGAGAGCCGGGACCGGTGTCGGCGTTTGCCGGAAAATGGGGGTCGATCTGTCACGACGGTGACGGGACCCGTCTCAATCTTGTGTTTCGGAGGCGCTCTCCGGGGCCTTTTGCGCCGGAGCGGAAGCCGGGGTGGAGGAGGCGGCCGGAGTGGAGGGCTTTTCCCAATTGGCTTTGCCTTCGATCTCGCCGGTCTTGATTTCCTTTTCGAAATCTTCCTTGGCTTTCTTGAACTCGCCCATGCCCTTGCCGATGCCGCGGGCGAGTTCGGGGATCTTCTTGGCTCCAAAGAGTAGGAGGATGATCAAGAAGATGAGCATCATTTCCTGCATTCCGAGTGGTCCGAACATAGCGATGGTAGAGTTGTAGTTCACGATTTTGAGGATAGTTTCGAGGTGAGGCGGTCGCAAAGGGAATTTAGGCCCCCGGACCGGTTCCATGCAGCCTGTCACGGAACGGGTGTAGCATCGCCCAGCAGGGGGTGGCCCGGCAACCGCCCGTTTCGGCGGATAACTGCTGGCGCGCTCGTGCTGGCGCGATCGCGCGATCCGGCCGGTTTGCGCGGGGCGCAAATTCGGTCTGCATTGGCGGTTGCGGCCGGTCGTCTGACCGGCTAGTATCCCGACTCTCACCCAAACCAAAGTCCAAACATGCGTATCAAAACCTCTCTGCTTGCCCTTGCCGGTCTCGGTGTCGCCTCTGCCGCGAATGCCGAGGGTCCCGATTTCGAAAAGGAAATCTGGCCCTTTGTGAAAAACAGCTGCGTCGAGTGCCACACGCCCGAGCACAAGGATGAGCGCGGCCGCACCCGTCGTCCGAAGGGCGATCTGGTCATCACCAACAAGGAAGCCTTCATGAAGGGCGGCGAAGGTGGCGCGGTCATCGTTCCCGGCAAGCCCGAGGACAGCCCGTTCCTTTCCCGCACCAAGCTCCCGCTCGACCACGACGATCACATGCCGCCGGAAGGCAAGGCCGATCAGTGGACCGATGCCCAGAAGGCCCTTTTCGAAGCCTGGGTCAAGGCCGGCGCCAATTTCGGTGCCTGGACCAGCGATCCCTCGGTGGACAAGAAGTAAGTCAGCCGGCCGGTCGCCATTTCGGGTGACCGGAGTCAAATTTCGAAAAACCGAACCCTGGCGACGGGGTTCGGTTTTTTCGTGCCGCCGTCTGGACGATTCAAATCCAGCCATCTGGCGCGAAATCGGTCCGGCTTTCTCTTTGCGCGCGGTGCCGAAGCTCCTAGTATTCCCCCAAGACCATGAAATCCCCGCTCCGCTCATTTCTCGCCCTCGCGGCCCTCGCCGTCCCCGTCGCCGCCTCCGCCCAGGGGGACAAGGTGAATTTCGAAAAGCAGATCTGGCCCTTTCTCGAAAAGAGCTGCGTGAAATGCCACAAGGCCCCCTACGAGGAGGATGGCAAGACCGTGAAGCCCAAGGCCGGCCTGCGGCTCGACGGCGCGTGGGCGATCCTGGCGGGCAGTGAAAACGGCGCCGTGGTGAAAGCCGGCAAATCCGGCGAGAGCGATCTCTACACCCGGACCACCCTGCCCGAGGACGACGACGACTTCATGCCGCCGACCGGCAAGGCCGATCCCCTGACTGCCGAGCAGAAGGAATTGCTCAAGAAATGGATCGATCAGGGCGCCGATTTCGGCGGATGGGAGGGCAATACCGAGGGCAAGCCGAAGGAGGCTGCGCCCGCCCCCGAAAAAGCTCCCGTCTCGGAGGTGCAGGAGCTCTACAAGAAGCTCAGCGATGGACTCACCGCGCCCAAGGAGGACGCCTGGAAAGGCGTCACCGCCGCCGGTGGCCGCGTCATGCCGCTCGCCAATGGCAGTCCGCTGCTGTCCGTCGATTTCCGACTCGTCCGCGAGGCGGCCGATGATGCCAAGATCGGATCCATCACCGCCGTCGGCGATCACATCGCCCAGCTCGACCTGTCGAAAACCGCCGTGTCAGATGCGGGTCTGAAACCGATCGCGGGGCTCAAACGCCTCGTCCGGCTCGACCTGAACCAGACCCAGATCGGCGACGCCGGTCTGGCGGAGCTGAAAGGCCTCGAGCACTTGCATTACCTGAATCTCTACGGCACCCAGGTGACCGATGCCGGCCTCGATCACCTGCGTGGCCTGAAAGGCCTCGACAGCCTCTACCTCTGGCAGTCGAAAGTGACCGAAGCCGGTGTGAAAAAGCTCCAGGCGGCCCTGCCCGACACCAAGATCAGCTTCAAATGAGGCACCTTTTCCCGCTCCCGGCCGTTCTCATCGCCACGCTGGTCTCCGCCGCCGGCGAGACGGCCATGCCCGTTCTGACGGTGGACGATGCCGCGCTGCGCGGGCGCTTCCAGCAGGAGATGGAGAGCTGGTTGGGCACGCCCGGAACGCCGAAGGGCGCGCAGTTGCTGCCCGATTGGGAGAAAGCCAGACGCGAGGGCGGTCCGGCTGCGCCCGTGGCGATCGCCTGGCCCGCGGCGACGGAATCTGCTCCCAAGCCGGCGCCGCTCACCTCGCCGCAGATCTACGAACGCGCCAGCCGGGCCACGGTGATGGTGGGGCACCTGTATCAGTGCGGCAAATGCGACAAATGGCATCCGTCCATCGCCGGCGGCGTCGTCATCGATCCCTCCGGCATCGTGGTGACCAACTACCACGTCATGGAAGCCGCCAAAGCCGAGACCTTCGGAGCCATGACCGCTGCGGGCGAGGTCTTTCCGATCGTCGCCGTGCTCGCCGCCTCCAAGGCGGACGATTTGGCCGTGGTCCGGCTGAAGACCGATGGAAAATCGCTCGACGCCGTGCCGGTGGCGCGGATCGACGATCCGGTCGGCTCCGAGGTGCGGGTGATCAGCCATCCCGACGGGCGCTTTTTCACCTATTCCGAGGGCATCGTGGCCCGCTACTACTTCGAGGCCCAAGCCAAGGCGCCGCGGCTCCAGATTACGGCCGATTACGCCAAAGGATCGAGCGGCTGCGGCGTGTTCAACGAGCGCGGGGAACTCACCGGCGTCGTGGCGTCCACCAATTCCATCTACTACACCGTCGAGGAGGGCGAGCAGAGGAATCTGCAAATGGTGGTGAAATCCTGCATTCCCGCCGCGAGTTTGCGCAAGCTCTTGGCGCCCGCGGACATTAAGGCATCTCGGAGGTAGGCTCCTCCGGCTGCGTCATATGAATCTGTCGGGCTCGATTCTGGCCCCCTACCGTCCCACCCGCCACCACGGCGGGAGAGATACAGGTGAGGGCGGCTGATCCGAACGAGGTATCGGGCTGGCGGCAGCACGGCGTTTTCCCAAGGCGGGCGGGCGGAAATGACCGGTCTGCCTCCGGGCGCCCAGATCTGGGTGCGCGTGCGCACCATCGACCTGAAGGGGGGATGGGCGCCTGGAGCGATCTGGCGCGGATTCGTGTGATTTGAGGGAGAATGGGGCGCTCCGATAGGGGGGACGTGTAGATTTCCCACAGTAATTGAACGGACTAATTGGTTTCGCTTCCCAATCAAACCCTGTGACCTCTCCGATCCAACCCTCTTGCATCGCATCTTCACTACTTCTCCGCCATCGCGCGACGCCTCTTCCAGGCTATGCTCCATCACGTTCCGATGGTGGACAAACGTCAGTCGCTTCAGGGAATGGACCGCCGCCCGTAATGGACCGAATTTTCGGGTTTCCATTTACGGCGGATTTCGCTATACGGGAAGAAAGGAAATTAAAATGACGCGATCTGATGTTGACTCTGGAGTTTCCTCTGGGCGGTGGTCTAGGACAATGCTCATAGCAGGCTGTCTTTTCGCTTGCTTCGCGGTATTTCAGATTCTAGCTCTGGGACAGGCGCCCGGGGCTGATGATCTGAATATTCCGGGACTTACCGATGGACTGCTGGTGGCCGTACCGGCTCCGGCGGATGACACGATGGCGGCGGAGGTTGACACGTCGCTCCTCGGCTTGATCGCGGCGGGGGGGTGGTCGATGTGGGTGCTGGGGGCCTTTTCGTTGGCTCTCGTTGGGCTGACGGTCTATTGCGCGATGGACCTGAGGGTTGTCAATTTCAGTCCGGGCGTATTGCGGGATTCGCTCCACGCAAATTTGCAGATCGGAAATCTGGAGTCGGCTTTTGAACTGGCGCGGACGGATGAGACGACACTGGGCCGAATGGTGGCTAAGGTTGGAGACCAGATCGAGGAAACTGGCTATAGCACGGAGGACAACGACATGCTTCGCGACCTGATGGCGGAGGCTGGCGTCAAGGCGAACCGGATGCGAGCGCGTGTGATCAATTACTTCTCGGTACTCGCCCAGGCTGCGCCGATGATGGGCCTACTGGGGACTGTGTCAGGAATGATCAAGGCATTCGGCACGCTGCAGCGGAAGGGAATGGGAAATCCCTCCGAGTTGGCGGGCAACATCTCGGAGGCGCTGGTGACCACGGCAGCGGGGCTGATCATCGCATTGCCGGCGATCTTCCTGTATTTCTTCTTCCGAGACCGCTTGGAGGAACTGGTGTCAAACTGCGAAGAGTTTGGCCTTGAATTGCTGGGCGCACTGAGGCGGGTCGTTTACGCCTCGGCGGCGAAGCATGCAAGTGAAGCTGAAACCGTTCCAGATGCATGAGTGCAGTTTCCCGGAAATCGCTGTTTCGTGGCCGGTCGCTGCAGGTGGACCTGTCACCGATGATCGATTTGGTCTTCCTGTTGCTGATCTTCTTCATGGTGAGTTCGACGATGATCACTTACAGGCAAGATCCGAACGTGAAGATCCCGGTGGCCTCGGCGGGGAAGGTGCCAGGTTTGATCCAAGGAAGGGTGGTGTTGAACGTCTACGAGGATGGAACAATTAAGGATGAGGCGGGAATGGTGATTGATACGGTGGGAGTCGAGACCCTTATGCGGGGAGCAAAACAGGCTGATCCGGCGGTGCGGCTCCATGTTCGGGCGGATAGGATGGCGGCCCATCGCTTTGTCAAAGGGGTTGTCGAAGCCTCTGCGAAAGGCGGAGTGGCTAATGTCATTTTCTCGACGCACGTCACAGACAAGTGATGCCCAAGCAAAAAGCGGAAGCTTCAGAAAGCCCACAACCTAGAACTAAATACACCCACTCTATGCGCCACATCAAATCCCGCAGCCTTTTTGCCCATGGCGACAGCCCGGAGTTAAACATCTCCCCGCTGATAGATGTGGCGTTCCTGCTGCTGATCTACTTCCTGGTGACCACCACGCTGATCAAGCAGGAGGCGGACCTTTCGATGGCACTGCCGGGAGTGACGAGGGTGGAAAGCAGTCCGGTGCCGATGGACCAGATGCGGATCGAAATAGCGGCATCGGGCGCAGTAATGGTGAACCGCGAGCCAGTCGATACGGAAGGGAATGATCACGCGGTGCCGAATCTGACTGACAGGCTGATCCGATATGCGGCGGCAGCGAGGATTGCCCAGATGCCTCCGCGGGTGACGATCGATTGTAACGATGAAGTGCCGGAGCAGCGCTTTGTGGATGTGCTGAACGCCTGTGCCAAGGCGGGAATCGAACATGTGAGCCTTTCTCCCTGAGGAAACGTTCATGCTCTTTACCGACGACGATTTAGAAATGCTGGAGCGCCTCAAGAAGCCGGGGCGCCATCGCCGAGGCGGCTTGTTTCGGCTGTCGATGGGAATGCTGTGGGACGGTGTGCGCTGGATTACCGGTGCGCTGATTGAGCGAATACCGGGTGGAGGGCGAGGCAAGCGGGCATTATTGTGGGCGTTGGTAATTCATGTGATCGTCCTGATTATCGGCGCGTTCATCGTGGCTCTGCCGGGAGAGAGTGATCTACCGGAAATCATTGCGGAGGTAGTGACGACCCCGGTTTCTGTCGATCTGGAGATGACCCGACTCAGCGCTGTAAAGCAGCTCAGCCAAGCGAGGCCCGACGCTTCCGCCGCAGCAGCAAGCGTGATTCGGGCGGAAACGGAAGCGGTGATGGCAGCGCCGGAAGTGACCACCGATGGCATCACCCCGGTGGGCATCGGGTTGGGGGAGGTGGGCTTGGGATTCGGCCTGGGCAGTGGCGCGGGAGGTGGGGGCATGACGGTCGGAAAAATTCCCGCGACAATGCGGGGCCGTTGTATTCCGGGCGAGCGCGCCCGCCTGCTCCATGAGAATGGAGGCACTCCAGAGGTGGAAGCAGCGGTGGTGAAATCGCTGGTCTGGTTGAAAGACCGACAGAATGTCAAACTCGGTCACTGGGGTAGTCAATATCGAGCTGCCATGACCGGATTGGCCTTGTTATGCTATCTAGGTCACTGTGAAACAACAAAGTCTCCCACTTACGGCGAGACGGTCGCCAAGGGGCTGGTTCACTTGATCGAGACGGCAAAGAGAAATCAGGGGCGGATCGGCAATATTGGAAATCAACATTGGACCTACGAGCACGCCATCGCCACCTACGCGCTCGGCGAGGCGCTGGTGATCTCGCGCGCAGAAGGCACTGAGATTCCCGATTTGGAGGAAGTCCACAAACGAGCAGTGCAGGTCATTATTCGAGGCCAGAATCCGGACGGAGGCTGGGTCTATGGATATACCGGAAAGGGTTCCGGCGATCTGTCGGTGACAGGATGGCAGGTGCAGGCGCTTAGGGCGGCGGCTCATGCCCAGGTCGATGTGCCAGGCCTTGATGCGGCCATGAGAAAGACCCGATCTCTTATAGCAGGGCGGCAAGGACCACTGGGTGGATTCGGCTATCGTCAAACAGAGGACAAATACAGCCTCACTGGAGTGGGCATCCTCGGACTGCAATTGCTGGGCAATCCTGGAAAGGGAGAGTTGCAGCGTGGTTTCGACTATTTCTTCCAGGGAGGGCCATTCTCCTACAATACCGAATCCTGCGACCTGTATGCGTGGTATTACATGACCCAGGCAGCCTTCAACCAAGGGGGTAAACCTTGGGAAACTTGGAATGCTGCCTTCCGCGATGAGATTCTGCTCGGGCAGGATCGCGATGGCTCTTGGGCGCCTGAAGGCAGCGGAAAATCGGACCAAGCCGGGGAAGACTCGGAGATCTACCGATCCTGCCTTTCCACACTGATGTTGGAAGTCTATTACCGCTACCTGCCAGCGACAGGCCGGATCAATTGAATGATGTCGGCCGTATGAAATTAAGCTCGCTCGCTTGGCTTCCATGTTCGCTCGCCTTGCTGATGATGGCGGTTGGGCCCGCCGCTGGGCAAAATGCGGAAGATCCCGATTTTCTCTCCAATCCAACCGCTGTATATAATCAAATTGTAGCCTTCCTAAACTCGGGCTCCTACGAAAAGGGACTTGCTCTTACTGATGGCCTGATCCACCACTGGGGCGCGAGGGGAAAGGAGGAGTTCGGCCCCGGGTTCGGTCATTTTCACTACTTGCGGGGAGTGTTGCTAATGGCCAGTGAATCCTACGGTGAGGCGGCTAATTCTTTTCGAACCTGCTACGAGGAGTTTCCCAACGAGCTCATTAATAGTGAGGGTTTGCGCGAAAGACCCAAGCTTGCCAACCGCTTTCTTGTTCACGCTCTGGCCCAGTGGGGCGCTTGCCTCATGATTACGGGAAACTATCCCGAGGCAATCGAGAAGCTCAAGTTAGCCCTTGAAAAATCGTCCGCCACCCGCATTCGTACAGATGCCATCGCACTGAACCTAGCCCGTTCGCTGCTTAGAAATGGGGAGCTTGCGGAAGGAAAGGAACTCATTCTGAAAGCCCTCGCCAGCACGACTCTCCCGGCCGAGATGAAGCGCAAGGCGTTCATGATACTCGTCGAGGATTGGACCCCTGGCGTACCCTTCGAGCAGGTGCTGCCCTTCCTTTGGGATTATGGAGAGCTGCTTAGGAATGATACTCCGAACGCTCAATGGGAACGGAACCCGGTTTTCGCGCACCTCGCTCGTGAGGCGTTAAAAAATGAGGAGCCCCTCCGCGCCTTGACATGGTACGGATTTCTCCTCAATCCCC
The DNA here is from genome assembly GCA_016795505.1 of Verrucomicrobiales bacterium. Classification (GTDB taxonomy): domain Bacteria; phylum Verrucomicrobiota; class Verrucomicrobiia; order Verrucomicrobiales; family DEV007; genus JAEUHH01. The sequence goes on along the minus strand of JAEUHH010000119.1, from coordinate 3,604 downwards.
AAGAACGGATTTCTCATTGGGAAATCCGAATCGCCGAGTTGGGAAAGGTCGTGCCGGATGATGCTGCTGCCCGCGAGCGGCTGAGTGCCGGCAAAAGAGAGGCGGAGACAGAACTGGCCCGAGCGCGCGACGGGCAGGCTGCGCTGCTCCTTGGCGTTGGATCCGGGCATTTTCAGTTGGGCAATGTCAGCGCTGCCTATGCCGCCTTTCGCGAGGTCTCTGATCATCACCCGGATCATCCACAATGGCCCGACGCCGTCTACAACCTCATTGCGAGCTGCGCGTATCTCGCCCGGTGGGGAGAGATTCGCGGGTACGGCAATGAATTTCTCGAGCGCTATCCCGAGCATTCCCTAGTTGCCGAGGTGGCCAGGCTCATGGCCGAGTCAATCTATCTGCTGGGCGAGTGGGGAGAGGCCCGTCAGACGGGCGTCGCCCTCAGAGATCGCTTTCCGCGCCGCGATGTCGCCGCCGACGTGCCGGACTACGTCGCAGCGGCGTCTCTCTTTCACCTCGGAAATCACGAGGATGCCGCTAGCGAACTGGATACATACCTCAAGCGCTATGCCAAACCTCGCCGCGCCGAGCCCGCCACTTACTATCTTGGCGCTTCCAAGATGCACTTGTTCAAGTGGAAGGAAGGCGTCGAGGTCCTGGAAAAGTTTGAGGAGGATTTCCCGGATTCTTCCCTTCGACCCAGCGCCTTGCTTCAAGCCGCATTGGGGCGATTCGCTCTCGGTGAACTCGACGAAGCTTCCGCCAAGGCTGAGCGACTCCGCAATGACTGGCCCTCGGCCAAAGAGGTCGCTGCTTCCTGGAACCTGACCGCTGACATACTTTTGGCCCAGGGCGAGGTGCCGTTGGAGGCGATCCTCGGCACGTATGAGAAGGGCCGTGAACTGGCAAGCGCCGATCCCGCCTTGATTGAGACCGCAGCTTATTCGGTTTGGAAGCAAATTGCTCTCCAGTCCGGTGCCAGAAATCACGATGCCGTGATCGCCCTATATGACGATTTCAGAACCAGTTTTCCAGGTAGCGGGCACGAGATTGACGCCATCGCTGGTGCGGTGAGGTCGCTTGCAGAAAAGGGAAGACATGCGGACGCCGTCGCCGCACTTCAAGAGCAGATACTGAGATTCGCCAACGACCCGGGCTCTTCGCTTGGAGAGATCTTCGGCACCTGGCTGGCGTTCCTGAAGGACAGGAATGATGTCGGCGCTGTGCTGAGTCTGGTGAGACATTTTCCCGCTCCAACCGACGACCCCGCGCCGCTCCGGGCTTGGCTGACGATTTCAGAGATCGAGTTGATGGAGGGACTGGGGGACGAGACGCATCGCGACACGATCGACAATCTTTACTTCAAGATTCAACTTGATCTGCCTCGCGAAAGTGTTTCGAACTACCCACTGGTGAAACTGGCCCGATGGAATGTAGCGCGCTCCGACACGGTAAAAGCACGGGAGATTCTGGAATTCATCATCAAGACACGCCCTTTGGGCGAGCACATTGAGATGGTAATGTCCGATTTGGCCGGATTGCTTGCGACATCAGAGTCCGAAACTGATCGGAATCGAGCCCTGGCATACTATGCAGAGGTTCGGGAGCGTTTCGACATGCCATTGTTACAGGAGGCCGCCACTTTGGGAGGGGGGCGTTTGCTCATGAGGCAAGGAAGACACAAGGAGGCGCTCAATTGGTGGGGGACGTATCTTCGTCGCGAGGAATGGGTGTCCAGCCGGCCAGAGGCGAATTTCCAATTCGGCCGTTGTCTTGAGGAGACCGGCAAGCCCAACGAGGCCCTCAAGCTTTACGTGAGCGTTTACGTCAACTTCCCCGGTCACCTCGACTGGTCCACTCAGGCCTACTTGCGTACTGCCGACATCCTCAAGCGTGATCGCAAGGACGCTGACGCTCTGTTGGTGATGGTGGACATGCTCAAGCGCCTCGGCAGCTTCGACCATCCGAACGTCAGGATTGCCCGGGAGCAATTCGCCAGATGGAAAGCCGAATGGGTTGCCCGTAATCCCTCAGGCTCCTGATTTGAACCAGTTGATTCGCTGCTCCACTCCACTTGCATCGCCATGTTGACCTTCCGCTCCATCTGTACTTTTGGCGCCCTCGGGTTTTGCTTTTTCGTTGCAAGAGGCGCGCTGGCGCAGCAGCATGTCTCGATCCACATTACAAACGGAGCAATACTGGATGCCGAGGTGGTCAAAGTTGGCGAGGGGGCGTTGACCTTCCGGGCCGGTGAGTCCGCTCAGGCGGTGGAGCTTCCGTACGACCAGATCTCTGCGATCGTGTGGCCTGAGCCTTCGGAGTGGATCCAGGCCAGGCAGTTTTTTAATGCTGGACGATTTGAGGAAGCCGCCCTTGTCTATGAGAAGCTCGCAACTGCCAAGTCTGATCCACGACTCGGCTATCCGTCGCCGGGCAATATTGCAACCCTCGCGCAGCGTCGGCTGGTCGAGTGCCACCGGTACCGGGGTGATGCCACCGCAGTGGCAAATTTGCTGCCTGCAATTGAAGCGGATCGTCTGCCGCCCGCAGAGCGCGAGATTTCCCCCGTCCTACACGCGTGGGCCGCACTGGGGAGGGGCGAGTGGAGCCGGGTCATCGAGATTGCCGAGAAGGCCTTCGCCGGCGGTCTATCAGCAACCTCCGAAGAGGGGGTTGAGTTGGCTTATCTTTCCGGGGTGGCCTATCGCTCCGAGGGTCGACCAGACGATGCTTTGATAGCCTTTGGACAGGCCTATGCCCTAGGCGCCGGGACCGATCCACGGATTCTCCGCATGGCCATTATAGAGGCGCTTTGCACCCTGGAGGGCGACGAGCGCCCCACCCGGATTCGGGAACGCAGGGCACTGGCGCACCAGTATGCCGCGATGTTCGGGAAGGGGGTGCTTTGGGAAGGCGCTCCGCCGATGGCTCAGGCCGCAGCGAAAGAGCCGCTGGAACTTGGCGAAGCCGCCCTCGGCCAAAGCGGGCGATCCGGTCGGAAGGGGGATATCTCCAAGCAAACATCAGGACTGAAAGGCGCCGAACAGGTGACGGCGGACCACATGAAGGCGGTGAAGGAGGGAAATTCGGCCGAAGCAACTGGGGGAACACCGCCTTGAAGCTCTCTGGCTAAGAAGCATCAGGTAAACTCTATTCTTTACGGCGCTCTTTCAAGTTTGCAGAAGATATTCCCCCCATTTCTAATCGACTCAAAGACGAGGAAACGCCCTGAGAAAGGCCCAGTCCAGAATTTTTTGGTGCTGGCCACGCACGGTCTTTTCACCGAGGCCGCTGAAGCCTTCGAAAAGCTTGGCTTGCGTGGCGACTTGGAAGATCTCGAGCAGGCTTGGATCAATGCACTGACATTTGCCGCCTGGCGGGGGGATGCCGGAGCCATCGAACGGATCATCCGCGCGCGCTACCCGGATGGCCAGGTGCCCGAGGGGTTGCTGAGTCCGGAAATCAATCGTAACCGTCGTAAATCCATCCCCGGCTCCGCCGTCCGGTGACGTGGGCGCAAGCGACGCACCAGCCGGTCAAGCGGCGGCCGCTTGATCGACCGCCGACTCACCCGCCAGCCGCTCAGCCCTCAGGACGGGTGCCAGCC
>JAEUHH010000081.1 GCA_016795505.1 Verrucomicrobiales bacterium | reverse complement strand
AACGGATCCGATCCCTATTCGATGTATCTCACCCTCACGAAGGGATTCGGCCAGATGGTGCCGCAGCCGCAGTACACCACGGAGCAGAAATACGCCGTGATCCACTACATCCGCGAGACCTTCCTGCGTCCTCACAATCCCACCCAGCTCAAGGACGTTCCCCTCGCCGCCTTGCCGCGCGGCCTCGCCCGGGCCGAGGCGGAAAAGGCAGACACCTCCCTGCCGCCCTACCGACGCATGGAACTCGGGAACTCGCTCTTCTGGACGCTCGAAGTCGCTCCGGGCAACATCGCCCAAAAGGGCCTCGCGATCCGGCTCGACGACGGACCCGGAGGCGTCACCAAGGGACGCGCCTGGATGATCTACGACCACGACACGATGCGCGTCGCCACCGCGACCACCGGCGACTTCGTCGATTGGAAGGGAATCGCCTTCGACGGCAGCCACGGCACCCACACGGGGCTGACCGGGGAAAAGCATTTCATCAATCCCGTCGGTCCGGGATGGGATGTGACCGGCGATTTCACCGACCCACGCCCGCTCGGACGCGATGGCAATCCCTACGGTCCGCTGCCGCCCGGCCAGGTGAATTTCAAGGGGATCTACCGACATGGACCGAAGGTCGTGATCGCCTCCGAGATCAACCACACGCCCGTCCTCGAGTCACCGGGATGGATGGACTATGGGACGACACCGATCTTCACCCGAACCCTCAACGTCGCGGCCACCGAACAACCGATTCTCACGCGCATCGCGCCCGATTCCGTCCATGTTGTGCTCAAGGGCGACGGCGAACTCATCCGGGACCAGCAATCGTGGTTCGCGCGGCTTCCCGGCGGGGCGAAAACGCGGCTCTTCATCTCGCGCGTCGATCCGGCTTCGCTCGAGGCGATGGCGGCCACCCTGACCGAAGACCTCGACCTCGCTCCCCTCACCCGCGGCGGCCCCGCGCAATGGCCCCAGAAGGTCATGACGACCTCGGTGCCGGGGGAAACGGGCGGCGCCTTTCTCGCCGATGAATTCCCCCTGCCGCTCGACAATCCGTGGCAGAGCTGGCTGCGACCCGGCGGCTTCGATTTCACGCCGGATGGCAAGGCGGCCGTCGTTGCGATGTGGAACGGCGACATCTGGCGCGTCGATGGCGTGATGGACCCGGCTCCCGCGACGCTGACATGGCGGCGCATTGCCAGCGGCCTTTTCCAACCGCTCGGAGTGAAGTTCCGCGACGGCGAGTTGTTCGTGCTGTGCCGCGACCAGCTTGCCCGGCTCGTCGATCTCAACGGAGACGGGGAGATCGACTTCATCGACAGCTTCAATGATGATCACCAGGTCACCGAGCACTTCCACGAATTCGCGATGGGACTGCAGACCGATGCGGCGGGCAACTTCTACTACGCCAAGTCCGGCCGCCATGCGCTCGACAGCGTCATCCCCCAGCACGGCACCTTGCTCAAGGTCAGCGCCGATGGGAAAAAGACCGAGATCCTCGCCACCGGCTTCCGTGCCGCGAACGGAGTGTGCCTCAACGACGACGGCACCTTCTTCGTGACCGACCAGGAGGGCTTCTGGACGCCGAAAAACCGCATCAACCGGGTCAAGCCGGGCGGCTTTTATGGCAATCTCTATGGTTATTCCAGCGTCACCGACGAATCCGACGAGGCGATGGAGCCTCCCCTCGTCTGGATCACGAATGAAAAGGACCGCAGCCCTGCCGAACTCGTTTGGGTTCCCGAAGGGGTCTGGGGCAACCTCGGAGGCTCACTCCTCAATCTCAGCTACGGCACCGGCCGGATCTTCGTCGTGCCACACGAGGAGGTGGACGACCAATGGCAGGGCGCCGTGTGCGAACTGCCCCTGCCCGCCTTCGCCACGGGACTGATGCGCGGACGCTTCGGCTCCGACGGCGCCCTCTATGGCTGCGGCATGTTCGCGTGGGCTGGCAATGCCACGACGCCGGGCGGATTCCACCGCATCCGCCGCGGCGAAGCTCCCGCGCGGATGCCGCTCACGGTTCGGGCCGTCCAAGGTGCGATGCAAGTGACCTTCAGCGATCCCGTCACCGACACCGGGAGCGCGATCAAAGTCTGGTCGTTGAAACGGACCAAGAACTACGGATCGAAGCACTTCGACGAGCAAGAGTTGAAGATCGACTCCGTGACCCTCAGCGAAGATCGCCGCACCGTGACCCTCGCCATCCCCGGCCTCGCTCCGACGCATTGCTATGAGTTGAAAATCGGCGACCGCGTCCTCCACGGGACGATCCACGGGCTCGGCGAGAGGTAAGCTCCCCGGCTTTGCCGTTTTCTGTCGACCGCGAAATCCGTTGCTTCGGCGTCGGTTTTCGATGAAACAGGGTCTGATCGGCGATCAGACAGGGTCTCATCGGAAACCAGACCCGGTCGGTTCGGCGACGCCGGCGCGGACGATGACTCTTTCGTAACTGATTGAAATAGATTCGCAAGCGGGATTTTCAGCTCGTCCCCCCAACCTCTCCAACCGGCCACTCGGCGGGGTCCAATTTTTATTTGGAATAATTCTTGATCTCAAGACGACTCCCTTTCATGTTGAATGACGTAGAAGTCTTCAGCCCCCCCCTTTCACCGATGTCTCATCTCAATCCAACCGAGGCCCTGCGCGACTCCGACGGCGACCAAGCCGGCGCGCCGACCTATTCGGGATTCGGCGATTTCCGCATGACGCGCCAGCGCAAGGTCGTCTACGACGTGTTGATGGCCGAGAGGGACCACCCCACGGCGTCGGAGGTCTTTCTGCGGGCCAAACACGTCATGCCCGGCATCTCGCTGGCCACGGTTTACAACTGTCTCGAGACCATGACCCATGCCGGGCTGGTGAAACAGGTCAATGTAGACCGCGAGGCCTCCCGCTATTGCCCAAATCTCCGGCCGCACGCGCACTTTTACTGCTCCGAATGTCAGGAGATCTCGGATGTGGACCTCCACTTGTCAGCCAGCACCGCGACGCCCTGGTCACTGCCGGAAGGTGCCAAGATCGACCATCTCGAGGTCTCCATGAAGGGCGTTTGCCCCGATTGCCAGGCCCGAGTGCTCGAAAAGTCCCGCTGACCGCCCCTTTCCCACTCACTCATTTTCTTTTCTTCCAATCATGAATCGCTCGCTATCCATCCACGATCTTCACGTCTCCGTAAACGGCATCGAAATCATCAAGGGTCTGACGCTGGACATCCCGAAAGGTGAAGTCCACGCCATCATGGGGCCGAACGGCTCCGGCAAATCCACCCTGGCCAAGGTGCTCGCTGGTCACGAGGACTACGAGGTCACCGGCGGCCAGGTCACCATGGACGGCGAGGATTTGCTGGCTCTGGAGATCGATGAACGCTCCCGCGCGGGCCTGTTCCTGGCCTTCCAGTATCCCCATGAGATTCCTGGCGTGACGAACGCGAATTTCCTGCGCGCCGCCCGCCAGGCCCGCCTGCCGAAGGGCGAGGAGATCGACGCGGTGGCCTTCTACAAGGAAATGTATGCCAAGATGGACCAACTGGAGATGGACCGGAAATTCACCGGCCGCGCCGTCAACGAAGGCTTCTCCGGCGGCGAGAAAAAGCGCAACGAAGTGCTCCAGATGATGATGCTAGAGCCCAGCTACGCCATCCTCGACGAGACGGACAGCGGTCTCGACATCGATGCGCTGCGCATCGTGGCGAACGGGGTGAATGCGATGCGCTCGCCCGACCGCGGCTTTCTCGTCATCACGCACTACCAGCGCCTGCTCGACTACATCGTGCCCGACAAGGTCCACGTGATGTTCGACGGCCGCATCATCCGCTCCGGTAAGAAGGAACTCGCCCTCGAACTGGAGGAAAAAGGCTACGACTGGGTCAAGGCGGCCTGATTCCAGCTATTCCCACCACTCTTTCATCCACTCCCATGCACGACACCACCACACTCGAAGCGGTCTCGATCGACCAGGCCGAGGGGAACTTCCACTATCCCGAAGATTACCAGTTCGACGCCGGCTACGGCCTGACCGAAGAGGTGATCGACTACATCTCGAATGCCAAACAGGAGGCCGAGTGGGTGCGCGACTTCCGCAAGCGCGCCCTGAAGGTCTTCCGCGACAAACCCATGCCGACGCACTGGGCGAGCCAGGATCTGGAGAACATCCGCTTTGACGACATCCGCTACTACCTCGCGAAAGGCGGCCGGCCCACGCGCAGTTGGGACGAGGTGCCGGACGATGTGAAGGAGACCTTCGAGCGGCTCGGCATTCCGGAAAAGGAGCGCAAGTTCCTCGCCGGCGTGGAGGCCCAGTTCGACAGCGAGGCGGCCTATTCCAACATCAAGGACGAGATCGCCAAGGACGGCGTGATTTTTGTGAATTCCACCGAGGGACTGCGGGAGCACCCGGAGATTTTCCGTCCGTGGTTCGGCAAAGTCATCCCGACCGGAGATAACAAGTTCTCGGCCCTCAACAGCGCGGTTTTCTCGGGCGGCAGTTTCATCTACGTGCCGCCCGGGGTGAAGGTGAAGCATCCGCTGCAGGCTTACTTCCGGATCAATGCCGAGAACTTCGGCCAGTTCGAGCGCACCCTGATCATCGTCGATGAGGGCGCCGAGGTCACCTACATGGAAGGCTGTACGGCACCGAAATTCGAGACCGCCACACTGCACAGTGCCGTGGTCGAACTGGTGGCAATGAAGGACGCCAAGATCCAGTACATCACGGTGCAAAATTGGTCGGCGAACGTCTTCAACCTCGTCACCAAGCGCGGTCTCGCACATGAAAATGCCGAAATCCGCTGGATCGACTGCAACATCGGCTCCCGCCTGACGATGAAGTATCCCGGCGTCATCATGAAGGGTCGCAAGGCCCGCGGCGAGGTCATCTCCATCGCCCTGGCCAAGGACGGCCAGCATCAGGACACCGGTGCAAAGATGATCCACGCCGCCGACGAGACCACCTCGAACGTGGTGTCGAAGTCCATCTCCGTGGGCACCGGGCGCGCCACCTACCGCGGCCAGGTCCACATCCCCAAGCACCTGAAAGGCTGCCGCAACAACACCGAGTGCGACGCCCTGCTGATCAATGCCAGCAGCCGCACCGACACCTACCCAGCCATCACCGTTCGCGGCAACCAACACGCCACCCAGCATGAGGCCAGTGTGAACCAGGTGAGCGAGGACCAGATCTTCTACATGCGCCAGCGCGGCCTGAGCGAGGCGGAGGCGATGAGCCTCAGCGTCAACGGCTTCGTCAACGACCTGGTGCGCCAGTTCCCCATGGAATACAGCGTCGAGCTGAAGCGCCTCATCGATCTCGAGATGGAAGGCAGCGTCGGCTGACCGCTTTCCTGTGCCAACCTTTTCCCTTCCCATGCCCAACGCCACCCTATCCATGGAATCTCCCACGCAGGCCGCTCCTCCGTCTGGACGCGACTGGTTTTCCGCACCGCCCCGTCACGAAGAGCCGGCCGACCTGCCGGGCTGGTACCGCGATCTGCGCGCGGAGTCCTGGCATCAATTCCTGGAGACACCGGGGCCCGTCCGCACGGACGAGAGCTGGCGTTTCGCCTCGCTGAAGCAGGTCCAGTTCGACACGCTCCGGATGGCCGAGGCGGTGGCGGACCCGGAGCCGGTCATCGACAACACCCTCGACCGGGGGCTGCGCCTGGTGGCGGCGCGCTTCGTTTTCGTCAACAACCGGCTCGCCCTGGGCGAATCGTTCGCCCTGCCCAATGGCGTGATCTGCCTGCCCATCGGCGAAGCTTTGGTGCAGCATGGAGATCTGGTCCGCGAACATTTCATGCAGGAAGGCGCCCGTCTTGGCGGGGCGAAATTCGCCGCTCTCCACGGCGCGGCCACGCTCAGCGGCCTGTTCATCCACGTGCCGAAAGGTGTCGTGATCGAGGACCCCATCGAGGTGTCCCACTGGGCCGGCGGCGATGGAGCCGTGATCTTTCCCCACCTGCTCGTAGTGGCGGAAAGGGGCGCCTCGGTGTCGGTCGTCGAACGGCACCGGTCGATCAATACGACCGACGCCACGCTCAGCATCGGCATGGCGGACCTCGCACCAGAGGATGGCGGCCGGATCCAGTATGTCTGCGTGCAGAACCTCAACGACCAGTCCCGCCAGATCCAACTGAACGGCACCCGGGTGGGACGCGATGCCAAGGCGCTGAGTTGTTTCGTCAACCTCGGCGGTCGCTGGGTGCGCAATGAAAGCGTGAGCCGCCTGACCGGTCCGGGGGCGGACAGCGAGATGCTTTCCGCCAATCTCGCCGACGGCGATCAGGAATACGACCAGCGCACCCTGCAACTCCACGAGGCGCAGCACACCAAGAGCGACCTGCTCTACAAGAACGCGCTCTACGACCGCTCGCGCACCATCTTCGCCGGCCTCATCCGCGTCTGTCCCGGCGCCCACTTCACCGACGCCTATCAGAAATGCCGAAATCTCCTCGGCAGCGACGAAGCCGAGGCCAACTCGATGCCCGGACTGGAAATCGATGCCGATCAGGTGAAATGCAGCCACGGATCGACCAGCGGCCAGATCAGCGAGGAGGAAATCTTTTACCTCAAAGCCCGCGGCATCCCGCCGCGCCGCGCCCGCCAGATGATCAGCCAGGGTTTCCTCGCCGAGACGATCGAGCGGCTGGAGGGTGTCGAACTACGCGAAGCCATCGGGCATCGGTTCGAGGAGCGCTTTGCCGTGCTCGCCTGAGCCGGCCGGGGGGACGATCAGGGCAGTGGCTTGAGCCGCTCCCACCTCGCCGCGAAATCCGGCGCGAGCGGGGCGATCGTCTCCGTGAGGGCGGCGGCTTCGGTCGTCAGACCGGTGAATCGCAAAAACCACGCCGCCGCCACCCAATCCTCGACACTGGTTTCGGACGGGTTGCCGGCCAGCCAGTCCTCCCGCGCCACATTGAGCATCCAGGCTGGAGAGACATCGGTCCACGGCAGGTCGTTCGGCCCGAACATCAGGTCCACCACCAGCTTTTCCGCGTCGGCCGAGACCACTTTCACGTCGAGCGGCAGGCCGGCCCGGCGCTGCAGTTTGCCGGAGTAATTGCCGGCCCCGAGCCGCTCAACCAGCCGGACGCGGAAGCTCTCCGCCGCGCCGAGGGCCGCCACAACATCGATTTGCAGCTCTTTGACCGGTCCGGTCGTGGCAGCAAAGCCAGACACCGCCGCGCCGGCTTCGGTAAAACGGTAGGCGGCGAGGGTTTCCTTCACTGCCGCGACGGCTTCGGCCAATCGCGACCGCTCGGCTTCGGCCTCGGGCGTCCAGACCACTGTGGGCGAGGCGGCCGAATTCGCCGCCGTCATCGCCGGATTGGCAGCCCCGGGGACCGGCTCGGGCTGAGGAGTGGACGCGGGCGTTGCCGCCGCCAACTGAGCCTTCTTCGCCTCCAGCAGCGAGTCGATCCGCGCCAGACGCCGTTGGGCCAGGTCGCGAGCCCCACCCGCTGTCTTCAGCGCGGCGATCACGCCACGGATCGGCTCCCGCATCGCTTCGAGCTCGGCCTCGCTCTGCGTCATGACCGGTTTGGGCAAATTTTTCAGCAACGCGTGATCCGCCCGGTAGGGCTCGATCAGGCTGCGGTAGGCGGCCATCCACGCCACATCGGCCGGAGGCGTCGCCGCCGCGAAGGCATCGAAAAAGGCCATCGCCGCATCGGGTTCGCCGTGGTTCCAGTTCTTCAGCCCCAGCGCGAGCAAGCCGATCGACTCGGCCGAGTTCGGCGCCAACTGGCTGATGGTCTCCGGCATCGCCGGCAGCGGATCTTGAATCAGCCCGGCCAGTCTTCTCACGAATGCCGCCGCCGGATCGTCCGGCTCCGCGCTTTCGCCCGTCGGGGCGGGAGAGGCCGTCAGTCCGTTCGTGGAGCCGCCCAGCAGACTCGTCAGGCCGACATTCAGCTCCGTCCAGGCACGCGTTGGCTGCTTCAGTCCCTCCTCCTTGAGCAATTCCTGAAAGGCCGCCCGAGCCTCGGTGATGCGACCCGCGAGCAGCAGATCCCGCGCGGCGGTGTAGCGCGTCGCGATCCCCTGCTGTCCCGCCGCCACCACGCGATCGCCTCCACTGCCGGCGAGCGAATCGGGCAGATCGGCCTCCCGATCGCGATTGCCGCCGATCAGAGCCACCAGCAGCCCGATCACGGCAATGCCGCCGCCGGAGATGCCCAGCCAGGCGAGAGGGCCCAGGCCCTTGCGCGCCGGAGCCAGCACATTCTGTCGCCGCGCCCGCGAGGCCGATCCGCCGGGCAGTTTCGATTGGGCATCCTCGATCGCCGCCAACAGATCGTCGTAGGTCTTGAACCGGGCCTCCGGCTTGTAGGCCATCATCCGGTCGATCAACTTCACCGTCGCCGCCGAGACCGGCGCCGAAGCATGATGCAGGCTGACGGGCTGCGATTTGATCGCGCGCAGTTCCTCCATCGACGCCGTGTTTGCCTGAAACGGCGGCCGGCCCGCCAGCGCGTGGAAAAACGTCGCCCCGAGACTGTAGATGTCGCCGCGGAAGTCATCCGGCTTTCCATCCAGTTTCTCCGGCGGCACGTAAAACGGCGTTGCCCACAGATCCTCGACATGATCCTCGCCTCCCTGCTGGAGCGCGAGGCCGAAATCCACCAGCTTGCCCGTGCCCGCCTGGGTGAGCAGGATGTTCCCCGGTTTGATGTCGCGGTGGATCAACCCACCCTGATAAGCCGTCTTCAGACCCGCCGCCACGTCGTGCAGCAGGTCGAGCGCCTCCCGCTCGGGCATCATGCCCGTCTCCGCGATGCGGGCCTCGAGGCTGACGTTGTCCACCAACTCCATCGCGATGAAAAAGTAGCCGCCGTCCGAGCCGACCGTATAGACCTTCACCACATTGGGGTGATTGATCGAGGCCGTCAGCTTGGCCTCACGCTCGAACAGCGCCATCAGGCCCGCGTCCCGGCTCAGGTCCTGGTGCAGGATCTTCAGCGCCACCTGCCGGTCCAGGGCCAGATCCTCGGCCAGGAACACCTGACTCATACCGCCCTCGCCCAGCATCGAGCGGATCATGAAATTTCCCAATTGCGTGCGCACCCGCACCGACTGCCCGCAGTGGGGACACTCGATCTTGGTGAACGGCGACAGGCCCGTGATGTCGATCTCGCCCTCGCACGCCGGGCAATGATTCACCTCGGCGGCATCCCTGTTGCCGTCGTCCTCCCCGCCCGCTGCCGTGTTTTCCAAAGCCATGTGATCGGATGTTGCCCGGTATTTGCCGTCCCGCGACGGAAAAAGCCGGTAGTTTACCGTTCCGCCCTTCCCGATGCCAGCCGAAACATTGCGCGCCACGGCTTTCAGTGGCACCACCCGCTGCCCGACCCGATAGCGGGCAAGCAGTAGCCCCGGCATTTTGCCGCTCCCCCGCGTCAAAACGTGCTACTACTACCCCCACACCGTCACAACATGGGATTGGGAAAAACGTTCAGAAAATGGATCGGCGCCGCCGAGTCCCGGGCACTCCAGGCCACCGCCGACCAGTTGTCCGAGACCCGGAAACGGCTCAAGGAAGCGGAGGCCCTCGCCAAAGCCGCCACCAAGCGCCTCGAGGAACTCTCCGAGACCGTCGCGGTTCTGGAGAAGCGCCTCGAGTTCGCCGAAGCCTCCGGTACGGTCGAAGCCTTCGGCTGGATCGCCGACCACAGCCCCGAATCCGCCCTTTCCGACCTCGCCGCCGCCGTGGTCGACTACGCCAAAGCCAGAAGGCTGCCCACCGTGGCCACCTTCATCGGCGATGGCGGCGAGGCCTTCGCTGGCGCGCTGACCACAGCCGATCCGGCATGGTCCACCACCGGCGGCAGCCCCTCCGGACTGTATCACCTCGGCGACCTTTCGGCTGAAGGCTTCGAAGCCGCCCTCCGCACCGCACTCGCTCCCGGCGCCCTCGCCAGCGGCGCGCTGCTCCACGTGCCCTCGCCCCGCCATGCCGGCCTGCTCAATCCCCTGCTCGCCTCCCTGCCAGGCGATCCCCCCCACTGGATGCCCTGGCGGCTCTCGCCCACCGGTGGCGCCTGGCTCATCGTCTGGCGTGACACCCACGCCTGAGGTCCCCGACGCCGCATGGCCATCGACCGACAGAAAATCTCCGCCGATCTCCGCCAGCTCGAGATCGACTACGACGTGGCCTCGCTGCGCGCCGAGGGCAAGGCCATCTGGCCCATCCTGCGCTGGTATGCCTATCGCGACCTCGTCCGCGAGGTCGTCCCCGCTCCCCCAAAGGCCGCTCCCAGCCCGGAGAAAAAAGCCCGGCTTCTACGAGACCGCGACCTCGCCGCCGGACGCATCTGGCAGATGCCGCCCCTGCCCGGGGGAGCCCTGTTCGTCACCCGCGTCGAGGATTTCAACCAATACATCGGCGGCTTTGCCACCTGCTCGTATCTTGATGCCATCTGGGCACTCGCCCGGCAGATGATCCCGGCCCGCCGCATCGAAATCGACGCCGGCGAGTCGCCGCCCCGTCCGGAGGGCCGACGCTACTTCCCGGGGCGCTACCTCAGTACCTATCCCTTCGTCCGCGCCCGACTCTCCGGCGCCGTCACGCCCATCGCCTCCCTGGAAGGCGCCGACGAGGTGCGCCGTGGCTTCGAGTGGCTCTTCGGACGGACCTTTGACTATTTCCCCTACGAAAACGTGATCCGGGAATACCTCGGATACTATGACTTCTTTGAAAAACTTCTCGCCTGGGTGCGACCGGGCTCGGCCTTTGCCGTCAGCCCATTCGACCTGCGATCCGGTGCCCTCGCAGCCGCCGCCCGCCGCACCGGCACGGTGTCGGTGACGATCCAGTATGGCGTGAAAAGCACCCTGTTTTTCCGCCGCTGGGGCCGGCAGCCCGAGACCGGCTACGACGTGCTCGCCGACGTGCTGTGGGCGCGCGACGAGGGCATGGCCGACCTGGTCCGCGCCTGGGAGTGCCCCGCCCATCAGGTTGAAGTCGGCGGCCACCCCTGGCTCGACTGGATCGGCTCGCCCGAGGCCCCGCGCCTGCCGGAGCGCGATCGCCTGCTCCACCTCGTGCCGCCCGGCGGCAGGATCGTGCTCATCTCCACCCAGGGCAATCGCCTGCCCAAGATCGTGGTCGAGGCCATGGCCCGGATGCGTGGCCGCGCCCTGTTCCTCATTCGCCTGCACCCGGTCATCGTGCGGCTGCGCTGCCTCAATGACTGGCGCGTCGGCCCCGAGGAGGAGGATCTCATGACCCGCCGCGGCGCCCTGCTCGGCCTCGAGTCCGAAGGCCCGGTCTCCGAGGACTGGCTGCGTGACCAGGACATCGAGGGCTTCGAGATGCGCGACGCCTGCACCATCCCACTACCCGCCTTGCTGTCCCTCGTCGACCATCACGTCACCCACCGCAGCAGCACCGCCACCGAGGCGGCCGTCTTCGGCGTGCCCACCACCTTCATCGATCCCATCGGCATGACCTATGACGACGATCTCGTGAAAGCCGGTGTCTTTGCCCATGCCGAGACCGCCGACCAGTTGATCGACCGCATCGAGCGCACTCCCCGCTGCGAGTGGACCCCGGAAAACCGGCCCCGTGAGATGATCCACAAGGATCTGGACACCGCCCGGACCGCCCTCCAGGCCATTTTTGACCGCGCCCGGGCTCGATCCGCGAATTTTTTGAACGAACCGACAAAAATCGCTTCAAAAAGATAAAATATTTGTCTTTCTCAATCGTCTCATCTAGTGAAAGCCACCGTTCGTGGACTCATGACACCCCTCCCTCCAACCGATTCGGACCTGGCATCTGGAATGCCGGCCTCGAACCGTTTTCGCATCCTGATCGTGGATGACCTGCCACAAAATCGGCAGATCCTCAGCCAGATCCTCATGCGGGTCGGCTACGACGTGGAGGCCGTGTCGAACGGCGACGACGCCCTGCTCCGAGTGGCCTGCCAGCCGCGGCCCGATCTCATCGTCACCGATGTGGAAATGCCCGGCATGGACGGCATCGCCATCGTCACCGCCCTGCGCCAGATGCCCGAGGTGGTCGCCCGCATCCCCGTCATCGCCGCCTCCGGCAGCCTCGACCCCATCCTGAAGCGCGACATGATGCTTGCCGGCGCCGATGCCTTCCTCGCCAAGCCGGTCGACATCCCCTTGCTGCTGGAGACCGCCGGCCGCCTCATCCGGCAGGGCCCCCAGCGCAAAGCCGAGTCGCCCGTAGAAACGACGGCCGCCTCGGTGAACCGCCTGCCGTCGAAGGTCCACGGGTGATCCGGCCGAAAACGGCCTTCCGGGCGTTTTTTAGCCGCACTCCGGTTCCGATCAGACAGGGTTGCCTCTCCGATCAAACAGGGTCTGATCGCCGATCCGACCCGGTTGCATCGGAGAACCGGTCGACAAATGCCGCTTTTGGGCCGATTTTTCGCCCCTGCGAGCGCTGGGAGCCGGAATTCCGCCTTGACCCCGCGCCGAATCTGGCGACAGTCTCCGCCCGCGCCCGGACCGACCGGGCTTCGTCTCGACAACCCGAACCTTTCAAGAAATCATGTCACGAGTTTGCAGCATCACGGGAGCCCGCCCCAGCATGGGTCGTCGGATTCACCGCAGCGGTCTGGCCAAGAAGAAGGGCGGGGTGGGCCGCCACGTCACCAAGACGGTGGACCGCCAGTTCAAGCCCAATCTGCGCGAGAAGCGCGTCTGGGTGCCGGAACTCGGCCGCTACGTCCGCGTCAAGGTCAGCGCCCGGGGCCTGAAAACGATCAACAAGAACGGGGCTCTCACCACGTTGAAGAAGGCGGGTCTGCTCTGAGCAGATACTGGAACCTTTGTTGTCATCACCCTCAAAAGGCGGGCCGGAAGGTCCGCCTTTTTCGTTGGCTGTGGGTCGCCATGCCGGCCAGACAAGGCAGCGGCAGAGAGAAAATAGCTTGGGCTTCAGCCCAACCCCATCGGTCCGGCGCCTGGCCAATGCCTGATGATTCGGGCTGAAGCCCGAGCTACTTTTTCGCGGAAATCCCGCCTCCCCTCTCTCCCCCGTCATTCGCGCAGCCGGCTGTCCAGCATCAGCGTCACCGGCCCGTCGTTGACCAGGGAGACGGCCATCATGGCGCCGAATTCCCCGGTGCCGACCGTTTGACCGATCTCGCGCTCCAGGGCGGCCACGAAGCCCTCGTAGAGGGGAATGGCCTGCTCGGGGCGCGCGGCGCGGTCGTAGGAAGGTCGCGTCCCCTTGCGAGTGCGGGCATGCAGGGTGAACTGCGAGACGACGAGCGCCTGGCCGCCGGTGTCGAGGAGCGACAGATTCATCTTGCCCTCGCCGTCATCGAACAGCCGCAGTTGCGCGATCTTGCGGGCGAGCCAGTCGCCATCGGACGGCTCGTCGGCGGTCTCGACGCCGAGCAGGATGAGCAGACCGGGACCGATGGCGGATTTGACCCGCTGATCGATGGTGACGCTGGCGCTGGTGACGCGCTGGATGAGGGCTCGCATGGCTTTCGGTGGCCGGATGGTCCGGGCGGCAAAATCTTGGCGGCGCCGGGCCGGCGGGGCAACCGGCATCTGTCGTCGCGGGACTGGCGATTCGGAAAAAAATGGTGGCCGGGCGTTTTCATCCGGTCAAAGATTGGCTAGCGTCAGGAGTCGGCAGACAGCCGGGCTGTTTCCGGGTGCCGCCGCGAGTCGCGATCGAACATGACAGAGTTTTACATCCTGATGGGCGTGGTGGTGCTGGCTTTCGGGCTGCGATCATTCGACCACGCGGTGCTCCGCAAAGCCGGCGCGGTCTGCGTGCTGGTGGCGAGCTATCTGGCGCCGTATTTCCTGAGCGGCAGCCACGTGGCCGGCGTGGCCGGGGTGCTGATGTGGTTCCTGCTGCCCTGGATCGAACTGCTAACCCGGGTGCGCCGGCTGCGGCTGCCGCTCCGCAAATCCCTGACCCACCAGACGCCCCCGAATGCCCACCGCTTTCCCCATCTCAGCGACTTCACCCACGAGATCGAGACGGAGGGCTTCACCCACGTGGAGGATGCCGGCTGGGAATGGGAGGATCTGCGGCAGTTTTTCCGCATTTTCTACCGCGCCGAGGAGCGGACCCAGGCCGCGATCTGCCTGAATGAGCAGCACGGCATGGGTTTTGCCTTCGTGTCGCTCACCTCGCGCACCCTGGAGGGGCGGATCTATCGGACGTGGAATTTTCCCTTTGGCCAGACGCTGCGGACCATGCCCGATGTGCGGCTGAATCAGGTGCCCAATGTGCAGAGCTTCGAGGAACTGCTGGCCGAGCACCGCGATTTCCTCGAACGCCTCGGGGTGGCCACCGCCGATCTGGTGGAGGAAAACCCGGAGTCGATCCCCGAACTCATGGAAGCCGAGACGCAACTCCAGATCCGCCACAACATCGAGCGCGGCGTGATCGAGCACGATACCCACGATCCGGAAAAAGTGCGCTACTCGTGGCGTGGCTTGTTCTACGTCTATGGCCAACTGGTCAAGGACATGGTAAAGCTGAGCTGATCCGGCCACTCAACGAATCCGTCTTTTTCCCACCAAATTCCGCCATGCCCGCCCTCCAGACGCAGTACCCGGTGCCGCCCGTCGATGCGGTGGCGGTGCAGGCGCGGGCGGCGGCCTTCACCAAACGCTCGCTGAAGGCCGCAACCAAGCTGGCGGGGCTGCGCCTGGCAGTGTCGATGATGGACCTGACCACGCTGGAGGGCGCCGACACGCCGGGCAAGGTGGCCCAACTCTGTCGGAAGGCACGGCAGCCCATGCCGGATCGCTACGCGTGCCCGCCCTGCGCGGCGGTGTGCGTGTATCCGACCCTGGTGCCCGCGGCGCGGCAGGCTCTCGCCGGCACCGGCATTGCGATCGCCGCGGTGGCGACGGGTTTTCCCAGTGGGCAATATCCGCTGGAGATCCGGCTGGCCGACGTGCGCGACGCGGTCGCGGCCGGCGCGGGCGAGATCGACATGGTAATCAGCCGCGGCGCCTTCCTCGCCGGCCGCCACGACGAGGTGCGCGAGGAGATCGTGGCGACCAAGGCCGCCTGCGGCGCGGCGCATCTGAAGGTGATCTTCGAGACGGGCGAACTCCAGACCTATGACAATGTGCGCCTGGCCAGCCAGATCGCGATGGAAGCGGGTGCCGATTTCATCAAGACATCGACGGGCAAGGTCTCGCCCGCCGCGACGCTGCCGGTGACACTGGTGATGCTCGAGGCGGTGCGCGATTTCTACCACGCCACCGGCCGCCGCATCGGGGTGAAACCGGCGGGCGGCATCCGCACCGCCAAGGAGGCGCTGCATTACCTGGTGATGGTACGGGAGACGCTCGGCGACGACTGGCTGACGCCGGACCTGTTCCGTTTCGGCGCCAGTTCGCTGCTGCGCGACGTGGAGATGCAGATCGCGCGGATGACCGACGGGCATTACCACGGCCCGGACTACTGCTCGCTCGGGTGAGCATGACGAGGTGGCAAGTCCCCGGAAAACACCACTCATGCGACTGCTCCTCACCGCCGGTCCGACCCGCGAAGCCATCGATCCGGTGCGCTACATCTCGAACCGTTCCTCGGGCCGGATGGGCTATGCCATCGCCGCCGCCGCCGCCGCCCGTGGCCACGAGGTGGTGCTCGTCACCGGACCGGTAGCGATCCCCGCTCCGGCCCCGCTTGCGGACCGGGTGCCGGTGGAGAGCGCCCGGGAGATGTATGACGCGGTGCGGGACCGCATCGGTGGCTGCGACGCGGCCATTTTTTGCGCCGCGGTAGCGGATTACCGGCCGGTCCAGATCGCGGAACAGAAGATCAAGAAGACGGGCGACCGCCTGACGCTGGAGCTCGAAAAGACCGAGGACATCCTCGGCAGCGCGCGGCTGGTTTTCGGATTTTCCGGCGTTCTCGTGGGATTCGCGGCCGAGACGGAGCAAGTGGAGACCCACGCGCGGGCCAAATTGGAAAAGAAAAGCTGCGACCTGATCGTGGCGAACGATGTGAGCCGCCCCGGCGTGGGATTTGATGCCGAAGAGAACGAAGTGCGGCTGTTTTTCGCCGACGGCCACGCGGAATCGCTGGGCAGGCAGTCGAAAGCCGAAATCGGTCAAAAGCTGGTCGAAATCGTGGAAGGTCTGGTGAAAGGTGGTCGCCTCTGACGCGTCCCTGACACCTGCCCCATGCCCACCCACCTCGACCTAGCCATCCAGGCCGCCCGCGAAGCCGGCGCCCTGCTCCGCGAACACTTCGAAACCGACCTGAATGTCGATGCCGCGCTCGACCACGACATCAAGCTGGAGCTGGACGTGCGCAGCCAGGAGCTGATCACCGACCGCCTGCTCGGGGCCTTTCCCGACCACGCCATCTACGGCGAGGAGGGCATCGCGGGCCATCAGGACAGCCCCTGCCAGTGGATCGTCGATCCCATCGACGGCACGGTGAACTATTTTTACGGCATCCCCCATTTCTGCGTCTCCATCGCCCTCCGGGAGCAGGGCGTGCTGACTACCGGCGTCATTTACGATCCGATGCTGGACGAGCTGTTCGCCGTGGAAGCCGGCGGCATCCCCACCCGGAATGGGAAGCCCATTCAGGCCAGCTCGCGCACGGCGCTGAAGGACGCCATCGTCACGATCGGCTTTTCCAAGTCGAAGGAAGCCATGGAAGCCGGCATGACCCGCTACCGCGAGATCGCCTACCAGGTGCGGAAGACGCGCATGTTGGGCAGCGCCGCCCTCGCCCTGGCCTACATCGCCTGCGGCCGGCTCGATGCCTACATCGAGGAGCAGATCAGCCTGTGGGACATCGCCGCCGGCCAGTTGCTCGTCGAGGCGGCGGGTGGCAGCGTACGGCTGTCCGATTCCACCTCGCATCCGGATAAATGGGGCATCGTCGCCCACAACGGCAAATTGCCGCTGGATGCCATCTGACCTCTCTGGCACACTGGGAAAGGAGACACTGACATGCAACGCTGCGGCATCGGATACGACGTGCATCGCTTCGCCGAGGGGCGCCCCCTCATCCTTGGCGGCGTGGAGATCCCCCACGTGCAGGGACTCGACGGCCATTCGGACGCCGACGCCCTCTGCCACGCCATCGCCGACGCCATCCTCGGGGCGCTCGGCGACCACGACATCGGCTTTTACTTTCCCCCCGGGGACGAGAGCATCGCCGGCATCAGCAGCCTGGAGATCCTGCGCGAGGTGCGCCGCATCGCGGAACGCCGCGGCGCCTGGATTCACAACATCGACAGCACCGTGATCGCCGAGGCCCCCAAGATCATGCCCCACGCCGCCGCCATGAAGGCCGCCATCGCCGGGGCGCTCGGCCTCGACCCGCACCAGATCGGGATCAAGGCCACCACCAACGAGATGATGGGCTTCATCGGCCGCCGGGAAGGCATCGCCGCCATGGCCGTCGCCAGCGTGGAGGTGCGGGACGACCGATTCTAGCCCGCTCGCCAGGACGATTGGGCCGAAGAGAACGAATCAGGATCGTCGCCGGCCGGGCGCGAACGCCGCGGTTGACTGGCTCTTTGTGACGAAACTTTTTGACGAAGACTCTGGAAATTCAGCCCGCCCCGCTGGCGCGCGCCGTAAAGTTGGGAGATACTGTTCCCGCACCCCATGAAAACCCGCCGTCTGCCTTGGCTCGTGACCGCCCCCCTCGTCTGGCTGGCGCTCTTTCCGGCGTGGATCTGGCTGCGGCGGCATGAGCGCCGCATCCTCCGGGTCGGTCGGCCCCTCGATTTCGACGAGTGTGCCGATGCCCGCTCCGCCGGGGTGCTCCAGCCCGAGACCATCCGCGTGGCCGTCACCTCTCCCCTGCCCACCCCCGGCGCCGCCCTGCTCCGCGGCCTCGCCCAGGTCACCCGTTTCCCCCTCGATCCCCCCATCGGCATGGCGTTGGGCTACGGCATTTATCTGGACGAATCCGCCGCCGAAAGCCGCGCCACCCTCGTCCATGAGTGCGTCCACGTGGCCCAATTCGAATCCCTCGGCGGCCGCCTGACCTTCCTGCACCGCTACCTGCACGAGTGCCTGCGCGAAAGCTACTGGACCTCCCCCATGGAAGCCGAAGCCAACCGCATCGCCGCCGAGGTGTGCTCGCGACCGGCTTGAGGGGTGAGTGCGCGGACTAAGAAGTCAAACGTCGACATCCCGGCAGAGAGCCTCCAACGCCAGACAAATCCGATTTCTCTGGTCGGTTGAAAGCGTCGTAGCGTTGTCTGCGCCGAGCGCCTGAACAACCGCATCACCGGCGCCCTTGCCGCTCACCACTCGTGGCTGCCCCAACACCGTTTCTTCAACATTCCACCCTGGAATCGCGATGACCTGCTTCACGGAGACAGAAAAGCCACACTCCCGCTGTAGGTAATCCCCGATCCACTCGGCATTTTTCTTCACCTGCCAGAGAGTCTTGGAGTCGTTTGGACAACGTGGCCACAAGAGGACCTTGCCGTCGAAGCGGACGCGATTTTCCCACGCTTCTTTGTCAGAGGGCTTTGACCGCATCTTCGTCTCGACGACCGCGACTCCGGTGCCTCCGACCACGACATGGTCAATGTTTGCCTCGCCCCATTCGCCTGAGATCGGGATATCGTGAAAGAGGCGCCAACCGCTGGCGAGGCGGGCTTCGATCGATTCGGCGACGAGGCGTTCCCCGATGTATCCCAGCCGCAAATTGGCACGCCTGTCGAGTAGGCCGACCGAACGCTTGATCATCACGATGGCACCGGCCAAAAAGAGGGTGATTCCGCTCCCAAACAGCAGATACGGGTTCGCATTTGGAAAGGCCTTCAGGACCAATGCCGGAACCCCAAGGACAGCTGCCGTGAGAGCCGAACCCAGTAGGATCGTGTTCGCAAATTCTTCCGACAACTCCTCCACGCGACGACGCAGCGACTCGCCTGGTCCTCTGAGAAGTTTGTCCTCTTGGAAAGGCTTCAGTTTGCGTGCCGCCTTCTGACGGCGAAAAAGAAACACGGCGATGGCGGCGGCACCGACCATCACCGCGAGGACGAAAACTATTCCAAGTAAGTTGGGCATGGCGTTACCGCCAACTATACGATTAGTTGCAGGAGAAAATCAAGGATCAAAGGCCATTAGTTTGGCGTGCACGACGAAAAGGGGAGCCGTAACTGCTCAGAAAAGCTCACCTTCGATTTCCTCTTTCAATCTCACAGCATTCCGATAATCAGCCGTCGTCACTGGCGCCGCTGCCATGAGGCGATCGAGCCAACGAATCGCATTTCCCCGGCTGCGCTCCGTACCGATCCCGTCCCGGCAACTGCGGGCAAGAGCCAGCATCGCCATGAACCGCAGTTCTCCCCGAGGCCGCTCGGCTACCTGAATCCAACACCGGTATGCCTCTTCTTCATCAAACACGGGAGATTTCCGATCTCCGTGCATCAGGGCAAGATGGAAGTAAACACTGTCCATGCCGTGCTCTATCGCAACCCGCAGCCACGTCAACGCTTCGACATGGGTTTCATGTCGCCGGGTAAGCAGGCGCCCGGTCAATTCGGCTCCGTTGATGGCTCCGGCGTGGTAACCCTTGATAAACCAATCAGCCGCCCGCCGTTCATCGACCGGAACTCCTCTTCCCTCCCGATAGGCGAAGCCCAGTGAGATCATGCCTCCAGAATCACCCAACGCGGCGGCGCGTTGATACCATTCGATCGCTTCAGCGAGTTTTTCGGGAGTGGGATTATAACGGGACGCAAGGCATCCCAGAGTAACCATCGAAATGGCATGCCCGGCGGAGGCGCTCCTTAGATACCACGCTTTTGCCTGCTCCTCATCCCGATCGACCCCGTGTCCCCTTTCGAAGGCGTTTCCCAGAGCATGCCAGATCTCGACATCCCCGTTCTCGGCACCCTTCAGAAGCGCGCTGATCGATTCTGCCCACACCGCTTTCAACTGCTTCACTTTCGCAGCCCATTCGAGGGGCGTGTGGGAACCGATCCCCTTGTTCAGTTGCCTGACTGCTTCCCTATAGCTGGCGAGATGGTTGCCGGTGTTCATCGTTCCGATCGGGGACGCTCGCTTTCCATACCTTCAATCCGGTTACTTCGAGAACGAACCCCGCTTTGCTCACGCAGCCACTTCCGGCCTTTCTCTGAAATCTCCCAGATCCCCCGTGGAGAATCCGATCGCATCCGGCCATCCTCGTTGGCCATCTGGTTTCGGGCCCATTGGGCGGTGTTGCGCCAGCGGATCGTCTTGGAGTCGGATTCCTGAGATTCATAGTCCTTCGGCTTGAGGACCGGCTTCATCTTCTCGCCGAGACGATCAAGGACTATCTTGGTCTTACCCGATCCACCCATTTCCACGAGCACTTCGAGGAGGGGCCGGCAATAGGCTTCGTGCGGGGTGATCTCGCCCTTCTTCGACTTACCAAAGAAACGTTTGCTCACGATCTCCTGCACCGCCGGGCTGGCCTTGTCGCGGAGGTCTTCAAGTTCGTCCCATTCGTGGACGAGGCCTTCGACCTTTTTCTGGAAGGCGAGGAGCCGTTTGCCGAAATCAATGACCGCGGTGGCGGTATCGTAGTCGCCCCCCTGCATGGCGGTAGCACCTTCATTGCGGATCCGCTGCTCTTCCTCAGCCAGTGAGTCGCGGAGCAGAGAGAGGGCTGTAGAAACGTCGTTCTGCTCGGGGTTGTTCATGGTTGGATTGATTCGCCAGCTGCCTTGAACTCCTTATAGGCCTTATCCCAGTCAATTTTCGGGAAGGCGGCTCTTACCGAATCAAGGAAGTCTGGCCGGGTCAGCGTCTCGAAGGTAACGTCCTTGTAGCGCTCATCCAGTGTCATTTTGCGGGTCAGGTCCTCGGCCGTGGGGAACACAGCGGACAGCTCTCCTTCGATCCAGAGCCTGATGTCATCTTCGGTCACCTTCAGCAAAGATCCAACGAGTGCGTCGGGCGGATTCGAAACGACCAGCGGGAAGTAGTAGCCAACGACCTGCTCCTTTGATTCATCCAGCTTGGTCTGAAGCTTGGATTCGACATCCTTCTGATGCTCATCCAGTTTCTTCCGCAGTTCATTCAGACGCTCCGTCAACTTGTGCTTTGCAGCCTTCAGGACCACACGGCCGTGGTCCTTGCCGAGTGACGGAGTGAAGTTCTTGCGTATCTCATTCATTTCGTCTTCAAGCGCTTTCGAGGAAAGCGAACTGCCTCTCTCGATGAGATCGAAGGTTGTCTTCAGTTTGCCTTCGAGGTCCTTCGAAGCACCGAGGTTGAGAAGCGATTTTGGAATGCGAACCCGATGCCTCTGAACGGCCGCTCCAGTGAGGGAGAGTTCCACGTATTGCAGGTAGGGCTCGAAGACACGGACCTGCCTCACGACATCGAATTTCGCGGGCGGAGCGATCTCGATGGCCGCTTTCACCTTCAAGAACTCGTCTTCGCGGATCGGGATCTCACTGATTTCGAGTGGAGTGGATTCGAGCCGCCCGGCTTCTTCCAGCGTGCCCGCTGCGGCGATCGCTTCCTCGCGGGCGGCGGGCGAGAGGCGCAAAAGGATTTCATGCACCTGCTCCGCGTTCAAACGGACCGCATTCGGCGTCTCGTCACTTTGGGGTTCGGATTCGAGGTAAAGTGCTGTCGGGGTATAGGCCCACCCCTCCTCGTCCACAATCAGGACCGCGCTGCGAAGACCGGGTGAATGGGTCGGCTCGATGTCGGCGGCCCGCAGAGTCTCAACGGCGGCGAGACTTCCGTAGCCCATGCGCAGGGTGTGCTCGTCGAAATCGAGGCTCACCGTGATCTGGATTCCGGCTTCCCGCGACTTCAATCCAGCCAGAGCCTGCGCCACTTCTTTCTGGATGCCCGGCGCGGCAAAACAAACCCGAAGACGGGCACGGGAGATGCGGGCGGCAATCCGCCGAGAGGAGAGCGAGGTGAAGAGAGGTTGATTCATCTGGCGCTCATGGCATCACGACGCTCTGAATCGCGGTCAGTTTATCGGCTACTTCCGCAGGCACTTCCTCCCGCTTCATCTGACGCGCCAGGAGAAAGTAGTCGCTCTTCGGCAGTGTCATATCGGAGCGTCGAATCAGTTCGGGAAGCAGGGTCTTGCTCGCGGGTTCGGACCGCAGAAAGTGGCTCGACTCGAGCGGATCCTTGAAGAACGCCGGTGGCATTTGATCACGGAAATACTGCATCGCGGGTTGCGCAAAAAGGACTCCCTTTTCGTCGGCGATGAATCGCTCGAGGCTAGTCGGATGAAGCAGGTAACTCTCAGCTTCGTAGCGCTCCCATCGCAGCACAGCCAGTCCTTCGCCGCTGATCTCCCGATCCGGCAGGCTCCGATTGTCACCGTCGAGCAATAGCACACCTTTCAGATCGGGGCGGATTGCCTTCAGGGCGAAGAAATGCGCCCGTGCCTCTCTGGGGTTCCGTCCCTGATTGTTCTGCCAAAACGGGAGGTTGCCGAACCACTCCCGGATTGGATGATCCAACACGCTTGCCCAGGCCTTCAGCAAGTCAAAATCCGTGGTACCCTCAACATAAAGCACCCCACAGGCATTCTCGGCCAGCAACAAATCGAGCGAACTTACGCGCTTGAGGGCCTCCCTGACCTGATCACGATCCGCCTCGGAGGCGAGGCGGTGAGGCTCTCGATAGAAAGACACGATCTGGCTGGGGCTGGTGCTGTCGATGAGGACTTCGGAGTGAGTCGCGATGACGAGTTGCCCTTTCGTCTCGTGGCACAGACGACGCAGGATGTCGTAGAGCTGTTTCTGGAGCAGCACGTGCAGGTGGGCATCCGGTTCGTCGAGGAGGATCAGACTGGATCTTCTCGCCAGCATGAAGGCGAGGATGAGCAACACTTGGTGGAAGCCACTTCCGGTCGTCGATACGTCGAGAGGCGCCAACCCTCCGAATCCGCGCCCCGTCGGCACGCCTTTGAGATACTGGCAGGTGATGTAGGGAACTCCATCATAGACGGGGCGCAAAATCCGATAGCCAAAGACCTGCTCTACGACGGACTCCAGTCGCCCCCAACGCGCAGGGTCCGCTGATTCCGCGACTTCGAGGAGCAAATTCCGAAGGATGTCGCCCGCCTTTCCCTGTCCGATGAGCATGTCCTGATACGGACGATCATGCCGGGTTTCATTCACCCCGATCCCCGAAAACGGAGGGACATAAACGACGCTGACGCGCTCTTTTGCCGTCTCCAGATGGGGCAGATCTGCGGGCACCGGCTTCACATGGATCTGTTCCGGACCGCTGTAGCGAAACTCGAAACCGAACTGCCATCCCTCCCCATCCCCGTCCACTCCGTGCAAGGTGATCACCATCGGTCGGGGTGATCCCTGTTTTCCCTCGTCTTTGCGGAGCGATGTGTGAGTGTCAGTCCAGAGTTGATCCATTGAGGGCAGCGGAAGGGCCGTGAACTCCTGCCGGGTGATGGGCGCACCGGAACGGTCCTTCGCCTTCGATCCGCTTCCCGGTCCCTTCTTCTCCCACCATTTCTGCATGGCGAGATTCCACACCATCACTGCCTGTAGCAGGGTTGACTTCCCACTGTTGTTCGGACCTGCGAGAAGCGAAAGGGAATCGAGCGGGAACTCCTGGCTTTCGAAGCGCTTAAAGTAGCGGGTGGTGATTTTGGTGATCATAGGAAGACGGATGGACGCCCGACCTTCAAACCTTACCCTCACGTTTGATCACAGCAAGAAGGTCGAAGCAGTTGCGAACGACGCGATCGAGATCACTGGCGCACGGGTTGGCTAAAGGGACCCTCGAAAAGCCCCTCGATTTTCGTTAAGCTCAGCTAAATTCCATTCATGAGCAAGAAAAGTTGGCGCCGCCAAGAGATTGGGGACTATCCCCGCATCTCGACCGACGGCATCGTTCCGGTGTAACGGTTAGTCCTTTGGACAAGCTAGCTGAGAAAATCGAATCCGAGGCATTTCGGCCGATCCTTGAAGGGCTGGTTCCTTCCAAAGTCTCCGCTCATGCTTCACTCAGCCACTCCGCGGCAAAGGCCACGCGGACCTTCGATTCTCGTCCGAGGACGAACTTCAAAGGACACTGGAGCCAACTGTCGGACTCGAACCGACGACCGGCTGATTACAAATCAGCTGCTCTACCAACTGAGCTAAGTTGGCGCGGAGGCCGGTGCACGGGCACCGGGGCGTTTCCGCCGCCTTCCAGCGACTTCGGGCAGCTTATCCCGCCCTGCGGCGGGTCGCAAGGAAACAGTTTCGGGCGGGAGTGCTTGCCGGCCTTGATCCGGGTGCCGGTCCTGTCGCGGAAGACACAGTTCTCACACTCCCAGCCGAGGCCTTGCCTGATCCCCTCTTCTTCAAAACCCCAGCCAATCCAGACGCTCCTCCGCCGACAGCAGGCGCAGGGCGGATTCAATGGGGAGGCCGGCTTCGACGATGCCTTTGGCGGCTTCCATGGCCGGATAGGCGGTGTGGCGGATCTCCACTTCACGGGCATCACCATCCCAGATCACCCACGAGGCCCGGCGGTCCTGGCGATCGCGCGGCTGGCCCACGGAACCCGCTAGCATGGCGCAGACGACGCCGACGGGCAGGTGGAGGCGATCCCGGGCCAGCCATTTCGGCTGGATCGGCGCGGTCGGATCGGCGAGGCACTGCATCTGGTGGGTGTGGCCGAAAAAGCCGAGGCTCCTCTCCCCGCCCCGCTCCCGGAGCCGGGCAAAGGTCGGCGCGGCGTCGGTCTCGCTGGTCAGGTAATGCCAGCCGGGTGGGTCATGCAGACTGGCATGGGCCAGGATGGCGCCGCCATCCAGCTCCAGATTCATCGGCCGGCCCCAGAGCCACTCCAGCGACTCCTCCGTCATCTGGCGGATCGCCAGCCCGATGCCGGCCCACACGGGATTGGCCTTCCACCCCTCGGGCAGCAGGTGCTCGCCCCGCAGGACCATCAGGCGGGTGAATTCATCGTGATTGCCCAGCACGGACTGGCCCCCGACGGACCGCACCCGCTCGACACAATCGGCGGGAAAGGCCCCGTAGCCGACCAGGTCGCCGCCGAAGACGATCCCGTCCACGCCACTCGCGTCCACCTCGCGCAGCACCGCCTCGAGCGCGGGCAGATTGGCATGGATATCGGTGAGGATGGCGGTCTTGGGCATGGAGCGACGTGGGCGCGAATGGTATCACGACTTTCCTAATTCGGCGACGACGGAAACGCCGCTGCGCTCCGCCCGAGGCAGACCCGGTTGCGGCCCTCGCGTTTGGCCTGATACATGGCGTCATCAGCCGCCTGGATGAAATCCCGCTGACGACTCTTCCAGTCCGGCGTGCCTCCACTGGCGAAGCCGCCGTCGCGGTACGAGGCCACGCCGATGCTGGCGGAAAAGCAGCCCCGCAGGTGCAGCGCGGGCCGGCCATCCTCGCCCGGCTCAGCCAGAAAAACAGTGTCGGCGACCACCTGCCGGATCGACTCGGCCACGGCCAGGGCTTCCTGCGCCCCGGCACCGGGCAGGATGGCCACAAACTCGTCCCCGCCGTAACGGGCCAGAGTCGCCCCGGGCCGATCAACCACGCGCGCGATCAGGCGCCCGACCTCGCCCAGCACCTGACTGCCGATGAGATGCCCGTGGGTGTCGACCACCGCCTTGAAGCGGTCGAGATCGAGAAAAATCAGGCTCAGATCGCCGCCCTCATTCTCGCGACGCTCCAACTCGGTCCGGAGTTGCTGGTGGAAAAAGCGGTCATTCCTCAGGCCGGTCAGGTCGTCGCGCCGGGCGACCTCGCGATGGTGGGCGGCGTCGGCGAGGTTGAGCAGGGAATTCGACGCATAGCCGCCCAGCACCTCCAGGAGCTTGAGATCCTGGGCGCGGAAGCCTTTCCATCCCAGCCGGTTGAACAGACTGATGACCCCGACCGGTTCCCCGCCCACCACGATCGGCACGGCGAGGATGGATCGCGTCGTGTAGTCGGTGCGCTCGTCCATCTCGGCGTAAAAATGGCGATCCTTTCTCACATCGTTGAGCAACACGGCCCTGCCCTCGCGATAGACCCGGCCGGTGATGCCCTCGCCCTCGGGCAGGCGGGCGCCCACAATCGCCGGCGCGCGACTGCCGAAGGCTGCCACATAGACCAGTTCCGCCTCCGCACCGGGCAGGCCGCCCAGGCAGATGGAGCCGCTCTCGGCGGGCACATACTGGTTCGCCGTCCACAGAATGTCGCGGAACACCTCCGTCAGCCGCGGCAGATCGCGGCGCGGCGTGGCCCCGAGCCGATAGCCCGCCCAGCCGCCGAGCAGATCGGCCTCGACGGTGCGGACGTCCGCCGGATCAAAGGTGGCTTCACTGGTCTCTTCGTCAGCCATGACGGCAGTTCCCCTGGGTCACGAATCTCGTCACTTCACCTCTTCCGCCCGCCACAGCCACCGCAACGAATCGGGCAGGATGGCCCCGCCGTGATTGCCGTTGTGGCCGCCCTCGCCCATGACAAACTCGTGGTCATAGCCCATGAACTTCAGCGCCGCCGCCATCTCGCGGTTCGCCAGCGGCCAGTTGCCGTGCTCGTTGTCCAAATCGTTCACTCCGTCCTGCAGGAAGACGCGGAGCGGCTTGCGCTCCGTCTTGCGGATCAGGAACGGGTAGGCGTTGCCGCCCCGGATGTTGGTGAAGCTGCCCACGTGGCTCAGCACCTTGCGGAACAGGTCGGGCCGCTCCCACGCCACCGTGAAGGCACAGATCCCGCCCGAACTGATGCCACAGATGGCGCGCCGGTCGGGATCGGTGGTGAGGCGCAGGCCTTTTCCCACCTCGGGCAGGATCTCCTTTTCCAAAAAGGCCGCATAGGCCCCGTCGAGCGTGTCGTACTCCACGCTGCGGTTGCTCCCGATGCCCTGCGGCGCCTTCCAGCCCTGAGGCGCGTCGAGGGAATCGGCAAACCAGCCGGGATTGATGAAAATGCCGATCGTCACCGGCATCTCTCCGGCCGCGATCAGGTTGTCGAACACCGCGGGCACCCGGAACTGCCCCTCCTCGGCCACATAGGCATGCCCATCCTGAAAGATCATCACCGCCGCCAGCTCGGTGCCTTTCGGATCGTACTGGGCAGGCACATAGACATGGTATTCCCGGATCGTCTTCGGAAAGACCGTGCTTTTCCACACGTGCTTGGTCACCGTGCCCCGCGGCACGCCCTCGCGGCGCTGGGAGTCGGGGCCGAGGGGATATTCCTTCGGCTTTGGCGCGTCATTCCCCTGCTGGGCGGGGGCCGGCGCGGGCATCAGACAGGCGGCTCCGGCGAGAACCAGCGGGATCAGGCGAACGTGGCAGATGAGGGATGGGATCGGGATCATGACCCGACAGTGTAGCCACCGATCCCGCCCCGGCGAGCCCGGAAACACGGAGAAATCCGTTTCAGAACCGCCCATTTCACCGTAGGATGGACGTCCCTCCATTTCCGCCCCCCATGGATCATCTCGAACGCGCCCGCCGGGTCATCCGGCACGAAATCGCCGAACTCAACCGCCTCCTCGAGCGGGTCGGCGACTCCTTCAGCGCCGCCATCGAGACCCTGCGCCGCGCCGTGGAAAACCGGGCCAAGATCGTGATCGTCGGCGTCGGCAAATCGGGCAACATCGGCCAGAAACTCGCCGCCACCCTGAACTCCACCGGCGCCCCCGCCACCGTGCTCGACTGCCAGGACGCCCTCCACGGCGATCTCGGCCTCGTCACCGCCGCCGATGCCGTGCTCGCCCTGAGCTACTCCGGCGAGACCGAGGAACTGCTCAACCTGCTGCCCCACCTCAAGCGGCGCGGCGTGAGCCTGATCGCCGTGACCGGGCGCCCCGACTCCACCCTGGGACGGGCCGCCGACGTGGTGCTCGATGTCAATGTCGAGCGCGAGGCCTGCCCGCTCAACCTGGCCCCGACCGCCAGCACCACCACCATGCTCGTCCTCGGCGACGCCCTCGCCATGGTGCTGCTGGAGGCGCGCGGCTTCAACGAAAACGACTTCGCCAGCCTGCATCCGGGCGGCTCCCTGGGGCGCGCCCTGCTCACCAAAGTGACCGACATCATGCGCACCGGCGAGCAGTTCGCCATCGTCCCGCCCGATGCCTCGGTCAAGGAAGCCCTCGGCGCCATGACTCGCGCCCGCACCGGAGCCGTCGTCGTGGCCTCCCCGGGCGAACCGCTGGCCGGCATTTTCACCCAGGGCGACTTCACCCGCGCCTTCCAGGCCGATCCCGCCGGCATCGCCGACCGACCGGTGAGCGAGCTGATGACACGCCACCCGATCACCATCGACTCCTCCCGACTCGCCGCCGAAGCCCTGCGCCTGCTGGAGTCCCACCGCATCGACGACCTCGTCGTGGTGGACACCGTGACCCGCGTGCCCCTGGGCCTCATCGACACTCAGGACCTGACCCGGATCGGGCTGGTGTGACCCCGCCTTCCCGAGCCTCACTTCCCAAAACAATACAGCGTCTCCGACCGGGTCTCGCCCTGGTAGTCCGCCACCCGGAGAAAGATCTCCCCGCCACAGATCGATGGCGTCGAGTAGATCTCGCCGCCCACCGGATTTTCCGCCACCACCTCCAGACCAGCGGTCGACGCCTTGAAGACATAGACGGTACCCGACTCGCTGCCCACATAGATGAGATCCCCCGCCATCGTCGGCGAGCCGCTGTAGTTGCCACCCAGCCGCGCCTTCCACTTCTCCGCGCCCGTGGCCGAGTCCCAGCAGGCCGCCACCCCGCTGTCCAGCACGGCGAACAGATGCCCCCCGCGGATCAGCATCGACGGCACATAGACCCGCTCCTTCAGCTCCCACACCACCCGGCCCGAGCCATCGGCCGCCACCGCCGCCACGTGGTTCTTCGGATAGCCGCCGCTGGTGAAAATCCGCGCGCCATCCGTCGGCGTCGTCGTCACGCACTCCGTCGTGGCCCCCGCGATCTCCCACAGCACCTTGCCGGTCATCGGATCGTGGCTCGACACCTTGTCCGCCCCGGTGAGGAACAGTTGCTCCCGCCCCGCCGCCGTCAGCACCACTGGCGACGCGTAGTTCGGCAGTTTCGGCCGGTCCACTTTCCAGACAAAGGCACCCGTCTTCCGGTCCAGACCCGCCACCACGCCACCGGCCTTGTTATCCGCCGACACGATCACCAGCGGCCCGTGGATCGCCGGCGACGAGCCGTAGCCCTGATGCTCCACATAGTTCGTCAACCGTGTCTGCCACACGATCCGGCCCTCCAGATCCAGCGCCGTGGTGTGGACCGCGTCACCGTTGAGGAAATTGATATAGACCCGCTCTCCGTCGCACGCCGGCGTACCCGAGGCCCACGACGCCTTCTTGTTGATCTTCTGCGTCAGCCCGCCCGCATGCACCTGCGTCTGCCAGCGGATCGCCCCTGTCCGGCGGTCCAGACACACCATCGCCTGTCCCGCCCCGTCGCCCGTCTCCACCGCCGTCGCGATGTAGACGCGCTCGCCAACCACACACGCCGACCCATGCGCCCGCCCCGGCAGAGGCGTCGCCCAGCGGACGTTCTTGCCGGATCCGAACTCCGTCGGCGGCTCCTGCCCCGCCTCCACCGGCGCCACCCCGTCCCGCGTCGGCCCCCGCCACCACGGCCAATCCGCCGCCCCGGCCATCGGCACCCCCAGGGCCAGGCTCACCAAGGCCAGGAAACAAATCGGAAAAAGACGGAAGCGATTCATCCCCAGCCCATAAGCCCCCGCTGCCGGCTTGGCGAGGGGCTTCATGACGTGAAGCCACCTCGCCGCCTGCGGCGGAAATCCGAAATCCTAAGCTCGAAATCCGAAACAATTTCGAATCTCGAATCGGAAAGGCTCAAAACCGAAACAGCCAATCCCCTGTCCCAGCCTCTGCGACTCTGCGCCTCTGCGTGAGACTCAATCACCTCACTGAATTGCCGCCTGCGGCGGAAATCCGAAATCCTAAGCTCGAAATCCGAAACAATTTCAAAGGTTTGATTGAGGAAAGGCTCAAAACCAAGAGCCCTTTCGCCCCGACGAAACCGCGCTCTCCAACCGAGCCCCCTTGCCCCAATGGGGCAAAGCATTCCAGCCCAGGGTGCAACCCTGGGAAAACGGCCACGATGAAGATTGCGTTCTGAAGGAACGCCGCACCACTCGGGCGGCGAAGCGCGTTTCTACGAAAATGCGGCGTTCCTTCAGAACGCGGGCCTCAT
>JAEUHH010000010.1 GCA_016795505.1 Verrucomicrobiales bacterium | reverse complement strand
GATGCTCGACATGCGGGTGGATGGACCGGTGGTATCGCTGCGCTCAACCACCGGCTAATGGCTGTGATGCCTCCGGCATCCAATCGGCAGGGCAATCGACCCGACGCCCTTAATCCCGTGCCATTCGGGTCTGATCGGAATGGCACGGGATTAACGGTGGGCATTGCTCGTTCTCCGCGCCAACGGCGGGAAATGAGACAGCCCAGGGCAACGCCCTGGGAAGGAGACCACCACCGATTCGAAAGCCCTGTAAGGGCGATACCAGCCCGAAGAAGGTTCCGCCCCTTCAGGGCGGTCGGATCCCAGGCAATTCCGTCATCCCAGGGCGCTGCCCTGGGCTATCACATCCTGCGCCCTTGGCGCTGGCGATCGGCCCATCCGCAATGGAGTGCGTCAGGGATCGACACACCCCACTCCCCATCTTGGCTGGCTTGATTCTCTCCCTTGGCGACTCAGAAAAGGACCGACGCACGGCCTTAATCCCGTGCCATTCGGGTCTGATCGGAATGCCTCGGAGGCTGGGTCAATGCCTCGGCAAAAGGGCTTGGCGGCGAGCACCCCGCAT
Organism: Verrucomicrobiales bacterium; assembly: GCA_016795505.1. GTDB lineage: Bacteria > Verrucomicrobiota > Verrucomicrobiia > Verrucomicrobiales > DEV007 > JAEUHH01. The sequence goes on along the minus strand of JAEUHH010000010.1, from coordinate 101,705 downwards.
GGGACAACCCCATCCGGGGTTGCCGACAGGGCGGTGGGAACCAGGGGTCTGCGACCCCTGGCTATTCACGGAGAACCGCTCCGCGGTTCGGCATTGGGGCGAGATGGGCGGTAGTGGCGGCGGGAATGACCGAGGCAGGGGGATGAGGGTCGAGCTGCGGCATGACCGACGCGGTTCGGGCTGAAGCCCGAGCTACTTTTGCTTTGTCCAGCGCCGGGGTTCGGCGGCAGCGGGTTCTGCGCGGTTCGGGCTGAAGCCCGAGCTACTTTTGCCCTGTCCGGCGCCGGGATTCGACGGCAGCGGCTTCTGCGGAGTTCGGGCTGAAGCCCGAGCTACTTTTGCTTTGTCCGGCACAGAGGCATCCCGACCCACCCGCGGCATCCCGGAGGGATGCTCCCTGAATAGCCCGTAGTGAAACTACGGGTCAACGGCGCCAAGAAATCCGCAACCCCGGATGGGGTTGTCCCATGCGGTAAAGGGGCGGCGGCGGCAGACCTCCCGGACTCAGGGGAACCGGAACTGCCGGTCGATGAAGACGAGGTGCCACAACTCGAGGATGACGAGGGACATGACCTGCTTGAGGCCGATGAACTCGCCGCGCGCCATGCCGTCGACGAGGGCGCGGACGCGGGCGGGATCGAAGTAGCCGCGCTTCTTCACGGCGTCGGCATTCAGGGTCAGGTCGATGAGCTCGCGGATCTTCGGGTTGGTGTAGAAGTAGTCCATCGGCAGGAAGAAGGGATTCTTCGGCCGGTTGGTCACGGCGGGCGGCAGGAGCTTGGCGGCGAGCTGGCGCTCGATGATCTTGTCGCGTTTCAGGTTGGCCTTGAGATGGGGCGGCATCTGGAAGGCCAGCTCGATGAGGTGGTGGTCGAGGAAGGGCAGCCGGATCTCGAGGCTGTGGGCCATGGTGTTTTTGTCCTGGCGGATCAGGGCCCAGTCCTGGAGCCATTCGTCGTACTGGAGCTTCAGCAGGCGATCGAGGAAGGGCGCGCCGCTGTCGCGGTCAGCGGGCAGCTCGGGGGCGATCCACGACTCGGTGGCGCGGGATTTGAAGCCGGGGGCGTAGATGTCGTGGCGCTCGTCCTGGCTCCAGAGGGTGCGGAGCATGGTGTAGTTCTGCCGCAGGTCGCGGCGCCGGTAGCCGGCGAGGAACTGGCCGATGCGCTTTTTGCCGCCTTTGCCGAGGTCGGCGGGAAATTGGAAAAATTTGTTCAGGATGCCCATGGGGGTGGCGTGGAAGCCGGGCATCATGAGGCCGTGGTGCAGGAAGCCGGGCACGAGGCGGGAGTATTTCTCGACCAGGGGGATGATCTTGTGGAACTGGTAGCCGGCGAACATCTCGTCGGCGCCCTCGCCGCCGAGGACGACCTTGAAGTCCTGGGCGCAATGGGCGGCGAGCCTGTCGAAGGCGATGATGAGGGCGTCGCCGACGGGCCGGTCCATCTGCCAGACGACGCGGGGCAGGCGCTCGAAGTCCTCGGGGGTGATGTGGATCTCGTGGTGGGTGGTACCGAGGAGGCGAGCGGTCTCGGCGGCGTCGTGGGTCTCGTCGATGGCGGAATTGAACCCGATGGAAAAGGTGTGGAGGTTGCTGTTGAACTCGCGGGCGGCGGCGGTGATGAGGGAGGAGTCGACGCCGGCGCTGAGGTAGCTGGAGACGGGCACGTCGCTGCGCATGGTGAGCTGGACGGCCCGGTGGAAGGCGGCCTCCAGCGCCTCGAGGTATTCGCCGTCGCTGCGGTAGTCGCGGTCGGTTTTCAGCGGGACGGACCAGTAGCGCTCGATGCGGACGTCGCCGGTGCGGCTGATGGTGAGGCTGTGGGCGACGGGCAGCAGGTAGATGCCGGCGAACATGGTCTCGGGCTCGGGCACGTCGCGCAGGCAGAGGTAGGGGTCGATGGCGTTGAGGTTCGGGGCGCGCTCGACGAAGGGGCACTCGAGGATGGCCTTGGCCTCGGAGGCGAAGACGAATCTGCCGCCCTGGTGGTAGTAGTAGAAGGGCTTTTGCCCGCAGCGGTCGCGGGCGATGAAGGTCTCGCCGGACCGGGTGTCGTGGACGGCGAAGGCGTACATGCCATTGAGCCGCTTGGGCAGGTCGCGGCCCCACTCCTCGTAGCCGTGGACGAGCACCTCGGTGTCGGAGTGGGTGCGGAAACGGTGGCCTTTTTCCTCCAGTTGGGCGCGCAGCTCGACGTAGTTGTAGATCTCGCCGTTCTGCACGACGGCGAGGGTGCCGTCCTCGTTGTAGATGGGCTGGTCGCCGCCGGCGAGGTCGATGATGGAGAGCCGGCAATTGCCCATGGAGAAGCGATCGCTCTCAAAGTAGCCCTGACCATCCGGCCCGCGGTGGTGGAGGGTCGCCGCCATGCGGCGGAGCAATTCGGGATCGGAAAATCCGGCAAATCCAAATATGGCGCACATCGCCGCAACCGATGCGGTTCGCGGGCGGGCGGGTCAACTCAAACTTGGCTCAAACTTGGGGGGAAATCCGCGGGGCGGAAGGGGCTTGGCCGGGCGGTGACGGGCCCCGGCCGGGCGCCTGCGAGACAGATCCCCAGCCAGAGCTCCCGATCATCGGCCCCGTGCCGGAGCCCCATCCGGGGCACTCGCCGAGCGGCGGGTGAAACGAGGCGGGCGGTCATTCGCCTGCCTGTCTCGGGGCTGTTTTCTGGTCCCGTGAATCTCCAGCGGCATGGCGGCCTCGGCAGAGGTGGGCCAGATGACGGAGGCCACGATGCCGCAGAGAGGCGACAGCGCGTCGGGACGGTGGCGGACGTTGAGGGCGGTCTCCGCGATGGAGAGAGGATGCGTATTTTATTGAGGATGCAGCCGGCATCGATGGCTCAAAAACCCTCCCGCTTATCACCCACGCAGCATTCGAAACAAAGGTCCGAAGATCTCAAATGTCCAGATCGGATGATTACCGGGCAGCCACTTCACGTATCGGCCATAGCGCGAGCGCTTTGGGTTCATTCTTTGCACTTAGCGCCTTTCTCTTTAATTTTCCCGGCACAATAAATTCCTCCAAACTAGCGATACCTAGGTATTCCACCATCTATTCCAGCTTGAAGCATTTCTTTGGAAGGAACTACAATATACTCACCTCCCTGAGGCCCAATTATCCCTTCTGGATGATAATCCCACTCATAGACTTCATCTCCTATGGAAATCTCCCATATCCGCTCATCGCAATACTTGAAAAGGTCCGACTTTACCAGAGGAAGCGATTTATTCTCCTTCTCATAATATGCCAGACATGCGCTGATATATGCAAGTGACTCGACAGGATCTGAAGTTACGTAACTTTCACCCCGTTCTTCCGAACATGCGGCCAATACGGCTAGGCAAATTACAATCCCAAATTTAGTTTTCATTTCCAACTAAAAACCTTTCGCTCACCTTTCCGATGCGCCAGCTTGCCATTCTTTTCCGGGCGCTCCGCTACGGGCCAGGCAAAAACGGACGGTTGCCCATTTGCGGTTGGCTGCGACGGGCAACCCGTCGCCGCTCAATTCCGCGTCACGGTCTCGTCGAGGTTGAGCACCAGATTGGCCACGAGGGTCCAGGCGGCGGTCTCCGGGGCGGGCGCGAGGTTTTTCGGCCGGGATTCTCCGGAGCGGACCACTTTCTCGGCGGCCGGGAGGTCGGCTGCGGCGAGGTAGCGCTGCTCGGTGAGGGCGGCGGCCAGCAGGCCGCTCTCTTTGCCGTCGGGCTCGCGGCTCAGGACGGTGCGGAACAGCCACCGCAGGCGCGAGGCGTCGTCCGCCCCGCCCTCGGCCAGGACGCGCTCGGCGAGGGCGCGGGCGGCTTCGAAATGCTGCACGTCGTTGAGAAGTTGCAGGGCCTGCATGGGGGTGTTGTTGCGCTCGCGACGGGTGCAGCTCTGCTCGCGGTTGGGCGCGTCGAAATTGCTCATGAAGGGCGGCGGGGCGGTGCGCTTCAGGAAGCAATACAGGCTGCGCCGGTAGAGGGCCTCGCCGTGGTCCTGGAGGTAGTAGCGGGTGTTGCTGTCGCCGTAGCCGACGGGCTCCCAGATATTCGGCGGCTGGTAGGTGCGGGCGCCGCGACCGCCCATCTGGAGATTGATCAGACCGCTGACGAACAGGGCATTGTCGCGGATCTGCTCGGCATCGAGGCGGATGCGCGGGGCGCGGGCAAGCAGGCGGTTTTCCGGATCGAGGGCGAGCAGCCCGTCGGTGGCGCGGTAGCTCTGGCGGAAGGCGCGGGTCATCACGAGTTCCTTGATGAGCCGTTTCACGTCCCATCCGCTCTCCTGGAACTGCACCGCCAGCCAGTCGAGCAACTCGGGGTGGCTCGGCGGTTCGCCCTGGGAGCCGAAATCGTGGCTGGTTTTCACCAAGCCGACGCCAAAGACCTGCTGCCAGAACCGGTTCACCGTCACCCGCGCGGTGAGGGGATGCTCCGGCGCGACGAGCCAGCGGGCGAGATCGAGGCGGGTGAGCCGGCGGGGCGGCTCCGGGGCGCGGAAGGGGCCGAAGCTGACGGGAATGGCGGGCTCGACCTTTTCCCCGGGCTTGTTGTACTGGCCCCGCTCGGCGATGAAGGTCTCGCGCGGCTGCGGCAAATCGCCAAAGACAAAGGTGGTCGGGATGGCCTCGTCGGCGGCGAGACTGGCGACGCGGGCGGTCTCCCACTCACGGCGCGGCGCGGCGACGGGTCCGGCGGCCTCGGCATGGGCAACGCGGCGGAGGTAATGGGCGAGCAGGGCCTCGCGCGCGGCGGCATCGGTCACCTGATCGGGTGGCGTGGTCAGCGTGGTGGCCAGCGGCTCGGGCAGGTCGGCGGGCTTTTTCTTGCCATGGCTCTTCCACCACAGCGCGAAGGAGGCGAGCGGGTCTTTGGCGGGGGAAATCTCACCGGTGACGACACAGCGGTCCCAGGTGACCCGTCCGCCGACCTGCTGCACGGACAGGGTGGACAGGCGCGAGCCCGGAGCCAGCCCGAGCACGGCGACGGGGTCGACGGACAGCGTGGTCCAGCGGCCCGGCTCGGGCAGCGGTCCCATGGCGACGACCTGGGCGGGCGCGCCGGCATTGTAAACTAGCAGCGCCTCGGCATCGCCCCAGTAAAGGCGCCGGCCATTCACCACCAGCGACAGCACCTGCGGCGGGCTGAGCGGATCAGGCCGGACGGCGATCTCGAGGCGGGGATTTTTTTCGGGGATGGTCACCGGGATGAGTCCCGGGGTGATGATGTGCTCGAAGAACTGCCCGTTGCTCTGCTCCAGCACCCGGCGGCCGGAGGGGGCGCCAAAATCGGGCCGGTCGAGCCACACGGCGGCATTCCGCGAGGTATTGCGCAATTCGGCTCCCAGCGGGAAGGCGTCGTCGAAAATGACCTGCGTCCGCGCCACGGCGGGAGCCCCGGCGGCGGGTTCGGCATAAGCGGGCAGCGGCACGGCGTCGAGGGCGGTGCGCTTCGCGGCCTCATCGCGGCGCGCCTGATCGAGCACCTCCTGCTGGCCCGGCGCGGGCAGCTTGATGGTCGGCGCGGTCTTCGCGATGTTGCCATCCATGGCCGGATCGGCCGCGCTGTAGAAAAATGAGTAGAGCGAGTAGAAATCCCGCATTGTGAGCGGGTCGTATTTGTGATCGTGGCACTGGGCACAGCCCCCGGTGACGCCCAGCCAGGCGACGGTGGTGGTGGCGGCGCGATCCACGGCGTAGAGGTGGCGATACTCCTCGTCGATGGCCCCGCCCTCGCTGGTGGTGACGTTGCACCGGTTGAAGCCGGTGGCAGTGAGCTGGTCCGGAGTCGGCTCGGGCAGCAGGTCACCGGCGAGCTGCCAGATGGTGAACTGGTCGAACGGCAGATTTTCATTGAACGCCTTCACCACCCAGTCGCGGTAGGCCCACATGTGGCGCTCATTGTCGAGGTGCAGGCCGTGGGTGTCGCCGTAGCGGGCCACATCGAGCCAGTGGCGGGCCATTTCCTCGCCGAAGCGCGGTGATTTCAGGTAGCGATCCACCATGGCTTCGTAGGCGGTGGGCGAGGCGTCGTTTTCAAACGCGTCGATCTCCGCCAGCGTCGGCGGCAGGCCGGTCAGGGTGAAGGCCACCCGCCGGATCAGGGTCGCCCGGTCCGCCTCGGGCAGGAACGCCAGCCGGTCGACCGACTGACGTTTTTCCAGAAACGCATCGACCGGATGTCCGTCGGGACCCGGCGCCGCGGGCCGGACGGGACGCTCCAGCGACCAGTGCCGCTCGTAGGGCGCGCCCTGTTCGATCCAGCGCTTCAGGATGTCCTTTTGGGCGGAGGTCAGGGATTTGTGGGATTTCGGCGGGGGCATCACCTCGTCCGGATCGGTGGACAAAATGCGCTGCCAGGCCTCGCTGGCAGCGGGATCGCCCGGCTTGATGGCCTGATAGCCGCCCAGATCGGCCGTGGCGCCCTCGGCGGTGTCGAGCCGCAGGTCCGCCTCGCGCTTTTTCGCGTCGAAGCCATGACAGGCGAAGCAATTTTCCGACAGGATGGGCCGGATATCGCGGTTGAAACTCAGCGCCGTTCCGTCGGCTGCCGACGCCGCCACCGACAGGCAGCAGCCCAGCCACGCGGACACGGCGATCGCTCGGGGGGAAATGTTCATGGGCAGGCGATCCATTTGGGAAAAAGGACGCACCGATCCGCCCGCCCGGCAATGCCGCAACTCCGGTAGTCCGCCAGTCCCGGCCACCCTTTCTCCGATCGAACCCTGTCTCATCGCCGATCGAACCCTGTCTCATCGGAATTCGCTCGACAAAGTGGTTCACTTTTCCTTACCACAGAGCCCGACATGCCAAAACCCGATCCCATCTTCGAACTGCGCCCCCTCGAACGGTCCGACTGGACCGAGGTGGCGGAGCTGATCTATCTCTCCACCAACACCTGGTACGAAATCAACCGGGGCCACTCGATCTTCACCGGCGGACCGGAGGTGTGCCGGCTGTTCTGCGAGGTCTATGAGGATCTCGATCCGGGCTGCGGTCTGGTGGCACAACATCGCGAGACGGGACGGATCATCGGCTCGTGCTTTTTCCATCCCCGCGAGACCCATGTGTCGCTGGGCATCATGAATGTCCACCCGAACCACTTCGGCAGCGGGGTGGCAGGGGCGATCCTCCGGGAGATCATCGCCTTTGCCGAGCGCAGCAGGATGCCGCTCCGGCTGGTGTCGAGCGCGCTGAATCTCGACTCATTCTCGCTCTACACGCGCTACGGCTTCGCCCCCTACGCGGTCTACCAGGATCTCACGATGCCGGTGCCGCGGGGGGGAATCGACGCAGCGGAGCACGGGATCGACACGCGCCGGGTGCGCGAGGCGGATCTGGAGGACGTGTCCTGGATGGGCGCGCTGGAGTTCGAGATCAGCGGGATCTCGCGGGAGCGGGACTACTGCTATTTCATCGAAAACGACAGTGGCATCTGGAAGACCCTGGTCATCGACAGCGGTACCTCGGACGGCATCGACGGCTTTCTGGTGTCGGTGGACCACCCGGGCAGCAAGCTGATCGGCCCGGGTGTGGCCCGGACGGAGGAGGCGGCGCTGGCATTGATCGTTTCCCAGTTGAATCGCTACGCGGGGAGGCAGCCGGTCTTTCTGGTGCCGGCCGACCAGCCCTCGCTGACGCGGCGGCTCTACGAGCTGGGGGCGCGGAATTGCGAGCTGCATTTCGCCCAGGTGCTGGGGGAAAAGCAGCCGATCGAGGGTATCGTGATGCCGACCTTCATGCCGGAGTCCGGCTGAGCCGGTCAGGCATGCCACTCGATGCGCTGGCTGAGCATGGTCTCGCCGTCAAAGGCGAACCAGGCGTCGAATTTGCGCCCGGCCAGCATTCCGGGCAGCCAGTGGATGTCATCGGCCCACATGCGGTCGTAGGGCACGGCGTCGAAGGTGAACCACTCGGGGGTGGCTTCGTCCGTCTCAGTCGGCGTGCCAGCGTAGCGGGTGGCGCGAAAGACGGTGCAGTGCAGGTGCAGGCCATCCACGAAGGCAAAGCGCAGCACGCCCATCTCCTCGGGATCGAGTGGCGTGATCAGTAGTTCCTCCTCGACCTCGCGGATGGCGGCCTGCCGGGCAGACTCGCCGGGCTCGAGCTTGCCGCCGGGGCCATTGATTTTCCCCGCGCCGATGCCGCGCTTCTTGTGAATGAGCAGGACGCGGCCCTCCTGAACGACGAAAACGAGATTGGCCAGCATGTTGGGCTGCCAGCCGCTCCAATCGACGCCGTCTGGTCCGCCGGGTGACATCGTCGGTCAGCCGGTCAGATCAGCCCCAGAGCCTCGTCCACGCCGGCGCCGTCGTGCAGCATGGCCATGAGGGCGCGGGTGATGCCGGCCGGTTTCTCGTGCTGGATCACGTTGCGCCCATAGACGATGCCGTGGACGCCCTGGCCGAGCAGGCCGGCGGTGCGCTCCAGAATCTCGCGGTCGGGCACCCGGCCACCGCCACGGACGAGCACGGGGATGCCGCCGGCGGTCTCGACGACCTGGTGGTAAAGGCTGACGTCGTCGGTCGGATCGGCCTTGATGATGTCGGCGCCGAGTTCCACCGCCTGCCGGACGAGGTGCATGATTTTCACCACATCGCCATCGACCATGTAGCCGCCGGCCTGGTCGTTGGGGGCAAAGACGAGGGGCTCGACCATCATCGGCATCCCGTAGCGGTCGCAATCGACCTTCAGGCGCAGGATGTTGTCCACGCACTGACCGGTCACGTCGGGCGCGCCGGGGATCTGGAACAGATTCACGCAGACGCAGGCGGCATCGAGTTGGACAGCCTGGAGGGCGGCCTCCTCGATCATGGCGCTGAAACGGTAATCCGGCAGGGCTTTGCCGTAGATGTTGGCCGTATCGACGCGGAGCACGAGCGAGGGTTTCAAGCGGCCGGCGATGGCCTGGAGGTGCCGGGCCTGGCCGACGGTGAGCTGGATGGCATCGGGACCGGCGGCGACGAGGGTCTCGATGGTTTTCGGCATGGACTCGATGCCCTTGAGGAATCCGGGCTCGTTGAAAAAGCCGTGGTCGACCGCCACATCGAAGCAGCGACCGGATTTGGCGTTGAACAGGCGTTTCAGGCGATAGTCTTTCATGGGAGTGGTGGGCTGCCAATGTGTCTCCCCCGCCCCGGAGCGCAACCCGCAAGTGTCTTGCAAAGCCCGGCCGGCGGTCCCACACTCGGCGGATGAGAATTCCCCACGTGATTTGTCTGTTCCTCGGCCCGGTGGCCAGTGCCGGCCTGATTTCCTGCGGCGGCGGTGATGAACCGGCCGAAAAAGCCGCGGAAAACCCGCCCGCCACCGAAGCCGCCGCTCCGGCCGCCCCGACGGTCTGGAGCGAGGTCGCGCTGCACCGGGCCATCCGCGAGAAGAATCCGGGCTACACCGGCAACGGCACCTTCCAGATCACGCCCACCGGCCAGCCGGAGGTGGTGGCCCTGGGGAACTGCGGCGTCTCCGACATTTCCATGCTGGCCGGCATGCCGCTGCGCATGCTGGACCTGATGGAGTGCCCCGTGACCGACATCTCGGTGGTGAAAGGCATGCCCCTGATGGAGCTGTTCCTCGAAGGCAGCGGCGTCGAGGATCTGTCCCCGCTCGCCGGCAACAGCACCCTGCAAAAACTCTATCTCACCGCCACCAACGTCAAAGACCTCGGCCCGCTGAAGGGCCTCCCGATCGAAGAGATGAACCTGATCGGCTGCCGGGTCTCCGACCTGACCCCGCTGGCCGGCATGCCGGTGAAAATGCTCTGGCTGTCCGAGCTGCCCGTCACCGATGTGTCGCCCCTCGCGACCACAGGCCTCGTCAGTCTGACCCTCCACCGCACCCGGGTGGAAAATCTCCAGCCCCTCGCCACCCTGCGCAGTCTCCAGCGCATCCATGTGGGCGAAACGCCGGTCAAGGACCTCACCCCGCTGGCCAGCCTGCCGCTGACGCGGCTGGTCTTCACTCCGGCCACCGTGGAAAAGGGCGTCGATGCGATGCGGCGGATTCCCACCATGCAGCAGATCGGCGTGGAGTTTGAGGAGGACATGAGCACCCTCCTGGCCCCCGACGACTTCTGGGCACGCTACGACCGGGGCGAATTCGGCGGCGCCGGCACTCCCGCCCCGGCTCCCGAGCCGGCCGAACCGAAAAAGTGAGGACCGCCGGGATCATACTTGACATATACATCTAATGCGTGTATCGAGTCTGTATGAAGATCACCCTGAATATTGACGAAGCCCTCCTCGACCGGGTGGTCGAGATCACCGGGTCCGCCACCAAGACCGAAGCGATTCACTACGCCCTGCGCGAGATCGACCGGAAATCCCGGCTCATCAGCGTCTTGCGTGAGGGTCTGGGCGCCAGTCCCGACGAGCTGCGGTCCATGTTCGACTCCGCCTCCGACCCGATCGGCCTGCGCGCGGCCGAGCCGGGCGCACCCTACGGCACCCACAGCGACCCCGCGCCATGAGCCGCCCCATTCTGGTCGACAGCAGTTGGTATATCCGGCAGGCGCGACACGGCCACGATCCGCTCCAAGTCCTGTCTTTCCTCGCGGAGACGCGGGACATCGCCACTTGCGGCATTGTCCAGGCGGAGGTCGGCCGCGGACTCCGGCATCGGAAATGGCTGGACCGCTACGCCAGCGCCTGGTCGGTGATGCTCTATGTGGACTCGAACCACAAACGCTGGGAGGAAACCCGCGAGCTGGCCTGGCACCTCGACCGACGGGGGAAAATCCTGCCTCTCCAGGATATCCACATCGCGGTGTGCGCGAACCATATCGGAGCCGTCATCTTGACGTATGACGGACACTTCCGGGACATCCCCGGAGTGGATGCCACGGACCGGATTTTCTAGACGGCCTTGCTCTTCTTTTTCGGAGCCGCCTGTTTCCGCTCCTTATCGGCGAGGATCTTCTTCAGCTTTTTCCAATACTCCTCGCCTGCGATGAAGCCGACGCACGACTTCGTCCCGCAGCCGCAGGGGTGGCTCTCATAGTCCTCCAGGTCGAATCCGTAATTGAAGAAAAGCTCCTCCTCCTTCTTGATGTCGCGGAGGGCGATGATCCAGATCTTGCCGCGGATGATCTGCGACTCGCAGTTCGGCTCGCAACTGTGGTTGATGAGCCGGGCGGCATTCCACGGCACGTTGCCATCGATGTCGTGCCGCTTGTTCAGCACGAAGAGGTAGACGCCGGCTTCGCCCGTTTCCTTGGCCCGGTCGAGCTGGGCCCAGCCGCGGCGGTTCGACTCGGCCTTGGTGATCCGTTCACCGAGATACTCGATGATGCGGGTGCCCTCGGGGATGTCCCGGGTGGCGAACAGGCCGCGACCGTGAATGGGTGACGACCGGATCTCGCACCAATCGGATTGGCAGAGCTCCGACCCGGCGGCGGCACGAGGAGCCGGGTTTTTCCCGCGGCCCGATTTCTGGGGAGACGATACCTTCTTCGGCATGGCGCACCTGATAGCGCTACCAGGGCGCGGATGCAATAATCCAGCGCGATTTCGTGCCCGGCCAGCCGTCCGGGTGGAAAAGCACCCCGGACAGGGCCTTGGGCTTTTCCGGCGCAAACTCGGGCCTCGTGAAGGTCAGCACCGCTCCGGGCACGCCAGAGAGCTCCACCACACGCTGCGGCTCGTCGGAATCGACCTGATTGTCGTCGCAGAAAAAATACACTTTCGAAAAATCGACGCCGGGCTGGTCCGCTGGTGCGTGGACGACGAGCTGGATCGAGTCGGCGGCGACCTCGCGGGCGGTGAACTGCCATCCCGCCGGCGCCGCCACGGGCATCCGGGAGCGGGACTCGGCAAAAATGGCACTCCATTCCTCGTCCCGCGCCACTGGCGCCGACGCGTCGCGGTGGACCGGCAGCGTCAGGCTGAACTCATGCCAGCCGGGATGGCAACTCGTTGCGCAGCACATCCAGCCGATCCGGGCTTTGAGCGTCACCGACTCCCGGTCGCCGAGATCGGCCGGCACCGTGAAGGGAATCAACAGGCAGGTGTCCGTCTCGTAGCCCCAGGCGGTGAGCTGGGCCATCTTCGTGGTCTGCGGGGCCGGCCACTGGATCTCGCCGGGCTGAAAGCCGGCGGGCAGATCCTTCCACTCAATGTGGGGCGCGACGCCGACGATGCCGGGGCTCTTCCAGTAGGTGTGGAAGCCCTCTTCATGCCGGAGCAACAGCCCCACGGTGAAGGATTCGCCCGGCCTGACTGCCTCGATATCGGTGACAAGCCGGATCTCCCGGAGCCCGGGATAACGCGCCGGCTCACTCTCGGCGGCGAGGCCACCAGGCATCGCCACCGTCAGGACAGAGAACAGGGAAAGGAGTCGGATCAGGGACATCGTGTGTCAACGAAACCACGATGACCGCCCCGCGCAAGGGGCGCGCCTCCGCGCCATCCGGAGGATCACTCGTAGGCCAGAAACGCCGCACGGCGCTGGCGGAAATCCTGCAAAGCCGGCTCCCAGAGCCGCCGGATCTCCGCGACGGATTTCCCGGCCGCAACGGCCTCCAGGGTGGCGGGATGCTTCAGCAGGGTCGGGTATTTCTCCCGAAGCTTTAGGTGCCCCGCATACCGCTTCTGCAAAGCGACCGCCAGGACCATGCCAAGATCGAGCGGATTGCACGCCGCCGCATCGGTAACGACGATCCTCACTCCGCCACACGATTCCCCGGCGAACACCGACGCCCCGGGGGTGAACCGCACCGGCTCGAAACGCAGCCCTTTCAATTCCGCCGCCTCGAGATCGGCGGCGAGCGCCTTTTCATCGATGTAGGGTGCGCCGATCAGCTCAAAAGGCCGCTCCGTGCCGCGTCCGACCGACAGGGCGCAGAACTCCAGCAGCCCGATGCCAGGATAGAGCAGCGCGGCGGTGGCGTTGCGCATGTTCGGCGAGGGATTCACCCACGGCAGGCCCGTGTCGCCGAAGCGCATCGCCCGGGACCAGCCCTCCAGCGGGATGACCGTCAGATCGAGTTTCATCCGGCGCTCGGCGGCGAACAGGCGGGCCATTTCCCCCGCCGTCATGCCGTGCCTCACCGGAATCGGATGCCAGGCAGTGAAGCTGGCTTCGCCCTCGCGCACCGGACCGTCCACGGCGATCCCGTCGATGGGATTCACCCGGTCGAGGACGAAAAACCGCTTCCCCTCCCGCGCCGCCACCTCCATCGCGTTGCCCATCGTGGAAAGGTAGGTGTAGAACCGGCAGCCGATGTCCTGGATGTCGAAGACCAGCGCGTCCAACCCCTCCAACTGAGCCGGGCTGGGGGCGCGGGTCTCGTTTTTGTAGAGGCTGTAAACGGGCAGACCGGTGCGCTCGTCGGTGCCGTCGTCGATCTTCGCCTGGTCGAGCGTGCCGCGGATGCCGTGCTCGGGCGCAAAGAGCGCGCGCACCTTCACCCCCGGCGCGCCGTGGAGCCGGTCGATGGTGGAGCGGCCCTCCCGGTCGATGCCGGTATGGTTGGTGATGAGCCCAATGGTCAGACCGCGCAGCGGCGCAAAGTCCGCGTCGGCCAGCACATCGATGCCATTTTTCACCGGCCCGGCCGGGTCACCGGCGGCGGTTCGGTTTCCGATGGTACCCTGTTGGATCGGCGATGAGACAGGGTCTGATCGGAATGCCGCCGCCTGCGACCCGGCCCGCGGCTTCAATCCCACCGCCTCGGCCGCCAGGGTGCCGACGCGGATGCGGAGTTCCTTGATCTTGCCCGACTCCGACGGGTGATTCCGATTCGCCAGGAGCACCACGACGGTCGCGGAGCCGGGATCGACCCAGATGCTGGTGCCAGTCCAGCCGGTGTGGCCGAAGCCGCCCACCGGAAACACCTCACCACGCTGATAGGAAAAGGCCGAGTCGATGTCCCAGCCCAGGCCGCGACGCGCCGGCAGCGTTTCCGGAGACTGGACCCGCGTCATTTCGGCGGCCAACTCGGGGCGAAAAACCGGCGACCCGGCGCCGGGGAGAAAGGCGGCGGCATAACGCGCCACATCGGCCGCGGTGGTGAACAACCCGGCGTGTCCAGCAACGCCCTCCATCCGGCGGGCGGTGGGATCGTGCACCTCGCCGCGGATCACGCCGTAGGCCCCGAGCGCCTCGGTGGGAGCGAGGCGCGCCCCCAGGTGCGTGGCGGGCCGGTAGCCGGTGTCGCTCATGCCGAGCGGAGCGAAGATCTCCTCCGCCGCGAAGGCATCGACCGGCCGGCCGGAGACGCGGCGGACGATCTCGCCGAGCAGGATGTAATTGATGTCGGAGTAGCGGAACGCCGTGCCCGGCCGGGCGATCAGCGGCGCAGTCAGGCAGCGGCGCACTCCATTGCGGTGCCCCCACCACGGCTCATCCTGGGTGGAAATGGAGGGCGGCAGCCCCGAGCAGTGGGTGAGCAGCTGGCGCACCGTGACCAGCGCCCGGTGCGCGACGGTGTCGGCGCGGGTGTCGAACTTGTCGCGGAACAACGGCCGCAGCTCCCCCTTCGGCGCGAACTCGGGCAGCAGGCTCACGACCGGCGCGTCGAGATCGAGCCGGCCCCGGTCCGCCAGCAGGGAGACCGACGGCGCGGTGGCCAGCACCTTGGTCAGCGAGGCGGCGTCGAAGATCGTGTCGGCCGTCATCGGCTCCTTCTCCGGCAGCAGGGAGCGGTGGCCGTAGGCTTTCTCGTAGACTTCGCCCCGGTGCTCCAGACGGAAGACGGCGCCGGGGATTTCGCCCCGGTCGATCGCGTCCCCGATGGCGCGGTCGATGGCCTTCAGCTTGGCCGGATCGAAGGCCCCCGCCGGCCACGCGATGGCCCCGGCGAGGATCAGACAGGCGGCGGAGAGGCGCAGGGACATGGAAGGATCGGGAAAAGTAGCAGCTTAGTTTTCCACCGCACGCCCGGCCCGGCAGGCGTCGCAGTATTCCTCGCCGTCGGCGGCGACGCGGAACTCGCGCTCCGGATGCGACGTGTCGGTGGCGCCGCAGGCGGCACAGGTGTGGAAGGCATCGCCCGGGGCGGGCTTGGTCCGCTCCTGAAAGGCGGCGCGGCGGGTGGCGGCATCGCTTTGCCTCTTGAAGTCGCGGATGAAGCCGGGCACAAAGACGACGATGAACGGGAGCAGCCCGGCCGCCACGGAGAGGATGAACGGCGGGACCATCATGACCTGATAGAGCAGCATGGCGGCATTGGCCAGGGCGAGCCACTTGGCCTTGACCGGGATGATGGCGAACAGATTGATGATCTGGTCCGGGTAGATGGCGGCGAAGGCAAAGAACAGGGTCGAGAAAAAGAGGAAGGTCGTCGCGAAGTTCACCACCATGCCCACCACGGGCATCAGTCCCAGCATCATGAGGCAGAAAACGGTCGCGAAGACGTAGAGATTCACCCGGAACGCGCCCCACTCATGCTCGAGGCCATCGCTGATGAACCAGAGAAAGAACACCGCGAACAGGATCAGCAGCGGACTGGTGGTGCCCGGGATGAAGATGAAGGCAAAGAGCCGCCAGACCTCGCCCCGGAAGATGGCGTCGCGATCGAAGAAGAGATACTCGTTCAGCGTCGGGCTGAAGAGGTTGAGCGCCCACACCGCCGCCTGGAACACGCCGATCCAGCGGACGAGGTGCGGAATCGCGAGGTGACCGAGCCGGCGTTCGGCACTGGCGATGAGACTGCGACCGGAGGGCATGGGCATGACGAAACAGTGAGGGGGGACGAAAAGCCGGACAGACGGCGGCCGGGCAGGATACCACGCCCGGCGACGGCAACAAGGGCGGTCGGCACCCGATTGACAAGCGCCCCCGCGGGACGCACATAGACCGCGACCCGCCCCACACCCGATTCCGATGGACCCGCACACCGACGCCGACCCTGTTCCCGCCCGCCCCTCGCCCCTGGCCGCCGAACACGCCCGGCTCGGCGCGAAGTTCGCCCCCTTCGCAGGTTGGGAAATGCCGATCCAATACGCCGGCATCCTCCCGGAGCACCGCGCCGTGCGGGAATCCTGCGGAGTCTTCGACATCTCCCACATGGGCCAGATCTGGATCGCCGGCGACGGCGCCGCCGACTGGCTGAACGGCCTGTTGACCAATGACGTGAGCCGCATGGGCCTCGGCGAGGGCCAGTATACCCTGATGCTCAACCCCGCCGGCGGCGTCATCGACGACCTCATCCTCTACCGTACCGGAGACACAGAGTATTTCCTGGTCGTCAATGCCTCCAAAGTCGCCGAGGACGCCTCCTGGCTCGCCGAGCACCTCGCGCCCGGCCTGCAATTGACCGACGAGAGCGACGACTACGGCGGACTGGCCATCCAGGGCCCCGGGGCCGCAGCCGTGTGGGAAAAGATGGCCAGCGGCGAGACGCCCCTGCCCCCGCGCAATGGCATCGCCCGCCACGACGCCTGCCTCGTCTGCCGCACCGGCTACACCGGTGAGGATGGCTTTGAGCTCTTCGCCCCGGTCGAGCAGATCAGCGAATGGTTCGCCCGCGCCCTGGAGGCCGGGGCGATCCCCTGCGGCCTCGGCGCGCGCGACACCCTGCGGCTGGAGAAGTGCTACCCGCTGAACGGCTCCGACCTCGATGCCGTCCACACCCCGATCGAGGCCGGACTGGGATTTTTCGTCAGCCTCGACAAGCCCGGCGGCTTCGTCGGCCACGAGGTGCTGGCCCGGCAGAAGGCCGACGGCCCGGCCGTGAAGCTGTCGGCCATCCGCCAGATCGACAAGGGTCCCCCGCCCCGCCACGACTACGCCGTCTTCATCCCCGGCGGCACCGAGCCGGTGGCCGCGCTGACGAGCGGCTCGCTCTCCCCCACCCTCGGCATCGGCATCGGCCTCGCCTACCTCCCCGCCGCCCTGGCCCGGCCGGGCACCGCCCTGGAGATCGAAGTCCGCGGCCGCCGCTTCGCCGCCCAGGTGGTGAAGAAACCCTTTGTTTGAGCCGTTCGTTTGACCCAGCCGAAGCCCCCCGAGCCAGCCGCTCTGGACGTAATGACGGTCCGACCCGTCGCGGACACAGGACGTGAGGGTCCGCTTAGACACCTCGTCCTTGCTCACGACTTCAGGGCCGAGGCCGGCTGGATGTAGCGGGTCAACTCGGCGGCACGTCCCCGCAGGGCGCGGAACTCGCACTCGACCTGGAGCCCATGCCAAAAATCCTCGGACTGCCCGAAAAAGGCTCCGAAGCGGATCGACATCTGCGGAGTGATCGAGCGCCTGCCATGCACGATCTCGTTGATCGCCCGGGGAGGCACCCCGATGGCCCGTGCCATCGCGTTCTGCGAGATCCCCATAGGCTCTAGATAGTCCTCGAGCAGGATTTCACCAGGGGTGATGGGGGGATTCATGGCTGTAACGCATGACGCCATAAGGGTGCGGTCAATGGTAATCCAAGATGCGGTCCTCGGCGGGTCCCGATTCGGTCCAGCGAAAGACCAACAGCCATTGGTCATTGATCCGGATCGAGTGAAGGCCGGTCAGGTCGCCGCGCAGGGCTTGGAGCCGGTTGCCCGGTGGCACCGCAAGGTCGGTGAGGCGGCCCGCCCGGTTCATCTGGATCAACTTGCGCAGGGCCACCCGGGCGACCGCATGAAAACGCGGGTTCCGCTCCTCCCGGAACAGCTGCTCGGTGTCGGCATCGGCGAAGGACTGGATCATGGTAACCTATTGATCGGACGCCAAAGCCTCCTCCACCGCCCGAAACTCCGCGAGTGCCGCTTCGAGGCTCTCCACGATTTCGGCAGCGGGGACGGCCGGGGCGGGGAGGTTTTCACTGTCTTCGAGGCTCTCATCCTTCAACCAAAAGATGTCGAGGTTGGCTTTGTCGCGGGCGACGATCTCTTCGTAGGTGAACTTCTTGAAAGTGGCAGAGGCATCCTGCCTCTGATCTGCTGAAGAACTGCGGCGGGACGCCGCGGCCACTTTGCCAGCCTTGGCGGCCATCAGGGTTTCGGTTCCGCAATTTCAGGTTGGCGCACGACGGGTTCCAGTCCGGCGGCCCGGTCGCGAGCGACCGCCTTGGCGGAACCGCGGCGAAGGGCGGCTTCAGCGCCGATGAAGTCGGGGTCGTCCAGCGGCGCCACCGGGCGCGGCGGTGTGCGGTATTCGGTGGAGTCTTCCATGAGGCGTTCAGGCGGGCGGTTGTCTCCGGTTTCGAGCAGGACCGGCGGATCCCCGGAAGCATCATAGATAGCCCATTCATCGACAAGGCTCAGGTAGCCGTGGCGCAGATTTTCCAGCCCCCGCGTAAAGCGGCGGCGGACGGTGTCCGGCGGGATGGCATGACCTCCGAGTCGAACCCGTCGCTCGACCCGCCGAAGGGCGAAGTCCGGATCGGGCAGACTGAGAAAGTAGAGTTTCACGCGGTAGCCGAGGGACTTCCACCCGGGGATAAGACGCAGCCAGGAGCGGGTGGAGAGCGTGGTCTCGAAGGCGAAACTCTTCCCGGCGGTGATGAGCTCCCCGATCCGCGCCAGCATGAGACGGCCGGCGGCGAAGGCGGGCACGAAGGGTGTCGGGCTGCCGGACGAGTTCGAGAAGGTACTCGGGCGTGTGAAAGGCAAAGACCGGGCGCGAGCGGGAATCCGGATCGCGCTGGTCGCGGAAATTCGTCTCGATGCCGGTGGACTCGTAGGTGAAGGGCAGCGGGTCGGCCCAGCGCTGGGGGATCCACTTCTTCGCGGCAGTGTAGCGCTGGCTTTGCTCGGCGACGCCGGAGAGGGTCGTGCCCGCTTTCTTGGCCTCAAGAACCCCGAGAGCTTTGCCATCGACAAAAAGGACGTAATCGGCCGGACCACCCTCGGATTGCATCTCCCGGACCGCGACGCCTCGAGCGGCGGAGAGATTGATCTGGTCGAGAGTCTGAACGACCCAACCCGCCGCCACCAACTGGGCGTCGATCACGCGTCGGGCTTCTTGTTCAGGTGTTTCAGGCATGGTTTTCGTCCTTGCTGGCGTGGCTCAAGACCGGGCGATTGGCTTAGCCCATGGCTCCGTTTTCTATAGCTGAAGGGTGGACCCGGGGCAACTTCGATTCGTCATGATGCGCCCGCCTTTACACCCCCGCTCCGCCCTGCCTCTGCGGCAGAGATCCGGAAGATTCTCCTTTACCCTCGAAACGCCGTACCCCACTCCTGCCTCCCGTCATACTGGCGCAGCTTCCGGTCAGGGCCGCGGCAGAAGAGCCTCAGGTCGTCCTTTTCAGTTGACCAGCCCGCCTGCCCTCCCCCATCATGGCACGCGATGCAGAACTCCCAAACCGACGGTGAGAGGACGCGCTTTCGACCGGACTCCCCGGGGCAAGGGGCGATGATCCGCCGGCCGGACGCTGCCGAGCGTCTGGCCTTGGCCCAATCCCTAGCCCACCCGCATCGAACCACCCCCATCCATTGACTTTTCCGGCTCTCCCCATGCTCCTCCGCGCCTGCATCGCCAAAATCCATCGCGCCACGGTCACCGAGGCGGATCTGAACTACGTCGGCTCCATCACCATCGATCCCGAGCTGCTCGATCTCAGCGGCATCCGGCCGTTTCAGTATGTGAACATCACCAATGTGTCGAACGGCGTCTTTTGGCAGACCTACGTGATGGCCGGTGAACGCGGCCAGGGGCAGATCTGCCTGAACGGTCCGCCGGCGCGGCATTTCCAAAGGGGCGACAAGATCATCATCCTGGCCGAAGCCTGGGTGACGCCGGAGGAGTTCGACGCGCTCGATCCGGTGGTGGTCATCGTCGAGGATGACCAAAACCGCCAGACCCGCACGATCCGCCACCGGGCGATCGGCCCCGGTCAGACGGGCGAGGACGCCGGCGGCGGTGCCGGTGCTGGCGCATCCAGCGACTCCTGATGATGGGCGCGACAGGCCGGGTCGCAGTAGCAGCCGTGGTCGGTCTCGCAGGCCTCGCAGAGGAAAATCTGGTCGTGGCAGGTGGGATCGGCACAGTTGCGGTAGCGCGGGCTGGCCTCTCCGCAGAGCCGGCAGCGGGAAATGACGGTGCGGGTCTCGGTGAAGTTCGCCTCCACCGCCACCCGCTCGTCGAAGACGTAGCAGAGCCCGTCAAAGCCCCGCCCGCGCGTCTCGGGATCCTGAGCGTAGCGGATGATGCCCCCGTCGAGTTGGCACACGTCGGAAAAGCCGGCTTTCAGCAGATAGCCGGACAGCTTTTCGCAGCGGATGCCCCCGGTGCAATAGGTGAGCAGGCGCCGCCCGCGCAGGGCGTCGGCGTGGCGGCTGAGCCAGTCGGGAAAGTCGCGGAAGGTCTCGATGTCGGGGCACAGGGCGCCGCGGAAACGGCCCAGGTCGGACTCGTAGCGGTTGCGGCCATCGATGATCACCGCGCCGGGATCGGCCATGGCGGCGGCCCACTCGCCGGGGCTCAGGTGGCGGCCGGTGAGGCGGTTCGGGTCGATGTCGGACTCCTCCGGCAGACCGAGCCGCACGATCTCCGGCCGCACTTTCACAGACAGCTTGGGAAAGACATGGCCCTGGCTCCGGTCGATCTTCACCGGCATGTCGGCCGTCCGGGGATCGGTCGCCAGGACCCGCTGGTAGAGGTCGGTGGCCCTCTCGGGGCCGGAAACGGTGCCATTGAGCCCCTCCCGGCCGATCAGGACGCGCCCGCGCAGGCCCAGCCGCTGGCACAGGTCGCGGTGGACCGCGGCATAGGCCCCGGGATCGGCGACCGGGAAGTAGCGGTAGTAAAGCAGCACGCGGTATCCACCCACTCCCGTTGAATCGGGAGAGGCCGGCGGGCCGGTCGGTGCTGAGGGGTCCATGACAGGGACTTATCCCGGATTTCGTCGCCTCTCAAGACCGGAAGAGACCGGAAGTCCCGATCAAACGCGCGAATCCTTTACTCATCTTTGATATTTTTCGCAAAAATCACAATTTTTTCGCTGGATTTCGGGTGCGGACTGGGCTCTGAGTGGTCGCATGCCAACACTGGGAGTGCCCCGACACCATCGCCAGATCAGCCGGGTGATTTTTTACCTCGGCGTGGCGCTGATTTTCTGGGTGATGGGGCAACTGTCGCCCCCGGCGGTGTCGCATGTGCCGACGGATGAGGAACTCGGTGCGGCGCGTCCGCTCATTGCGAGCCCGGAGATTCCGTGGTATGCCACCCTGCCTCAGGGAAGATGAACCTCGACGATCCGCGCTGTCCCGAATGCGGCGCTCCGGTCCACCTGAATGCGAGCGCCTGTCGCCACTGCGGCGCGCGAAAAGGCGCCGCAGGCTGGCAGCGGTCGGAGCGCTATGACGGCCTCGACCTGCCGGAGGATGACGACTTTGACTACGCGGAATTCGTCGCCCGCGAGTTCGGCGAAGGCCAGAAGGCCGGCTGGCGCGGCTGGGAGGCGAGGCGGCGATTCTGGTGGGTGGTGGCGGTGATCACGCTGATCGCCTTCACCTGGATGTCGCTCTACTACATCGGTCTCTGAGCCCAGCGGGGCGCGATCGATCAACGCAGGCTCACCGTCGTGGTGGCTGCCTTGGCGGCATTCAGGTAGGACTCGATGGCTGTATCCCGCGGCACGCCCAGCAGCACGGCGCGGTTGTAGTGCTCGGCGGCGCGGTTCGGGTCGGGCTTTTCGCGCGTGGCATAGAGCACGGCGAGATTGAAATGGGCGTCGCCAAAGTCGGGATCGAGCTTTACCGCCTCGGTGAAGGCGCCCTCGGCGCGGTTGACGAAGCCCTTCTGGCTGGAAATCACGCCCACACAGTTGTGCGCCCGCGGGTTTTTCGGGTCGTAGTGAAGGCTCTCGTTGAGGCGGTTGAGCGCCTCGTCCAGCCGGTTCTGCTGGAAGAAATTCCGGCCCAACAGGTAGTAGGCAAAGCCGTAATTGCTCTGAATGGCGATCGCCTTTTCGAGGAACTGCTGCGCTTCTTCGTGCTTTTTGGTCGCCATCTTGACGAGGGCGAGATTGCAGAGGCACACGACGCTCTTGGGACGGTACTCGAGATACTCCCGGTAGGATTTCTCCGCCTCCTCGTAGCGCCCTTCCTGGAAATCGAGCCGGGCCGATTTCTGGATCTGCATCAGTTCGTCGGCCAGCTCCTGGGTCACCACATTCCCGCCACCAGCGGCGGCGACGGCGGAGTCACCCGGCTTGACCATGATGACCGCCTCGACCTCCTCCACGCCGGCGGCCTCGGCCAGCTCCATCATCTCGGGCGTCTTGAAGAAGCCGCGTTCCTCCTCGGTCAGGTCCGACGGGCCACTGGCCATGTCCTCGACCATGGCATAGACGGTGTCGGCCTCGGCGCCCAGCTTGTCGAGTTCCTTGAGCAGCAGTTCCTTGGTGCGCATCACCTGGGTTTGCCGGCGCAGTTGCTTCAGCACGATCTGTCGGAGCAGCAGGCTCTCCTGCGCATCCTGGGCGGACAGGGCGGACACCTGGGCCAGATCGCCTTCGCTGAGTTCCTGACCCAATTCCTTGAGCCGATTGCGCAGCTCCAGGATGTGGCCTTCGTAGCGCTTGTTGTCGTCGATCAGCTTCTGCCGATCGGCCTTGATCTGCTCGACCTGCTCCTTCAACAGAGCGATCTCCACCGTCTTGTCGCGGCTCTCTTTCTCCAGATTCTTGGCGGACTCCTCGACTTTCTTGAGCTTGTCGCGCAGTTCGCGGTTTTCGTTCATCAACTGGGCCACGGCCGCCGACTCGCCGCCGCCGTCCATCATCGCCTGCAGGTGATTGCGCTCCTTCTCGATCTCATCGCGCTCGGCCCGGATGCGGGAGAGCTCACCCTGGGTGCTGGTCAGTTGGGCGAGCAGTTCCTGTTTCTCCTGATTGGATTTCTCCAACTCGCCCAAGGCCTCCTCAAGGATCTTCTTCAGGCGACCCACCTCGGCCTCGACATTCGGGTCGCTTTTTGCCTGGGTCTCGGCCAGTTGCAGGCGCTTCTGCAAATCGGCCGTGCGCTTCTCCGACTCCGCGAGAGCATTCTGCGCGTCGAACAGCTGTCCTTTCCGCTGGTTCAGTTCCGATTCGAGCGCCTGATTCCGCTTCTGGAGCCGGTCGAGATTGCCCCGCATCTGGTCAAACTCGCGTTGGATGCGGGTAAAGGGGTTTTCCACCGTCTCCAGAGATCCCGGCGTGATGGTCGTCGGGGCCGATGGGTTCACCATGGAGGGAGCCGGCGTCGGAGTCGTCTGGGCCAGGCTGCCATCGACGGGAGGACGCACCACGGTCGGCGGCGGGACGACGGGATTTTGCGGGCCAAAAGGCGGCACGCCCGGTTGATTCCACTCCGGCAACTGGACCGAGCCATCCGTCGGTTCGGGAGCCGCGGCGAACTCCGGCGACACCGGCTGGACATCAACGACGCCACCGCCGGCGATGCCCGGGTCCGGCTGGGCGGGCGTCGGCGCCGCGCCCGGTTGCCCCGCCAGGTTGTTGGGGCCGCGGCGCATGCGGTCTCTCAGGCCGGTGATCTTCTGCACCAACTGGGTGCGCCGGTATTCGACCAACTGGGGATGAAATTCGGGAAAATCGCGCGCCAGTCCGTCGAAAAGCGGCTTGGATTCGTTGTATTTGCTGAGCGCGTCGAGATCGCGGCCCGCCTCCTCAGCCTTGATGCCATCCTGAAGCAGCGTGAACGCACGAAACCACACATCCGAAGGATCGAATTGTCCCCCGCCCTGTGCTTGTGCCATGATCGAACTCAGGGAGACCGCCGACGCCAGAATGGCGAAGGCAATAAGCCTCCCGAGACCGCTGCCAGGTCCCGTCACTGTCTGCATCTCGTTGGTTTCGTTGTTTCTATTCCGGACCGCCCGAAACGGAAAACTCCCTTCCCGCCCGGCTTTCCCTTTCCGGAAAACGAGGGCAATTTTTACCACAAACGCCCCCTTTTGTCTCGCTTGAAATCACGAAAATCGACAAAAAGTGAAAATCTTTTCACGGGAGAAAATCATTGATGTCACGTTGATTACTCCTACCTTTCCCGCGATTCCGACCTCGTTTTACCCGCCATGGCCGACGTGTTGGACAGACAGGTGCTCGTGTTGAACCGGCTCTGGCAGCCGGTCAATCTCTGCACGGCGCGGCGTGCCTTCAGCCTGCTGTTCCTCGGCCATGCCCAGGCCGTTCACACCGATCCGGACCGGTTGTTCGAGACCCACGATGCCCATTCGTGGCTCCGCATCTCCCATCAACACGACGGTCCCGACATCGTCCACACGGTGTCTACCCGCTTCCGCATCCCCGCCATCATCGTGGTGCCACGCTTCGACCGACTGCCCAGGCAGGAGGTGAAATTCAGCCGGCAAAATGTCTTTGAGCGGGACAACTTCACCTGCCAATACTGCGCGGTGCGCTTCGAGATCCGCCAACTGAACCTCGACCACGTGATCCCCCGTCACAAAGGCGGCAAGACTACTTGGGAAAACGTGGTCTGCTCCTGCGTCCGCTGCAATACCCGCAAGGCGAACAAACTGCCGTCCGAGGCCAACATGCACCCCATCCGCGAGCCCAAGCCGCCCCGCTGGAGACCCCTGCTGGCCACGTCGAATCCCACCGTGAGCCAGTCGTATCACGAAAGCTGGCGCCACTTTATCGAGCCGAACCCGGCCCAGGTGGTGCTGAGCCGGTGAGAAAATCGCGGGCCGCGCCCCGCCCACCTCACCTCACCCGATCAGCCCCAGGATCATCCGCGGCGCAAAGCCGGCGATGACGATCAGCACGATCAGGGTGACCACGGCGGCGCGGGTCAGAGCGCTGACGGGAATCGCGGCAGCCTTCGCAGCGGCACCGGTCGGATCGTCCCAATACATCGCGGCGACGACCTTCAGATAATAGTAAAAGCCGGCTCCGGCGCCAATCGCAGCCAGGGTCACCAGCCACCAGTGGCCGCCCTGGATCGCCAACTGGAACACAAAAAATTTCCCAAAAAATCCGGCCGTCAACGGCACGCCGGCCAGCGAGGCCATGGCGATCAGCAGAGCCAGGGCGAGGAACGGGGACGACTTGCCGAGCCCGCGATAGGCTTCGATCTCCTCGCTGTCACGGTGCACCCGCACCAGCCCGACGACGAGGAAAGCCAGCAACGTCATCAGCAGGTAGGCCCCCAGATAGAAGGCCACCACCGTGGCCGACGAGAGCTGCCCTGCCTCCAGTTTCCGCGGCGCTGCCGCCAGCGCCGTCAGCAGAAAGCCGGCGTGGGCAATGCTGGAATAGGCGAGCAGGCGCTTGAAATTCGACTGCGGGATGGCGGTGAGATTGCCGACGATCAGCGTCAGCCCGGCCACCACGGCGAAGGCCATCGCGACCTGACCCGCCACGGCCTCGCTGCCCAGGAACACGGCCGAAAGGCGCAGCAACACGATAAAACCCGCCGCCTTCGAGCCCACCGACAGAAACGCCGTGATCGGCGTGGGCGCCCCTTGATAGACATCGGGGATCCACATCTGGAACGG
This sequence comes from Verrucomicrobiales bacterium, assembly GCA_016795505.1. Classification (GTDB taxonomy): domain Bacteria; phylum Verrucomicrobiota; class Verrucomicrobiia; order Verrucomicrobiales; family DEV007; genus JAEUHH01. Next base: position 76,323 of record JAEUHH010000010.1, on the reverse strand, counting down.
CACGGCGCCAACCTTGAAGCCGAGGGCGACCAAAATCAGCGAAAAGGCAAACAGCGCCGCGGTCGGGCTCACATCGCCCGATTTCAGGGCCGCGCCGATCTCCGCGAGATCCATCGATCCGGTGATGCCGTAGAGCCACGCGAAGCCGTAAACGAGGAATCCGGTCGAGAGAGCCCCGAGGATGAGGTATTTCACCCCGGCCTCCAGCGAACCAACATTCCGCCGCATGTAGGCCACCATCACGTAGAAAGTGATCGTGACCGCCTCCAGCGAGACGAAGATGCTCACCAGATTCGTGGCCGACGCCATGCACATCAGGCCGGCGCAGGCAAAGACGGGCAGCGCGAAGAATTCGCCCAAGCCAGCCTGGGGGTGCGCCTTTTTCTCGGCCGGAGCGGTGAATTTCTCGATCAGCCCGCGGTAGTCGATCGCCATGGCCAGCACCAGAATGGTCGAGAGGATGGCGATGCCTTTGAAAAACAGCGACATCCGGCTGTCGGAATAGAAACGCCAGAAGACATTCGCATCGTCGGCGGCACGCGGCTCCACCTTGAAGAGCAGGCCAAAGACCACCACCAGTCCCAGCATACCGAGCCAGGCCAGCGAGCGCTTGTCCTCCAGCTTCGCGAAGGCGTCGACCAGCAGCAGGACGAGCCCGAGGGAGAAAACGATGATTTCCAGAGCGTAGGCCGGCATGGGAAAGTCGATGAAACAGGGTTGGATCGGAGAGGCAACAGGGTCGGATCAGAAATCAGCCTTTCAGGCTCATCGCGATGGCCTCGAGGGTCGGGGTCAGGTATTTCAGCAGCAGGCCGGGCACGAAACCGACCGCCATCAGCGCAACGATGAGCAGCAGGGCCGGCGCGCGCTCGGTCAGGGTCAGGTCGGCGATGCCGGCTTTGGCATCCTTGTCGGTCAGGGGGCCCTTGAAGATCTTGCGATAGGCGCGCAGCATGTAAACGGCGGAGATCACCACGCCCCAAAGCGACAGGATGCCGGCCCACTGGAGCGCGCCGAGCTTCTTCGTCTCCAGAATGGGCTGGAAACTGCCGAAGAAGACCATCACCTCGGCGGCGAAATTGGCGAAGCCGGGCAGGCCGATCGACGCGAAGGCCGCAAAGCCAAACAAGAGGCCCAGGGCGGGCGCTTTTTTCGCGAGGCCGCCACCGAGTTCGTCCATGTCGAGGGTGCCCATCCGCTCCCGCACCGCACCGGCGAGGGCGAAAAGCAGGGCGATGGAAATGCCGTGGGCGAACATCAGCAGCACCGCGCCGTGCAGGCCGATGGTGTTGCCGCTGGCGATGCCGAGGAACACGTAGCCCATGTGCATGACGCTGGAGTAGCCGAGCAGGGTGTCGAGCCGGCGCTGGGCGATAGTGACGAGGCCGAGGATGAGGATGTTGCCGAGCAGGAGCACCAGCAGCAGCGTCTGCCAGTGGGCGGCGCCCTCGGGCAGCAGCGGCATGGCGACCCGGATCAGCCCGTAGAGGCCGAATTTTTTCAACACCCCGGCATGGAGCATCGCGACGGGCGTGGGCGCCTGCGCGTAGGCCGGCGGCGCCCAACTGTGGAAGGGAAAGAGCGACACCAGGATGCCAAAGCCGATCAGCAGAATGAGATAGATATTCTTCTGGGCGTCGGCGGGGATCTTGTCACCGACGGCATAGAGGTCGGCGAAGGCGAAGGACTTGCCGCCGGTCTCCACCAGCAGCGCGATTAGACCCGCGAGCAGGATCAGGCTGCCGACACCGAGGAAGATGGTGATGGTCCACGCGGTGCGCTTGCGGTTTTCCCCGCTGCCGAAGATCCCGATCATGAGGAAGGTCGGGATCAGGGCCAGTTCGTGGAAGGCGTAGAAGAAAAACAGGTCCGTCGCGCAGAACGCGCCCAGCGCGCCGGAGGCGATCAGCAGCGAGGAGCTGTAGTAGAGCTTCACATTGCCCTTAATCCTGCCCTCCGCCGGGCTGGCCCACACCGCGGCCAGCGTGACGAGCACGGTGAGGATGACGAGGACGAGGCTGATGCCGTCGAGGCCGAAGGCGAGATTGAGATTAGGCGAGGCCAGCAGATTGCGGGAACTGGCGAAGATGACCTGGCCTTTCGATTCGACCTCCACCGGAAAGCGCAGGGTCATGAGTCCGGCGGCGGCGAGGTTCGCCACGGCCGCCACGATGGCCGTGGCCCGCGCGGGCGAGCCGAAGAGGATCGCCAGAACGGCGAGCAGGGGCGCAAAAACGATGAATTCGACGAGCGTCACGAGGTTGGGTGAGTTGGAATTGCGTCAGAAAACGATCAGCCAGATCAAAACCACGGCCCCGAGACCGAAGAGGAAGCCGTAGGCCTGCAAATTTCCGACCTGGAGGAGCCGCAACACATAACCCGAGCTCATGGCGGCGAGGGCCGGCAGGCGGACGGTGATCGGCTCGATCAGGTAGCGGTCCACCGCGTCGAAGGTCATGCCGACGAAGTCCTGGAACAGGCGCACGATGCCGAGGTAGAGCTCGTCGAGGTAGAATTTGTTGGCGAAGAGCTTGATGTTCACCGGATCGCGGTCGCAGCCAGCGTACAATTTCCAGCCCGCCAGCACGCCGACGACGAGTCCGGCAAGGGACAGGATGGCGGTGAGGCTCATGTGGAACGCCACGTGGCCCTTTGCCTCCAGCGGACCGGTGATGTAGGCGGAGATCACGGCCATCACGGCGAGGATCGCGAGCGGCACCCACATGATGGGGCTGACTTCGTGCGCGTGATCGGCGTCCTTGGTGCGCGGCTTGCCGAGGAAGGCGACCACGAACAGTCGGGTCATGTAGAAGGGCGTCAGGAAGGCGACGGCGATGCCGAGACCCCACACCAGATAGTTGTGATCGTGCCAGGCGGCTTCGAGGATGGCCTCCTTCGACCAGAAGCCACTCGTGCCCGGCACGGCGATGAGCGCGGCGGTGCCGATGAGGAAGGTCCAGAAGGTGATCGGCATCTTTTGCCGCAGGCCGCCCATCTTCCAGATATCCTGCTCGTGGTGGCAGGCGAAGATCACGGCACCCGACCCGAGGAAGAGCAGGGCCTTGAACCACGCATGGGTGTAGAGGTGGAACATCCCGGCGTCGCTGCCGTCGTGCAGGCCCTGGGCCATGATCATGTAGCCGAGCTGCGAAAGGGTCGAGTAGGCGAGCACGCGCTTGATGTCATTCTGCTGCGTCGCCATCAGCGCGGCGAGCAGAGCGGTCGCGCCGCCGATGATGGCGATGGTATCGGCAGCCATCTCCGCCGCGCCGACGAGGAAGGACACGCGGGCGAGCATGTAAACGCCGGCTGCGACCATGGTGGCGGCATGGATCAGCGCGGAGACGGGCGTGGGGCCCTCCATCGCGTCGGGCAGCCAGACATGGAGAGGCAACTGGGCCGATTTTCCCACCGCGCCGCAGAAGACGAGCAGCACGGCGGCATTGAGCAGGTTCGCATTCTGGACGCCGCCGATGGCTTTGGCGATTTCGTCAAAATAGATCGAACCGGTCAGCACCCACACCAGCAGGATGCCGATCATGAAGCCGAAGTCGCCGATCCGGTTGACGAGAAAGGCCTTCTTGGCGGCATCGGCGGCGGAGTCCTTGTCGTACCAGTGGCCGATGAGGATGTAGGAGCTGACGCCGACCAGCTCCCAGAAGATGAACATCATTGCGAAGTTGTCCGCCAGCACGATGCCGGTCATGGAGAACATGAACTGCGACAGCCCGGCAAAGAACCGCGCCTTGCCCGCATCGTCGTGCATGTAGCCGAGCGAGAAGACATGCACCAGCGTGCCGATGCCGGTGACGATGATCATCATGCCCTGGGCCAGCGAATCGAGCTTCAGGCCGATGGTGACCTCAAAGTCGCCGAGCGAGAGCCACTGGAGCGGCTTGGCGGCAGCGGTATCGGGCTGCGCGAGCAGCAGAAAGCTCAGCACCAGCGTGGCGATGACCGAGCCGGTCGAGATCAACGCGCTGATGCCGGCGGATTTTTTCGTGCCCAACAGAATCACCGCCGCCGAAGCCAGCGGGAGCAGGAGGATGAGCCAGGCGATGGTATTGACGTCCATGGATGCTGGGAAATAGGGAAAGGTCGGCGTGCCGTCAGTTCTTCATCGAGGCGATCTGGGTCACATCGGTGGTCTCACGAGCCCGGAACAGCGCCACGATGATCGCGAGGCCCACGGCGACCTCGGCGGCGGCGACGGTGATGATGAAAAAGAGCAGCACCTGTCCGTGGTAGTCGGGCGCTCCATTCGCGCCGGTGTTGAAGCGGGAAAACGCGACCAGAGTCAGGTTCGCGGCGCTGAGCATCAGCTCCAGACACATGAAGATGACGATGATGTTGCGCCGGATCAGCACGCCGGCGAGACCGATCGCAAAGAGAATCCCGCTGACGGCGAGGAAATGGTTCAGGGTGAGTCCGGTATCCACGAAAGTGAGGGGAGGGAAATGGTATCAGCGAAGTTCGCGCTTGCTGAGGACGACCACACCGACGGTGGCGACCAGCAGGAGCATCCCGATGACCTGCACCGGGAACCAGTAAGTAGTGAAAAGCAGTTCGCCGATGGCGCTGACATCGGTGGTCTCCGCCGCGGCGCCTTTCAGCGGCGTCAGGGCCTTTTCACCGGCCTCGAAGTTCTTCAGCACCTTGGCGACGATGAGCAGCATGCCGCCGGCAACGACCACGGCCCCCGCGGTGGAAAACACGCCGAACTGGCGCCCTTCCTCGCTCTTGATGTCGAGCAGCATGATGATGAACAGAAACAACACCATGATGGCACCGGCATAGACCAGAATCTGGAGCGTGCCGACGAGGTAGGCGTCGAGCTGGATGTAAAGCGCCGCCAGCCCGAGGAACGACACGATCATCGCAAAGGCGGAGGAGACCGGGTTGCGGTTCAGCACCACCCCGATCCCGCCCACGATGGCGAGGGCCGCGAAGATGTAGAAGAGGAAAGTCATTGAGCTGGGAAAGATTTCGATCAGACAGGGTTGGATCGGCGATGCAACAGGGTTACTTCAGTTCGTTCCACTTGTTCACCAGGCCCACCCGCTTGCCGCCGATCTCGTAGAGCCGATTCTTGTCATGCACCATCTCGGCCCGGCTGGTGCCGGTGATGGCGTAGTCCTTGCGCAGGAAGATGGCCTGCTCCGGGCAGACTTCCTCGCACAGGCCGCAGTAAATGCAGCGGATCATGTCGATCTCGAAGGTCTTGGGTCGCTTTTCGACCTTGGCCCACTTGTCGTCTCCGGGGATCTCCTCCGGGTGGATGGTGATGGCCCGCGGGGGACAGATGAACTCGCACAACTGGCAGGCGACGCAGCGCTCACGATCCTGTTCGTCGGTGACCAGCGCGGGGGCGCCGCGGTAATACTCGGGCAGTTGGTCGTTCCACTTTTCCTCGGGGTATTGCATGGTCACCTTTCCCTCACCCGACAGGGTGCGGAAAAAGTGCCGCAGCGTGATGCCGAGGCCCTTGAAGATGGCGGGCAGATAGAGCTGCTCCCACCATTTCAGCTTTGGGCGTTTGACGACGATGGCCATGGGGAATCGGTAGGACGGGTTGGTTGCCGGGATGGTTTACTTGCCCAGCGGGAGCATCATGATGCCCGCCGTGAGCAGGACGTTGATGACGGCGATCTCAAAAAAGAACACCCAGCCGAGGCGCATGAGCTGGTCGTAGCGGAACCGCGGGAGCGACCAGCGGATCCAGATGAAGAACAGGATGAAGGCGATGACTTTGGCGAAGAACACCCCGATGTGGACAAGGCCATGCCAGAAGGGCACCTCGGCGGTAGTGCTCTCGGGCGCCAGCCAGCCAAACGGCAGGCTCCAGCCTCCGAGGAAAAGCGTCACCGCGAGACCTGAGCCGATGATCATGGCAGCATACTCGCCGAGGAAGAACAGCGCGAATTTCATCGAACTGTATTCGGTGTGGTAGCCGGCAACGAGTTCGGTTTCGCACTCGGGCAGGTCAAAGGGCAGGCGGTTGGTCTCCGCGAAGATCGACGTGGTGAAAATCACGAAGGAAATGAACATCGGGATGGCGAGGAGCATCCCCTTCAGGCTCAGACCCTCGCCCCACAGCGGCAGCAGCGTCCAGCCATTCTGGGCCTGATACTGCACGATCTCTCCCAGGTTCAGGGTGCCGAAAATCATGAGCAACGGCACGATGGAAAGGCCGAGGGAGATCTCGTAGGAGATCATCTGCGACGTGGATCGCACCCCGCCGAGGAAGGGGTACTTCGAATTCGAAGCCCAACCGGCGAGGACGATCCCATAGACGCTGAGAGAGGCGATGGCGAAGACGAACAGCGGCCCGACGTCGAGATCGGCGATGACCATTTTTTCCCCGAACAGGCGGCTGCCGAAGGGCAGGACGGCGCAGGTGAGCAGGGAGGGAATCATGGTCAGCGCCGGCGCCATCCAGTAATAGGTCTTGCGGACGTGCCCGGGCGTGAGGTCTTCTTTGAGAATGAACTTGAGACCGTCGGCCATCGGCTGGAGCAGACCGGCCCATCCCACCCGATTCGGCCCGACGCGGTCCTGGATGGCGGCCGAGACGCGCCGCTCCGCCCACACGGAATAGGCCACCATCGGCAGGATGGTGAGGAACACCAAGCCGATGATCTTAACGGTGGAAATTGCGAGAAATGCCCAGTCCATCTGGAAAGTCGTTCAATTGGTCAGCCCACTATGATTCCCCGGGCCTTGCGTTCCCTCTCCCGCTCGATCAGCGGAATGGTCTGGCCGGTCTCGATGAGCGGGACTCCGAGGTCACCCACCTGACTGAGCGTCAGGCCGGCAAACTCGGGATAGTCGTGGGTCAGTTGTTTGAAAAGTTCATCCGCCGAGTAGATCCCGTTGCCACCACCGAGGGCCTGGATGAGATCCCGGAGGAGTTCCCAGGGTTCGAGAGTCAGTCCCGGACCATCGATCGCCCGCTTCAATCGCTGGAGGCGGCCGGTGACATTGATCATGGTGCCGGACTTCTCGGCCCAGCAGGCGCCGGGGAGGACGACATCGGAGGCATCGGCCGTCGGATTGGCGAGCGGATAGGTGCTCAGGACAAAATCGGCCCGGCCCAACTCTTCAGCGGTGAAGCCGGCGTCGTCGATGACGTTTTCCTGCAGCACGATGAGCGCCCGCACCGTGCCTCCGGCCAGACCGCTGCGGATCTCGCCCAGTTTGGCAACTGGATCGTCGAGACCGAGGATGAGTTTCACCCCGTTCATGTTCGGGTTGCGGTCGGCGGACACCAGATAGTTGTCGGCCTCGCCGGTCCGCGGCACGGCGGCGATCAGGTCCGTACCGAGGAGCGCGGCAAGGCGCTTGGCCATCAGCAGTTCCTCGTTCGTCAGACGGGCGGATACGATGATCGCAATATCGCCACCCGCATAGCTGCGCAGACGATCGGCCGCCACCTGAAGGGACTCGGCCCACGAACACTCCCGGAAGACGCCATTTTCCCGCACCAGAGGGGCGGTCAGGCGCAATTCACTGTTGATCCAGTGAAAATTCAGGCGGTGCGAATCCGGCATCCAGTCGGAATTCACCTCGTTGTTCTGCCGCGGGGTGATGCGGTAGATCACATTTTCACGGCTATAGACCACGATATTGGCCCCGGTGGCGCAATTCGTATCAATGGTGTTGGTTTCCTTGAGGAACCAAACCCGCATCTGGAATCGGAAGTCGTTCGAGGTCAAAGCCCCGACCGGACAGATGTCCACGGTGTTGAGGGAATAATTGTTCGCCAGTTGCTGACCGGGATGCACGGTCAGGACCGTATGACTGCCGCGATCGGTGAAGCCCAGCACGGGATCGTCGGCGATTTCGTCGGTGAACCGGATGCACCGGCTGCACATGATGCAGCGTTCGTCATCGAGCCGGACACGCGGGCCGATATCGACATTCTTCGGCTTCTTTACTTTTTGTTCACGGAACCGGGACTCTCCCCGGCCATGCTCGACGCTGAACTCCTGCAGCGAACACTCGCCTGCCTGGTCGCAGATCGGGCAGTCGAGCGGATGATTGATGAGCAACAGCTCCATGACACCCTGACGGCAGGCGTTGGTCAGCGGGCTGTCAGTCCGGATGCCCATGTTGGGTGCCACGGTGTTCGCGCAGGCGATGACGGGACGAGGCATCCATTGGATGGGCGGATGACCGGCCTCATCCAGCGGCAATTCCTCGCCCGGCTTGGGGCGGGGCGGCATGCCCATCTCGACAAGGCACATGCGGCAGTTGCCCGGCGAACTCAGCTTCGGATGGTAGCAGTAATGCGGCACCTCCCTGCCCGCCTGACGGCAGGCCTCGATCATGCGGGTGCCCTTGGGGAATTGATGCCATTCCCCGTCGATCTGCACGCTGACTAGTTCTTCGGACATTATGGGTTAGACAGGATTAACAGGATTTCGGGACAGGATTAACAGGATTTCAGGGCAGGATTAACAGGATTTCAGGGCAGGATTGGCGGGATTTCAGGGCAGGATTGGCAGGATTCGTCTTATTTGAAATCATGAGCGGATGACTCATTTGCGAAGGAGGATGGCGTATAGATGCGGTGCTTGCGTTTGAACTGGAGACTGGGGGCGCCGAAATTGATCAGCAGAGCGATGTCGAATCCTGTGGCAGCCAAATAATTGACTGTTTGGACCTCATGGGTCTTGAGCAGAGTTTCGATGGCCTTGATTTCGACAATCAGGTCGCTTTCCACGAGAAAATCGGCCCGGAATTCTCCGACAACCTTTCCGCGATAGGACACGTCGAGCTTCACTTCGCGCTTAAATGAAATTTCGGCACCTTCCAACTCGATCGCCAAGGCATTGCCATAAACCGACTCCAAAAAACCGGGACCAAGCTCGCGATGCACTGTCATCGCAGCCCCGATCACCGTTTCTGTCAGTTTATCATCCATCGGTAAAAAAAATCCTGTCAATCCTGTCCGTAAATCCTGTTAATCCTGTCCAAAATCATTGCGCCAGATTGGCCGCTGCCAGCAGGGTTTCCCGATTGACGATCGCATCTGCCGTGCCGGGGTTGGTATCCGCCACCAGCTCATCTCTGAACTTCGCGACGAATGCCTCGGTGGGCCAGGAACAGGCCTCGCCAAAGGCGCAAATGGTCCGGCCGTCTATCTGCCGCGCCACGGAGTCGAGGGTGTCGATGTCGCCGGGCGCTCCCTGGCCAGCGACCAGTCGATCGGTGATTTTTTTCATCCACAGCGACCCTTCGCGGCAGGGCGTGCATTGCCCGCAGGATTCGTGGGCGTAAAAGGCATTCAAATTGTTGAGCACCCAACTGATGGAACGGCTGTCATCGATCACGATCACCCCGCCGGATCCCGCCATGGAGCCGCATGCCGCCAGCGTGTCGAAATCCATCGGAATATCTTCCAGCGACACGTCCACCATGGCATCGCCGCGCTTGATTTTGAATACCTCGCCTCCGCGCAGCACCTTGGCTGAAGAGCCGCCGGGGATCACCGCCTTCAGCTTGCGACCGGGCTTGAGACCGCCACACATGTCGTGGATCAGCTCTCCCATGGTGACCTTGCCGACCTGCACCTCGAAATAGCCCGGCTTCTGCACGTCGCCGCTCACGCAGAGAATGCGCGTGCCGGTGTTGTTCGGCGTGCCGAGCTTCGCGTATTCATCGCCACCCATCTGGATGATGTGCTTCACGTGACACAACGTCTCCACGTTGTTCACGATGGTCGGACACAGGTAGAGTCCCATCGCAGCGGGGAAATAGGGGGGCTTGATGCGCGGATAGGGCCGCTTGCCCTCCAGCGACTCGATGAGCCCGGTTTCCTCACCACAAATGTAAGCACCGGCGCCGCGGTGGACGTAAATCTCCAGATCGAAACCGGTTCCCTGGATATTTTTGCCCAAAAAGCCCTTCTCACGCGCCTCGGCAATGGCCTTTTCGAGAATCTTGGCTCCCTCGGGGAATTCCTCGCGGATGTAGATGTAGGCCAACTTGGCCCCGACAGCGAAACAGGCGATCGCCATGCCCTCGATGAGCTGATGCGGGTCCTGATGAATGATGTAGCGATCCTTGAACGTGCCCGGTTCCGATTCGTCCGCGTTGCAGATCAGATAGACCGGCTTGGTGTTGTTCGGCGGGATGAAAGTCCACTTCAGGCCAGCCGGGAAGCCCGCACCGCCGCGACCGCGCACGCCGGCTTTTTTCACCTCCTCGGTCACCGCCTTCGGCTCCATTTTGAGGGCGGCCTTGAGCTGCTCGTAACCGCCTTCCTTGAGGTAGGTCGCGATGGACGTGTCCCAACCGGCCCGATCCACGTTCCGGAAAATCATCCGGTGTTCGCGCGCGTGCGGCTCTTTGCCTGGGAGGTAGTTGATGTCGGCCATCGATTGACAGGAAAGGAGGAAATTTCAGTCGCGGTACTGCCCGAGGAGCGCAGCGGCATCCTCGACCTTTTCGTGAAAGTCGTCATTCACCATGCAGACCGGTCCGGTGCCGCAACTGGCGAGACACTCGGCAAATTCGATCGAATACTTGCCATCCTCGCTGACCGCGATGGGATGGTGGTGATTCACACCCGACCGATCGATCTTCGCCGCCTGACAGAGCGAATCCATCAGGTCAAAGCTGCCCGCCATCGCGCAGCTCAGTGTGCGACAGACGCGGATGTGGTATTTGCCAGGGGCATACTGGCGAAAACCCGGGTAAAAGGTCACCACCTCCAGCACCTTGATCGGCAGGAGATCGAGCTTCTTCGCCGTCCACTCGACCGCTTCTTCCGAGATGTAACCAAAGTGGTGTTGCAACGCGTGCAGCACCGGCAACACGGCCGAACGCTTGCTCACCGGGTAGTGGGTGATGCGCTCGTCGATCTCTTGTTCGAGGGTGCTTGGAATTTCCAGTGCCATAACAGAGAAATTAGCCTTCAGGATCATCCAGAATCGTTTGCAACTTGGCCGCCAATTCTGGCGGATACCGATGAATCCAGCTTTGGTCGAAAAGCCCAACCGAGAGGAGATCGCGCAGATGCATCCGATCCTTGTCCCGGAAGGCTACCAGCTTCATGCGAATGAGCGCCTCAAGGGTCACCAGCCTATAACCGGCCACCTGCTCGGCTTCGTTCACATCCGGGGCCGATACCGGATCGTTTTCAGCCACTTTCTCGTTGGCGACGATCACGTGCACTGCCTCACGCGCCTTTGCGCCAGGACCGTCCAGAAACATCTCAATGTGACCCCGCCCGTTCAAAATCGCCACCCGGCGATGAATGAAACCTGCAGCCGCCATTGCCGCCTTGGCGCTGTCCAAATCTTCCCGCCGCAGCAAAATGTCCACATCGACCGTGTTTCTCACCACGGAACTGTCGACACTCCCCACCCAAGCCGCCACGGCATTGCCACCGATGACCGCATAACTGACGCCCGCCGAACCGAGAGCCTCGGCGGCGCGCCTCAGACGCTGTTTGACAGCTTCCATCGCTAAAGCAACTCGATCAAAAGGATCTGCATAAAGGGCGACCGCACTCATGACTCAACGGTCGCATTCACCCATCACGAAGTCCAGACTCCCGAGGATCGCCACAACGTCGCTCATCATGTGGCCGGGCAGGATATGCGGCAGGATGCTCAGGTTCACGAAGGAGGGCGCACGAATCTTCAGTCGATACGGCACCCCGCCGCCCTTCGAGCAAATGTAAAAGCCCAGTTCGCCCTTCGGATTTTCCGCCCCGAAGTAGACCTCGCCCTCCGGCGCGTCGAGCCCCTCCGTGACGAGGATGAAATGGTGGATCAATTCCTCCATCTTCATCAGCACCTTTTCCTTTTGCGGGAGACGCTGCTTCGCATCCACCACGTTGATCGGGCCATCGGGCAGATTCTTCAGCACCTGACGCAGGATGCGGACACTCTGGCGCATTTCTTCCATCCGCACCAGATAGCGGTCAAAACTGTCGCCATACTCCCCGATCGGGATGTCGAACTCGTAGCGGTCGTAGTCCAGATACGGATGCGCCTTGCGCAGATCGTGCTCCACACCCGAGCCACGCAGATTCGGCCCGCTGAGACCCCAGGCGATCGCATCCTCCTTCGAGATCACGCCCACATCCTTCGTCCGGCCGAGGAAGATCTTGTTGCGCGTCAGCAGCGTGTCCACCTCATCCAGACAGACGAGGAAATCGTCGCAGAACTTCGCCACCGCCTGGGTGAAACCCTCCGGCAAATCCCGGATCTGGCCACCGATGCGCGTGTAGCTCGTGGTGAAGCGGGCGCCGGTCAGTTGCTCGCTCAGGTTGTAGATGATCTCGCGATGCTGGAACGTGTAGAGGAAAACCGTCATCGCCCCCACGTCCATCGCGTAGGCACCGAGCCCCAGCAGGTGCGCCGAGATGCGCGCCAGTTCGCAGCAGATCACCCGGATTGCCTTGCCGCGCTCCGGCAGCTCCCAGCCCATCAACTTTTCCACCGCCAGGGCGTAGGCCACGTTGTTCGCCAAAGGAGCGAGATAGTCCAGCCGGTCCGTGTAGGGGACGAACTGGTTGTATTGCATGTTCTCCGCGATCTTCTCGTCCCCGCGGTGCAAAAAGCCGACATCCGGCTCGGCCCGCGTGATGACCTCGCCATCCAGCTCCAAAATCAGCCGCAGCACCCCGTGCGTGGCCGGGTGGGACGGGCCCATGTTCAGCACCAGCTTCTCGCCGATCAGATCCTCGGTGGACTGCCGGTAGTCGCCCGCGACACCTCGCGCCGCCCGGGCGACTTTGGCCGCCGGGTCCAGCGCTTCGATTTCCTGGGTCGATGTCGCCATGAATGCGGGGAAAAAAATGCGGAGAGCCGCGCTCCGACCCCCCTGAGCCGCGATTATCGAATGCCGATTTCACAGGGTCAAGGGGACTTTGTGAAAAGTTTCACAAAGTCCGCCAGACCTCGCCCGAAGCCCGGTGGTCATTATAAAATACGCCCCCCTTTGCACTGGCGGACTCCCTCAAATCGACCGATTCTCACCCCTATGGACTCTCCCACCAACCCCTCCTCCCCCAACCCGCCTGAAGAAAAGCGGAACATCGTCCACTCGATCCTCGTCGGCCTCGTCGGACTCGTGTCCGCACTCTACCTTTTCAATCCCACGGCAGGCGTTTTCGAGCTGATTCCCGACAACTTCCCCGTCTTCGGCAATCTCGACGAGACCGCCGCCGCCGCCTTCCTCATCAGCGCCCTGGCCTACTTTGGCATCGATTTCGGGCGCCTGTTCGGCAAAGCCCGGCATTTCGACAAACAGCCCGCCAAAGGCCGTGACAGCCAGCGGACCACCGTCGATGCCGATTTCGTCGACCGCTGACCTCTCGGTGTCACGACAACGGCTGGGGCGACAAATTCCTCTGAAACCGGCCCGAAGGACGACATCGGTGGCAAAGGCGCTTTACTCAGACCCACGATCTCGGTAATATCCCGCCCCAAAGTCGATCCCGATCGCCCACCATCATGGAAAACCTCCCCAAGTCGTCTCAACACATGAAACCGCTCCCCATCATTCTGCTCGTCCTCGTCCTTGTGGTCGGCATCGTCAATCTCCTCTCCGGCTTCGGCATCCTCGGCGGCGGATCGTCGCAGGCCGCCGCCTCCGGCGCCCCGTGGGAATATCGCGTCATCACCCCGCAGGAGATGGATACGATCGGATTCAAAGCCGTCGCCGCCGAACTCGGCATCAAGGAAGACGAAGAGGGCAAAATGCAGCTCCCCCAGGCCCGCGTGGTGAAAAACGCCCTGCTCCAGACCACCATCACCGAACTGGCCAAGGAAGGCTGGGAGATGATCTCCATCACTCCCGACAGCCTCTACATTTTCCGCAAGCCGGCCGCCTGATCCGGCGGCCGTTGCGCACGAACAGGGTTGGGTCTCCGATGCAACAGGGTCTGATCGGAGATGACACCCTGTTTGATCGGGTAGGGCATGAATCTATTTGAGGGTCGGAATCACTCCCCCACCGCCGGCAGCGAGTCCACCATCTTCGCCCCGGTCCGCTTCAGCTCGCCGAGGGTCGCCTCGCGCATTTTCAGGAGCCGCTCGCGGTGCTCCGCCTGTCCGGCGAGATTGGTGAGTTCGTCGGGATCGGCGAGAAGATCGTAGAGTTCCTCGGGCTCCCCGGCATCGAGGGTGCGGATGTATTTGTGCCGGCCTTCGACGAGCATGAGGTACCACGGCACCCCGCTCTTGTGACGGTTCTTCGGCGGCGCGGGCACGACGTCGCAATCGGCACCGAATTGGTCGGCGGTAAAGGGCATGAGCACGGGATGCGGCCACGCCATCGCGGGATCTTTCAGCAAGGGCGTGAGGTCGTGCCCGTGCATGTCCCAGGGCTGATCGAGTCCGGCAAAGGAAAGCAAGGTCGGGGCAATGTCGGCCCCTCCGACCGGCGTCGGACAGACTTTGCCCTCGGGCAGGGTGCCGGGCATGGAGACGATCAACGGCGAGCGGATGTTGGCGTCGTAAGGGGCAAGTTTGGCGCGGAAGCCGTGCTGCCCCCAGGCGTATCCCTGATCGGAGGTGAAGACGACGAGGGTGTTCTCGAGTTGCCCGCTCGCCTCGAGGGCGGCGAGGACTTGGCCGATGCCTTCGTCGAGCGAACGCACCGCCTGATGGTATTGCCTGACCCAGGAAGACAAGGTGCGGCCCTGATCGCGCGAGGGGTTGTCGCCGACCTCTTTACCGAGAGCTTTGCCTGCGAGGACGGGCTCGCCATCAGCCCCCTCGGCCCAGGCGGTGATGTCCTGCATCCACGCCGGCTTGCCGGGGCGCGGTGGATAGATATCGGCGGGCGTGGCGACTTTTGCGCCCGGATATTCCTCCCGATGGCGGTCGGCCGGCGTGTAGGGGGCATGGACGCCACCGTAGCAAAGCCAGAGGAACCACGGCTTTTCTGCGTCGCGGTTTTTTCCCTCGATGTAGTCGATCGCCCAGCGGGTGTAGTTGTCGGTGGAGTAGCCTTTGACGATCTGCGGCTCGCCGCCGTCGATGGAGAGGAGTTGGTCGTGGTAGTAGTTGGGTGAATTGTCAGGGTGACGCGGACGATTCCACACGATCTGGTGATCCCAGTCGCGCCCGAAGCCGGCATCGGTGCCGGAGTGCCACTTGCCGATCTGGGCGGTGTGATAGCCGTGTCTTCTCAGCTCGGCTGGCCAGAAAGGACATTGCGCCGGATCGTATTCGCTGCCGGGATATTCGCCCTCCATGCGCATCGTCTTCGCCCCATATTGATGGAGCCCGGTGAGCATGGTGACGCGCGAAGGCATGCACCAGGTGCCGATGTAGGAGTGGGTGAAACGCACGCCCCGCGCCGCGAGCCGGTCGAGATTCGGCGTTTTCGCGAAGGGATCGGCATGCTCGTAGCAGGAAAGGGTGCGATACGAGTGATCGTCGGTGTAGATGAAAAGGAGATTCGGCCGCGGGGGCTTGTCTTCCGCGGCCCGCGCGGGGATCACGACGAGGAGAGACAGGAAGAGGCCAAGACAAAGAGAGCGCATGGGAACGAAGCAGGGGTTTCCCGGCGTTTTACCGCGCCGACGGGGGATTGTCACGCTTTTAGTGGGTAGGCCGCCCGTGCAAGACCCGCCCGCCAGCGCTCATACCTCATCCAGCATCGCCTTCGCATCGCCGAAGGTCGCGGGATGCTGGTCCATCTTGTCCATCAGCGAGAGGAAGAGGCGGCAGAGCTGGCGATCCGGTTTGCCGCTGTAATCGAGAACGCGTCCACCCTGGAGTCGTCCACCGGCCCCGCCGAGGACGATGACGGGGAGTTGTTCGTTGTCGTGTTTCGCCCCCGCCATCATGCTGGAGCAATGGAGCAGCATGGTGTTGTCGAGCAGGGTGCGCTCGCCCTCACGGACCGCATCGAGTTTGCTGGCGAGGTAGGCGACCTGCTCCATGAAGAAGCGGTTCACCTGGAGCCAGTCCTCTCCGTCGCTGTGGGAGAGGAGATGGTGGATCATGTAGTCGATCCCGTGACCGGGCTGTTGCACGCTGGGCAGGTTCGGGAAACGCAGCGCGCTGTGATCGTTGTTCAATTTCAGCGTCGTGATCCGCGTCGTGTCGGTCTGGAATCCGAGTACCATTAGGTCGATCATCAGGCGCATGTGCTCGCCGATGTCCTGGGGAATCCCGTCAGCGGGACGATCAATGTTGGGTTTGTCGAGGGTGGGACGCCAGCCCTGCAGTTCGCCGCGTTTCCCGGCATTCTCGATCCGTTTTTCCACCTCGCGGACCGAGTCGAGATATTCGTCGAGCTTGCGCTGGTCATCGGTGCTGAGCCCGCGGCGCAGATCGGCGGCGTCGGACATCACCGCGTCGAGCACGCTGCGGTCGGCGGGGGAGGACTCGTCCTTGAAGAGTCGGTCGAAGGCGAGGGCCGGATAGAGCTCCAGCGGCGTCGGCGTCGTCGGCGAGCTCCACGAGATGTGCGAGCTGTAGAGCATGGAGTAATTCTTGTGCACCGAGGGGTTCGACTTCTCGCAGGCGAGGACGAGGCTGGGCACCTTGGTGGAGCGACCATAGGTCTGGGCAAGAGCCTGGTCGAAGCTGGTGCCCGAGCGGATCTCGCCACCGCTCGCGATGGGCGCGCCGGAGAGCATGTTCCCCGTCTGCGAGCTGTGGATGTTGCCCTTGCGCGCTTCCTCGTGATAGAGTCCGCGGACAAAGAGCATCTTCTCGCGATACGCGGCGAGCGGCTCGAGGACGCGGCCGAGTTCCATCGCCTTCCCTTCCCCTTTCGCCCACCATTCCTTCGAGTGGAAGCCGTTGCCGGAAAAGGTCACGCAGAGCCGCACGGGCGCCTCGCTGGCGGGCCGGTTTTTCTTCGGCTCATCACCCCAAACGGTGTGAGATTCGAGCCAGGGCAGGGCCATGGTGACCCCGGTGCCCCGGAGGAAGGTGCGGCGGGAAAGGCGGTGGTTCATGATCGAGATGGGGCGCTGAGGTGGATTTGTCAGGCAAGGATCTCCTTCACCACTTCGCCGTAGACGTCGGTGAGCCGGAAGTCGCGTCCGAGGTGGCGCCAGGTGAGTTGTTCGTGGTCGAGACCGAGGAGATGCAGCATCGTCGCGTGGAGGTCGTGGATGTGGACTTTGCCACGGATGACGCGGTAACCCATGTCGTCAGTCTCGCCGTGGGTGAAGCCGGGTTTCACGCCACCTCCGGCCATCCATGCGCAGAAACTCTCGGGCTGGTGCTCGCGACCGTGCTTGTCGATGGGCGATTTGCCGCTGAGGTCCTGGCTCCACGGGGTGCGGCCGAATTCGCCGCTCCAGAGCACGAGCGTGTCTTCGAGCAGGCCGCGCGACTTCAGGTCCTTGAGCAGGGCCGCGACAGGCTGGTCGGTCTGGGCGCAGAGTTTCGGGAGATTCCCGCGAATATCGCCGTGGTGATCCCATCCGCCCATCGTCACCTGCACGAATCGCACCCCGGATTCACTCAGCTTTCTCGCGAGGAGGCAGGCGCGGGCGTTCTTGTCGGTCTCCTTGCCACCAACCCCGTAGAGATCGAGGGTGGCCTGGCTTTCCTTCGAGAGATCGACCACGCCCGGGGTGTCGAGCTGCATGCGGGCGGCGAGCTCGAGGTTGCCAATCATGCCCTCCATGTTGGGATCGCCGTTGACCTCATCGAGGAGACGGCGGTTCATCCGCTGGATGAAGTCGAGGCGTTTTCCCTGGATCGCTTCGTTGGGCGAAACGTTCCCGAGATTCTCGATCGGCAGGGTCTTCGCATCGAGGGGCACGGAGAGGCGCGTGCCCTGGTGGATCGCGGGCAGGAAAGCGGAGCCGTACTCGCGCACCCCACCGCCCTGGATGCTGACGAAGCTGGGCAGGTTCGCGTTCTCACTGCCGAGCCCGTAGCTGATCCACGAACCCATCGACGGTCGCACCTCGGCGAAGGTGCCGGTGTGGAATTGCAGCGTCGCTCCGGCGTGCTGCGGATTGTCGGCGCTCATGCCGCGGAGCAGACACAGGTCGTCGGCGACCGAGGCGAGGTGCGGCATGAGATCGGAGATCATCATTCCGCTGGCTCCCCGCGGCCGCACCGGAGCCATCTCCTGGAGGGCGAGGAATTGTTCCGTACCGACCTGGGTGACCTCCTTGCGCAGGGGCGAATCGATCTTCTGCCCATGGCGCCGGGCAATGAAGTCCTTCGGATCGAACAGATCCATCTGCGACGGGCCGCCGGCCATGAAAAGAAAGATGACGCGCTTCGCCTTCGGTGCGGCCCCGGGTAAGCGCGCCGCCAGCGGATTCGACGCGGCCCGGACGAGGTCGTGCAAAGCCAAGGCCCCGAATCCGCATGCAGCGCGTTGCAGAAGATGACGGCGGGAAAGGGTGGTCATGGCAGTGGGGCAGAAGTCAGAAGTCAGAAGTCGGAGGCGATCAATGTCTATCAAATGTTCCAATCAAACCGGTTGTAAAATGAGACACCACCGGCGCCCGATCCGAAACCTCCAAACGATGCCGGAGGCATCATAGCCATTAGCCGGTGGTTGAGCGAAGCGACACCACCGGTCCACGGTCCGGCCCCATCACACGATGCCGGAGGCATCGCAGCCATTAGCCGGTGGTTGAGCGAAGCGACACCACCGGTTAACATGTCGAAAATCCGTGCATCCCGGAGGGATGCCAGCCAGCCCCCGGAATGCCCTCGACCTTCCTCGCTCTGCATTACCACGTGGTCTTTTCCACCAAGGACCGCGTCGCCTGCATTGATCCGGACTGGCGGGGCAACCTCCACGAATACCTCGGTGGAACGGTGAACGGTCTCGGAGGCCTCGCCCAGGGCGACGGCGGTGTGGCCGACCACGTGCATCTTCTGGTCGGATTGAAATCGACCCATTGTCTCGCGGATTTCATGCGGGAATTGAAGAAGGCCTCGTCGATCTGGGTGCGGGATGAAATCGGGGAACGAGGCTTCGCCTGGCAGGAGGGATACGGTGCCTTCACCGTGAGCGCGACGGCTCGGCCGCAGGTTCGGAGTTACATCGCGAACCAGGCCGAACACCATCGCGTGAAAACCTTTCGCGAAGAGTTGGCGGAGTTCCTCGATGCAGCGGGAGTGGAATACGAGGACCGGTATCTGGACTGAGAAGTGCGGCGGCTGGCATCCCTCCGGGATGCTGCCTGTTTGGGTCCGGTGGTCCGGTGGTGTCGCTCGTTCCTCGCTCAACCACCGGCTAATGGCTTGGATGCCTCCGGCATCGGCTTGTGCGTGGGACCCGCGGAAGGCGCATGCCGATCCGCTCAACCATCGGCTGATGGCTTGGATGCCTCCAGCATCGGCTTGTGCGTGCGACCCGCAGAAGCCGCGCACCGATCCGCTCAACCACCGGCTGATGGCTTGGATGCCTCCGCCGTCAAACGATCTGGAAAACGTGGCGATCATCTCCGGAAAAGAAACTCGTTCGATGCGAGTAGACCGTGGCAGAGTTCGGTCCATTTCAGTCTCTCGACAGCAGCAGGATCCTTGTCGGAAGCACCCTCCGCATCAAGCCCGGCGAGGAAGGCGATGGCCTCTTCCTTTTCCGCGGACGTGACAGGGCGATTGAGCACGCGCCGCCAGAGCGATTCGATGCGGGCGCGATCATCGGCGGCTTCTTCGACAAGGCGACGCGCGAGCGCGGCGGCCCGTTTGCGGACCTGATCGGCATTGAGGAGATAGAGGGACTGCGTCGGCACGAAGGTTTCGTGACGCTGGCCGGCGATCATCGCGGGGTCGATGAAGTCGAAGGTCGCACGCAACTTGTCTTCGTTGGTGAGACCGGTTCGCATCACAGGCAGGTAGAGGGTGCGCTGGAACTCCTGTCCGGCCCGCGGCACCCGGTGGTTGTAGTTCGGCGGATTGACACCCTTCAACGACAACGAACCGCAGTTCGCGGGATTCTCCAGCACGAGGCCCGGCCCGCCCTTTCCATCCACGAGTTCTCCGCTGACCGCGAGCATGGCATCACGCAGGGCCTCGGCGTCGAGGCGCTGGCGGTTCATCCGCCAGTAGAGTTTGTTTTCGGGATCGGCCGACTGCGATGCGGTTCCGGAATCGGGATTATCACTGGATAGTCGGTAGGTCCGACTGAGCACGAGCGAGCGGAGAAACGCCTTTTGCGACCACCCTCCCTCCACGAATCGTGTCGCGAGGTGATCGAGCAACTCCGGATGGGTCGGCCGTTCGCCGCGTTCGCCGAAGTAATCGACGCTCGGCACGAGACCGACGCCGAAGAGCTTCTGCCAGATCCGGTTCACGGTGACGCGGGCAGTAAGCGGATTGCGGGGGTCGGCGAGCCAGTCGGCGAGTTGGAGCCGGCCGCTTTGTCCCGCGGGAATCGCGGGAAACGGCTCCCACGACGCGACACGGATCGCCCCGCGCGGCACGACGGCTCCGGTCGCGTAGGGATTGCCGCGCACCTGGATAGCCATGTCGGCCGGCTTGGGACCGTCCGCCATGGCAAAGGCCCGGGGCGTGGTGTCGCGGAAAAACTCGGCGTGCTGGATGTCGCCGGAGAGCTTCTTGATCGCCGCATCGAGTTCGTCGCGGCGTTTGGTGAGGGACTCTTTGCTGGCGACGGAGGCGGAGGACGTTTGGGGATCTCCAGCAGATTCAGCAAGGCCAGCAGATTGGGAAACCTCGCGCTCGGCATTGTCGGTGGCGGTGACGGCAGACGAGGGTTTCTGGCTTTGATCGAGCGCGGTGAGTTGTTTGGTGATCGTCCCCTGTTCGGCGGTGAGCGTTTGTTGCTCGGCTTTCCACGCAACAATGCGCTGTGCGATTTCCGCTTCGTGCTGCTTCCGCGCGGCGATCTGTTCGGGCGTTTCGGGCAGGACGGTGCTGTTGAGCGCGCTCCAGACGCCCATGTCGGGCATCTTGTGCGAGGAGGGGGAACTGTTGAGGACGCCGGCGATGCCGTAGTAATCCTCGAGTCCGACAGGGTCGAACTTGTGGTCGTGACAACGCGCGCAGCCGAGGGTCATGCCGAGGAAGGCGGTGCCGATCTTGATGACCTGCGTGTCGACATGATCGGCCTCCATTCTCGCTTTGTCAGGATTCACGATCTCGATGTCGCCGACCATGAGGAACCCGGTCGCGGTGATCTTCGCGGCACGGTCCTCCGGAGAATCGGCGGGCATCAGATCGCCGGCGATCTGCTCGCGGATGAAGTCATCGAAGGGCTTATCCTCCTGAAACGCCGTGACGAGCCAGTCGCGGTAGCGCCACGCGTGCTCGGCGTAGACGTTGTTCGACGTGCCCATCATGTCGGCATAGCCGGTCAGGTCGAGCCAATGCCGCGCCCAGCGTTCGCCGAAGGCGCGGCTCGCGAGAAGGCGGTCCACGGCGAGGGCGTGGGCGTCGCGTCCCGCGGCGAGATCGGATTCGAACCGGGCGATCGCGTCCTCCGAGGGCGGCAATCCGGTGAGATCGAAGGCGGCGCGACGCAACCAGAGGTGCGGTTCGGCGTCACCCACGGGCCGGATCCCGGCAGCCTCGAGCTTCGCGAGGACAAAGCGATCCATCGGATCGAGCGGCCAGGCCGTATCCTCCACGACGGGAGGATCTGGATCCGCGACCGGTTGAAAGGCCCAGAATTTCCGGCCCGCCTCAAGATCGATCGCGGCTTTCGTCACCGCCGCGCCCTGGCGAGGATCTTCGGCCCCGCGTCGCACCCACTCCTCCAGGGTGGCGATCTCCTCGTCGGAGAGCTTGCCCTTCGGCGGCATCTCCAGATCGGCGTCCCGGTAGCGGACCGCGCGGATGAGCAGACTTTCCTCGACCGCACCGGGCTTCACCGCCGGCCCGTGGTCGCCGCCCGTCTCCCAACCCGTCCGCGAGTCGAGCGCGAGCCCCCCCTTGATCTTCGCCCCGTGCGAATGGCATTCGAAACAGCGCTGCTCGAGGATGGGAAGGACGTTGGAATGAAAATAGGAATCCGCCCCGCGGGTCGTCGCCTTCGTCAGCCCAAACAAGCCGAACACGGAACAAAGCAATCGAACGCCCCGGGGAAAGAGGCATCGTAGGGTGTAGAATCGCTGGCCGCAATCGATGGACATCGCGTCGGTATCAGGAAGTTTCAGGTGAGGACTCCAAACGGGCAACGGACTCGATCAAGCCTTGCCGTTTCAAAAATTGACGATAGCCCGCTTCGTCCATCGGAGGATTCTTCATCGTCCGACGGTGTTCGTGCATCGAGACGAGCACCTCCGCTTCGGAAGAGTCGATGAGGCGGCAGAGGAGTTCGTCCGGGGAAATCGCCTTGATCCCAAAACGATCCAGATGCGCCACGGGAAAGTCGGCCAGATTCCACGTCACGATCGCTTCCGCGCCGCACTCGATCGCCGCCGCCAGAACATGCCCATCGTCCGGATCGGGCAGGTCGAGACCGGCCGCGTGCCGCTCGTATCCGGTCACCAGACAATCTCCGGCAGTCTGATCCATCAACATCCGGACCCGCTCCAACTGTGACCGCGTCACATCGGACCGCTTTGCCAACACGTTGCGAATCCATTCCTCGTGAATCTGATCGGACCACTTTGCCCGGATCACCTCGTTGACCGCCAGCCACATCAAGAGGCTGCGCAATCCCGCCGGAAACAGGACGCAGGCATCGAGCACCACGACGGGAGGCCGGTCCTTCATTCATTGAGTTGGAGGCGTTCATCCTCGGCAGCCAATTCCGCGAGGATCTTTTTGCGAGCCTGGCGCTCACGTTCCTTGTAAGCGATCACATCACCGGCGAGGAGGCGGCGCTGCACGCCCACTTTGCGGTGCGGCAACGCGCCTTCTTCCAACAGCTTTACGAGATGCGGTCGCGAGACGCCCAGCAGATCGGCCGCCTCCTGCGTGCCGATTTCGTTGTCCAACGGCACCACCGAGAGATCGCGCCCCTCCGCCGCCCATTTCAGGCTCGCGCCGATGAGCGATGCGAGAGTTTCCGACATCTCGACGCGACGCCGGCCGATTTGTACCACCAGAGTGCCCGGCTCTGAATCCTCGATCAAGGCCGCAGACTCCTGCGCCAGTTTCCGGTCGGATTCAGTCAGTTGAATGCTCTCTTTTGGATCAAGGATCTTCATACTCTACGGTAGCAACAGACGAAACAGACGCAATGGACGAAATACTCGAAACTATCAATTCTCCGCCGATTTTTGCCCCCGCACCTCACGGAATTGCGGGCTGAGGACAATGCGCTCGACGAGATCACCGACCCGGTTTCCCTCGATCGCGACGAGTTCATCGAGAAGGGGCTGGTCGGAAAGCTGGACGCTGCGCCCGAGGGCGTAGCCGAGGAGTTTGCGGGAAAACTGCCGGAGAAAATCCTCACGACGCTCGCCCGTCAGGTAATCGCGCAGCCCCTCCATCCCCGCGATCGACGTGCCGTCGCGCAACACCGTCTTCGTATCGGCTTCGCGGGCACGACCAATTGCGTCAAAGCCCTCGAGGGCGAAACCGTAGGGATCGATCCGGCTGTGGCAGCCCGCGCAATTGGCATCGCGGCTGTGGCGTTCGATGAGCTGGCGCTCGGTCAATCCCTCGGGCGCCTCGTCGGGCAACACGGGAACGCCCTTGGGCGGATTCGGCAGTTTGTCGCCGAGGATCACCTCGCTCACCCAGGTACCCCGCAGGATCGCACTCGTCCGCGAAGCCCCCGAATGTTTCGCCAGAGTCGCGGCGAATCCGAGGAGCCCGCCGCGACCCTGTTCACGCAGGCCTTCGATGCGGGTCCAATGCGGGGTATCCATCAGATTCAGGGAGGCCAGCAGATTGGGATTGAAACTCTTCTGATGAGAATCTGTTGGCCTCCCTGAATCTGCTGGAAAATCGATTCCATAAAACGCCGCCAGTTCGGCGTTCACAAAAGTGTGATCGGCCTCGAGCAGGGAAAGGACGCTTCCATCGCTCTGGAACAGGTCGATGAAGAAACGCGTCACCTCCTCCTGCATGTCGTCCCGCAGTTCAGGAAACTCCGGGAAATGCCGCTCGCTCTTTTCATCGAGGGTGGCGACGTCGCGGACGTGAAGATACTGGCAGCCGAACTCGGTCGCGAGGCGCCGGACCCGGTCCGTCTTCAACAAACGCCGCGCCTGAGCCGCGAGGACCTTGTCATCACGCAGCGTTCCCGCTGCGGCGGCGGCGCGCAGTTCTTCATCGGGAGCCGAGGAGGTGAGAAAATAACTCAGCCGGGTCGCGAGCTCCCAGTCCGTGACGGGGCCCGTTGTCTCGCGGGCCTGCTCCCCGCGATAGAGAAAGGCCGGCGAGGTCAGGACCCGAACCAGCATCAAACGCGGGGGAAAGGACCGGAGCGACGTTTTCTCCGCCTCCGTCAAAGGCCGCCGCCAGGCCTTGGCGGCAAAGTCGATCACCGCCTCGCGCTGGATCGCGTCGGCGGCCTTCTGTTGCTGTTTGAACCGCGCCGCCGCCGCGAGAATCGGCGCACGCATCGGCTCGAAGGCGGAGGGTTTCGCATCCTGGGTCGCGTATTGGAAGAGCTGCTCGAAGACATCGACCTGCTTCAGGGGCGCCTCGCTCACGAAGAGCAATTCCGCCCAGAGCCGGTCGAGTTCGCGAGCCTCGTCGTCGGAAAGCATGAGCGACCGAAGAGGGTCATCCTCCCGATAGAAGAGGGTCAGGGTGACGACCTCGTCCACCGGAACGATGCGGGTGTAACAAAGGGCGATGGGAAAGAGCGCCCGGAACTCCTCGAACGCCTTTTCAAACCGCGCCCGCGCCTCGCTGCCGTCGTTCACGATGACCGGGGCGCTGTGCTGGGTGACGAGATTGTTGTCGCTCCATTGACCCGGCTTCAGCGCCGAAGCCGCCTGACCCGCGACGAGAGTGGTGCTCGTGTCGGGCTTTTCCGTGAGCACCCGCATCTGCACGCTGCCGGACTTCGGCGACGCCAGCCGGCCGGTGACGACGAACTCCGCGCCCTTCGCGAGCGCGGCGGGAATCTGGATCTCGAGGACCGAGGGCGCTTTCGCGGTCAAGTCCGACGAGCTGGACGAGTCCGGCCGTTTCGAGAGGAAAGGCCTCAGCAGCGGCGAGTTCAGGGGAAACTCCTTCTCCAGAAACTCGCGCACCTTGGCCGCGCGTTCCGGCGAAGGCTGCTTCCGCCACTCCGCCACCGGCCCCGGCACATCGCGCGCGGCTTCGAGGCTGGCGGGCTGGCTGAGGAAATGCCACGGGCCATGCGGATTGCCGGCGAGAATGTCTGGCGAAACGTCCTTCGCCAGATCCCAGGTTTTCGAACCGTCTCCGATCGAAAGGTTCACCCCGGTGAGATCGCAGACGTGATTGCCCTCGCGCGGACCGATCACCAGCGCGACGACCTGACTAGGCTCGACACGAACGTCCTCGAACGGCCCCAACGGAAACACCGTCGCGCCCTTCGTCTCCCCTTTCGCGAGGACCTCGCTCGTGTGGCCGCGGCGCACCTCGAGCGTCCAGGTGACGCCGTTGCCGCATTCCGGATGCGCGTCGGTGACATCCCCCGCGATGCGGAATCGGCCTCCCGTCTCGCAACGCCACGCGATCACCGCGGCGCGCGATGGCGAAGGATGGGTTGCGACACTGTGCGCCTTCATCACTCCCGGAGTGCGCACGGTCGCATCGGAGGAATTCGCCAGCACGCTCAGGGCCTGATCGCCGGTCCAGCCCTTGATGAAATCGTAGTCGGGCGTGCTTTTCATCTGCTTGGTGAGGAGCGGCTCCAGCGTCGTCGTGCCGAAGCCGAGGTATTCCCGCCACGCCGCCATCAACTCCGGATCGGCCTCGCCTCCACCCGCGATCGCATTCAGGCAGGCTTCCGTGTTCGCGAGGATCCTCGCCCGCTGCGTCTCGAGATGCTTCACCAAGGTGGGCAGGTCACCGATCGGCAGTTCGGGCCTCCCCGCCGAGACGAGGCGAGGATTTTCCCAGACGACCTCGTCGCCTTCCGTCCCATCGCCCGCATCGCTCGTGGCGAGGTAGAGCGTCACATCGCGATCCGAGTCGAGTTTGACCCGCATCTCGTGGCGCGCAGTGAGTGGCGTCACCGGCTCCTGCCAGGCCTTCGGACCGTTTTCCTTGCCGATGTGACCGACGTTGGCAAAGCGCCAGAGGACCTGTTGCCAGGGTTCGATGTCGGCGGCGACGAGCGACTTGCCGCGATACTTCGTCCGCAGCGGATCGAGCAGCAGCGAAGGGGTCGTTCCCTCGAGCGCTTCGCGGAGGATGCCGAGATACTTGGGACTCAGGCCTTCGTCGCTTCCCCGTCCCTGCAAGGCATCGAGATATCCGCCGAGCGGCAGCCGTCCGCTGCCCGTTCCGGTGTCGAGTTGGATCCCCTGTGCGACGGTGGCGCCCGCCTCGCCCGAAGTGGTGTGTTTCGCGTAGATCGTCCGGATCCGCGCGAGCGTTTCGCCGGTCCAATCCTGCGGTGAATCACTCGGCGAAAAGCGGATACCATCCGGCACGAGGACAAGGTGAGCGGCCACCTCCTTCGCCGCGTCGAGATACTTCGTCAGCAGCGCCGGCGACATCACGAGCGCCGCGCCCGCATTCGTGAACCCCTCCCCCGCTGCCCCGTCGACGGGAAACTCGCGGGCCGGATCGAGCGAATCGACTCCGGTGAGATCGCGCAGAGTGTAGGTGTATTCGTGGTTGGAAAGGCGACGCAGCACGACCGGCCCGGGATCCCCGGCATTGGCGAGGGCGATCTCGTCGAGCGATTTTTTGACCCAGCCTATGAGTTGCTCCTTCTCCGCTTCGGAAGGCTGCTTTTCCTTCTTCGGCGGCATCTCGCCATGGAGGATCTGGTCGATCACATTTTCCCAGACATCCGGGTCGGTGGCGATGTCCGAGGTCTCGAGATCGAGTTCGCCCTTCTGTTTCTCGGTCGAGTGGCAACTCAGGCAATGGTTCGTAAAGACGGCACGCACCTCCGCCGACATCTCCACGGCGTTCGCGGAGACGGCGGTCAACAGGCCGAAAATGGCGAAGTGGCGGATCATGGTTCCATCTCCTCAGGGGTGGGCAGCCACTCGCGCCAGCCGAGGATGTGGCGGCGCATGAGCCGCTCGCAGTCCGCGGGCGTTCCCGTTCGGAATCCCCGCACGATCTCTTCGTGGCTGGCCACGGTCTCCGGCTGCGTGGCGCTGGTCTGGATCTGCTTCGAGCGCTGGAGACCGCCCAGCCACAGCTCGAGTTCGCTCCGCAGCGAACACCAGAGCCGCAGCAGTCGGCTGTTCGCGGAGGCGGCGATGATGATTTCGTGGAATTCGAGATCGAGCGTGGTGACCTCGCGCAGGCTCCGCGCCTCCCGCGTCGCGGCTAGGTTATCTTCCAGTCGCGCCATGTCCGACTTCAGCGTCGGAGCTGCCAGCCTCGCCGCGACCGGCTCGAGGGCGAGTCGAAGCACGAAAATTTCCTCGAAATCACGCGGCGATAGCGCCTTCACACAAGCCCGACCTGTCGCGGTGAACTCGACCAGCCCTTCGCGTTCGAGCAATACGAGTGCCTCGCGCACCGGCACCCGGCTGACGCCGAGCCGCTGCGCCACCACCGCCTCGGCGAGACGCGCACCGGATGGCAACTCGCCAGAGACGATCTCGGACCGCAGCCTCGCGGCGGCGGCTTCTGCGAGCGTGGATGAAACAGGCGTCGTCTCCATTTCGGTATACCGTTTCAGTATACCAAAACTCGCAACAGCTCCACCCGGATCTGGCACGCAATCGCGTGCGGGCGGATTTCCGATGCAACAGGGTCTGATCGCCGATGCAACAGGGTCTGATCGGGGCAGGACAGATCTACCACCCGGAGCCGCTCCCCCCCTCCCAGTGCAAAACCCGTCAACGGCTGCTACAGGCGATGCCCGGCGGCGTGCGTGAGCATCCGGGCGCCCCACCCCCGGCGACGGTCTCTTTCCCCTCATCACGCCGCAGGGTTTCCCTTGATCGGGGGGACTTTTCCGGCCACGCTACCGGCTCTAGAGGTCGTTCCGCGCTCGTCCCGCGGCCCGACCGGACGTTTGCTCCATCCCGCCCAGCCTCAACGTCAGCCCCACTCCCCTACGTCTCACCATGTCCGCTCCTGTCGATCAGATCCAGACAGTCAAAATCCCCAAGCCGGTACCGCTCACCACGACGCGCTTCCGGCCGCCGAAAAAGAATATTCCCCAGACCAAGGCGGAGCGGGACCGCGTGCTGGCCACCATCCGCGACTATATCGAACGGGAGAACCCGGTGCCCCCGATGCCGCTCGATGAGTTGGAGGTCCACGCCCGGCGCATTCTGGCCGAAACGGGGCTCCCGGAGATCCACCTGCACTACACGGCCGTCTGCCTGAACAACGAAATGTGGCGGGAGACGCTCGCCGCCATCCCCTATGAGCGGCGGCTGCTCCTGATGCCGAAATGCCTGCGGGTGGAGGAAAAATGTCCGGCGCCCTTCGACGAGTTCGGCCTGCTCTGCAAGCAATGCGGCCTATGCTCGATCCAGGATTTCCAAAACGAAGCCGAACGCCTCGGCTACGCGGTGCTGGTCGCGGAGGGATCGGCCATCGTGATGTCACTCATCCAGACCGGCCAGATCGAGGCGATCGTGGGCATTTCCTGCCTGCCGGTGCTGGAGCGCACCTTCCCCTACGTCGAGGCGGCGGCGATCCCGTCGATCGCGGTGCCGCTGCTCCAGGACGACTGCATCAATACCACCGTCGACATCGACTGGGTGTGGGAATACATCCACCTGACCAGCGACGACACCACCCGGCGGCTGAACCTGAATGCCCTGCACGACGATGTGCGCGGTTGGTTCACGCCGGAGGCGATTGACCGCATCATGGGCCCGGCCGAGGGCGAAAGCGAGCGCCTGGCCCGCGAGTGGCTGGCCCGCGACGGCAAACGCTGGCGGCCCTTCCTGACAGTGGCAACCTACCAGGCCCTGCGCGAGGACCGCGGAGAGCCGATCCCGGAGGACATCCAGCGGATCGCTCTGGCAGTGGAGTGTTTCCACAAGGCGTCACTGATCCACGACGACATCGAGGACGAGGACTTCGGCCGCTACGGCCAGCCCACCCTGCACGCCGAGCACGGCGTGCCGGTGGCGCTGAATGCCGGCGACCTGCTGATCGGCGAGGGCTACCGGCTCATCGGAGAATGCGCCTCCACCGATGCGCAAAAGACCGAGATGCTGCTGGCCGCATCGGTGGGGCAGCGCGAACTCTGCCGCGGTCAGGGCGCCGAACTCCTCTGGGCACGCCATCCGGAACCGCTCCAGTCGAAGCAGGTGCTGGAGATTTTCCGCCAAAAGACCGCTCCCGCCTTCGAAGTAGCTCTCAAACTGGGCGCCAGCTATGCGGGAAAGCTCGCCGAGGTGGCCGATGTGCTGCACCAGTACTCGGAGAATCTCGGCATCGCCTACCAGATCCGCGACGACATGGACGATCTCGGGGCCGACGCGGGCGAGAACGCCCTCTCCCAGATGCGTCCCAGCGTGCTGCTGGCAGTAGCCCGCGAACGGGCCAAGGGCGACGACAAGTCGCTGCTCGACTCCCTGTGGAGTCATGAGGAATTGGAGGGCATCGCGCTCCACAAAGTGCGCCAACTGGCCCACGACCTCGAAGCCGACGAGAAGTGCCTGTTGCTGCTGGAAACCTACAAGGATGCGGCCGTGCGCTCCCTCGCTGAACTCGACAACGCGAACCTGAAAGGCCTGCTGCGCCGGGTAATGGGCAAGATCTTCAACGATCTCGAGATCAAAGGCTGGTGCCGTGAGTTCGAAGTGAAAAATGGTGTCCGGGAAGAGGAAGAAGCGTTGGTCGGGGCGTGAGTTTGCTTTTCTGGGGCGGATTGATTTTTCGGTATCTCCCGCCCCGCTCTCTGACCTCCCCTACCCCGCCACTCCGGCGTATTGACGATCCTTTTCTCCTAAAACCAGGCGAAACCCAGCTACTCAAGATCCAAGATCCAGCAACCATTCTTCCCAAAATGCTCGCCATCATCGTCCAGATCAAAGCCAAGCCCGAATGCGTCGACCAGCTACTGGAGGCGCTGGCGGACAATGCGAAGCACTCGAACCAAGAGCCGGGCTGCCGGAAGTGGGAGTACTCCCGACGCCTGGACGATCCGACGCAGTTCGCCATCTACGAGATCTACGACGATGCGGCGGCCATTCAGGCCCATCTCGACAGCGAACACTTCAAACGCTGGTTCGCGGTCGCGCCGACGCTTTGGGAGTCGAAGGAATCGGCCCGCTACGAGATCCTCTGAGCGCCCTTTACCGCCGGGAGGAGCCGGCGGCTCTTTCCCGTTTGTCAGGGCCGGGTGATGCCGCCATGGTTACGGCTCACGCATTGCCCCCCCCCCTTGCATGAGCGCCGAACCACCCGTCACCGCCCTCGCTCCCGCCGCCGCCAGCGGCGCGGCTCAGGACGATGCGGCACTGGTGGAGCGGGCCCGGCAGGGCGACACGACCGCCTTTGACGAATTGGTTGTGAAGTACACCCCTCGTCTCTACGGGCTGATCTACCACATGACCTCGAACCGCGAGGACACCCATGACCTGCTGCAGGAGGTCTTTGCCAAGGCCTACCGGTCCTTGAAGCGGTTCCAAGGCCGCTCGGCATTCTACACCTGGATCTACTCCATCGCGGTGAATATGACTCTCAATCACCTGCGGAAGCGGGGGCGCCATCGAAAACTGAGCCTGGATGACCTCGACCTGGCTATTGAGAACGACGAGGAATTCATCGAAGCGACCTCGAAGTCCGATCCGGTGCGCGAGGCAAACCTGCACGAGTTGCAGCAAAGATTGAACGCCGCCATGCAGCGGCTGTCAGAAAACCACCGGACGGTGGTCACGATGCACGACATTCAGGGCCTCCCCCACGGCGAAATCGCTCGCATCCTCGGCATCTCCGAAGGCACGGTGAGATCCCGGCTGTTTTACGCCCACCAACAATTGCAGAACTTCCTCGAGGAATTTCGCCGCTGAAAGCGGCTCCCTCCTCCTCACCCCGCCTTTCCGGCCAACTCATTCCCACGGACTTCATGAGCGATTTCGAGGATCTCCAAAAGCTGCTGCGGCTGAAGCGCTACGAACAGCCGCCCGAGGGCTATTACGAGCGCTTCGCCGAGTCTTTCAAGGAGCGCCAGCGGGGGGAAATGCTGCGCCAGTCCTCGCGGAGCCTGTTGGTGGAGCGGGTGTCGACGTGGATGTGGAGTTCCGGCACGAAGCGCTGGCTCTATGTCGGCGGAGCGACGACGGCCTTGCTGGCCGCCGGCTACTATTTCGCCTCTGGCGGCACCGATGTCGCCCCAGACGCCTCCACTCAGCAACCGCTGCCGCGGGAAGCCCGGTGAGTCGGGATTTCCTGATCAGGCTTTCTCGGCTATGACCGCCCCGCGGTCGCCAGCGGTGTCAACGTATCGGGGACGGACAAATCCGGCGTCCTCCAGGAGCCGCGCCATCTCCGTGATGCTGTAGCAGCGACCCTGGGTGGAGTGCATCAGGATGCAGGAATACTCGGCCACAGGGAGCGGTCCGGTTTTCTCCCCGTTGAGGAAGGTTTCGTGAATCACGACGATGCCACCAGAGGCCAGTGAAGCGGCCGAGTGCGCGAGCAATTGCTGGATCTGGGGGATGTCCCAATCGTGCATCACGTTGGAAAAAAGATGAACCTCGGCATTCGTGGGCCATTTGCCGGCGAACATGTCGCCCGTGATCACTTCAACGCGATCCGCCAAGCCACGCTCGGCGATCTTCCGCTTTGCCAAGGCATCGACCGGCGCCTGCTCCATCACCGCGCCAGTGAGGTGAGGCTGATTCGCGGCGAGCGCACAGGCATAGACGCCTGAGCCTCCGCCGATGTCGAGCACCCGGCGACGACCAGTCAGCTCGCCGGCCAGTTGATCAGCCAGAACCTTGCCGAGAAACACGCCACGGCAATCCATCGCTTCGGTAAATGCGGTGGCAAACTCTTCGCTCTGCATCGCCCCGTGCCAATCGGCCTCCGCTTCATCGTGCCCGCTCCAATGGGCCGGCTTGCCCGTCTGCAACACCTGGACGAAGTCACGCGCCACCTGCCGATCTTTGAGGGACTCGAAGTAGCCCCGCAGGGACCACGGCGACCGGCTGCACAGATGCTCACGAGCCAGGGCGGTGGTGCGGATGGTCCCCTCTGGCCCTTCGGACACAAAACCATTGGCTTTGGCCAGGGTGATCAGCACATCGGCGGGACGCGGTGCCCAACCGAGGCGTTCGCAGATCTCCTCGAGGCATCCGGGCTCGTCCTCAAGGCGGGTGAAAAAATCGAACTCTACGATGGCAGCTGTCAGCAAATCGACAGCATAGATCCCATCGCGGTACCGCAGGATGGCAGTCGGGTCAGTCCGGGGAAGCGTTCTCAATGACATGGGGACCGGAACCTTACACCCTTCGGCCGATCTCGCTCCTGAAATTCAGCATTTCCGAAACTTTCCCGAACACGCTCCAATCGCGCCGACTACGCCATTCAAGGCCGATAAGCCCGGTCAAAATGGACATAGCCACCGTCCACATGGAGGATCTGGCCGGTCGTGTGGGAAGACCGGGGACTGAGGAGGAACAACACGGTGTCGGCGATTTCCTGGGCCTCCGTCATTCGCTGTCCCAACGGGATGCGTCCTTCGATCTCAGCCCGTCTCCCGGAGGGATCCGCCTGACCGGAAAGCCAGTCGTCGTACATCGGCGTCCAGACTTCGGCTGGCATCACGGCATTCACCCGCACCCGCGAGGCCGCGAGATCGAGCGCCCATTCCCGGGTGAGGGCCGCCAGCCCGCCCTTGGCCGCAGCATAGCCGGAGGTGCCCCCTTGACCGGTGACGGCGACTTTGCTCCCGATGTTCACAATCGCGGAAGGAGCATTGGCCCTCAGATGCGGCGTTGCAAAATGGGTGATGGTGAAAGCAGAAATGAGATTCTTCTCCAGCGAACCGCGAAACGCCGTCGGCGAGGCGTCCAGCCCCACCGCATCGTTGACTCCGGCGTTGTTCACCAATCCGTCGATGGTCTCATATCGCAGTATCGTGGTCCGCACCGCCTGGGCCACCTGCTCGGCGTCGGTCAGATCCACCCTCAGGTAAGCACCATCGACAGCCTCGATGTCCAGTTCGTCCAACAGGGTCTCGCAGTCATCCGGCGATTTCTTGTCCAGAATGACCGGGATCGCCCCTTCGATGGCCAGGGTTCGCACGATGGCCTCTCCGATGCCACTCGCACCTCCAGTAACGATCACCACTTTGTTTTTCAGTTCCAAGTCCATGTCTGATGCTTTGGTTGATTTCCTTTTATCACCCTTACCGAGAGCCCACTCGCCATCATCCGAAATCCATCCTACCGACGCCCAATCTCACATTTGAGAAATTTTTCAAAATATAGCAGTTTGTTATTTTTAAAACAAAACAAATTTTTATATTTCTTGATCTTTCTAGGTCCCAAAATAAGATGGCTCCGCTGCACCACTCAGCGAAGCACGCATGGACCTGACTCCCGCCATCTGGCGGCCCTGGTCGGCGACCGTCCCCGGGAGGACTTTCGCCTGCCGGTTCCGCATCGTTCCTCTCATTATCGCCAGTTCCGGCGTATTCTGGCAGGTTACTTTGCCGGCTCAATCGACCGATGCCACCGCCGCCGCCCCTGCCGCCTCTTCTGGCGTGCCCAGCGATGAAGCCATCCTGAAGCGCCTTCCCGAGCTTTCGACCGATTATTTGAGAAATCTGCTCGGCGTCTATGCCCGCCTCGGAAACGGAGCCATGTCCAAGGCACTGACGGACGAATTGAACCGCCGCAATCCGGCTGGCGCACCGCCCATCACGATCGACTCCGCGGCCAACGATCCGCTGGACGGCGAGAGCGAACCGCCGAATCCCCACGAAGAGCTGGAGAATCGGATCGACGGCCTGATGACGGCCCAGAAATACGATGCCGCCATCGCCTTGATGGAAAAGCAGCGTAATGGAGCGTTTTCCGGAAAAGCTTTCCCGTTTGAGATCGACTTGGGCGATGCCTACGGGTCGACCGGCAACTACGAAGCCGCCCGCACCGCCTACCGGCGCGCGCTCGACCAGAAGGGCGCCTCCGCCGAGCAAAAGAAGCTCGCCCAGGCCGGCCTGACGGAGATCGAGAAACTCGAAGGCCTGAAAGTGGCCTACGATCTGATCGAAAAGAAGCAGCCCGAAGCCGCCCTCGAAAAGGCTGAGGCCATGCGCCAAAAGTATCCCGAAGATGTCGATGTCCAACTGCTCTACGCGCAGGCGTTGGTGCCCAACTACCACTATCTGGAGGCGCTCCCCATGCTGGAGTCGCTCAAAGCCCGGCATTACGCCGGCAAGCCCTACCCGGCACAGGATGCGCTCGCCGAATGCCTCCGGGCCACCGGTCGCCTCGACGAGGCTGTCACAGCCTACCAGGAACTGGCCGCCGACCAGACCGTTACCGAGCGCGTGAGGCAGGAAGCCACCGCCGCCATCAAGGATGTCTCCCGCCTGCGCGGCCCCACGGTCCAGGCCAATATGGAGATCATCAGCGAGGCGGAAGGCGAAGGCCTCTTCTGGCGGACCCACGCCCTCGCCCCGGTAGCTCCCGGTTTGCACGCCGGCTTGAATGCCTGGTATTACGACATTTCCCTCTCCAGCGAGCGCTCCCTGCGCCAGTCCTCCGGTGATTTCCTCGGCGCCGTGGCCGTGGTAAGAAAATATCTGGATGACCATTTGAGCTACATCGAAGCCCGCGCCGGTGGCGGATCCCATGAGGATGCGACCTGGGGAGTCACCTATGGCCGCGAGCAAACCCACCTCGGCGTCCTTGGTTACGATATCTCGGTCGATTTCAACATTCCGGCGATGGATTCGCTGCAAATGATCGCCCTGAATGGGATCGAAGACCGGGTGGCCGCCAATGTGCAGGTACCGCTGCCTGCCCGATTCGAACTGCTTGCCGGGGCCTCGGCCCGGCGGGTCGAAGCCGACGGCGCCGACCTCGGTGACGGTTGGGCGGCCTATCTGGAAGTGAACCGTCCGATCTGGGAGAACGCCACCAACACTTCATCGGTCTATCTCGCCTACCGGGCCGATTACGAGCGCTTCGATGCGGCGCGTCTGTCCGATCGCGAGGTGAGCCGCCTCGGTTACGCCGGTGAGCCGGCCGACGGGCGCCTGCTGGGCTCGGAACTGATCGAGCCCCGCTACCACCCCCACGGACTTCAGGTCACTTTCGAGTCAAGGGTCAACCCCAGCCTGTTTTATTACCTGAGCAGCGGACTCTACTTCGATTTCTCCGACGAAGAATGGGACTACAACTTCACCGGCGGCGTCGAGTTCGCCCTGACCGACATGATCGACCTCGTCGTGGAGGGTGGTTACTACTCCGACGGTACCGGAGCCAGCAACGATGACTCCGAAGTTTTCGTCGGCAACATCGGTCTTCGCACCTTTTACTGATTTTCTCCCACCGTCCTGTCCTTCGCCCCGCGGACCATGACCGATCACGCCGACACGTTCGCCACGGCAGCCGAAGACGAGTCGCTCTGGAAAAAGCCGCCCCTGTGGCGCACGGCACCGGTGGATGCCATCCTGCTCACCGCCGTGCTGCTGGGCTGCAACTGGTTCCTCGACCGCGCCGACCCGGGCTGGCTGCGCCAGAATCCGAGCCCCTGGCTCCTCCTGCCTCTGTTCCTGGGAGGACGCTACGGAGCCGGCGTCGGTCTCGTCGGTGCCCTGCTGGCAGCGGGTGGCGTCCTTGGCCTCAAATGGGCCGCCGAGACCCAGCCACCGGTGATGTTTTTGCGACAGGAGCCCTACTTTTTTCTGTCCCTGCTCATCGCCACCGCCGTCGGCACCCTGATCCGCCATCTTTGCGGCGGTCTTGCGGAAAGGCTTCGGCTTCAGGGGCTGGCTCTGGCCGAGCGCAACCGCCGACTGGTGGAAGACTGCGCCCTGATGCGGGCCAACGAGGCCAGGCTGGTCGAGTCCCTGCTCCTTCACGGCGCTGAGTCGCTCGGACTCTCCGCAGAGCTGAAGCGGCTCTTCATCGACGAGCGCGACCGGCCTGAGGAGGGTCTGCTGAAACTGCTCAGTCGCGAGTATGGAGTCATTTCCGCAGCCATCTACCGCGACGACACCGGCCGGCACTCCCAGATCGCCCGGGTGGCATCGACCGCCGTGGGTGAGTCGACGTTTCCGACCGCGCTCCCGTCCACCGAGGCACTGATCGCCTCCGCCGCTCTCGCCGAAGGCCGCATCGCGACCTGGCAAGGTCCCGACGGCGGCCCCTTCAATCCCGAGGGCTCGGACCAGCGCCACCTCGCCGCCATCCCCTGGCGCTGGTCAGTGGGTCCGGACGGCGGGGCGCGCGCCGTGCTGCTCATCGGCCGCATGGAGTTTTCCCGGATCGGTTGGGATACCCTGGGCCGGATCGAGGCCTTGTTCGCCTGGTGCATGGCCCGGATGGAGGCCGCCCCGCTCAACCGCGTCGAAGACAGTTCCGCATCGGGCCGCATCCTCGCTCCTGAGGTCTTCCTGGCCCGCTTGGAAGAAGCCCGCGAGG
This sequence comes from Verrucomicrobiales bacterium, assembly GCA_016795505.1. GTDB lineage: Bacteria > Verrucomicrobiota > Verrucomicrobiia > Verrucomicrobiales > DEV007 > JAEUHH01. Next base: position 39,758 of record JAEUHH010000010.1, on the reverse strand, counting down.
TGGAGATGCGACTGGGGCTGCCCTCGCGCCTGATTCTGTTTCTGGCCGATACTGCGGCGCCCCAGGCGATGCTCGCCGAGTTCGTGGATCGTCTCAAAACGATCGCCGCCCCCACCGATCCTCTGGGCGCCGTTGGAGACGGCCGGTCGTCGCCCTACGCCATCGGCCTCCTGATCTCGGCTCCCTCCACCGCCGCGGCCGAGCAGATCGCCGGTCAGATTCTGACCCGCATCGGATCGAGCGCTCGGGCCGTTCGCATGGAGGTCCTGCCCGTCGGCGCGCCTCACACCCCGCTACCCGTCGCGCGGATCGCTCCCGAACTCGCCGTGGCGGCGGCTTCCTGACTTTTCCCCATGGGCCACGCGATGCCGATCATCTTCTTCGCCCTGCTCGCGGCGGTCGATGCGGCCGCCGTGGCAGCTGGCTTGGGACGAGTCCCCGGTCTCCCCATCGCACCCCACCTCGCGGCGCTGGCTCTCCACCTGGCGGTGGTCGCGGTCGCCTTCGTGGCGGTGGCCAAATGGCTGCCATCCCGCCGCCGCAGTGGTGCTGCCACGCTGGCGGGGCTCGCCGCCTCCCTGTGCCTGCTCACGCCGGTGCTGGGCTGCCTCGTCGCCGGCTGGCTGACGATGCCCCAGAGACCTGCCCGGACCCGCGGCGGCCGATTCCAAGGCCTTCAGTTTGGCAATCCCTTTTACCGCGCCAGCCAGCGATCCCAGTCCACCTCGGAAGGCGCGGAACCACTCGCTTCCGCCATCCGGCATGGCCACCGTCCCATTCAACGCCTCGCCGTTCCCCGCATCCGGCAGCTCGGCGACCGGCGCGCCCATCTCCTGCTGAAGGCCCTGACCGATCAACCGGATGCCCGCACCCATCTCTATGCCCAATCCGCCCTGTCGGCGGCTTTTGAGCGGCGCGAGAAACAACTGGAGTCCCTGCGCAGGGCCGCCGCCACGGCAGAGATCACCCCCGCCGACCGCGTCACCCGACTGGAACGTCTCGCCACCGCCCTGCTTCACGGGGCCGAAATTGACCCCGATCAGGCCCCCCGTTTCATCGCCGAAGCCGCTTCGCGGTTTGCCGAGGCGCTGGAGATCGATCCTGCCGACGCCTCCTGTCTCTGGGGCCGGGCGCATTGCCTGATCCGACTGGGTGAACTGGATGGCATTCCCGATCTCTACGGCCGCCTGTGCGCCCTGCCCGGCGCGAGCCCTCTCGCCAATCGCCTCGAGCTGGCCTACTTCTCCGCGCTGGGCAATTGGAAGCGGACCGCCGAGGCCATCGAACGCATCAGCCAGCAAGGCTCCCCCGCATCCGGGCTGGGTGCCGCCCACCGCCAATTCTGGCTCGTCCAACCGGGCGGGACTCCGGCCTGACCGGCTTGCTCTTTCCACCTCAACCCGCATGTCCCTCACCTCCAGATCCTCCGTCCCAGCCGCTGACCAGACCGGCACTGCCGATGTCTGCCTGCTGCTCGAGGGCACCTGGCCCTACGTCCGGGGTGGCGTTTCGACCTGGGTTCACCAGATCCTCACCGCCCTGCCCGAACTTCGCTTTTCGGTCGTCTACATCGGCGCGGAGAAATCGCTGGCTGGCGAGCGGAAATACGACCTGCCACCCAATCTCGCCTCTCTGCACGAAATCTTCCTGTTCGACCCGAGCCCTGACGAATCTGCCGCCATCTCGCCGTCAATCCGGGTCGGACGCACCGAGTGGCAGGCGGTCCACAGCAGCCTGGCGGCCCTGCTCCTCTCCGACGAGCCCGCCGCGCCAGAGTCGATCGACTCCCGCCTCGCCGAAGCCCTGCTCGCCCTCGCCAGACTGGCTCAGGGCGTCACCTTCGAACGCTTTTGGCAGCATCCCGACACCTGGGATCTCCTCCTCGACTGCTACGCGCGGCACTTTGAACAACTTCCGTTCATCGACTTCTTCTGGAATGTCCGTTTCCTGATCGAACCGGTCTGGAAATTGCTCAGGATCGAGGAAAACCTCCCCGAGGCCGCCGTCTATCACAGCGTCTCCACCGGCTACGCGGGATTGCTGGGCGCCCTGGCCGCCCGGAGACGCCCCCGCTCCCGCTTTCTGCTCAGCGAGCACGGCATCTACGTGCGCGAACGCATTTCCGATCTCCTCCGCTCCGAATGGGCCGGTCCGGACGCGCTCAGGGTGCCCGGCACCGAGGGCATTCCCGCCCTGCGACGGCTTTGGATCGATTTCTTCGTCGAGATCGGCCGCCTCACCTACCACTCGGCGGCCCGCATCGTCTCCCTGTTCCAACGAAACGCCCACATCCAGACCGAGTTCGGCGCCCCCGCGGAACGCCAGCAGGTCATACCCAACGGAGTGGACCTCTCGCGCTTCGAGGCCATTCGCGAAAGCCGGCGGGAGAAGCGCCTCGCCCAGCCGGGCCGCCGCCATGTGGGCTTTTTCGGCCGCGTCGTTGCCATCAAGGACGTGAAGACCCTCCTCCGCGCCGCCCGCCTCACCATCGACGTGGTGCCCGATGCCCGGTTCCTCATTGTCGGCCCCACGGACGAGGATGCCGCCTATTTTGCCGAATGCGAGACCCTGACCACCGAGCTGGGCCTGTCGGAACACGTCCTTTTCACCGGACCGGCGTCGCCCGAGGCGGCGCTGCCGGAGTTCGACATCATGGTGCTCAGCAGTGTCAGCGAAGGCCTTCCCTTCGCCGTGCTGGAGGCCTTCGGCGCCGGCATGCCGGTCGTCAGCACCGATGTCGGCTCCTGCGCGGAACTCATACATGGACGGGATGACGAACAACCTGCCCTCGGACCGGCCGGCGCCGTCGTTCCAGTCGGCAATCCCCCCGCCCTGGCCCAGGCGTTGGTCCGCCTGTTGTCCGACCGCGAACTCCAGGACCGCTGCGGGGCCGCCGGGCTCGCCCGCACGCAACAGTCCTACACGGAATCGGGTGTCATCGACCATTACCGCGAACTCTATGTCGGCCTCGCCGCCGCCGCGACCGCCTGACTCCCCTCCCCCACTTACCACCCTCCCCGCTCTGACCATGGCCGGCATCGGATTCGAACTGCGCAAACTCCTCGTGCCACGCTCCCTCACCGGGACCGCCCGCGCCTACCTCTACGCCGGCGTCATCAGCACGGGGCCGTGGATCATCTCGATCCTTTCCATCATCCTGCTGAATCTCACCCTCCAGCCCGTCCTCTCCGAGCCGGAGCGGGTGCTGTTTTCCACCATCATCACCCACAGTTACGCCCTCGCCCTGATCCTCACCGGCGGACTCCAGTTTGTGCTCAATCGCCACGCCGCCGACGAGATCTCCGCCCGGCGGCCCGGCTCCATCCTTCCGAATGCCATCGGCGCCCTCGTTCTTACCGCCATCCTCAGCCTCATCGCCGGCACCGTGGTGTTCGGCCTGCTCACTCCCGAGTCCCTGCCGCTCAAGGCCGCAGCCATCTCGCTGTTCGTCTATGTCTGCCTGATTTTCGTCACCGCCAATTACCTCAGCGTCCTGCTGCGCTACCGGGCCATCGTGGCCGGATTCCTCGTCGGCTACCTCGCCAGCGGCTTCGCGGCCTGGTATGCCACCGGCCGCTGGGGCGTCGCGGGCGGACTGGCCGGTTTTGCCGCCGGCCACCTCATCCTTTTCGCCGTCCTGCTTGGCTGCCTGCGCCGCGAACTGTCCCGTCCCGAGGCCCCGGCGGCGGATTGGTCCTTCCTCGGACATCTGCGCCGCTATCCCAGTCTGATCTGGTGCGGCCTGCTCTACAATCTGGGCATCTGGATCGACAAATTCCTCTTCTGGCACCTCTCCGCTGAAAACCGCGTCATCAGCGGCGTGCTCCACGCCTCTCCGGAGTACGATCTGGCCATCTACCTGAGCCTCCTGTCCATCGTTCCCGGCTTGACCGTGTTTTTCCTCCGCCTCGAGACCGATTTCGCCGATCGATTTCATCAATTTTTCCACGCCACCAATGACGGAGGCCGCTTCACCGACATCCTCGACGCCAAGGACCGCATGATCGACTCGCTGCGCTCCGGCTTCCTCCACCTACTTTCCACCCAGGCCGTCGTCACCCTGGCCCTGCTCATTTACGCCGGCCACATCGGCTCCTGGCTGGGCATCGGCGCCATCCAGGAGGGCATCTTCCGGGTCACCCTCATCGGCGCCTTCCTTCTCATGCTGTTTCTCGCCCTGATGACCATCCTGTTCTACCTCGACGATCGGCGAGGCGCCCTGCTCGCCTGCATCGTCTTCGCGGTGGCCAACGGAGGGCTCAGTCTCGCCACCGTGCTCGCCAATGAGGCCTGGTATGGCTTCGGCTTCGTCGTCGCCGCCGGTGCCGCCATGTTCATCACCGCCTGGCGGGTCAATGCCCGGCTGGCGAGATTCGAATACCACGTGTTCCTGCCCGGCGCGGCGTAGTCAGGGTCCGGATCAGCACCGGCCTGACGATCAAACAGGGTATCATCGGCGAAGCAACAGGGTTGCATCGGAAACCCCGACGCACAAACGGCGCCGCGGCCATGAAAACCGCGACGCCGTCAAAACCCGCTCTGCCGGGTGTGGCGATGGATCAGACGCCCTCTTCGTGGGATGAGAAGATTCTCAATCCGAGCGCCGACTCCGCGACGATGAAGGCCGCCTTGTCGATCACGTTCTCCGTCTTCAGGTACTTCTCCAGCGCGACCGCCTGATCGCCGCTCTTGCCGGGGATCACAACGCGATACCAGCGCTTGCCCTGCTTGTCGGCGTCCGATGCCCACACTTGGACTTCACCATTCCAATGCTCGTTGTAGAACAGGTCACGGGCGTGCTCCATCGCCTCCTCCCGGCTGCGGCTGGCCGCCACTTGAATGAAGGGAACCCCTTGGGGAACCGCCTTCTTGTCCATCGACGCCAGCTTGTTGTCGGCCACAATGTAGGCGTCCTTGGGCGCCAGATTGCGGCCGGTCAGCACGGCGCGCAGCCCGCGGGCTTCTTCGGTGGTCTGACAGTGCATGGCCACGGTGTAGGCCCCATTCGATGCCAGCAGCATCTGGGGTTCTCCGTAGGGACTCAGATTTTTCTGGAAGGATTCCAGACGGGCTTCCTGCTCCTTCTGATCAAAAGAAGAACTCAGGACGAGATAATCAGCTTTGGCTCCGCACAGCGTCGCCAAAGTGACCGCAAGGGTGGTGATGCTGAATTTTTTCATAAGCGGCGAAACTTTCGCTGATTATTTTAATAAATTCAAATTAAAAAGACGCAAACTTTAAAGTTTTCTCAAATTTTCGATTCCCTTTACCTTCCCACGCCCCCGGTCCCGGCGGGTTCGGTTCGATCGATGCAGCCCTCCTGCCGCCCTTAGAACTGGAAATAGATAAAGTCGGCCGAGACCTCGCTGCCGAGCAGCAGGATCAGCAGAAAGAGCGCCGTCGCCGCGGCTGCCTGCCACGCAAACCGGCCGATCTCACTCCGCGCCGCCATCGCCTCGCGGCCCGACTGATTCCACCAGCGCTCCGCCGTCGCCGCCAACCACAGCGGCGCCGCGTAGAAGGCCGTCGTCAGCACATCCTGCAAACCACTTTGCCAGACGAGCCCCGACGACACAGCCAGCGGATTCAGGCACAGCCATTTCCCCAGATAGGCCACGTTCTGCTCGCGGAAAAACAGCCAGCCCACGTGGATCAGCACAAAGGTGGCCGCCCACCGGCCTGCCGAAGTCCATCCATTGACCGGCCGCACCGCCATCACTCCACGACGCTCCAGCCAGCGCTGTCCCGCCACCAGGATGCCGTGGTAGGCCCCCCAGATGAGGAAATTCCACGACGCGCCATGCCACAGACCTGAAAGCAAAAAGGTGACGAACAAGTTGCGATACTCGGCCGCCGCTCCGGCCCGCGACCCGCCCAGCGGGATGTAGACATAGTCGCGGAACCACGTGGACAGCGACTGGTGCCAGCGCCGCCAAAATTCCCCCGGACTGCGCGCCAGGTAGGGATGCTCGAAATTCCGCACCAGTTCCAGCCCCAGCAGCCGCGCCGTGCCCCGCGCGATCGCCGTGTAGGCCCAGAAATCGGCATAAATTTGCACCCCGAAGGCGAACACCCCCGACCACAACAACGGAAACTCCGTCTGCTCGATCGAGAAATGGCGGTTGCAGATGACCGCCGTGTTGTCTGCCACCACCAGTTTCAGGAAGTAGCCCCACAGCAACAGCAAAAAGCCTTCCCGAAAACGATCCGGCCGGAACACCCGCGGAGCCTGCAAGGCGGCGAGCAGATGGGCGGCGCGCTCGATCGGCCCGGCGACCAACTGGGGAAAAAACGAGACAAACAGCGCATAGTCGAAAAAGCTTCCTGCCGGCTTCACCTGTCCTCGATAGGTGTCGATCACATAGGCACTGCTCTGGAACACGTAGAAGGAGATCCCCACCGGCAACAGGATCTGCAGCGTCACCGGCCCCGGGTCCAGCCCCAGCGCCGCCAGGACCGTCGCCACATTCTCGGCGAAGAAGCCGAAATACTTGAAGACCGCCAGTGCCCCGAAGTCCAAAACCAGCGACAACGTCACATAGAGCCGCCGGCGCTCCGGTCGTCGCACGATCTGGCGCGCCCAGTGGTAATCCGACAGCGAGATCCCGATCAGCAGGCTGAGGTAGGCCGGATGCGCGTAGCCGTAAAAAAACCAGCTCGCCGCCAGCAGCAGCAGGTTCTGCGCCCGCAGCCCCATCGACCAATACAGGCCGAAGACCACCACGAGAAAGATCACATATTCGAGACTGTGAAAGATCATCGCGGAGGCCCTCCCTTCACCACCGGCTCGAGCCGCCGCCAAAAGGCCACCGTCCAAGCCGGACGGGCCGACTCGCGCAGGTGATCGCCATCGAGGTAGAGATTCAGGCCCAGCGACGAGTCGCCCGACTCATCCACCAGCACGCCGCCACGGGTCTCCAGCCAGGATCGCAGGGAGGCCACGTAGGCGGCCAGTTCGGGTGACTCTTCGCGCTGGCCAGCGTCATCGGGCCGGCGTTTCACGCGGTAAAGCACCACCCGCACTCCTTTGTCTGCGGCGAGGCTCATGATCTCGGGAAGGAAGGTGCCGTCCGGATCGAACTGAAGATCCCCCTCGGTGTGCTCGTTGGCTTCGGGCAACTCCGCCGGCAGGTCGGACCGCAGGTTGCCCAAGTCAAAGCGTTCCCGACGCTCCTTCACCAGCGGATGCTTCGATCCGGTGCCACTCACCGCGTCCTGAATGAGCAGGACCAGCCGCTGGCGCAGGTAGTTGCGAAAATCGACCACCGGATAGAGGCGGCGCGGCAGCCCCGCCAGCGTCAGCGAATCGTCCGCGAATCCCGGCACCACGCCCAGGTCGGTCGTCAGGTCCGGCGACAGTTCCAGCAGATGATCGCGCCGCGCACCCGCGGTGCGCAGGTGGGGCTGCGACCAGACGTCGTCGCGGAAGAAGAAGACCACCATCTGCGGAGGCCGTTTCGCCGCCATCGCCACGTTTTTGAAATAGAGATACCATGTCGCCGAGGCCGATCCGCCAACTGAATACTCCGAGAGGCGCCGGTCCGCGGCGAGTTTCCGCAACCCGTCCAGGTGGAGCCGGGTGTAGAGCATCGAGTCACCGATCAGGAGGATCTCCGGCTTTTCGCGGTTCAGATCGTCGATCAGCGATTCGTCAAAGCGATCCGCCCGCACCGGGCCACGGCCCAGCAGCATGGGCAGGCCCAGCGCGACCGCCACCAGGGACACGCACGCGGCGAGGGCTGTTCGGGGGGACTTCAGCATGGAAACGGCGGGCACGATACACGATGCCCCCGCACTTGCGAATCCCCGCCGCGGCTCAGCCTTCGTCCGGCCCCACATCGATGCGGCCGCCCTTCACCCGCGGCTCGCCATCGATATCCTTGGCCTCCGGCGCGATCTTCGTTTCCGGATCACCCGCATCGATGGCCGGCGAACCGGGACCGAGGTGGATGCCGTCGGCGGCGAGTTTCGGATCAACCCGGTTGCCTCTCCGATCCAACCCTGTTCCCTCGCGAAAGGCCTCAAAACCGGCATACTCCCGGCCCGACCACACGAAAGTCGGCTCGCCGCCGGGCAGGTGCCAGAGATTGAAGTCGAAGGCATTCTCCTGGTTGGGATTTTCGCTGTAGAGCAGTGGTTTTTCGCTGCCCTCGCGGCCGACGATCAGATTGTTGCGGAAGTCGTTGGCCTCGGCCCACTGGATCCAGATCTCCGCCTCTGCCTTGGCGTGGCTGGTGTTGTCGCGGATCAGGTTGTTCTCAAAGCGGCACTCGCGCACCCGGCCCCGCTTTTTCTCGTAGCCGCCGACGACGAGCCCGGCTTTGTCGTTGCCGGCGATGACATTGCCCGTCACCACGACGCCCGACACCACGACCCCAGGGTTTTCCGCGCCCACCTCGATGCCGAGGTCGCATTCGCTCACCTGATTGCCCTCCACGACGATGTCGCGACCGCCGTCGACGTAGATGCCCGGCCCGTAGCCGCCGCCATAGTTCGCGCGCACCCGCTCAACGCGATTCCCCCGGCAGACGCCGTTGCGCGCGGCCTTGGTGCGGTCATCGACGATGCCATCCTCGCCGCCGATGAAGTCGATGCCCACACCGACGATGTCGTGGACGTGGTTGTTGGTGACTTCGAAGTCGGTCACGTTCCCATTCAGCGTGAGGGCCTCGCTCGGAGCAGCGTCGCAGTCGTGGATCTCGTTGCCGTCGATGGTCACACGGCTCACAGGATTGTCCGCATCGGTGCCGTAGATGGTGATGCCCATCGCATTCTTGCCGCGAATGGAATGGATGTGGTTGTCGCGGAATTCCAGATGGCTCCCCGCGCCCTCGAATCGGATGCCCGAGCCGTCCTCGGTATGCAGGTCGCGAATCTCAAAGCCGATGATGCGGATGTGACTCTTGTTCTCGATGTAGATCACATTGTCCTCGTCGAGCCCCTGAGCGGTGATGACCGCCTTGCCCTCGGCCTGGAGGGTCACCGGACCGTCCGTGGCGTTGCCTTCGACCTCGACGAAGAGCTGCTCGTTATAGATCCCGGCGCGGACGATGGTCGTGTCGCCGGGCTGCATCTCGTCGCAGGCCTTCTGAATGGTGCGCCAGGGGAATTTCTCGCTGCCCGGCGCGGCGTCGTTCCCGGCTGGTGACACATAGAGGGTGCGGCCTTTGGCCCAAACGGTCGGCATGACGGGCGCGAGCCCTATAGCCAGGGCCACGGCAGCCTTGTTCCAGAACCGGAACCGCGGAGTCAGATGGGTGAAACGGAGTCGCATGGTCAAAACCTCTCTCATTTGAACCAAAACTACCATAAAAATTATCAAATAGAATCATTTTTTAAAAAATTTGCTTGAGCGATACGCAAGATTGCGATAAATGTCGGGAAGTTATAAAAACCATAATTAATTGGTTTTAGCTGAATTTTTAGGTTTCCAAAAATTCTCCGTTCCCGATCCATGAAACACACCCGCATCCTCGTTACCGGCGCCGCCGGCTTCATCGGCAGCCACACCGTCGATCGCCTGCTGGCCATGGGCTGCCAGGTCATCGCCCTCGATGACCTCAGCACCGGCCACCTCGCCAATCTGCGCGGCGCCTCGGCGGACCCGCGGTTTCGCTTCATCCGGCTCGACATCACCGCCCCCGGCGCGCTGGACCGGGCGGTGGAGAGCCAGAAGCCGGACGCCATCATCCACCTCGCCGGACTTGTGAGCGTGGTGCGGGCGCAGCAGGAGCCGGACCTGAATTACCGGCTCAATCTCCATGCCACCCATCTCGTCGCCGAAGCCGCGCGGAAACACGGCGTGCGCCGCGTGGTCTTTGCCTCGTCGGCTGCCATTTACGGCGACCATCCCGAGCTGCCGCTCGTCGAGTCGATCCTGCCCCGCCCGATCAGCCTTTACGGCATGGCCAAACGCGCCTCCGAGGAGGTGCTGCAGGGCTACGCGGCCTCCTTCGGCCTGGAGGCGATCTGCCTGCGGTATTTCAATGTCTTCGGCCCCCGGCAGGACCCGAAGTCGCCCTACTCCGGCGTCATTTCGATCTTCTCCGACCGCTTCGCCGCCGGTGAGCCGGTCACCGTCTACGGAGACGGCCGCCAGACCCGTGACTTCATCGCTGTCGAGGACCTCGCCCGGGCCAATGCCCTGGCCGCAACCCAGCCCGACCTGGCCCCGACCATCTGCAATGTCTGCACGGGCCGCCCGCGCACGCTGCTGAGCATCTTGGACATCTTCCGCTCGGTCTATCCCGACGCCCCGCCCCACCGGATCGCCGAAGCCCGCGACGGTGAGATTCGCCACTCTCTGGGCAGCCCGGACCGCGCCGCCAAGGCCATCGGATTCCAGGCCACCGCTCCGCTGGAGGCCAGCTTGCGCGCCCTGATCGAGCAAACCCGGCCGCTGCCGGCCCTCGCGGTCGCCTGATCCTCATCTCCCGACAGCCACCCTGGCCTCTCCCGTTCCCATGATCCGCCAGACACTCGCCCTCGGACTCTCCGCCCTGCTCGGACTCGCCGGCACCGCCGTTGCCGCCGACTCCCTCTACGTGGACTACTCGGCTCGGCCGAATCCGGACCACCTCCTCGCCTACGGGCTGAACATCATCCACCCGACCGCCGAAGCCGACCTGGCCGCCGGTCAGCGGCTCGGCAACCGCTACCTCGCCTACCTCAGCGTGGTCGAGATCGCCGCCGATGCTCCCTACCGCGAGGCGGCGCTGGCCACGGGCATCCGGCCGGTGATGAAAAATCCTCTCTGGGCCGCCGATCTCGCCGATCCGGCCGATCCCCGCTGGCGCGCCTTCGTCATCGAGCAACTCGCCCGGCCGGCGGCGGAACGGGGCTTCGACGGCTTCCTGCTCGACACCGTCGACAGCCTGCGGCTCATCGAGTCCCAGGCCCCCGACCGCGCCGCGGCGTCCCGCGACGGTTTGATTGCGCTAATCAAGGAACTGCGCACCGCCTTTCCCGACAAGCAACTGGTGCTGAATCGCGGCTTCGATCTGCTCGCCACCCTGGGCCGCGAGACGGTCGATGGCGTGCTCGTCGAGTCGGTCCGCCACACCTACGACCCCGCCACCCGCGAGTGCCGGCCGGTCGAAGCCAATGTCACGCGCACCCTCACGGCCGAAATCCAGAAAGCCATCGCCGCCGGTCATCCGGTCTATGCGGTGGACTACCTGCCCCGCGCCGCCGCACCTGCCGAGGTCGCCGCCGCCAATCGCGCGCTCCGCGAGTTCGGCGCGGTGCCGTTTCTCACCACACCGGAACTGGACGGCACCGTGATCGGCGGCGGTCAGGTCGCCCGTCGTCTGCTCGTCCTGTTCGGCTACGATCCCAAGGAGGCCGAAAGCCACCGGATCTGGCCGGCCGACACCACCACCCACGCGATCCTCCAGATGCCGCTGGAGTGGATGGGCTACGAGGTCGATTTCCACGACGTGTCGAAGGGACTCCCCACCAAAGAGCTGGGCGCCGAATACGCCGGCGTGATCCTCGACGAGGAGCTGGAGTTCCCCTACCGCCTGGAGCACGACTTCGCCGACTGGCTCATCAGCCGCATCGACGAGGGGAAAAAGGTGCTCTTCCTCGGCGGTTATGGGTTTTCCAATCACCATGAGCGCACCCGCCTCTTCACCCGGCTCGGCATCCGCGCCACCGACGAGGTGCCCGCACCGCGTGGCCCGGCCGCCATCGTCGCCCTCGATGAGTCGATCATGAACTTCGAGACCAAAGCCGCGCCGACCCGACGCGACTTCGACGCCGTGGCCGCCCCCGCCGACGCCCGCGTGTTGCTGGGTCTCGAAGTCGCCGAGTCCCCCGCCGCCGACAGCCCCCGGCACCGTTACGACACGGCCTACCTCACCAGTTGGGGTGGCGCCCTGCTGTCGCCCTACCTTGTTTTCGAAGCCTCCGAGGAGACCATCCTCCAACACGCCGATCCCTTCGCCTTCCTCGGCGCCATCTGGCCGGCTGGCCTCTTCCCGGCACCCGACCCGACCACCCGCGACGGCCTGCGCGTTTTCTACACCCACGTCGATGGCGATGGCTTTTCCTCCCTCTCCACTGTCGATCCGGGCAAAACCTGCGCCGAAGTGCTCTACGACCGATTCCTGAAAGACCTGCCGTGGCCCATCACCATCTCCGTCGTCGAATCCGAGATCCGCGGCCACATGCTGTCGCAGAAAGCCGACGAGTCGCCCCAACTCACTGAGCTCGCCCGCCGCATCCTGCGCCTGCCCCACGTGCAGGCGGCCTCGCACTCCTACTCGCACCCCTACCTCTGGATGGAGGATGACCCGGAGTTCCTCGGCCTCTACGACTCGCTGAATCTCGAACTCAAGCTCACCGCCCGCTATCCGAAGATCGACTACCGCCGCGAGACGCTCGGCTCCATCGACTACATCAGCCGCGAACTCGCCCCCGCCGGCAAGCCCGCCGACCTCATGCTCTGGTCGGGCAACTGCCGTCCTTCGCCCCAGGTGCTGGCCATGCTGCGCGAGCAGGGCATCGAGACCATGAATGGCGGCAACACCATCCTGTGCCGCCGTTTCCCCGGTCTCTTCGGCGTCGCCCCGCGTGTCGCCCAGTGGGACGACGAACTCCAGATCTACGCCGCCAACCAAAATGAATTCCTCTACACGGAAGGCTGGGTCGGCCCGACCTGGGGCGGCTTCGCCCAGGTGATCGAAACCTTCGAGATGACCGACGGACCCCGCCGCCTCAAGCCGGTCAATGTTTACTATCACTTCTACAGCGTCGAGCGTCCCGATGCCTGCGCCGCCCTGAAGAAAATCTATGACTGGTGCCGCACCCAGGAACTGCACGCCACCACCGCCATCCAGTTCGCCCGCATCACCCGCGACTCCCACCACACCCGGCTCGTCCGCACCGGAGAGCGGCGCTGGGCGGCCCTGAACAACGGTCAACTGCGCACCTTCCGCCTGCCCACCGGGCTGGGCTATCCCGACCTCGCCGCCAGCGAGGGCGTCACCGGCTACCACGCCGAAAAGGATGCCCTCTACATCCACACCGACGGCCGCGCCCGCGTCGCCATCCAGCTCGCCGACCGGCCCGCCGCCCAACCCCATGTCGAGACGGCCAGCGCCGAGATCGAAGTGCGGCGCCTCGCCACCGACGGCATCGACCTGCGGGTCAAAGACCACCCCGCCCGCCTCGTCGTCGCCGGCTTCCGCCCCGACAGCCCCGTCGCCGTCACCACGGGCAACCTTTCCGAAACACACCGCACCGACGCCGCCGGCCGCCTCGCCATCGAGGCTCCCGCCGCCGCGTCCCTGTCCCTGAAACCACAACTGTGATGCAAACAGACCGCCCCGCCTCCCCCGTGTCCCGGACCAAAGCCAGCCATCACACCGCCCGGCGCTCCCGCCCCCGACGCAGCCGCTTCATGCCCCTCAGCGCCCTGTTCGCCCTGCTCGCCCTCGCGCTGGGCTCGGCCGGACTGCTGATCCCGCGGCAGAGCGAACTGGTGAAACGCCTCGTCGCCGACGGCCGCCACGACCGCGCCCTCGCCCTCGTCGGCGAGGCCGTCAACGGCGAAGGCGGCGCCGCCGTCGCCCCGACCGCCTCGAACCTCGTCGAGGTGCTGCTGGACTCCGCCGACCACCACTTCGACGACGCCGCCGTGCAGCGTATCGACGCCCTGGTGCGCATCACCGACGATCCCGCCGGCGTGCGCCAGGTGCTGCTCGACCGGCGCCGCATCCTGCCCCACGGCCTGCTGCCCACTCTGTTGGACCATCTCGCCGTGCGCGCCGTCCACGCCGGCGATCCCGCCCTCGCCGTGTCCATATACGCAGACCTCGAGGCTCTCCAGCCACTGAATTTGGAGCAAACTATTCAGAAAGTCGCCGCCTGCCGATTTTCCGGCGATCCCCGCGGCGCCCTCGAGAGCATCTCGCACTACCTGCAATCCAATCGCCAGCCCTTTTCCCTGCTGCCCGAGGATCTGCGCATGACCACCATCGCCCTGCACCGCGAACTCAACGAGGGCGGCAAAGCCTTCGATCTGCTCTCCGAGGAGTTCAAGGCCACCCTCGACCCCGCCCAGCGCCACCAACTCGTCGAACTCATCACCACCGTCGCCGCCCAGTCCCAGCGCCTCGGCGACAGCCTGCCCATCCTGCAGGACTACATCGCCAACACCGCCGCCGGCCGCACCGGCTGGCGCGACCTGCTCGGCCGCCGCGAGGCCGATCCCACCGACGCCGACTTCCGCCGCTTCGGCGCCATGCTCGCCCAGCATCTGGAGTGGAACAACCAAACCGACGAAGCCTTCAATCTCTACCGCAAACTCGCCGCCCTCGGCGACCGCGCCGCCCTCGACCGCTGCGTCACCGTCTATCCCTGGATCGATCGCCAGGAGGACCTCACCGACCTGCTCGCCGCCCTCGTGCCCGTCTCCGACCGCGAGGCCTACACCCTGCTTCTGGGGCGACTGCTTGCCGAACGCGGCGACTTCCCCGCCGCCGAAAAAATCTACCGCGCCGAGCTCGCCGGCACCCACGCCCGAGATGCCGCCGTCTGGGCCGATCTCGGCGGCATCCTCGATGCCCAGGATCGCTTTGACGAAGCCCTCACCGCCTACCGCACCGCGCTGGACATCGCCCCGCAGCGACATGAGTATCACGTGCGGCTCGCCCGCCTCCACACCACCCTCGGCGACCATCCCGCCGCCCTCGAGCACTACCGCGCCATCCCGGACGAGGCCCACGACCGCAAGACCCGCGAGGACTACTCCATGATCGCGAAATCCCTCGACCTGCCCGAGGACTTCATCCGCGCCGTTCGTCTGAAGATCGCCGCCGAGAAAAAGCCCGAGCCCGGCCATTTCCTCGATCTCGCCGACGCCTGGACCAGCCTCGGCGACACCGCCGCCGCCGAAGCCGCCATCCGCGAAGGCCTCGAAAAACAGCCCGGCTCCGCCCCCCTGCAGCTCGCCCTCGCCGATCTCCAGTATGAACTCGGCCGCCACGCCGAGGCCTATGACCTGCTCGTCAAAGCCGACCGCGTCACCGACAAACGCTTCGCCTCCCGCATCCTCAATCTCGGCTATGAGCTGGGCCGCTTCGAGGACACCCTCCGCATCGTTTCCCAACTGCCCGAGGAATGGTCCCCCTCCGAGCGACTCGACCTCGCCAGCCTGCATGAGGAAACCGGCGACATCGAGGGCGCCCTCGCCAACTACCGCCTCGCCGAAGGTGCCGAGGCCGACATCGCCCGCATCGAAGCCAGCATCGCCCACCTCCGCGGCGACATCGACTCCGCCATCCGTCTCCAGGCCCGCTACCTCGATCTCGCCACCGACGCCGACTTCGAAGGCTGGACTTTCCTCGGCGACCTCTATCGCACCCAAGGCAAATCCGCCGAAGCCGACGCCGCCTACCAGAAAGCCCTCGAAGACCTCAAGATCCAGCTTGCCCGCGAAGCCGCCGGCACCAAGCCGGCCTCCGTCGCCACCTCGCGCTGAGCCCGGCCCACGCCGTCAGCCCAGCTCGCTCTCGTGGGCTTCGTTGATCAGGCAGGAGCTGCCCAGCGCCTCGGCCAGGGGATCGATTTCCGCCCCCGAAAAGCCAAGATGTGAGTGCCGGCGCCAGCCTTCCGCATGACGGAAGCGGCCCGACATCCGGCCCACCTCCTCTGAGAGTTGGTCCATCGTGACCAGATAGCTGTCCATGCCCTGGCTCTTGTCCAGCCAGTCTTTCTGGCTGCGGTGGGCCGCCAGCGCCGCGCGCTTGATGTCGTGAACCGGCGCCGTATCCACCCACGCCCCCGCATGCACCCGGCGGCGCAGACCGTCCCGCAGCCCGTGCGGCAGCGCATGATAGACCGTTACCTCGTTCGCCACCGGTGGCGTCGGCGGCTCCACGCGGAAATTCGGCATCCCTCGGGCAAACGCCGCCGTCACCGCCAGCCGCGACGCATTCATGTGATCCTCCATGTAGTCCTGCGGAGAGTGCGTCAGCACGATCTCCGGCCCCACCTCGCGCACCACGGCCGTCACCTTGCGGAGCAACTCGACCGAATAGACGATCTCCAAGTCGTCGCAGATCGGCGGGTGGTACTTCGCCCCCAGGATCTTGGCCGCCTCTTTCGCCTCCTTTGCGCGCGTGATGCGGGTCTGCTGGGCATCCATCTCCAGACTGCCGCAGTTGCCCGAGGCAAGATTGAGGTAGTGGATCTCCCAGCCTTTTTCCTGGAGACGCAACAGCGTGCCGGCCATCACGAATTCGATGTCGTCGGGATGGGCGGCAATGGCGATGGCGCGGGGCATGGTTTACAGGGGGGACGGTTGGTTGTTTCTGAGCGTCAATCAATCGGTCCGGTTGGCCGCGCTGTCCACTCCGCGGTCGCCTGCGGTGCGGGGGGCGGCCTCAATTCACGTTTTCGATCGGGCCGTGATGCACCTCCCGATGGCAATTCGGGCAAAGTGCTGTCGCATTATCGGTCGTATCCTTTCCACCTTGGCTCAGCGGTCGCGTATGATGAACCTCAAGATACGGACTGCCATCGGTTCGCCTCAGAAAAGGCGCCTTCTGCCCGCAGCGTTCACAAAAGCCATCAGCTCGCCGCAAAACGGACACGATGACATCGGGGTTTCTACGATAGCCAGTTGAAATAATCTGCACCTTTTCGGGCACCTCAGGTGCAGAAGCCAAACGCTCCTTCAATGCGGAGTCAGAAAGCATTGACGATTCCGCCACTGCTTCAGCCAATTTCTCCTCGTATCGATCCTGGGTATCGAAGGGAAGGTCCATTGGATCTTCAAAGACCTGACTCCATCCACCCGCCCGCGTCCGCTTCTTTAAGGGTAAGCCGTCGCTGACCTTACGGAGCAAGGTTGTCGGAAAAGGTCTGATCAGCTGCAAACTACGGATCGCGATAAGATTTACAGCTCTTTCTCCCACTTTTCCGACGGCTTTGAAGAGGTTCACCTCTCCAATTTGAAATTCGCTCAAATGTTGCAGGATCTCATTCCGTCTCCATTCGGCAAGGTTCCGCTTATCTTCCCACCCGACAATCTCCCCAATGTAGGAGACAAGGGAAAGATTGTCGGTCGTCGACAAATACAATCGAATTGGAGCACTCGGCGAAGGATTTAACTCCCGAAGCATACTGATCACTTGCCCTTTGTAAGGCTGAAGGTAGGAATTGCCGCCACCTCTTTCGTCCTGAGCCTTAAGGATCTCCGTTAACACCCCATTAAAAATGCCGTTTATATAAAGCGCCGTCTTCATCGACTATTTCAAAGAAATATTGCTACTCAACTTGGGAATATTCACCGCAAATAGTTGGAGTACCGACGCATTTTGCAGGGAATTTACCTCCCGGCGGAAAAACCGGACAATTTCATTCTAAATCAACAACAACCCGCTGATAACGAAATGTATTTCCAGTGTCAATCGGCGAAGCGTCACGGCCTTGTCCTTCGCACCCATGCACCACGCTCACACTAATTAGAACCTTTCAACTCCGATGCAACAGGGTCTGATCGGAGAGGCAACAGGGTTTGATCAGAATCGCCCGGCAACAGAGCCGCCATTCACCGCCTTTCCCGAGCGCCCCGGACGGGAAGACAGCTGGAACAGGCCGCTTGGCGTACAATCACCAGAAATCAATCCAACTCGCTCAGCTTCACCGGGCGCCCCTCGGCGGCGGATTTGTCGCAGGCGAAGAGCACTTTGAAACTCTGGAGCGACTCGTCGATGCCGGTGAGGGGCATGTCCTCGCCGCGGTCGAGGGCGTCGAAAAAGGCCTGGAACTGGGCCTGGTAGGGATGGTCGTGCACATCGCCGGAGTCGGCGAGGGCCACGGGCAGCTCGGTCCATTTCTTGTCGCGCAGGGCGAGCTTGCCGGAATAGAGCTTGTTGTCCAGGATGGAGCCTTCGCTGCCGACGAGGTGGGTGTGGAAGTAGTAGGGCTGCATGCAGTCGATCACGGAGGCGACTTTGCCGACTTTGCCGCTCTTGAATTTCAGGATCGACACGCTGGTGGTGGGGTATTCGTAGGCCTGGAAGATGGGGTTCTTCGAGGTGACGGAATAACTGGTGACTTCATCGACATCGTTGCCGAGGCAGAGCATGGCGGCGTCGAGGGCATGGCATCCGGCGGAAAGCAGGCTGGTGCCGCCATTCTCGCGGGTGGTATTCCACCGATACTGGCCATACCAGGGTCCGATGCCGTGGTAGTAGTCGACTTCGCCGTAGTGGATGTCGCCGATCATGCCGGAGTCGATGAGGGACTTGATGGTCTGGAACTGGCTGATGAAGCGGATCTCGAAGCAGACGCAGGCTTTGACGCCGTTGGCTTTCACGGCGGCGTGGATGGCCTGGCAGTCCTCCCAGGTGAGGGCCATGGGCTTTTCCAGGATGATGTGCTTGCCGGCCTCGGCGGCGGCGACGGCCTGGGCGCGGTGCTGGTTCGGATAGCTGGTGATGGAGACGGCATCGATGTCGGCCTCGGCGAGCATCTGCCCGACATCCTGGAAGGCGCGGATGCTGCCGCCGTGGGTGGCGGAGAGTTGGGCGCTGTCGAGGCGCCGGGAGGAATACACGGCGGTGACTGCGCCCTGGGTGGTGCCATTGATGGCGTCGATGTGGGCGGTGGCCGCCCAGCCATATCCGATGATGCCGACTTTGATAGCCATGGGAAGTGGGGTGTAAAAAGGTGGTAGAGGGAAAACCGCCGGGAGCCGGTGGAATAGCCCTGATGTTGCCCGCCGGACCGCCGCGACGCAATGCCAAACGACGGCGATGGCTGAAATACGTGAAGCCGGGGCGGTGCCGCCGGACGGGATCACTGACGGGAGGCTTTGACCCGGTCGGCGAGGGTGCGGAGGGTCTCGAAGACATCGGCACCCATGGGATTCACGGGGACGACGGTGCCGCCGATGCCTTCGGCGATGGCCTCGGCGCTCTTGGTGTCGAACTGGGGCTGGACGAGGATGAGTTTCACCCCCTCGGCTTTGGCCTGCTCGATGAGTTCGAAGACGCGCTTGGGCTCGGGGCTGCGACCGCCGGTCTCGATGGCTTCCTGGGTGAGGCCGTAGGCTTGGGCGAAGTAGCCGAAAGCGCCGTGAAAGACGTAGAAGCTTTTGCCTTTCAGAGGCTCGAGGGCGGTGGTGAGCTCGGCGTGCAGGGCATCGAGCTCGGCGAGGAGTTTTTCGAGATTGGCGTGGTAAAGGTCGTGACCGTCGGGATCGATGTCGTGGAGGACGTGCTCGATGGCGATGGCCTGCTTCTTGAGCAATTCGGGCGAAAGCCAGACGTGAGTGTCGGCGATCTCCTCGTGGCCGTGATGGGCTTCGTCGGCGTGATCGTGGTCATGCTCGTGGTCTTCTTTTTTGGCGGCGGCATCGTGCTCGTGATCATGGTCGTCGGCTTTCTTCCCGGCGGCAGCTTCGTCGCCGTGGCCATGCTCGTCGCCGTGGTCGTGGTCGTGGTGATGATGTTCGTCGAGTTCGAGGAGTTCCATGCCCTCGGTGAGATTGACGATCTTGAGGCCCTGGGTGCTGGCGGTGAGCTTTTCGACGAGTTGCTGCTCGAAGGGCATGCCGATGGTGAGGAAGGCGGAGGCTTCACCAAGGGAAACGATCTGCTTGGGAGTCGGCGAAAAGCCGTGCGGATCGGCCTCTGGACCGGCCAGCACCTCCACGGTGACGCGATCGCCCGCGATGCGGCTGACGAGACCTCCGATGGGGGCGATGGAGGCAAAGACCACGGGCTTTCCGTCGCGTTTGGCAGTGCCGGCGGGACGGTCACAACCCGTGAACGCCACGGCGGCGAGGATAATCGAGAGAGGCAGGAGAGAGCGTTTCATTGACGCAGCTACCTTGCATCAGCGGTGACTGTCAAGGTCCCCATCTGGCGATTGACCCACGCCATGGCGGCCGTACCTTGGGGGTCCGACTCGCCAGGCAGGCGGGCGGCCGGCATGAGGCTCCCACTTTTCGCCAATCTGCGGCACGCAATGTGCGAACGCAGCGGTGGGAGGTGGCGGACTGTCACCGGGTGCCAACCCCGGCCAGATCGCCAGCCAGTCCGACTTTTTTCGTTTCATTCCCATCCGTATCATGTCCTTCGACTCCTATACCTCCTCCGCCCCGGCGAGTCCGGCCAGCCGTGACTTCGACGGCTCCGTGGAAGCCGTGAAGCAGGCCATCCGCGATCATCTGGTGCACACGCTGGCCGTCGATGTCGACACGGCATCGCCGAACGACTGGTGGATCGCCACCTGCATGACGGTGCGGGACCGCATCCTGGAGCGCTCGTCGCACACCCGCCACGTCCACCGGTCGCAGAATGTGAAGCGGGTCTATTATTTCTCGCTGGAGTATCTGATGGGCCGGCTGCTGGAAAACAATCTGGTCAGTATCGGCATCCTCGAAAACACCCGCCAGGCTTTGTCGGAACTGGGCAAAAGCCTCGACGATGTGATCGCCCAGGCGCCCGACATGGGCTTGGGCAATGGCGGCCTGGGGCGACTGGCGGCGTGCTTCATCGACTCGCTGGCCACGCTGGACCTGCCGGCGATCGGCTATGGGATCAACTACGAGTTCGGTCTGTTCCGCCAGTCGTTCATCGACGGCAAGCAGGTCGAGTCGCCGGACGACTGGCGCCGCTGGGGCAATCCCTGGGAGATCTGCCGTCCGGATCGCGCCGTCGAGATCCAGCTTTACGGCCGGGTGGAACACCAGTTCGACGATCTTGGCGAGGGGCGCATGGTCTGGACGGACACCCGCACCATGCTCGGGGTGCCCTGGGACCTGCCCGTGGCCGGCTACGGCTGCGGCACGGTGAATTTCCTGCGGCTCTGGGAATCGCGCGCCTCGAAGGACTTCGACCTGCACACCTTCAACGAGGGCGGCTACGTCGAAGCGGTGCGGGAAAAGGCTCTCAGCGAAACGGTGTCGAAGGTGCTTTACCCGAACGACGAGACCGAGATGGGCAAGGAACTGCGACTGGTGCAGCAGTATTTCTTCGTCGCCTGCTCGTTGCGGGACATCCTGACGCGTTACCGCTGGTCGAACGATACCTGGGACCATCTCCCCGAAAAGGCCGCCATCCAACTGAACGACACCCACCCCGCCGTGGCGGTGGCCGAGCTGATGCGCCTGCTGGTGGATGAAGAAATGCTGCCCTGGAACCAGGCCTGGCAGATCTGTCAGCGCACCTTTGCCTATACCAATCACACGCTGCTCCCCGAGGCGCTGGAGCGCTGGAGTGTGCCGCTTTTCGAAAAGGTGCTGCCCCGCCATCTCCAGATCATCTTCGAGATCAATCGGCGCTTCCTCGTCAATGAAGTCGAGACCAAGTGGCCCGGCGACGACGCACGCAAGAGCCAGCTTTCCCTGATCGAGGAGGGCTATCCCAAGATGATCCGCATGGCCCACCTCGCCGTGGTCGGCAGCCACACCACGAACGGGGTCGCCGCGCTCCACACGGAGTTGCTGAAGCGCCATCTGTTCCATGGATTCAACGAGCTGTTCCCCGCGCGTTTCCAGAACAAAACCAACGGCATCACCCCGCGCCGCTGGCTGAAGGTCTGCAACCCCGGCCTGTCCAACCTGATCGACCGCAGCATCGGCAGCGACTGGCCACGCCACCTCGACCGGCTCCGGGATCTGGAGGGCTACATCGACGATCCCAACTGGCGGGCGGAATTCCGCGCCGTGAAACGGAGCAACAAGGAGCGTCTTTCCAACCTCATCGCCAAACACTGCGGTGTCGCGGTCGATCCCGATGCGCTCTTCGACGTGCAGATCAAGCGGCTGCATGAATACAAGCGGCAGCACCTGAATCTGCTTCACATCCTCACCCTCTACCGCCGGCTGTTGCACAATCCCGATCTGGAGATCGTGCCGCGGGTCTTCATCTTCGCCGCCAAGGCCGCGCCGGGCTACCGTCTGGCCAAGGAAATCATCCACGCCATCAATGCCGTCGCCGCCAGGATCAACCGGGACGACCGCATCGGCGGCAAGTTGAAGGTGGCTTTCCTGCCCAACTATGGCGTCAGTCTGGCCGAGAAGATCATCCCCGCCGCCGACATTTCCGAGCAGATTTCCACCGCCGGCAAGGAGGCCTCCGGCACCGGCAACATGAAGCTGGCGCTCAACGGAGCCATCACCATCGGCACCATGGACGGCGCGAATGTCGAGATCCATGAGGAGGTGGGCGACGAAAACATCTTCATCTTCGGCCTCACCGTCGAGCAGGTCGAGGCCCTCTGGAGCGGCGGCTACAGCTCGATGGATTACTACTGGAGGCATCAGGAACTGCGCGAAGTCATCGACTGGCTCACCTCGGACCATTTCAGCGGCGAGCGTGGCGCCTTCGAACACCTGCGCCGCAGCCTCCTCGAGGGCGGCGATCCCTTCCTCGTGCTGGCCGATTACGATTCCTATGTCGCCCGTCAGGCCGACGCCGATGCCGCCTACCGCGATCCCGATCGCTGGTCGCGCATGGCGGCGCTGAACACGGCCCGGGTGGGGAAATTCTCCTCCGACCGCACCATCCGGGAGTACGCCGAGCAGATCTGGAACCTCTGGCCGGTGCCCATCCAGGGCTGAAGCCGGCGCAACCGCGTCGTCGAAGAGGCTGGACATTTTCCGCCGCGATCCGCAGCCTTCTCCCCCAAGAGAACTGCCTGATACCGCCATGACTGTCCGCCTGCTGTCCTGCCTGCTCCTGCCCGCACTCCTCACCACCGCCGCCGCATGGGCCGAGGAATCGCCGGTCCGGTTGAAACCCGCTCCGGCCCATCGGACCGCCGTCTCTGGCTGGCTCGACCAGCGGCTGCCCGAGTTGGTCGATGCCTATAAGCACCTCCACGCCCATCCCGAGCTCTCGCTCCAGGAGCTGAAGACTGCCACCTTCATCGCCCGTGCCCTCGAACAGGCCGGCTGGGAGGTCACCCGCGGTGTCGGCCGCACCGGCGTCGTGGCGGTGATGAAAAACGGCACCGGTCCCACCGTGCTGATCCGCGGCGACATGGATGCCCTGCCGGTACTTGAGGAGACCGGCCTGCCCTACGCGAGCAAGGTCCAGGTGAAGAATCCCGACGGCACCACGGTGGGTGCGATGCATGCCTGCGGCCACGATGTCCATTCCACCATGCTCGTCGGCCTCGCTCCCCTGCTCGCCGACCTGAAGGACCAGTGGAAAGGCACCGTTCTCCTCGTCGCCCAGCCGGCCGAGGAAGTCGGCAAGGGTGCCAAAGCCATGATCGACGACGGCCTTTTCGAGCGATTTCCCAAGCCGGACTACTGCCTGTCCCTTCATGTAAAGCACAACCTGCCCGTCGGCGCCGTCGGCTACACCTCCGGCTTCGCCATGGCCAACGTCGACTCCGTCGACATCACCATTTACGGAAAAGGCGGCCACGGCGCCCGGCCGCACGACACCGTCGATCCCATCGTCACCGCCGCCCACGTCATCACCGCGCTCCAGACCATCGTGAGCCGCCGCGTCAATCCCGTCGAACCCGCCGTCGTCACCGTCGGCTCCATCAAGGGCGGCACCAAGCACAACATCATCCCCGACGAGGTGAAGCTCCAGCTCACCGTCCGCTCCTACTCCGACGAAGTCAGAAAACAACTCCTCGACAGCATCCGCCAGATCACCATCGACACCTGCAAGACCTTCGGCTGCCCGAAGACGCCCGATGTCTCCATCGACGAGACCCAGTTCACCCCCGCTTCCTACAACGATCCGGCCCTGACGCGGGCGGCGATGGAGTTGTTTACCGATCATCTCGGCAAGGAGAACATCGTCGAGTTTCCCGCCGAGATGGGAGGGGAGGACTTCGGCCGCTTTGCCAAACACCTCGGCGTGCCCGGCCTGCAGTACCGCATCGGCACTCAGCCGCGGGACAAATACGAAGCCTCGCTGAAACCCGGCGCCGATCCCCTGCCCTCGCTCCATTCCCCTCTCTTTCACCCCGACCCCGAGCCCACCGTGCGCCTCGCCGTCGAGTCCATGGCGAATCTGGCGATGAGCCT
Source organism: Verrucomicrobiales bacterium (assembly GCA_016795505.1). Taxonomy (GTDB): domain Bacteria; phylum Verrucomicrobiota; class Verrucomicrobiia; order Verrucomicrobiales; family DEV007; genus JAEUHH01. The sequence goes on along the minus strand of JAEUHH010000010.1, from coordinate 15,742 downwards.
GTTGCAGTGATCGTGGCCATCGGGCCACCGCCCGCGTCCCGCACCGCCGGATTGGGTAGGCAAGTGGACGCAATCGACGCTCGGTTCCCCGCAAGATTTGCGGCGTGGCCCCTTCGTTTTCGGAGGACGCTCTGCCCAAATCCCCACCGACCGAATCGATGCCCCTGCCCCATCGCCCATCGGCCCCGCTGCTGCTGCCCATCCTGACCGGTCTGCTGTGCGCCGAAATATCCGACGCCGCGCCCGAGCCCGTTGATTTCGCCCGCGACATCCAGCCCCTCCTCTCGGAGCACTGTGCCAGCTGCCATGGCGGAGTGAAAAAGAAGGGCGGACTCAGCCTCGTCACCCGATCCCAGGCCTTCGCGCCGACCGAATCCGGGCACGCGGCTCTGGTGCCCGGCGATCCCGCCGCCAGCGAGCTCATTGCCCGCATTGCCACCGCAGATTCCGACGACCGCATGCCGCCGGAGGAGCCACTCGACCCCGAGTCCATCGCCTTGCTCCGTCGCTGGGTGGCCGAGGGCGCCGTCTGGCCCGAGCACTGGTCGCTCACCCCGGTCGCCTCCGCGCCGCCGGCCGGTGACGCCGCTCCCTCCATCGACCGATTCATCCGCGAGAGCCTGGATCGGGCCGGCCTCAGGCCCTCGCCCGAAGCCGATCCCCGCACCCTTCTGCGCCGCCTGTCGCTCGACCTCACCGGCCTGCTGCCCGATCCGGCGCACGGCGCCACGTTCGCAGCCGATTGGGAAAAGGCCGATCCAGCCGGTCGCCAGCGCCTCTATGCCGCTGAGGTCGACGAACTGCTCGCCAGCCCCCATTTTGGCGAGCGCTGGGGCCGTCACTGGCTCGACGAGGCCCGCTACGCCGACTCCACCGGCTATGAAAAGGACAGCACCCGCGCCGATGCCCATCGCTACCGAGATTGGGTGATCCGCGCGGTGAATGACGATATGCCCTTCGACCAGTTCACCATCCGCCAGATCGCCGGCGACCTGCTGCCGGGAGCCTCGGTGGACGACCGCGTCGCCACCCAGTTCCACCTGATGGGACAGTTCAATCTCGAGGGCGGCGTCGATGCCGAGGAGGATCGCACCAAGCGCGTCATCGAACGCGTCACCACCCTCGGTTCCGTCTGGCTGGCCCACTCCGTCGAGTGCGCCCAATGCCACAACCATCCCTACGATGCCATCAGCCAGCGCGACTTCTACGCCCTCTACGCCTTCTTCAACAACACCGACGACCTGACCACCATCCTCGCCGGCAACATCCCGCCGGATGCCGACCAGAAAATCAAGGCCCGGGCCGAAAAATGGGCGCCCATCGCCGATCTCATCGAGCGCCAGGTGACCGACAAGAACCTCGCGACCAAGCTCCAGGCCGAGCTGACGAACCTCCAGACCTACGACAATGCCAACGGCTTCACCCGGGTCGTCTCCGAGCGCCAGACCGCCCGTCGGCCCACCTACCTCTTCCAACGCGGGAATTTTCTCACCCCCGACGAGAAGGGCGGCGACATCGCCCCGTCCGTGCCCGCCATCTGGGGCAGCGTTCCGGCACCGGCCGACCGGCTCGCACTCGCCCGCTGGCTCGTCGATCCCGCCCACCCACTCACCGCCCGCGTCACCGTGAACAAAGTGTGGCTGCGCCTCTTCGGCACGCCCCTCGTCGCCACCGTCCGCGACTTCGGCATGCGCGGCCAGGCGCCGGCCCACCCCGCCCTGCTCGACTGGCTCGCCCACACTTTCGTCCACGAGGCCCGCTGGAGCCGCAAGGCCCTCATCCGCACCATCGTGCTGTCCTCCACCTACCGCCAGAGCTCGGACCTGCATCCCGATCTCGCCGGGCGCGACCCGGACAACCGCCTGTTCGCCCGCCAGGGCCGCCACCGGGTCGAGGGCGAGATCATCCGCGACCTCTTCCTCCAGACCGCCGGTCTGCTGAGCCGGAAAGTCGGCGGCCCCAGCGTCTTCCCCCCGCTGCCGCCCGATGTTGCGGCCATCAGCTACGCGAACAACTTCAAGTGGACAAACTCCACCGGCGAGGACCGCTACCGGCGCGGCCTCTACACCTTCTTCAAACGCACCGCGCCCGATCCCAACCTCATCGTCTTCGACTGCCCCGACGCCAGCCTGACCAGTCCCGAGCGCTCGCTCTCGAACACGCCCCTCCAGGCCCTCGCCACATTGCAGAACGAAGTCTTCCACGAGGCCGCCCAGGCCTTCGCCAAACGGCTGCTCTCCCAGCCGGCGGCCGACGACGGTGCACGCCTCGCCGCCGCCTACTCCATCGCCCTCGGCCGCGCCCCGGAAGCCGATGAGGCCGCCGCCCTGCGCGAACTCCTCGACGGTGCCCGCGCCTACTATGCCGGCAAGGACGCTGAGGCCACCGCCCTGATCGGGCCGCACCGCCTCGCCTCCGTGCCGCTGGCCGAAAATGCCGCCTGGATCGCCGCCACCCGCATCCTGCTGAACCTCGACGAATTCCTCACCCGAGCCTGACCCCCACCCACATGGACCCCCGAGCCGAACACATCGCCTCCACCCGACGGGAATTTCTCACCACCTGCGCCGGTGGCCTCGGTGGTGCCGCCCTCACCACCCTGCTCGCCGAGCAGGGAGCCCTCGCCGCCGGCCAGACCGCCCGCATCGCTGGTGCCAATGCCACCGCCCTCTCGCCCCGCGATCCCCATTTCCCCGCCCGCGCCAAGTCCTGCATCTTCATCTTCCTCGAGGGCGCCCCGTCCCAGCTCGACCTCTTCGACTACAAGCCGAAGCTCCGCGAACTCGACGGCCAGAAGCTGCCCGACTCCCTGCTGCAGAACATGCGCTTCGCTTTTCTGCAAAAGGACACCGCCACCCTGCTGGGCAGCCGGCGCGAGTTCCGCCAGCATGGCGAGTCCGGCATGTGGTTCTCCGACCTTGTCCCTAACCTCGCCACCTGCGCCGACGACATCTGCATGATCAAGACCATGCAGAGCGACCAGTTCAATCACCACCCCGGCCAGCTCCTCATGCAGACCGGCACCGCCATGTGGGGCTTTCCCACCACCGGCGCGTGGCTGAGCTACGGCCTCGGCACGGAAAACCGCAACCTGCCCAGCTATGTCGTGCTCAATGCCGGCCGCGGTTCCAGCGGCGGCGCCACCCTGTGGCAGAGCGGCTTCCTGCCCTCCATCCACGAGGGCGTGCGCCTCCGCACCGAGGGCGATCCCATCCTCAACCTCGCCAATCCCGCCGGCCTGCCCGATTCACTTCAGCGTCAGGGACTCGATGTCCTCGCCCGGCTCAATGAAAAGCGCTTCGCCCGCGTCCACGACCCCGAGATCGCCAGCCGCATCGCCAACTACGAGCTGGCCTACCGCATGCAGAGCGCCGCCCCCGAGCTGGTCGATCTCTCCGGCGAGAGCCAGTCCACCCTCGACGCCTACGGGGTCAACCGGCCCGATCCCAAGGACACCAAGAACAACCGGGGCGGACCCGCCGGCACCTACGCCACCTTCGCGAACAATTGCCTGCTCGCCCGGCGCCTCGTCGAGCGCGGCGTGCGCTTCGTCAATCTCATCCATGCCAGTTGGGATCACCACTCCGACCTCGACAGCGGGCTGGCTTATAATTGCGGGATGGCCGACCAGCCCGTCGCCGCGTTGCTCAAGGACCTGAAACAGCGCGGCCTGCTCGACTCCACCCTGGTCGTGTGGGCCTCCGAGTTCGGCCGCACCCCGCTCGGGGAAAACCGCCCCGGCTACAAGGCCGTCTCCGGCCGCGACCACCATCCCAAGGCCTTCTCCCTCTGGATGGCCGGCGGCGGCGTCAAAGGCGGGCTCAGCTATGGCGAGACCGACGAGATCGGCTGGGACGTGGCGGTGAATCCCGTCCACATCAACGATTTCCAGGCGACCCTGCTCCACCTGTTCGGCATCGACCACGTGCGGCTCAGCTACCCCTTCCAGGGTGCCAACATGCGCCTCACCACCATTGCCCGCGAGGCCACCGTGGTCCGCGATCTGGTGGCCTGAGTTTCTGATCAGACAGGGTATCATCGGCGATCAGACAGGGTTCGATCGGAAAGGCACCTTCTTGGGATCAAGCTTCCGGCGATCGGCACCCATGCCCCTTCCCGCCGGACTGCCGCTGTTTCCTTTGCCGCCGCGTCTTCGCGGATGGGATCACGGCTTGGCTCCGGCGATCACCTCTCCCGATCGGGCCGGCGGCGACGGGCGGCCTTCGGCATCGATGGCGACGACTTCGAACCGGTAACGGCCGCCCAGCGAGAGCTTGCGACCCAGCACCAGCGACCGGGTCGAGGCATCGGCCGTCTCCACCGGGGCGTAGGGCCAGATCTCGGTGTCGGGCTGGCCTGCGGCGGGCGCCAGCAGGATGGGTGTGACGCGGTAGCGCTTCACGACGGCCTCATCGGCGGGCGGAGTCCACGTGACGGTGGCCTCGGCTCCGGATACGGTCACGGCGGCTGGCGCGGTTACCCGATCGGACACCGCGGCGTTTTCCACCAAAGTCACCCGCCACGCGTCGATGCGGCGGTTGGCCGGGCTGGTGACGACCAGGGAATCCGCGCCGGTGACCGTCATCCCGGCATTGCCGCCGCTCTGGCTGGTGAGGATGTGCCCGCTGTCCCAGTGGCGGCCGGTGCCATCGCGCGAAACAAACAGCCGGCAGTGATTTTTCGTGTGGGCAGTGAGCAGCACCAGGCTGCCGCCGGGCAGTCTCATCACCGTGGGCAGCTTGCCCGCCACAGGACGCCGACCGGGACCGGCAACGACGGCGGTGGGTGCGGACCAGGTGCGCCCGCCATCGGCCGAGCGCACCGCCACCAGCGCGGCGGTGGCGCTGCTGCCGGTACGCACGACGGCCAGCCACTCCCCGCCGGCCACGGGCGTCACGGAACTCTCCAGCCACGGCGTGGTGACGGGAATGCCCGCCCCCACGATAGCCGCGGCCGATACCAGGGAGCCGTGCACCTGCCAGCGGCGCCCCCCGTCGGCGGATCGCAGCAGCAGCGCGTGATTTCCCCGCGGCCCCCAGGCGTAGGCGGGCATGTAGAGGTCGCCCGCCTCGCCCTCGAAGAAGTGGAACAGCGGCCGGGCGATGACACCATACTCCGGCGGACATTCGATGACGGCCGTCTCCGGGCGCCAGGTCTGCCCGCCATCCTCCGACACCGCCATGCGGTAGGCGTCGGCCGGCACGTCGGCGGCGGTCAGTTGCCCGCGCTTCGCCGGATCGGGCGCCCAACGCATCCCAAAAGCCATCAGCCGCCCGTCCCGCAGCCGGTCCAGCCACAGGTCCACCGTGCCGGGCAGAGGCCAGTCGTCCGAGCCGGGCCGCCAGGTCCCGCCCCCATCGTCGGAAAGGGCCGCCCCCGTGCCCACCGAGCCGCCGAAGTCGTCGGGATGATTCGGATACAGCGCGATCAAACGCCGCCCCGAGCCGTCACCGGCCACTCCGATCGAGCCCGCGCCGGTGATGCCCTCGCGCTCTACCACGTTCGCCACCGGGGCGACCACGGGGAGCAGATCACCGGGCACGGCTTCGTCGGCTACGGCACCGCCGCCGATGGCCAGCAACAGCCAGAAGACCCCACACGCCACGACGGGCGACCGGTGGGCGATGAATCGGCGGAGCGCTTTCATGGGAACTCAATACTGCCCGTCGCGGGTCTCGAAATGCGTGGGCTTGCCCAGGGTGCCGCCGCCGCTCTCCAGCCAGGTGGCGATCCACTCGACCATGTCCGCCACCGGCACGTCGGGCTGCCCAAAGAGCTGATGCGACAGCGCAGCTTGGTTCAGCCACGCGGTCGGCGACTCCTCCCCGACCACGCGGGCCGGCCGGTCGAAGCGCCGGCCGAACGCCTCGGCCAGGTCGCGCACCCGGAGAATGTCCGCGCCGGTGACGTTCAGGACAAAGGGCGGCGCCGCCACCCGCGGCAGGGCCTGCACGATATGCGCCAGGGCGTCGCGCTGCCAGATCACATTGACATACCCCATGGTGACATCGACCGGCTCGCCCGCCCGCACCTTTTGCGCGATGTCGACCAGCACGCCGTAGCGCAGATCGATCGCGTAGTTGAGCCGGATCAGCGCGCTGCGCGTGCCACGCGTGGCCGCCGCCTCGCGGAAGACCCGCTCGCGCCCCAGACACGAGATGGCGTAGTCGCCCACCGGCGCCGTCGCATCGGCCTCGGTCGATCCACCGCTCTCCGGCGTGACGAAGGAATACACGCAGCCGGTGGACAGGGCCACGATGGCCGCATCGGCGAACCGCTCCGCCACCAGCCGCGGCATTGCGACATTGAACCGCTCCAGCAGCCCGGGCTCGTGCGCGGTGCCGAATTTCATCCCGGCGAGGAAGAACACGTTGGGAAAATCCGGCAGCGCCGCCACCGCGTCGCCCTCGCAGAGATCCGCCGACCGCACCGCGATGCCGCGCCGCTCGAATCGCTCCCGCGCCTCCGCCGACCCGAAGCGCGACACCGCCACCACCGACCGCCGGCCGGCCTGCCCCAGATCCTCGACCGCGCGCTGGAGCATCCAGGCCAGGTGAAAGCCCATTTTCCCACCCGCGCCGAGCACGGCGATGTCGCCCGTCGTGCCGCCGACCGTCTCCCGCACCCCCACGGTCGGGCGGCTCAGGTACTCATCGAGGGCGTCGTCGGTGGCGGGGGAAAAAGGCAGCATGGCAGACGGGGAATGGCGACCATTTTTCACCGCGCCCGCCCGAACGCCAGCACATTCCGACACGCGTACGAGCCGGCCGGATCTGGAGGAGCCTTTCCCAGGGGCAGGGACGCGGCGCTGTACGCCCAGCGTGTTTCGGCACGGCCCATTTTTTAAACGCAGAGGCGCCGAGAGGCAGAGGGCCGCGGAGGCTTGTTGAAACGAAAACCAACTCAGCCCAAGCCCGCACTTCTCCCCACAAAGATTCCGCACCATTTTCCCCCTCTGCGCCTCCGCGCCTCTGCGTGAGATTGGTGCAATCCGCGCCAGGTCATCCGGCCAGCCTCCGTAGATAAAAGTCTCACGCAGAGACGCTGAGACGCGGAGGCTTGTTGAAACGAAAACCAACTTGGGCCAATCACGCACCCCACCTCCCTCAAAGATTCCGCACCATTTTCCCCTCTGCGCCTCCGCGCCTCTGCGTGAGATTGGTGTAATCCGCGCCAGGTCATCCGGCCAACCTCCGTAGATAAAAGTCTCACGCAGAGACGCAGAGACGCAGAGGCTTGTTGAAACGAAAACCAACTCAGCCCAAGCCCGCACTTCCCCCTACCTCAAAGATTCCCCACCATTTTCCCCTCTGCGCCTCCGCGCCTCTGCGTGAGTTTGGTGTAATCCGCGCGAGACCATCCGGCCAACCTCGGTAGATAAAAGTCTCACACAAATCCCCCAATGCCGATGCCGCAGGCATCACAGCCATTTGCCGGTGGTTGAGCGAGGCACGAGCGACACCACCGGTCCATCCGCGACCCATCCGAGCATCCCGGCAGGGATGCCAGCACCAGCAGGCGACGCGATCGAGCGCGCCTCACGGCAGCGGCAGCTTCATCGGCAGCAGAGTCGCCCCCAGCAGCACCGCGGCCAGACCCGCGGCGGACATCACCAGCATCTGCACGCTCGCCGTCTTGAACGTCTCCATCGGCGTCATGCCCGACATCCGGCCGATGATCCAAAAGCCACTGTCATTCGCCCACATCACCGGCTTCGAGCCGCAGCCGATCGCCAGCGCCAGATAGACCGGGTGAAAATCCAGCGCCACCGTCGCCGCGATCGGCCCCACGATGCCCACCGCCGTGATCATCGCCACCGTGGCCGAGCCCTGCGCCGTCCGCACCGCCGCCGTCACCCCGTAGGCCACCAGGATGAGGAGCATCGATCGCCCCTCCGGCATCAGGTCGGCCACCGCCTTCGCGATGCCGCTCTGCTCCAGCACCGTGCCAAAGGCCGTGCCCGCCGACGTGATCAGCAGGATCACCCCCCCACTCGCCAGCGCCGAGCCGATCGACTCGCCCATGTCCTGGAGCGAGCGGCGCTTCTGCACCATCACCAGGATCATCGCCGCCACCGCCGACAGCACGAGGGCGAGATTCTTCTCCCCCGCCACCTCGAAAAAGCGCAGCGGATGCCCCGCGGCCTTCGCCACCGTCTGGCCGCCCACCAGCACCAGCGGCAGCAGGATGGGCAGGATGGAAAAGAAAAACGACGGCAATTGCGACTCGTCGCGCCCCTGCATCGCCTGCAAGTCCTCCTCAGACAGCTCCGCCGACGGCCGCAGCGGGATCTCCCAGCGGCGGTTGGCCCACAGGGCGTAGAGATAGCCGCACACCACCGTGATGGCCCCCACCGCGATGCCGCCCAGCATCATCACCCCCAGATCCACCCCCAGGTGCTCCGCCACCAGCAGCGGTCCCGGCGTGGGCGGCACCAGCGAGTGGGCCATGGTCGCCCCGCACACGATCGCCAGGATGTAGAGCAGGTAGTCGCGGCCCGTCTTCATCCGCAGCGCCTTGCCCAGCGGCATCAGCAGGTAGAACACCGTGTCGAAAAAGACCGGGATGCCCAGGGTAAACCCGCTCGCCGCAAAAGCCGCCGGCGTGCCCTTTTCCCCAAAGAGCCGCCGCAGCGAGATCACGATGCGCTCCGCCCCGCCCGAGTCCAGCAGGCACTTGCCGATGATCGCCGCCATGGAGATGAGGATGGCGAGATTGGAAAAGCCCTTGCCCAGCCCCTGGGCGACGCGTTCGATCGCCGCCGGCGCGTCCGGGCCGACCGGGGTCAGCGCCGCCACCGTCAGCGCCGCCAGCAGCAGGGCGAGGAAGGCATGCAGCCGCAGCACCAGGACCCCGCCGATGACGACGGCCATGCCGATGAGTAGGATGAGGAAGGGGCTCACGAGAAGGAAGTGGGGGAGTGGGAAAAAAGGGCGATCCGCCGGAGGACGGCGCCTGAGGAGTATCGAATTCCGCCTCCCGGCGCAAGGTGGATCTTGGATCTTGGATCTTGGATCTTGGATCTTGGAACGTGGATCGGGCGGCTCGAATCACCCATCACCCATCACCCATCGCAAATCACCGGATCATCCCAGCCATTCGCGGCAGACAGCGTTGTGCCTTGACGCTCCCCTTTCCCATGCTCCAGTCAGGCTTCGGATCCAACGCCATGAAGACGCTTCTCACCCTCATCCTTTGCCTGTCTCCTCTCCTGCTCGTCGCCCAGGCGAACAATCCGACCGAAGTGGAAGCCCGCCTCGCCGTTCTCCAGTCGGACTTCCAGACCGTGTTCCAGCAGAGCGTCACCTTTTCCCACGAGGTGGCAGTCGGCGATCTGAATCTGAAATTTCAGGGAGCCCTGGACCGCGCCCAGGAAGACGCCGCCCGGCGGGGCGACCTCGACAGCGCCGTCGTCTATCGAGAGGAGAAGACCCGCATCACCGAGTCCAAGGGCGTTCCCGACCAGGACGCACCCGATACCCCCTCCCCCCTTCGACAACTCCGCGCCACCTACCGCACCGCCAAGGCAAAACTCGACGCCGATCGCGCCGCCGCCGCCGAGCCCCTCCTCAAGGCCCAGGACCAGAAACTGGCCGACTACCAGACCCTGCTCACCACCCAAAACCGCCTGGACGATGCCCTGAAAGTAAAAGCCGCCCGCGATGCCCTCGGCACCTCCCTCCAGCGCCTCTCTGCCGCGGCGACCGGGGCCGATCCGGCTGCCGACGGCTATCTCGGCCACCTGGTTTGGAGCCCCAAAGTGCTCGCCCAGTTCCCCAAAGAGTCCAATCTCGTCATCGACATGGGCTGGATCGATGGCGGTGATGCCGTCATCCAGGAAGCCAAACGGCTCGGCTTGAAAGTCATCCTCGGATTCAGCGGCGAGACCCTCGACGCAGCCGAAAGGACCGCCATCCCCCTGGCCGTGGCCAACCACGACGTCGTCCTGGGCCTGATGTGGCGCGGACCCTATTTTGCCGGCTTCACCCCGGCCGATCTGACCGCCTTTGGCAACAAAGTCCATCAAGCCATGCCCAAGCTGCAGTTTTGGGGCGCCTTTGTCGAAAAGCCGCGCGGACGCGTCCAGACCCTGCCCGTACCGCCCGAGGTCGATGCCATCGTGGTCATCTCCTTCTTCGCCCCGAGTCCCGATGAGGTTCAGCAGAAAGCGGCCGACACCCTGCCCGGCTGGATGAGCAAGGCGAATGGCCGCCCCGTTCTGCTGGAGTGGACCGCCTCCGGCAGAAAGCCCGCCGGTCTCGTCCCCGAGACCCAGCCCGGCACCCTGACCGCGATGCAGACCGCCCGAGATGAAGCCGGAGCCGTTGGATTGATCTTGGGACAACTCGGAGAGAACGACGGCATCGTCGGCCTGGATGAAAAGCGGGAACTCCTGACCGAGATCAAGGAAAAGATCACCCGGAAACCCGCCGCCAAGCCAAAAGGCGGGCCGTAACCGGGAACCGCGCCGCCTGAGGCGGAAAGCCGAAATTCGAAGCTCTAAATCCGAAACAAATTCAAAGCTTCGAATCTCCCAATGTCCAAACTGCAAATCCCAGGTCGCAAATCCCAGATCACCCATCCCACATCGCCCCTCCTCGGCCTCCCTCTCAGAACCCCACCGCATCTTCCACAAAAAACTCCCCGCCGAACACCGCCCGGCGGCGATTCTCGTCATACTGGACTTTCGTCCACCGGTGCGCCGAGTTCCGCGTCACGATCAGCGCCCGCCCATACTTGGCGTGCTCCGCGATCAGCTTCTGCACCTCCGAGTCCGTCTCGAATTGCCATTTCGTGTCGGCCAGCAGGGCGTGATCCGGCCGGCGGCGGTTCTGGACGCCGATCACGAAGTCGGGAAAAAACGATTTCCCCGTCAGCGTCATCACCTCCACCGACCACGGTTGCCGCACCGGGTTCCGGTGCCACCACAGCACCGTCCCCGTCGCGTCGAGGTCCAGCACCGTGGCAAACTCCGTCTCCCACGTGTTCAGGTCAGGTGGCATCACCCCATACACATTGGCCCGCGAGCGCCGCAGCGGCTCATGCGAAGAATAAAAGTCCGGCAGCGGCGCCGCTTTCTGCACCACCATGTGGCTGCGCAGCGCCTTCCGCTGCGCCGTGTAGAGCGTTTCGCGGTGATGCACCAGGACGTGGTTCAGCATCTGTTCCACCTTCTCCACATCGTCCGCCTCGTCGAATCCCATCCGGTCCATCACCTTCTGGAATTGCGTCACCAGCGCCTCCCGTAGCGACTTCGGGTCGAAATACTGCGGTTGCCGCACCAGCAGCTTCTCCGCCTCCTCCGCCAGTTCCTCCGGTGACAGCTTCGCCTTCACCAGTTCCAGCTCCATCTGTTGGGTGAATAGCTCCACCGTCTTCCGCTGCACCCGGATGCTTCCCGCCAGCGCGGACACGATGTCTTCCGCCGTCACGGAAAATTCCCGCGCGCACTCCTCCTCCGCCACCTCCAGCGCCTCGGGCGGCGGCAGCGTTTCCGTGTAAAACTCCGTCGGCACGCCCTTGCGCAGCTCGTACTGGTAGCGCCCGCCCTTCGTCCGGTGCGACGGCGCGGCCAGGGTCCGGTCCGGCTCCTTTTTCGCGAAAAGCGGCCCATGATCCACCGCATCCACCACCTCCAGCGCAAAAACACCCTGATCATCCGCCTCCGCCACCCAGTCCCATGGCGTCTTTTCCATCGCTGTGATCGGGGCGGCTGTCGCTTCGAGGCCCTCCGCCTCCCCCTCCGGCGAGGCCACCTCCGGCGTTGGGATCGGCAGCAGATGCGTCTGCCCATCCCGCCCGATCGTCTGCGCGTGCAGCCGCCCTCCCAGATTCACCAGCGTCGTCGTCCGGCTGATCGTTGCGTACTGCGTCTGGATCGCATTCATCCGCTGTGCCGCCGAGTCCAGACCCGACTGGATCGCCGCATCGCCCAGGAACACATACCCGTATCGCAGCGAGTCCGGCACCTTCCGCCCCTGGAGCCGCCGATGCACCCGCAGGATGCGGCCCACCAGTTGCACCCCGAAGTCCACGTCCTTCGCCTCCCGGATCGTCACCAGCGTAAAGGCCCGCGGACAATCAAAGCCCAGCGCCACCGCCATCTTGAAGATTAGCACCTGCCGCCCCTCGTCGTTCGCCAGCGCCAGCAGGTCCTTGTCCGGCTCCTTCGCCGTGTGCGTCGCGATCTCCGATTCCGCAAAGCCCAGCGCCAGCAGTCGCTTCTTTGCCCAGGCCACGTCACGGTCCCGCGAGTCCACCTGCACCAGCAGCAGCGGCACCAGATCTATCTTCGCCGCCGCCAGTTCCGCCTGCACCCGGCGGTGCTGCCGCACCCCGTCGGCCAGCGCCGTCCCCTCGAAGTCCACCAGCCGCTCCGCCCGCTCGTCCTGCCCCGTCACAAAGTAGGCCACACACTTGATCCCTTCCTTGATCAGCCCCGCATCCACCGCCTCTTGCCGCGAGATCGCGATCCGGTTCAGTTGCGGCAGCCCCATCGCCTTCTCATACGCCTTCATCTCCCGGTCGTCCGGCGTCGCCGTCACCAGCACCGTGTAGTCCGCCCGCAGCACGTCGCGGAAAAATTGGAAAGCCAGCGTCTGCCCGTGGAATCCATGGTGCGCCTCGTCCACCACCACCCCGATCCGCAGACCTGCCCGGCGCAGCCGCTCCACCAGCGCATCCACCGACTCCGCCGCCTCCGTCGTCTTGCGCACATTGCGGCTGTCTGTTACCCGCGTCGCCACCGTCTGCCATGTCGTCACAAAGACATCCCCGCTCCGCGAGCCCTCCGCGTGGCGGTCCGCCGTCAGGTCCCGCACCCGCAGCCCGGCGAATTGCGCGCGCAGCCCCTGCTCCGTCTGGCCCACCACGCCTTTGAAGGGCGCGAACCAGAACCACGCCACCCCGTCCTCCTGCGAGAACTGCTCCAGCAGCGTCCCCGCCATCAGCGTCTTGCCCGATCCCGTCGGCGCCTCGATGAGCAGGTGGCCGTGGTGAGCCACCACCGTCTCCCGGCCCTCCGCATCATCCGGCGGCAGCGCATCCAGTTGCTGCTTCGCGTGGGTGAACAGCGCCAGCCCGCTGGCCACGGCTTCTTTCTGGAAAGGTTTTAGCGTCAGCGCAGGCATCGGGTAGCGGGCGTTTCAGATCGGCGTTGAGGATCGGTGGTTCAGTTTCTTCAAAAGCGGGCTCATCCAGTCGGACAGTCCATCCCGGGGGGCGGGCGCTCAGCGCCCGAGGCGGAATTTCCGGGCCAGTGCCTCCGGGATGCCCGCGTGCTCCAGCTGGCCCGACCGCAGGCGCACCCGCACCAGATCCGGCTGCCACGAGTAGCAGATGCCCCCGGCCGGGTGCCCGGCCGCCGCCTCGGCCAGCGCCTCCAGTGCCCGTGTCGTCACCTTCGGCACGTAGTAGAGCGCCGCGTCCCCATCGGCCGCCGGTGGCCGCATCTGCACCGCCGCCCCCGGCTGGTAGGGGTGCAGGGACTCGCCGTGCATCAGTTGCAGCGCCGTCCAGACCTGCTCATGGGCCAGCGAGAGCAGGCGGCCCCGGCGGATCTTCGTGCAGCGCAGGTAGGCATAGTCGCCCGGCAGCGGTGGGTGCGCCCCGTAGCCCGCGATCGCCCGGCCCACCCGCCGCGCGCACACATCGCGGCACAGGTTCTTGTCCGGCTCGGCCTCCGTCGCCTCCGCATTCGACACCAGGATGAAGCGCCGCCGCCCCCCATCCTCCGCATTCAGCTTGAGGACCGCGTGCGCCGTCGTCCCCGAGCCCGCGAAGAAGTCCAGCACCAGATCGTCTGGACCGGTCGCGATGCGGAGGATGCGGTCCATCAGGGCGAGGGGCTTGGGGGTGGAGAAAACGGGCGCGGAATCCCCGTAATCCATCGCTGCCAAAAGTTCCTTCTTCGCATCTTGGGTACTGCCGACCTCAGTGTGGTACCAGATAGTTTGGGGCACCCGTCCTTCGATCACCTCGGAAAGGAAGCGCTTAATTCGAGGCACTCCGTTTCCGTCTTTTCCCCACCAAATGCGCCCATCTGCGTCCAATTCCTTTAGCTTTTCGGCCGAAACCCGCCAATAGGAGCCCTTGCTGGGACCGGGAATCACTCGACCAGACGGGCAGGTGATTGGATAGATTCCCAGCGAATAGGGATTTCGCGCCTGTACATCACCAGAAGTCCACGGGCCCCTCGGATCATTATCGGGGTTTTTATATCTCTCGATCGACGCCTCCGACCGAGGTAGAAGATTGGGCCTCCACGCGTCACCATCCAACGCGAACGCAATAATGAAATCGTGATCGGCTGAGAAGTGTTTTGCTGTGTTTTTCGGCGAAAAAATCTTCTGCCAAATAATGTTCCCAACGAAATTCCCCTCTCCGAACACCTTCTGCATCAGCAGCCCGAGGGAAAACACCTCATTGTCGTCGATGGAAACGAAGATGACGCCATCCTGGGTGAGGAGATCTTTGGCCAGGGAGAGGCGTTGGTACATGAACTCGCACCAGGTCGAGTGCCGCCAGGCGTCGGTCGCGTCCACGTAGCGGTCATTGTAGACGAAGTCGCGGTTCCCCGTGTTGTAGGGCGGGTCGATGTAGATGCACCGCACCCGGCCCGCGTGGGTCATGCGCAGGTAGCGCAGCGCGTCGAAGTTGTCGCCCTCGATGATCAGGTTGCGCCAGCCGCCCGCAGGCCCCTCGCCCGGCGGCGTGCTCAGGTCCGGGTCCAGATCCAGCGCCACGAAGTCGTCATTGATGGCCCGGTCCCGCTCGATCTCATTCGCCTCCCAGACCAGCCCGTAGCGGGTCGCATCCCGCCGGTCGCGCGCCTCCAGCAGGCGCACCAGCTCTTCGTGGGAGAGATCGTCGTAGCGAGAGGGCGGCATGAGGCCCACCCCATAGCGCAACCCGCCCCGCCTGACAACCATCGGAAGGCCACCTGATGGCGGAAATCCGAAAGCCGAAGCGCCGCCTGACGGCGGAAACTCGAAATCCGATGCTCGAAATCCGAAACACATTCCAATCTTGGAAACTCCAATCTTCCAAACCTCGGATCGCAGATCGCCAATCCCTGATCGCCAATCGCCGTTCCCCTGTCCCCATTCCTTTGTCACCGATTTCCCTGCCCCTGCGCCGCTGCGCCGCCGCCGCTTTCATCTGCCTCCTCAGCTATTTAATTCGGGGGCGGTGCTGCCACTGGTTACAATAGAGAGCGAGTGCCCGCTCGACGCTGTTCGTCACCTCGTCGTCCGCAAGATCGTGAAGTCGAAAGACGGCCCCATCCAGGTGGCCCTGGAACGTCACCCCCCCGTGCCCCGATGACGTTCGTTCTCACGAAGGAATCTCTCCAGGTCGTCGGCCGTCCAGCGATGGGTGTCGCGGCGGCGGTATTTGTTGCGGGCCCCGCGCCGGCTCTCCGGAGCCATGGCCTCGGCCTCGCGGATCTCGGGAGGCGGTTGGTGCAGAGGTTTGCGTTTCATGCCTGGCGAGAGTCTACCTCCCGCATCCCTGCCGTCCAGATCGAAGAAGCGGCCAGCGCAGACGATGGCGCGACCGGAGGCGGCGCGGCGGAAGCACTCGGACGCCACTGGAATCCCGCTCAGACCCGAATGGCACGGGATTAAGGGCGTCGGGTCGATTGCCCTGCCGATTGGATGCCGGAGGCATCACAGCCATTAGCCGGTGGTTGAGCGCAGCGATACCACCGGTCCATCCACCCGCATCTCGAGCATCCCGGAGG
>JAEUHH010000099.1 GCA_016795505.1 Verrucomicrobiales bacterium | reverse complement strand
GACGGTGACGATGCCGCTGGTGGCGATGTTGACGAGCGCCCAGCCATCGCCGCCGGGCTCGTCGGTGCCCCAGCCGGGCAGGGCGGGCATGACGAGGGTGTGGGTCCCGGCTTTGGCGGCGGGGACGGGATTGGTTCTGGCATTGTAGGGCGAGCGCGGCAGGTCGACGAGGGCGGTGAGCCCCTGCCAGGTGATGGTGCCGGCGATGGACTCCTCTCCGCCGCCGGTTGGCTGCATGAGCTGGAGGTCGGCGATGACACGGCTGCCATCGCGCTGGGGCAGATCGGCCACGAGATGACCGGTGGCATCGAAGACACCCCGCAGGGCCGCCACGCGACCGTCCATCAGCAGAGTGGCGCTGACGGCACCACCCAGGCCGCTCCCGGCCCGTGGCGGACTAACGAGCATGGTTTGGACAATGCCGACGAGGGTACGACCGTCGGATGCGTCGCGGAGGAGGCCTTCGAAAATGCCTGCGGCGCCATTGTCCCACGGGGTGATGGCGACTCCGGCGGCGGCGGCTTCCGCCATCGGATTGGCGAGGCGGTTTTCGTTGGCAGAGGCCTGCGCCCGGCCCGATGCAGGCGTCCCAAAGCTGCCGACACCGTCCTCGTCCTCGGCGCGCACCCAGTAGGAGTGCCACAGTCCGGGAATGACGGTGGTATCGTCGAAAGTGGTCTCTGAGGCGCCGACCTGACCGATTTCCTCAGCCGCGCCCGGGCTGGCAAAGGGATGGCGGAAGATCCGGTAGCCGGTGGCTCCGGCGAGGGCGCTCCAGGAAACGACGACTTTGTCCGGAAAGGCATCCTGCGTCGCGGTGACGCCGGAAACCGGGCCGGGAAGTTCCTTTTTGAGCACGGTGTTACCGGGGCCGTTGCCGGGCGTGTTGGGATTTCCGGCGAGGTCGGTGGCCGGGCCGGTGGGGATCTCAATTTCGACCAGTCCCTCGCCGGTGGTGCCGCTGACTTCGATGGTGTAGGTCGTGCTGCCGGCAGCGCCGGTCACAGCAGCGGCGGCCCCGGTGCCGGCGGGTCCACCGATCGAAACGGCTGCGCCAGTGAATCCGAAGACGGGCTTGGTGAAGGTCGCAGTGAAGCGGAGCGGATCACCCACGCCGGGATCGGACTGACTGGGATGACGATTGATCGAAACGTCCGGCGCGACTGTGTCGATGGTCACCAGCATGGGTGGCGATGCGGTTCCGGCATTGCCGGCGATGTCGGAGCGCCGGACGAGGATCGAGCGATTGCCGTCCAGCAGTTCCGGGCTGTCGAACGTCCACGCGCCGGTGCCATCGGCGGCGGCCACACCGACGACAACGCCATCGATCTCGATCGCAGCAGCTTCTCCGGGGGCGGTGGTGCCGAACAAAGTGGGCGTTTTGTCCGAAGTGACGCGGTCATTCCCCAGGGGGCCAAGATCGCTGCCGGGGTGAAGCTTCGGAGCAGTGATCGGGCCGGCGGGCGTCGATGCATCGATGGTGACGGCGAGCACATTCGAATCCGGGCCCTGGTTGCCGGCTAGATCGCTCTGGCGGGCCTTGAATTGGGTGACGCCCTCCGGCAGATCGGTGGCCGGGGTGAAACTCCATGTGCCATCAGACGTCAGCGATCCCGGCTGCTGCGTGCCATTGATGAACAGCACCACGGGACCGGGCTCGGCGAGGCCGGTGATCCGGGGCCGCCGGACACGGGTGATGTTGTCAGCATTCGAGGCGCCGGTGTCATCTTCGGGTGCCACGCGTATCGCTCCGGGAGCGGCGGGGGCGGTGGTGTCGATGACGACGGTGATGGAACTGGAAAAATTGCTCAAATTGCCGGCAAAATCTTCGGTGCGCGCCCGGACTTCGTAGGTGCCATCGGGCAGCGTCGGGGTGGCAAAGTCGAAGCTCCCGGAGGTGACGGTGGTCTGACCGATGATCTGTCCGCCGGCCTCCAGGCGGACCCGCAGGCTGGGGCGACCGCCGAGATTGATCAGGCCGATGAAATTCGGTGTGTTGTCGCTGGTGATCTTGTCACTGGTGGAGACGCCGGTGTCGCTCGATGCCTTGATATTAAGCCCGATTGGCGCGGCGGGATTCGAGGTGCGGATCTCGATGGAGGTGGTGACCGGCGAACTGAGATTGCCCGCGATATCGAGAGTCCGTGCCTTGATGACTTTGATCCCGTCGCCGGCAGGCAGCAGACCCGATTGTACGGTCCAGCCGGGGCCGCCTGGACCCGATCCCAAGTTCGTCTCCGATGCGCCGTCGCCGATGGACAGTTGGATAGTGCTGCCGACAGAGGAATCCCCGGCCATCAGCGGCGTCGTGTCGCTGGTGATGCCGTCGGTGTTAGAAAAGCCGAGGTCGGACGAGGGATCGAGCCGGAAATTGGTCGGCGGAGTCGCACTGACGATGATGGTGACCTCGGTGGCCGTGGAATCCTGTGCTGCGGTGTTTCCGGCAGCGTCCTCGGCACGGGCGGTGATCTGGTGGGTTCCGGCGAGAAGCGGCGAGGAGGTGAGGGACCAGGCGCCGGGAGAGTTGATCGATCCGACAGCCGTGCCATTCGCCAGCAGCGTGACCCGTCCACCGGGCTCTGAGGTGCCGGAGAAGGTCAGCGACTGGAAGCGAGTGATGCGGTCGTTGTTGAACGAACCGGAGTCGCTCGCGGGAGCCAGCACCGGGGCCGACGATGGGCCGGGCGGGGTGAGATCCACCGTCACGTCGGTGCTGAGCGAGGTCGGTCCCAGATTGCCGGCGAGGTCAGTCTGCCTGGCCGAGAAACCGAACACCCCCTCGGTGAGGCCGCTTGTGGCCAGAGTCCAGGTACCGTTGCTGGTAGTGTTTCCGATCGAAGTGCCGTTGCGGAAGACAGTCACGGTGGCGCCATTCTCGGCATTTCCAGTGACCGAAGGGTTGGTGAGGCGCGTGAGATTGTCGGCATTGCTGACTCCGGTGTCCGTGGCTGCGGTGAGGCGGATCGCGGTCGGGGCGGCGGGGGCGGCAGTATCGACATTCAGACTGAGTGGCACGGGCGAAAGGATACCCAGATTGCCGGCAGCATCCTCACCGCGCGCGGTGATGCTGTGAATGCCGTGCGGCAGATTGGTCAGGGGAAGGGTCCAGCTGCCACCGGTCGGATGGGTGCCGGCGGCGGTGCCATTGACGAAGAGAAAGACCTTCGAGTTCGCTTCCGAACTGCCCTGCACCACCGGGCTGGTGTTATTGGTGATGTTGTCGGCATTAGATGAGCCTGTGTCGGTGGCGGCGGTGATCCGCATGTTCAGAGGATACGAGGCGGGCAGAGTATCGATGGTCACCGGGAGAACGGAGGAAGGATTCCCAATGTTGCCGGCGGGATCGACGCAGCGGGCGGTGATGTTTCTGACGCCGTCGGTGAGAGCCGTGGACGCCAGGGTGTTCGTACCGGTGGAAATGAGACTGGCCACCACAGTGCTGTCGGCGAGCAATTCCAGCCGGTTGCCCGCCTGGGAAGTGATGGTGAACGATGGAGTGGTCACGTTGGTGAGGTTGTCCGTGTTCGAGATGCCAGAGTCGCTGCCAGCGAGCAGATCGGGGGCATTGGGCGACGGAGGGGGCGTGTAGTCAATCGTGACGACGAGAGGCTCGGAATCGGGTGAGGTCCCCTGGCGAACGGTGAAGTTGTGAACCCCCTCGTTGAGGCCCGACGCGGTGATCGTCCAAATGCCATTGGCGTCAGTCGGCCCGGTGGCTAGGAGGCCGTTGATGTTGCTGTAGAGCGAGACAGAGCCGCCGCCCGCGATCGCTTCGCCAGTGAACTGGAGGGAGGCGGCGTTGGTGAGATTGTCGGTATTGGAAAAGCCGGTGTCGGAGATTGGCAAGAGATCCGGGGGCCCCGGAGCCGGTGGCACGATGCCAGAGATCCAGTACTGGCCGATGACGCCAAAGTTGGTGTAGCCGGAGGGGGGATTGATCGTGGGCGTACCGAAACTGGAGCCTATGAGCCGAAGGAAAAAGGTGCCACCGGTAACGCTCCGGGTGAGATTGGCGGAAGCCGTGCCGACGGGATCGGAGGTCTGGATCACCGCGCCGGTCGAATCGAGCAGTTCTGCCCGGATGTCCACATTCGGGCTGGGCGAGTCCGTCTGGCCGGGAGGGCCGGTCATGGAAATGTCGAGATTGATCTGACCGAAGCCCGATCGTATGCGGAAGACATCCTGATCCCCGGTACGCTCAAGAATGCCCGCCACACTCACGGCCCCGGTCTGGGGGTTGGTGGCCATGTTGACCGCTGCCGCGACCGTGTCCGATCGATCATCGACCCGATGGGAAAATCCATTGGAGGTACTGCCGATCAGGGCCAGGTCGTCTTCGGTATTGTTGGAGTCGAAGTAGTCACCCTTGCTCCATTGGACGATGGTGCGGCCATAGCCAACCCCCATGATCGGTGCCCAGGAAGTGGAGCCCACCCCGTGTCCGAAGTAGTATTCTTCGTCACCCACGTCGAGGCCGTCATGGCGGAGGTCGAAGGTGTGGCCGGCTTCGTGGCTGGTAGCCTCGGCGACGTTTTTCTCCGTGTATCCGAGACGGCTCTCAAAAACCCAGGCCGGATTGTCGCCATTATCCCGGAAGGATCCCAGGAAGGCGACCCCGCCGGCATCGGGTCCAAACCACTCATAGCTGGGAGTCACGATGATCCGAATGCGGCGATTCTGGGGTGCGTTGAGATAACGGGATTCGATGTTGGTCACCGATATGTTGAACGGGGCGAAGTCCTCCGTCACGCGCTCCCAGACACCGATGATGGTATCGTCGGAAAGGGTGGACGGGGCGGCCACGATGGGCGCTCCGCTGGTGTAGGCCGTGTTCCAGGGGGTGCCGGTGACAGTCTGGCCGTCGAAGTCGAGATAGACCACGGCGGTGGCGCTTGGCAGGGAATCGAGCGATGGCGGGATCTCTGCGGGACCGTTGCCGACAGCGGCAGCCGGGGCTGGAGCATCGGGGTCAATGTCACGCGGCAGGGGAATGCCTCCGCGAAGACCGGAGCCGGGCAGCCAACTGGAGCAGGCGATATCCTTCGCCTCCACTTCAGTCAGCCGGATGCGTCCGGGCGACTCGGCTTCGATTCGCTGGGCAATCCGGTCACCTGTCCACAGCAGATAGCCACTGAAAAGGCCGGCGCCTTCCCTCATCAAGTGCGCCTCGCCTCCTGGGATGTCGATTCCGATCGCTGAACTGATTTCCCCGACACTTTTGTTCCTGAGTCGTCCGGTCAGGGAAATGTCACCAGGCAGATTGAGGGTGACTTCGTCGCCTGCTGCTTTTTGAAACAGGGTGTCCAGATCGTTCGCGGTTCCAATTTGGAAGCGGCTTCCCCGGTGATTGAGCGGAGCGCCAGCGGGGAGAGCGGGTCTCATTGAGGTCGACTTCTCGGGTGTGGAGGTCTGGGGGGCGGTTACGGTGGTTTTGGCCGCAAGCTTCTGGCTTTCACCGGAAGTGGCGGGCAGTGGTGCCGTCGCAGTCGGAGCCGGTTGTGTCGCGCTGACTTCGTGAACTGCGGGGGGCGCCATTTTCAGGATGGCCACAAAGCCGATCGCCGCCAGTGAAATCAGGGAGAGGAGGACGAGTCTGATCTTCATAATCGAAAGGTAATAAGGGATAACCGATCGTGGGTGTTTGGTTACAAGCAGTCAATACAAATAGAAAAAAAATACCGGCGCGGCGGAGCTGGAATCCATTTCCCGGGCAGCGTCGAAATGGGAGTTTGAAAGGTCTTCCAGCGGCGGGCCAAAAGATGATGAAACCCTGTCTCTTCGCCGAAGAGACAGGGTCTGATCGGAGAAGCAACCGGGTTGCTTCGGAAATCCGGGTCGGCCTCGGATGGGTCAGGGCACGGTGATTTTCACGATGCCGGTCTGGCCGTTGGTATAGGTAACGTGGACGGCGATTTCGCCCTGATTGTTAAAGCTGCGGGTGACACCGAGGTGGCCGACAGAGGATTTCAGGACGTTGAAGGTCCGGATGAAGCGGCCATTGAGCGGAGCGCCCTCACGCAACACCAGATTCAGGTCGCCTTCGCTGTCCATGGCCCAGATACCGGCATCATTGGCGGTGGAAATGCCGGATCCGGCGAGAATGGCGGAGAAAATGGGGCCGTTCGGTCCGGCGGGGAGTGCCATGGAGGCGAATCGGGACCACCACTGGCCGGTGAGGGCTTGGGCGGCCTGGGTGCCTTCGCGGGCGACGAGGCGGGGGGAAGTGGCACCGGCTGGACGCCACCAGATCCCGGTGTCAGTGACGCTCGTCACGCCGGTGCCGGCGATGGCAGCCAGATAGGCGGCATCGCCCTCGGGACTGAAGACGGGGTCGGCAAAGTTTTTATAATAGACGGTGCCCGGTAGATTGTTGCCGGCGGCGTCGGTGGCGGGGAATCCGGTGCGGGCGGCGATGGTGCGGTAGTCCAGACCGGGCTGGCCGGAGACGATGGCGAGGGCATTGACGGTAGTGACGCCGGCGATGTTGGTGCGGAAGCGGACCAATCCGCCCACCCAGTCGGCCGAAGTGCCAAAGGGCAGGCCGAAGGTGTAAAGCTGGGGCGCGCCGACAGTGCCGCCCAGGGGCTGACCGGTCGCGGCAATGAGTTCGACGGCGCCGGGCTCGGCCCGGATGATGCCAGCGGCGCCGGTACCGAATGTCACCTGTGCCAGGATGCCGCTACCGAGCTGGAATCGGCTCTGGGCTTCGACGGGGTCGGCAGCGGACAGGGAGACAAAGGCTTTGAGGTAGGTCCCCAGGGTGCCGAGGGCCATGCCTTCCCGAAGGACCAGTTGGGTCCCGTTGGTGGGAGTCCAGCGATACACGACCATGTCGCTGGCCGAGGTGACGCCGCCGTAACCAGCGTAAAGTCCACCCATCCAGTGGATCGCCGTGTCGTCGATGAGCAGGCTTTTCACGGCGCCGACGAGGCCGTTCACGGGTGTGGGAACGGTGCTGCCGATGGCGGTGACGCGGGCGATGGGGCCGCCCAAGTTGGTGTAGATGCCCTTGATGCCGGCTCGGGTGTTTGAGGGGAAGACGACGGCGCCATTGGCGATCTGGGGATCGCCGAAGGTGTAAAGCGTATCGGTCGGAGCGCCGCCGGGGGCGGGATGACCCGTGGCGGCGACGACCACCCCGTCTGCCAGAATGCCTTCGCCCAATGCCCGGACCGCACGCCAGCGGAAGCGGAACGCCACTTTCCCGTCAGCGTCGATGGCGACAGGGTAGAACAGATCAAACTTGGCATTGGCAGGCAGGCTGGGGTCGATCCCGGCACCGGGCACATTGTCCCCTTTGGTGAAGAGAATTTCGGTAACGGGTGTGTTGTTCACCGCGTTGACCGTGAGGACGAAGGTGTCGGTGGCGGAGGTCGTGCCGTCGCTGACGGTGAGCGTGACCGTGGTGGTGCCGGTCTGGTCGGCCGCGGGGGTCAGGGTGACGGTGCGGTCGGTATTGCTGCCGCCAAAGACGATGTTGGCCACGGGCAGGAGGGTGGTGTTGGTGCTCGCGGCGGTGAGAGTCAGGGTGGCGGGATCGGTGTCGGGGTCGCCAATGGTGAAGGGAATGGGGGGAGATGACGTATTCTCGTCGATGGTCCGGTCGGTCACGTTCGAGATGGTGGGGCTGTCGTTCACCGATCCCACCTGGAGGGTGAACGTGTCGCTGGTGCTGAGGGTGCCATCGCTGACGGTCACGGTGACGACCGCGGAGCCGTGCTGATTCGCGGCCGGGGTCAGGGAGAGGGTGCGATTGCCGCCGCTGCCGCCGATGGCGATGCCCGCATTCGGAAGGACGGTCTGGTTGGCGCTGGTGGCGGTGACGGTGAGCGATCCGGGGGCCGTCTCGGGATCGCTGATGGTGAATGGAATGCCCACCTTGGGAGTGTCTTCGTCGGTGAGTTGGTTGGGAATGTCGGACAGCGTGGGCGCCTCGTTGACGTTGGTCACGGTCACTGTGAGGGCTTTTTCAAAGGTGCGGTTGCCTGTGCCGCTGTCGGTGACGAGGACCCGCAGAGCGTAGTGGGGCTTTGCCTCGAAATTGGCCGACGGGGTGAGTTTCAGCTGAGCGCCATCAATGGTGAAACTGGCGTTGTCAGTGGAGCCGGCTCCAGTGACGAGACTGAATGTGTGGGTGTCGCCGGGGTCTTGATCCAGGGCGGCAAGGAGCCCCACGGTGGCATTGGGCGCATTGTTTTCAGCGATCACAGCCGGGGAGAGGCTGATGTCGGAGGGGGCGTCGTTGGCGTCGGTGATCGTGATGGCGAAGGACTGCTCCGTTTGGAGATTGCCGTTTCCGCTGTCGGTCGATCGGATGCGGACCGAGTAGCCGGGTTTGGTCTCGAAGTCGGCGCTCGGCAGGAGCTTGAGCACGCCGCCTTCGATGGCAAAGCTGGCATTGTCGGTCGAGCCCGTCCCGCCAACCAGCGTGTAGGTGTGGACATCGGCCGGGTCGGCGTCGGAGGTGGTGAGGTTGCCAACCGGGGAGCCGGCGGGCAGGTTTTCCGCGAGGGAGGCATTGCTCAGGAAGGGGCCGGTCGGTTGGTCGTTCACGGAGGTGACGGTGACCACAAAGCTGTCACTCGCGGAAAGGTCGCCATCGCTGACGGTGACCGTGATCGTTGCGGCGCCGAACTGGTTGGCCGCGGGGTTGATCGACAGGGTGCGGGAATTCCCGCTGCCGCCGAGAGCAAGCCCTGTGTTGGGAATGAGAGTGGGAGTGTCGCTGGTGGCGGTGACGATGAGGTCGGCGGCGGCGGTCTCAATGTCTCCGATGGATAATGCGATGCCGTTGAGTGGCGTGTCCTCGGGGGTCGATTGATTTCCCGTGTCGGAAAGAGTAGGGCGGTCGTTCACGGGCTGCACCGTGAGGGTAAAGGTGTCGCTGACGCTGGCCGCGCCGTCGCTGACGGTCAGGGTGACGGTCGCGCTGCCGCTCCGATTGGCCGCGGGGGTGAGGATGACGGAACGCTGGGCGCCGGTGCCGCCCAAGGCAATGCCGGCCAGGGGCAGCAGGGTGGTATTGTCACTCTGGGCGGTGACGACGAGACTTTCGGGTGCCACATCAGGATCGCCGACGGTGAAGAGGATTGCCGGAGTGGCGGTGTCTTCCAGAGTCGATTGATTACCGGTGTCGGTGATGGTGGGCGGTCGGTTGCTGCCGACGCCGGTGAGGGAGATGACGTAGGGGCTTTCGTCAGGATCATTGCTGGTGAGGCGCCATTCGCCGGTATGCGTCCCCGATGCGGCTGGCTGGAAGGTGACGGTCACGGTGACGGATTCGCCGGGGAGGAGGGTGGTGGTGGACGGTGTGCTGGTTTGGTAGGCCGCGGAGCCTTCGACTGTCAATAACGAGCCCGAGAGCGTGGCGCCTCCGAGATTGGTGATTCGCAGGGTCCGGGTGGCGGAGGTGTTGGGTGCCACATTGCCGAAGTCAATGGTGCCCGCGTTTGGGATGGGCGCTCCGCCATCGAATGCGATGTCGATGTCGGGGCTGAAGCCACTCAGATTGGCCATGCCGCCCTGGGCGCTGGAAATGGCCGCCAATCGATAGGCTCCGCCATCCTGGGGGAGGGCAAACCCCATGTTGCCGGACAATTCAGCGGCATTGTCGGTACGGTACGTCACGGCGATCTCGCCAGCGCGGATCGTCTGACCGGCCACACGGTCGGGAAAGGCATGGAAGACGAGCGACTGGCCGGCGGCCACGCCGAGACTGCCGTAGTCGATGGGCGGGACGACAGCGGCGAAGCCACGAAGCCCACCCCAGTCGGCGAGGGCGCCGACGGAAAAGACCGCCACGATGCGGTCGTCGCCGCCACCCATGGGCTGTCCGGCGCTGAGGACGGTACCCGCGGCGGCCGAGGGTGGGGTGAATCCATTCCCCCCCGTATCCGCGACCAGAACCCCCAGAGATCCGGGAGGCAGGTCGACGGCGCCGAGTTGGAATTCCACCGACACCGTGGCGCGTACCGGCAGGGCCGGTGCGCAGGCGAGGGCGGTCAGGAGGAGGCAGGCGAGGCGTTTCATCGAAGCGGGGAAAGACTTTTCAGGGGGCGGTCACGTCGTAGCGCGGTTGGTTCACCCAGAGCACGGTGCCGTCCGCGACGGCGGCGGCTTTGCGGATGAGGATGCCGGCGGCCGGGTCAATAAGATCGTTTCCGGCGGCAGGAAATCCGGCAGCGTCCTTCACCCACTGGCCTGAGACGCGGAAATAGACGGCCAGCGGCCCCTTGTTCTGGCCGGCGAGGGCATTGTCGTAGATGCGGACCTCGTCCTTGCGATCGGCGGGCGCGGTGGATGCGCTGTTGGTCACTATGGATTCCAAATCGAGCTCGGAAAGTTTGGTCGGGACTGGTCTGGGCAGGCCGATCGAGCTGTCCTGGGCGCCGCCGGCCCGCACGCGGATGGGGATGGTGACGGGCTCGCCATAAACCTGCTGCACGGCGGTGAAGGTGGTCGCCGCCGCCCCGGAAGGATGGCGAATCACAAAGGGCTGCCCGGGAATAATGATCTCGTCACCCGCGGGAGCGTAAGAGCCGGCTTCCAGCCAGCCGGTCGGCGTGAGGAAAAAGCGGCGAGCGGGCGCGAGACTGGTGCCGGCGGTCTGCCCGTCGAAGAGAAGCACTTCGGATCCGCGCTGGCTGGCCAGTGCGTTCGAGGATGGGTGCAGGGCCGTCTGGGTTGCGACGGGAAAGAGGGAGTCCAAGGTCCAGGCTGGCAGGATTGCGATCCGACCTCCGGTGAGGAGTCCTCCCAGATTCCCGATGGTTGCCGCGATATCCACCGAGTTCGCCGTATGGGCGGTAATCACAAAGTGACGTCCCGCGGCCGAGGTGCCGCCCGGGCAATACAAGAAGTGGGCAGTGTCCGTGAGTTCTCCCGGGGCAAAGCCGGGATTGCCCTCGATGTCGAGGCGCACCAGACCGCTGCCGGCATTGGTGGGAGCGGCAGAGAGCCGGCCGACCCAACGCGGAGCGGGATGGAAGGGCGCGGATACCACGGTGTCCGATCCGCCGGGGCAGGGGAAGCGCAGCACGCCGACCACCGGCGAAAGTGCGTCGGCGCGGGCGTCCAGCGGTCCGGCTAGGAGCAGGGCCAGGGCCGCCAGGGCGGGGGATTTCCAAAAGGCTGTGACTGGTCGATTCATGGCTCAAAAAGATCGTCGGGTGTGAACAGCTCGCGGTCCGGTCCGGCACTACGGATTTCCATGTGCTGGCCGCTGACGGGATGAAACCAGTAGGGCGATCCCCACCGATCCACCAGTCGACCATCGACGATGGATGGGCTGTCTTTGGGCAGGTAGGCCGCACGCCCGGGATTCTGGCCCGTCAGCGCCGCGACGACATCCTCGTTCTGGCCGACGGGATTCTCTCCAAATCCCTGACGGAAAAAGTAAAGCAACTGTCCCACGGCCTGCAGGTCTTCCTCGGGACTCGACTCGACCCGGTTCAGCGCTGCGGATAACTCGGTCGCCGCCGGCATCAGGACGGGTTCGGGCTCCGCTACCGGCTGGGGGGGCGTCTGTCCGGCCGTTGCGGATCCATTTGCGGAAAGACCCCCGTCGTCCTTCGGCGCGCGACCCTGACGCCAGAGCACGACCACGAGAGTCGCTGCGAGGAGGACGAGCGCGGGTGCGGCAAAGGATCTGGCGGAGCGCGGAAGCATGGGGCTGGGATTCTCAGGTCTCCAGGAAGCCGAGGTTCGGTGCCTGATTGGGCTGCAGGATGTCGGTGAACGGCGCCGCGGAGAAGCGACCGAGATTCGGGAAAATGTTCACCAGATCCGAGGCGGGCACGCCCAGCCAGTTGCCCAGGACGGCGGAATACTGATCCACCGAGGTGCTCGGTATCCACCGGCCGCTGGAGCCGGTCGAGTCGATGCTGCCGGTGGCGGTCCCGGTCAGGAGCACGGGGAACTTTCCATAGATCCGTCCGCCGCGCACCGGGCCTCCCATGACGAAATGGTGTCCGCCCCACGCGTGGTCGCTGCCGGCACTGGAGTCGGTTTTGTTGGCGGTGAATGTGCGGGTGAAATCCGACGCGCTGAAGGCGACCACATTGTCCAGCACGCCCAGGGAATTGATGGAGTCGCGGAAGGCTTTCATCGTCCGGCTCAGGATGTTCATCAGACCGGTGTGGCCACCCGCGAAGACGTTGCCGGTGGTCGGGATCTGCGTGGTGTGGGTGTCGAAGCCGCCCAGGGTGACGAAAAAGATCTGCCGGTTGTTGCCGAGAGCCGAGCGGCCCGCGATGAGCCGCGCCACCAGCTTCATCTGATTGGTGAACGAATTGTTGGCCGAGATGCCCGCCTCGGCACCGGCAAAGGCGGCGTTGAAATGCGTGTCGAGCGTCGTGGTCGAGCCGCTCGCGGTCGCGGCCAGGGCGGTGCCCACCATGCCTTCGGTGAGCCGCGCGCTGTTCATCACGCTGTTGTAGGCATCTTCCATCAGGCTGTCGTCCGCGTAGCGCATGATGCGCTCGAACGCCCTGAGACGCTGGCCCGCCTCGGTGTTGGTGCGGTAGTTGCTGTCCTGAAACAGCACCGCCGGATTGGTCACGGCACTCGTATAGTTCGTTCCATAGCCGGACAGGCTCACCACGCCATTGCTGCTCATCACGTAGGGAGTGACGGCACCGGTCGCACTGACCTGGAAGCTGTTTACCCCCGCGATGGAGATCGACATCGAAGCCCGGCCTTCCACCGTGTTGTGAGTCGGATCGAGATAGTCGGCCACGCGTCCACCCCAGCCGCTGGTGAAGGGACGGTCCGGCACGCTGCTCTGCCACTGCGTCACCTGGTCGGAGTGCGAGAAAAGCTGGGGCGGACGCGACGATGACGCATAGTTGGCCCGGGTGATGCCGGGCTGCGTCAGGGTGCCCACATTGGCGACGAAGGCCAGCTCCCCGGCATTGAAAAGATCCTTCATCCCGCTCATCTGCGGATGCAGGCCGAAGGTGCCCAGATAGCCGCCCAGCGGATCCGCCGCGGCGATTTCCGCCGGTACCGTCGTGAGCGCCTGGAGATTGGCCGCCGGGATGGCGAGCGTGCCGCGGCCGGGGGTGTTGGCGGTGCCTGCGCCATCGTAGTGCGATCGCACCGTGCCGGTCAGGGGGATGAGCGTGTTGTTCGAGTCGTTCCCGCCGCTCAGGAACACGCAGACCAGCGCCTTGTAGTCACCGCCGCCTCCCTGGGCATTCAGCACGCCCTGCATGAGCCGGAGTTGGGCGATGGTGTTGACCATGCCGGTCCAGCCCATCGCGGCAGCCCCGCTGCGGGAGAGAAACTGACGGCGCGAGAGTGGCCGGTCCGGATTCTTCGATCGTAGGAAGTTCATGGCGTGGGGGGAAAGGGGGCGTCGTTACCGAGTCTGTCAGCGCAGGACCAGAGACTGCGGTGCCGAGACGACGAGGTAGGCGATGTTTTTGATCCGCTGCACGATGGTCGCCTCGTAGCTGGTATTGTCGGTGTGATGGGTTCGATTGCCGACGAATCCCGAGCCGAGCGCGATCAGGATGCTCTGGCGGGGGTTGGTGCCGGAGTCTGCTCCAAAGCGCGCCTTCAGGTCGCCGGCGCAGAGCAGCAGATCGTAGTAGTCGAGCACCGCCTCCGCGGCCGCGTCGTGGGCGACGCCCTTTTCAAACGTCCCCGGACTGGCCGGCACATTGCCCGCGCCGCCGTATTGCGACTCCAGACTGCCCTGGTAGGTGGCCGTGTAGAGCGCCTTCACCGGGTCGTAGTTCGGGATGATGTTGTCGAGCTGGTCGTTGATCGTGTTCTGCGTTTCCGTCGAGCCGGCTGACGCGTCGAACTGCGCGCGCAGGAAATAGCCGCGCCCGCCGGGGTTCGAGCCCTGCGGGACATCCGCCACCCCGTAGAGCGGCACCGTGAGCTGAGTGCCACCCGCGTTCCGGTAGATCGAACGGTTGAAGAAATCGTCCACCCCGCGTCCGTGCCGGGTGCCCGCGGCCAATTGGCTCGCACTGTAAACCGTCGGCGGCGTGCCGGTGAAGATGACGTTGTAGTGCGAGTTCACCGAGTTCACCACGTTCGACTCCGTGGCCACCTGCAACTCCGGCGCCACCAGACCTGCGGTGGCCAGGGGGCCGGGCACCACGTAGTCGGGCAGGAACCAGTTGAAAACGCTCGGCGGACGCTGCGGCGACTGGCCGATCGAGCCCTCCGTGTCGAACCAGCGGAAGCGCGTCGCGTCGCCGGGGAATTTCTCCAATTCCGATGCCGGGTAAGCCGTCGTCATCGGCGATTCCGTCGCGGTGAATGTCACCGGCATGCTGCCCAGATTCGCCAGCGGCGCCTTCGAGAAACACTGGAGCGCCCGCTGCATCGCGGTGAAAGCCAGCAGGGGCTCCTTCGGCTTGCCGTGTCCGGCGGCATCCGCGGGATTCGGCGCGCCCGAGTCCGGCAGACTGCGCGCCTCGTAGTCCAGCAGGATGGCCTTGATGACTTCGCCGAGGTTGCCCTTCGTGTTGCGAAACACCGTCGCCACCCGGTGCAGGTAGCCCGCGCTGGGGTTGGCCGTGGTGAAGCGCTGGATCAACAGGCGGGAGATGAACACCGGCGTGTTCGGGTGGCCGTCGTACGCACCGGCACCCGGACTGCCCGCCAGGGCGTTGAGCGCGTCGGTGATGTCCGCGTTGCCGTTGGCATCGCTCTGCGTGCGGATCGGGATCACCTTCTGGCCGATCTTCTCGCGGAAAAGGATCTTCGATGCCGAGGTCACGCCCGAGGGCAGCGCCTGACCCGTGTAGGCCGTGTATTCATTGAAATCGTGGAAGCCGGAGAACATCTTCATGTCATTCGTCCACGACGCCTGCCAGTAGCGATGGCCGTTGCCCTGGGTGAAACTCGTGTTGTCCTGCACCGCCCCGATCGACTGGGTCGAGGCCGACGGGTAGGTCGGGACATTCGAGACATTGGCGTGCCGTTTGCCAAAGCTCAGCCCCGTCATCACCCGGGCCATCTCCGTGATGTCTCCCTGGTCATAGGTCGACACCGGCAGACCCGTCACCGCGTCCAGTTTCAGGCTCCCATCCAGGTGCCGCTGCACCAGACCGATGGAGAACAACTGCATGATCTCGCGGGCGAAATTCTCGTCCGGACTGATCGAGCCGGACTTCTTCTGGTTCTTCAAGTGGCTCAGATACACCCCCATCTGCGGGCTGTAAGTCACCTTTTCCAGGATGGTCCGGTAGGAGCCGAAGGCATTGTTCGCCAGCATGTCCCAGTAGTTCGCCGCCCCGTAGTGGTACGTGTCGATAGTCGTGTCGTTCTCCGAGATCACCACGATCTCCGACAGCGCCAGCGCCATCCGCTGGCGGAGCTGGGCGCGGGTGTTCAGCACCAGCGTCCACCACTCCCGGCGGCGATTGGCCTCGAAGGGGTAATTGTTCTGGTGGATCGAACTGGGGTCCCAACCCCGGGTGCCCGTGTTGAACTGCGTCGAGTTGCCGCCGAACTGCGGATCATTGCCGAACGTGACCGGCTTGTTGCCGCGCAGGATGAACTCCTCGATGTCCGCCGCCATCACCAGTGTGTGCAGCGAAGGCGATGGCGCATCGCCGGCCGCCGTGCTCATCTGCCTGTCGATCCAGGCCGCATAGCCGGCGTGGGCGTTGTTGCCGGCTGCCGCGATCAGATCGCGCACCTCCTGGATCGCCTCCGGCGTCGGCCCGTAGGTCGCCTGCATCAGGAATCGCACGATGTCCCGGTCGAGCGGCGTGTTGTTGTTGACCCCCGCCGCCGCCAGGTTCGGATACTCCGTGCTGCCATAGACCGGCGGGGACGGCGGTGCCGGCGGCTCCGCCACCGAGCCGCTGACCGGCTGGAAGCTTCCCCGGATCTCGCCGCCCGGATTGTCCGCGCTGGAGATGCTCACATAGAGCTGCCCCGCATAGAGCGCGTCGAGGGCCGCCTGATCCGTCAGCAGGATCTGGGCGGCCCGGATGTTCCACGAGTGACCCGAGACCTGACCATTCGGGATCCGCGCCACCTCCAGATCACCCGCCACGCGGATGTAAGCCGTGTTCTGCATCGACGTCAGGTTGCTGAAAGTCAGGCTCACCAGCGCGCGATCGTTGTCGCCCTCCACCAGCGCCGTCGCCACGCCCGTCGCCGTCGTGGCCACCCCGGCCTCCCGGCCCAGGTAAGCCACGAAAAGCTTCCGGTTCTCCTCCGTCACCGGGGCATCCTTGATCTTCACCTCCGCCCGCAGCGTTGCGCCCGCCGCCGTCACCAGCAGAGCCAGCGTCTCGGGCACCTCCGGCGTCGGGTCCAGCACCGGCGTCACCTGGATCAGCCGCGATGGCTGGCCCGCCGGGATCGTCACCAGGCCGCCCGCCGCGCCGTTCAGGTTGTAATCACCCGCCGCCGCCGAGCCCTTCTTGTCATCCGTCGCGCCCGCCGTCGCGTAGGATACCGTCAGCGGCATCGTCCCGTGGCTCCGGCTCAGGCGGAAGGCCGCCGTCGTGCCCGATTTCTCCACTGCCTCCGGCGATTCGGCCGTCAGCGACAGGCTCAGCAGACCCAGCAGCGTCTCGCCGTCCGTCGCCACACCTCCGCTCGCGTTCGAGGCGCTGTTGGTGGCATTCGGGTCCGTGCCCAGCACGCCTTCCTCCCAGTCCGTCGCCCCATCCAGGTCCGTGTCCTGGTCCGATACCGCCACCCGGAAAAACTTCCGATCGCCTGCACCCACCGGAGCCGCGATCTGCACGATCGATCCCGTGCCCGTCACCGGCGAGCCGATGTCCGTCCACGGACCACCCGGCGAGGCACCCTGGCGGGCCTGATAGCGCTTGCCCGCCACCGACTCCACGCTCAGCGTCACCGTGCCGCCCGATTCCGCCGTCTCCACGATCTTCAGGTGGCTCGCCGCGTCCCGCGGATCGGTGCCCGCCTCGCTTTCGTCCCCGTTGGTGGCGCCGTCCCCGTCCGCGTCCTCCGCCAGCGGCAGATTCGCCACCGTGGCGCCGTGGAGGCGCTGCCAGAGATCGTCATAGCCGTCGCCATCGCGGTCCGTGTCCGCCCGGCCGACGCCGGCCATTGCGATGAGGCCCGCGGCCACAGTGAGCAACCTGGGCGCAGTCAACCGATGGACGAAAAAAGAGCGGTGCATGGCTCGCGGGGGAGAAAGAGGGTGAAGGGGGCGGCGCCAGAGCCCCCGGGCCGGGAATCGGGAGCGACCAACGCAAAAATCCGAAAAACGCGACGCCGTTTTAGCGGAAAGCCGCACCGAACTTCAATCTAAAATTTCCATAATCGAACTTTTTTTCGCCGAAAAGTGCGCCCGGGCAAAAAAAGCGCCTACGGCGCGCCCGCATACCAGCCCAGGGCAACGCCATCGGAGACAACCACCCCCAAACAAAACGCTCTTACGGGGCGTCGCATGCGGCGATCGATGGATGCGGCGCCCCTTCAGGGCGCTTCACCTGTATTGGTGGCCCGTACCCAGGGCGATGCCCTGGGCTGGTATGCCGACGGGCCTTCAGCCCGGTGTTTCGTGGATCATCCCTCGGTCATTGGGAAACTCCGCGCCGACGTGATCCAACCTCCGCGGCCCGAATGCCATGAATCGCCAAAAAAGAACGCCCACGCCAAACAACGGCCACTTCAAAAGGTGCCCCGCCAACGAGCGCTATTGCCAAACATTACCCGCCTCAACCAGCGCCGATCCCGAACATCGCCCGCCTCAACGAGCACCCGCCTCAACGGGCACCCGCCTCAACGAGCACCCGCCTCAACGAGCACCCGCCTCGACGAGCACCCGCCTCGACGAGCACCCGCCTCGACGAGCACCCACCTCGACGAGCACCCACCTCGACGAGCACCCGCCTCGACGAGCGCCCGCCTCAACGAGCACCCGCCTCAACGAGCACCCGCCTCAACGAGCACCCACCTCGACGAGCACCCGCCTCAACGAGCGCCCCCGAAAAACATTACCCACCTCAACGAGCGCCAACGGCGCGCCCGCATACCAGCCCAGGGCAACGCCCTGGGAAACGACCACCACCAAACAACACGCCCTGAAGGGGCGTCGCATCCAGCTTCGCATTCGCGGTGGCCCTTTCCTCGCCGGATGCGGCGGCCCGACCGGCCGTTTCACCTTTTATGGGTGGCTGGTCCTCAACGCCGCGCCCCGCGAGCCCTTCCGGCGGCACCTCAGCCTCGCCACCTCACTCCCCCTTCAACTCCCGCAACTCCCCGCCCGTCCGGCGGAGGATGCGGCGCCATTCCTTGGCGTCCTCCTCGTCGGGGGCGAAGCCGATCAGGTGAATCGGGGCGGGCTGGGGCAGTGATTTCGTCAGGGTCTCGATGGCTTTCCCCAGCTCGTCGTAGGGAATGTCGGTGATGCCGCCGCCCTCGCCGGCCCGCCACTGGAAGCTGGCATCGCTGATCAGGAAGACCAGGTCCGGCCGCATCGCAAAGGCCTGCTCCAGCACCGTGACGAGGCCGCGCGGATTCGTGACCACGCCGCGGCCGGCCAGGGTGCCGCTCTCGCTCCACTCATTGGCCACCCAGTCGCGGGCCGCCTGCTTGTTCGGCTCGGTGGCGGGCAGCAGCTCGGTGCTGAAGGGCTTGTAGTTCTGGGTGAACTGGATCATGGAAAACTGGGCCGCGGGTTTCAGCCCGTCGATCAGCTTCAGCGTCTCCTCGCGGATGCGGGCCAGCGGCACCCCGACGGCGGCGGCCTGATTGACCACGCTGCTGGACACATCGAACAGCAGCACGATGCGCTGGCCCTGGGCGGCCACGCCGAAGAAGCTCATCCCGTCGCCGGTGCCGCCGCCGCCGCTGAGTCCCGCGCCCAGCCCGCTGCCGAGTCCGGCCGACCCGGCGAGGCCGCTGACCTGATCGGCGATCAACTCCGACGGGTCGAGCGGCAGCATCTGGGCCAGATCGATCTCCGGCAGCGGCGGCAGGGAAAAGTCCGCGGGCCGGGTGCTGACGAGTTTGTCATTGAAGACCGGCTTCGGCGCCATGGCCTCGTGTTTGGCGACGTTCATTTTGTGCTCCGGCGTCTTGGCCGGAATCTTGACCACCTTGCGCATCTCGAACCGCGCCTCGGGCCGGGTGAAATAGACCGCCACCTGCCACGCGGCGAAGATGACCAATCCCAGGGCATGCACCACGATGCTGCCGAGCACGATGGATCCGATCAGCGCCCGCCGGTTCGCCCGCGCCCGCGTCTCCGCCGATGCCGGCGACCGCCGCTGCGGCTCCGGTGCCGGGCTGGGGAGGTTGATGGAGATCATTTTGGGAAGAAGGTTGGTGGGTGAAGAGTGGGAAGGTAAAAAGTGAAAAGTGAAAAGTGAAAAGTAAAAGGTGAGAAGGGGAGTGTAGTGAAGAGTGAAGAGTGAAGAGTGAAGAGTGAAGAGTGAAGAGTGAAGAGTGAAGAGTGAAGAGTGAAGAGTGAAGAGTGAAGAGTGGTAACGGGTGTGGTGGGTCGTTGCAGATCGTGTCTATTTCACTTTGGCTTTCTCTCTGCCCGCACTTTCCCACTTTTTACTTTTTACTTTTAACTCCTCACTCCTCCCCCTCCGCTCCCGCCAGCGTCACTCCGGTGATCCCGGCTTCGGCGCAGGCGTTGAGGACATCGACGAGGCGCTGGTGGGGGACGGTGTCGTGGGGGGCGACGGTGACGAGGGCTTTGGTGCGGGAGGCGTCGGCGGCTTTCTTGAAACGGTCGAGTACGGCGACCAACTCGGGCAGGGAACGGGAATCGGGCTGGTCGAGCGGCTGCTCGTTCAGGATCACGGTGCCGTCGGGCTGGATCAGGATGCGGGCCTCGTCGGGGATCTCGACGGCCTCATCCTGGGCGACCTGGCCGGGCAGACCGAGGGGGATGTCCATCTCGGGCTTCACGGGCTTGGCGGAGACCATGAAAAAGACGAGGAGCAGGAAGACCATGTCGATCATGGGCCCCATCTGCATCTCGACCAGGGAGGTCCGGCGGCGGCGGCGTTTTCTCATGGGGTGGGAATCCGATGGGACAGGGTACGATCTCCGATGAGACAGGGTCTGATCGGAGCGGCAACCGGGTCGGATCGGAAGGGTGGGTGGCTCATTATTTCTGGTAGGTGCCGAGGATGACATCGAGGGCCCCGGCCTCGCCGGCGAGGTCGATGACTTCGCGGACCTGTTTGGCGGGGGTGTTTTTATCGGCCCGGAGATAGACCTGGAGGGGCGGAAAGTCGCGGAAGCGGGCGCGGAGGTGGGCGGTGAGTTCGTCCTTGGTGGCGGGGCGGTCGCCGATGTAGTAGCGGCCCTCGGCATCGATGTTCACGATGTCGCGGGCGATCTTTCCGGCGGCGACGGCGCTGACGGCGACGGGCAGGTTGACGGGGACGTTGACTTTCTGGTCGCTCAGCTTCGAGGTGACCATGAAGAAGATGAGCAGCAGGAAGGTCATGTCGATCATGGGGGTGATCTGGAAGCTGACTTCCCCGGCACTGGAACGGCGGCGGCGCATGGCGGAATCAGGTGTCGGCGGGTTCCGATTCGGGCTGGGCCCCTTCGAGCC
This sequence comes from Verrucomicrobiales bacterium, assembly GCA_016795505.1. GTDB lineage: Bacteria > Verrucomicrobiota > Verrucomicrobiia > Verrucomicrobiales > DEV007 > JAEUHH01. The sequence continues at coordinate 58,320 of JAEUHH010000099.1, read as the reverse complement.
GGATCTCGCCGCTGAGGATGTCGATGGCGAAGCTGGCGTGCTTCTGGATGGTGGTGATGAGGCCCTGCAGCTTGTCGCGGAAGAGGAAGTAGAAGAACATGGCGGGTATGCCGACGAGCAGGCCGCCGGCGGTGGTGATCATGGCTTTCTGGATGCCGCCGGCGAGGTCCTGGGGCTCGGTCTTGCCGGAGGCGAGTTGGTCGAAGCTCTCGATCATGCCCCAGACGGTGCCGAGCAGTCCGATCATGGGGGCGAGAGTGGCGAAGACGTTGAGGTAGTTCACCCAGACCATCTGTTTGTGCTCCTCCTCGTCGAGGGATTCGGCGGCGGCTTCGACCATGCTGGCTTTGTTCGACAGGTCGCGGTCGAAATTGACCTTCAGCAGGGCGGTGGAGATGACGTTGGCGTAGGGATTGGGGCTGGACTGGCAGAGCTGGTAGGCGGTGCCGACATCCTTGGCCGCCATGCAGGCATTGACCCGGTCGACGAGGGGCTTGGGCGCCATCTTTTTCGGGGTGAGCTGGACGAAGCAATAGACGACCACGGCGATGGTGCCGATGGAGCAGACCAGCAGCACATGCATGAACCAGCCGCCGTCGCGATAGACATCGAGCGCGGATTTGGTCTCGGGCACGGCGGCGGGTGGCGGCGCGGCATCGGCGGCCGGCGCGGGTGTCTCTTGGGCGAGGGACGGGGCGGCGAGGCACAGTCCAATGAGCCAGATGGCAGCGAGGCGTCGGAGGGCGGAAGGGAGGGGAGGTGCGATCATGGTGGTGGTGAAAGGGATGGAGTCGTAGTGGAAGGCGGCGCGGCGGGGTGGGCCGGCAGCACCCCGGGGTAGAGGGCGGCGAGGTCGCGGAGGCAGGCATCGGCCTCGTCGGGGCGGCCGGCGAAGCGGTGGATCTCGGCGGCGGCGGCGAGGCCGCGGGCGGCGAGGGGCTCCAGGGTGCCGTGGAAGAGGAAGGGCCAGAGGAAGCCGTCGACGGCGGCGTGATAGAGCCGCTCGCGCTCGGGGCGGACGGTGTCGTCCTCCTGCCAGCGGGGATGCTCGGCCTCGAGGGCGCGCAGGGCGGTGAAGTCGGCCTGGGCGAGGGCGTGGCGGGCCTCGATGAGCATTTCGGGGTCGTCGGATTCGGCGGCGAGGCGGCGGGCCTCGGTGGTGGCTTCGTCGAGTTTTCCCAACAGGATCAGCGCGCGGAGGCGGCCTTTCTGGGCGGCGATCTTGTTGGCGGGATCCCAGTCTCGCTCGAGGAGCCGGTCGTAGAGGGTGAGGGCGAACTCGCGGCGGAAATTCTCCGGCAGGGTGAGCAGGCGGTCGGCGTAGGCGAGGCCGATGCGGCCGGCGCGGGAGCGGGGCCGGTGGAGGTGCTTGGCGGCTTCGTCCCAGAGCTGTTGGAGGGCGGCGGGATCGGCGGTGGCGGGTGATGCCATCAACTCGACTTCGCCGGGCAGCGGGGCGAACTCGATGAACTCGACCGATGGTGTCGGGATGGTGGGCCGGGCGCTGGCGGTGCGACCGGCGCCGAGGTCGATGGCGGTCTCGTAGGTGAGGATGTTGTCCGTGATGGCGACGATGCGGCCGCGCACGGTGGTGCCGTCTTTGAGATGGAGGACATCATCCTGGGCGCCGATGGCGGCGGCGGGGAGCAAGAGGGCGATGGCCAGCCCGGTGAGCAGACGGGGCGGATTCATGAGGCCGGGCCTCCTTTCTCAGCAGGCGGGGCAGGCTCGGGCGGAGTGGGTGCCAGGGTGCGGAGTTTTTCCGTGGCGAGGCGGGCTTCCTCGGTGGTGGCGAGGTCCTGGCGTCCGGCGAGTTCGCGATAGACCTCGGCGGCTTCGGCGGTGAGGCCCAGCTCCTCCAGGGTGGTGGCGCGGCGCAGGTAGGCGCGGGCATTGAGATCGGCGAACCGGCCGTAGGCGACGTAGATGCGCTCGAAGTAGGGCAGGGCGATCTTTTTCTCTCCGACGGCGAGGTGGGACTCGCCGAGGGCGTAGAGGGTCTCGGCCTTGGTGGCGGCGGTCACGCCGGGAGTCTCCAGCAGGGCGAGCAGGGACTCGCGGGCGGCGGGTGCCTGGCCTTTTTGAATGAGCAACCGGGCGCGGGCGAGCCGGATCTCGCCGAGGGCGGCGGAGGCGGCGGTTTCCTTCTCGAATTTGTCATACCACGAGAGGGCGGCGTCGGCATCGCCTTCGGCTTCGGCGATCCGGCCGAGGCCGGCGTAGAGGCGGTCCTTGTGGATGGTGCGCGGGTGCCAGCGCCGGATCTCGGTGTAGAGATTCCGGGCGACGAGGTGGTTGCCGGCGGCAAACTGGGCATCGGCGCAGTCGACGGTGACGAGGGGGTTGTGAACCTTGGGGTCGATCCGGCTGGAGGCGGTCAGCAGGGCGGCCTGGGAGCGGGCGGGATCGTCGGTGGCGAGCACGCGGGCGCGTCCCCAGGCGCAGCGGAGGGCGAGGGTGTCGCGCTGGCCGGACTCGGCGAGGGTCTGGAATTTCTCCAACTCATCGAGCAGTGCCTGACGACCGGCCTGTCCATCGCCCTGATAGACTTTCGGCAGGGCGGCGATGAGGTCGTCCATGGAGTAGAGGTCGGGCCGGTTGCCGTGCTGGGCGATGGTCTGCCAGTAGCTGTCGCGGGCGGCCTCGAGTTTGCCGGCCTGGATGTCGATCCAGCCGAGCCAATAGACGGCCTCGGGGAGGCGCTGGCTGTCGGGGTGCTGCTGGATGAAGCGCTCGAAGTGGGTGCGCATGGCGTCGAATTCGCCGGTGAGCTTGCGGGCGTTGCCGATTTTGAACCAGCCTTCCTCGTGGAAGCGGGTCGACTCCGGCCGGATGGCCTGGTAGGCGGCGAGGGCGCGGTCGATGTCGCCCTCGGCGGCGAGGGCGTCGCCGAGGAGCAGGCGGGCTTCGTCGGCGAGGGGATCGTCGGGATGCTGGGCGAGGAACTCGTCGAGCAGCGCGATGGACTCGGGATACTCGCCGAGCGAGAAGGTGCAGACGGCGATGCGGAAGACGGCTTCCTTCCGATATTTCGGGGTGGCACTGTCGCGGCTGAACCGATCGAGGTAGTCCTGCATGGCCTGGCGGGCGCCGGCGTAGTCCTTGGAAAAGGAGAGTGCCATCCCGCTCCAGTAAGCCGCGTCATCGACGAGCGGGGAGTCGGGGTGCTTTTTCGCGACCTGGTCGAACTGGTAGAGGGCTCCTTCGTTGTCGTCCTGCTGGAGGTAGAGGAATCCCTGCATGAACAGGGCCTTGGGCGCGACGGGATCGGCGGGGAAAGCCTCGACGAGGTCACCATAGGCGAGCTGGGCCGGGCCGAACTGGAGATCCTCGCGCAGGGCCTCGGCTTTGAGGTAAAGGACGGTGGCGAGGTGCTGTCCGGAGCGGCCGAAACGTTGCTCGTACAGCTCAGCCGCCTCCACCGCCTTCGGCCAGCGGGCGATCTGCATCCAGCACTGGACCAGGGCGAGGCTGGCGGAATCGACGACCGGGTCGGGTGGCAGGGTGCGCAGCATGTCCTCCATGACCAGCGCGGCCTCGCGGTAGCGGCCCATGCCCTGGAAGGCGCTGGCGAGCCGCAGGCGCAGGGCCGAGTCGAAGTGCTCGATCTTTTCGAAATTGGCCACCTCGCGCTCGACCCGGCGGCGGACGGCCTCCAACTGAAAGACGCGGGACTGGCCATTCGGATTGGACCGCCACTCGGCGATGCGGCGGTCGATATCCGCCAGCCGGTCGCGCTGCCAGCCGAGGAGACGCTCGCGCGGGGCGATGCGCTGGAGGCAGGCAATGGCATCGAGCCAGCGCTTTTCCTCCAGCAGCCGGGAGCCGAGTTGGAGGGCGAGCGTCTGGAAGCTGATGACCTGGGTCATGGTCGGGAGCCGGGGATACTGCTCGCGGATCAGGGCGAGGGCGCGGTCGGTCTCGCCAGCTTGGAGGAGCGCGTAAAGTTGGAGGACGACCGCGCGGCTGGCGGCTTCGGGGGCGAGGTCCTGGATCTTGGGTAATTGTTCCGAGAGAAAATCGGCGGCTTCGGCGGGGAACTCCTGCTGGAGGTAGAGGGTGGCGAACAGGATCAGCGCCTCGTAGCGCTTCGCCGGCTGATGCGATTCGTTGGCCCAATAGCCGCCGAAGGCGTGCTGGGCCTCGACGAGCTGGCCCTCGGTCATGAGGGCGATGCCTTTCCAGAAGTTCAGCTCATCGGCGAGGACGGGATCGAGTTTCGGATCGGCGAAAGCCTTGTCGATCCAGGTCAGCGCCTCGGCATACTTCTTGGTGGCCACTTTGCAGACCGCCAGCAGCGGCGTGTGGATGCGCACGGCTTCCTGGGCCTCCGGCGCGGGGCCGTAATCGGTGAAAAAGCGCTCGAAGGCCACCTCGGCGGTTGCGAAATCCCCGGCCGCATAAGCCGCCCGGGCCCGCTCGATGAGCGACTGCGGCGTCTCGGGCGCAGCCGGCGCGGCAGCCGGAGGCGGTGGGGTCTGCGCGGTCGTCGTCTGGCTCAGGACGAGACATGCCAGCCAGCCCAGGGCGAGAGCACCGGCGGAAAGCGGCGGCAGATGACGGGAGGCGGGCATGGGTACCGAATCGCCGCATTCAAGCGAATCCGGACGAGTTGGGAAAGCAAAAAAATCGTTGCCGGGCGAGTTCGACCGCGGATGGGTCCGTCAGTCGGGGTGGTGACCGCTTTCGGAAGCTGTGGCAGGGGGCGCGGCGGCACCCGGCGGGTGGCCGTGGATGCGCGCGTGGTCTTCCGCCGGCTCCAAATGAGTGGTGACGATGGTGGCCGCGCCGAGCTCCGAGCGGATCTCGCGCTCGATCTCGGTGGCGATGACATGGGCGTCCCGCACGGTCGTGTTGTCATCAAAGACGAGGTGGACATCGACCCAGTGACCGTCGCCGAGGTGGCGGTGGCGCATCTGGTGCCAGGAAATGCCGAGCGCCGCGGTGGCACGATCGAGCCGCTCGGAAAGCGCGGCATTGACCTCCGGATCGGCGCGGTCCATCAGGCCGCTCGCGCTGTGCCACATCAGCCGGACGCCCGACCAGAGGATGTTCAGCGCCACGAGGATGGCACAGATGGGGTCGAAAACCATCCAGTCGGTCAGCCAGGTGAGCAGCAGGCCGGCGAGCACGCCGATGCTGGTCCAGGCGTCGGTGAGGACATGGCTGCCATTGGCCACCAGGATGAGCGAGCCGCGCCGTCGCCCCAGCCGGAGCAGCCACCAGCCCAGCGCGCCGTTGATGACCAGGGCGACCCCGGTGAGGGCGGTGCCCAGGCCGAGGTGCTGGGGCTGCGCGCCGCTGATCCACTGGCCGATGGCCTGCCAGAGGATGAAAAGGCCGGCGATGGAGATGAGACCGCCCTCGAAGCCGGCTGAAAAGAAGGAAATCTTCGCGTGGCCGTAGGGATGGTCGTGATCCGGCGGTTTCTGGGCCAGTCTCAGGCTGTAAACCACGAAAGCCACCGCGGCGACATGCACGACCGACTCCGCCGCGTCGCTGAGGATGGCGGAGGAGCGGGTGAGCCACCAGGCCGCCGACTTGATGCCGAGCATGAGCACGCCGACCCAAAAGGAGAGCCAGCTGGCCCGCCGCAGGATGGCCTGCTCGGGGTCGGGGAGTGCGGGTGGGCGGGACATGGAGTCAGGGACGGCAGGATGGCTCTGGATGGGGGCCATCGCAAGGCGCGCCCCGGGTCACTTCCGCGATTTGGCGATCTGCACAACCCCCCAGACGATCAGGCCGGCTCCGAAAAGAGCCAGCAGACCGCCACTGTTCGTGCCGATCAGCGCCAGTTTGCCGGTGAGACCGCCGATGACGAAAACGATGCCGATGATGATATTCCACATAATGGCGGCGATCCTAACCGGAGGGTCGCGACCGTGGCAAGCACCATTTCCCGGTCCGAATCAGGCGAACTGCCGCAGGAACCGCACGTCGTTCTCGATCAGCAGCCGCAGATCGGGAATGCCGTAGGTGATCATGGCGAGGCGGTCGAGCCCCATGCCAAAAGCGAAGCCGGAGATCTTTTCCGGGTCGTAGGCGGCATCGCCCCGCGTTTTTCCGACGGCGGCGAAGACATTCGGATCGACCATGCCGCAGCCGGCGATCTCGATCCACTTGGATTCCCGCCCGGCGGCGTGGAATTTCAGATCGACCTCGAAGCTGGGCTCGGTGAACGGGAAGAAATGAGGCCGGAATCGCAGCTCCGTCTCATTGCCGAACATTTCGCGGAAAAAGAACTCCAGCGTGCCCTTCAGATCCGCCAGGGTGACGCGGGTATCCACATAGAGCCCCTCCAGCTGGTGGAAAGCGCTCAGGTGGGTGGCGTCGATCTCGTCCCGGCGGAAAGCCGAGCCCGGCGCGATGATGCGGATCGGCGGCACCTCCGTCTCCATGGTGCGGATCTGCACACTGCTGGTGTGGGTGCGGAGCAGCTTGCCGTTTTCAAAGTAGAAGGTGTCGCTCTCGTTCCGTGCCGGATGGTCGGCGGGGGTGTTGAGCGCGTCGAAACAGTGCCATTCCGTCTCGATCTCCGGTCCGTCCGCGATGGCGAAGCCCATCCGTCGCAGCACAGAGACCGCCTTGTCGAGCACGTGGGTCAGGGGGTGCAGCGACCCTTTCGGCAGCGGGCGACCGGGCAGGGTGACATCGATGCCCGCGTAGGCGGCGGCGTCACGGGCGGCGGTCAGCGCCTCGGCTTTGACCTCCAACGCCTCGGTGATGGCGGTGCGGACCTCGTTGAGTTTCTGGCCCATTGCCGGCTTCTGCTCCGGGGCGACATCCCGCATCCCGGCGCTGGCGGCGGTGACGCGGCCTTTCTTGCCGAGAAAACGCACCCGCACGTCTTCCAGAGCCGCATCGGAGTCGATTCCGGCGATCTCGGAGAGGGCGTCGGATTGGATCTGGTCGAGTTCGGCGAACATGGAGGTGCGTGGCATGGGCTGTCAGCCCATGGGACCGTCGCTCGGGGCATGAGAATCCGGGGCGACACGGAGCATTGACACCGGCTGGAGGCCAGTGCCACCTGACATCAGGCGCTGGCGGCGTTCGCCTTCGCGTCGAGACCAGCTTTGGCCTGCTCCACGATGGCGCCGAAGGCGTTCGGGTCCTGCACGGCGAGATCGGCCAGGACCTTGCGGTCCAGCTCCACGCCGGCGGCCTTCAGGCCCTCGGTGAAACGCGAGTAGGTCATGCCCCGCTCCCGGACCGCGGCGCTGATGCGCTGGATCCAGAGGGCGCGGAAGTTGCGCTTGCGGGTCTTGCGGTCACGGGTCGCCCACGTCTGCGCCTTGAAGACGGCGTCTTTGGCGTAGCGATAGAGTTTCGAACGGGATCCGTAGAATCCCTTGGCTTTCATGAGCCAGCGTTTGCGGCGTTTGCGGCTGGCGGGTGCGTTGGTAGCGCGTGGCATCGTGTATTATCCTCCGAACGGGCTGTTGTTTTCGATTTGGATCCGCCGACTCGCTCGTTCGATCAGACGACGGTAGGCCGGGGCTTTTGTCCCGGCCGCGCCGCCAGTCGGCTGGATGCTGGTTGGGTTTTCCGCGATCCCTCCGCGAGGAGGCACCAGCGGGAAAGAGATTAAAGGAAAGGCAGGTTTTCCTTGATGGCCGGCTCGTCCACCTTGGCGCAAAGGACACCTTGAGCGAGACGGCGCAGCCGTTTCGAGTTCTTGCGGCGATTCAGGTGTCTTTTACCCTGTCTCCGACGCATAATCCGACCGCTACCGGTCACCTTGAAACGTTTGGCAACCGATTTGCGAGTTTTAGCTTTACCACCTGTGCGAGCCATAGCGGCGGGGATTCTAAACGGATTTGCCGGGGGCGCAACCGGGTTTTTAAAAAAGTCCGCCGAGCCGCCTGGTGCCTGAGAAAACGACGCCGGGGGGATTTCTGCGCGGAGGGGCGGAAAGGATGTTGCGTCGGAGAGAGAGGGGCGCAGGAGAGGTGAGGAGCGGGGCCGGGGAGAGGGGTGTTTTTCGATGAAAGAGGGTTGGATCGGCGATGCAAGAGGGTTGGATCGGAGGGGAGGCGCGATCTGGCGGGAATGCGGCGTTCCTTCAGAACGCGGGGATGGGTGCGATAGGATACCCAGGGCGTTGCCCTGGGCTGGTATGCGATGTCCCGTTGGGACATTTTTTGGGCTGGCGTGGCGTGGCGTGGCGTGGCAGGGCGGATAAAAGACGGGTCCGTTGGGTGCAATGGTAGTTGTGAGCATAACGGCCGGATCGGTCGGCCCCAAAGGGGCCAGGCATACCAGCCCAGGGTGAAACCCTGGGAAAAGGGCCGGGGTGGAGGGATGCGTTCTGAAGGAACGCCGCATCGGCCGGAGGTGGGGGCTCGGGCGAGGGGTGGCGTTCGATCAGGCGGCGTTGGACCGGCGGGTGGCGGGGTTTTTCGTGTTCCTTGGACAAAAGCGCGCCAAGAGAGGGTTCGGTTGGGGCTGCCTCCGGAGTGTTTTGGAATCGAATCCCTTGGCCCGGAGGGCGGGGCGGACGTTTTTTGGCTCCCGTTTAGGCCGCGGACGGCGGGACGAACGTTTTTTGGCTCCCGTTTGGGCCGCGGACGGCGGGACGGACTTTTTTGGCTCCCGTTTGGGGCGCGGACGGCGGGACGAACGTTTTTTGACTCCCGTTTGGGGCGCGGACGGCGGGACGAACGTTTTTTGGCTCCCGTTTGGGGCGCGGACGGCGGGACGAACGTTTTTCGACTCTCGTTTGGGGCGCGGACGGCGGGACGAGCGTTTTTCTGCGGTTGGTTGGGCAGTGGTTCTCGTTCTCGCAGATGGGGGGACGCCTGACGGGATTCTCGTAGAGGCGCAGGGCCGCCTGATGGCGGAAATCCGAAATCCTAAGCTCTCAATTTGAAGCAATTTCCCATTTCAAAACTGGGATGACTCAAAGCCGAAACGGCCATTCTTTTGCCACCCATTCCCTTGCTTTTCACCGGGAGGCTCCGGGCTGCTCTTCTGAAGCGATGAGGCTGGGCGGATGGGCGGGGCCGGAAAAGGCGTGGACCATTCGCTGGCTTTGCGGAAAAATGTGGGCCGGTTCTGACAATCTTTTATCCACCCCCAACCAACCTCTCTTTAGCCATGTCCCTCGATCGTCGTTCGTTTGCTCGTCGCCTGGCTTTGGGTTCGGGAGCCTTTGCTACTGGTGCTGGGCTGTCCCCGGCCCAGGAGCGGGTGAATCCGGGGAATGTCCCGCCGCGACCGATGCCGCCGCGGCGTCCGGCGGGGGCGGTGGAGCCGGTCTTCGGGACGAATGAGCGGATGCATGTGCGGACGGCGGGGGCGTTGCGGGGCGATGGGTGGTTCCACGAGGCGGCGCGGGACATCCCGGTGGCGGGTGACTTTGACACGATCGTCTGCGGGGCGGGGCCGGCGGGCTTTGCGGCGGCGCTGGCGGCGGCGCGGAGCGGGGCGAAGACGGCGCTGATCGAGGTGCACGGCTGTGTGGGTGGGATCTGGACGGCGGGGATGCTGTCGTGGATCCTGGACGGCAACGGAAAGCCAGGAATCATGAGCGAGTTGCTGAAGCGGCTGGCGGCGGAGAAAAACGGGCGTTTTTTCGGCGGGGCCTGGGTGTATCACCCGGAGCCGATGAAGCTGATGCTGGAGGAGATGCTGGTGGAGGCGGGAGTGACGCTCCGGCTGTTCACGCGGGTGGTGGGGGCGGTGGCGGACGAGGGGCGGCGGCTGTCGGCGATCGTGACGGAGTCGAAGTCGGGCCGGGAGGGGTGGACGGCGCGGAATTTCATCGACGCGACGGGGGACGGGGATCTGGCGGCGCAGGCGGGCTGCGGCTTTGACTTTGGCCGGCCGGGGGACGGGGTGACGCAGCCGATGAGCCTGATGGCGCTCTTTGTGGGCGTGAAGACGGATGAGATCGCGCCCTTTGTGAATCATGTGGCGGAGGAGCGGAAGCTGGGGAGGGGAAAGTCGAACTTCTTGGCGGAGCTGCGCCGGGCGGGGGTGGAGCCGAGCTACGGGGGGCCGAGCATTTTCGAGATCCACGACGGGCTCTATGCGATGATGGCGAATCATCAGTATCAGGTGTCGGCGATCAATGCGGACGATGTGACGCGGGCGACGCTGGAGGCGCGGCGGGAAAACCATGCGCTGATCGCGGCACTGCGGAAGCTGGGTGGTCCGTGGCGGGGGGCGGAGATCATCTGCACGGGGGAGCAGATCGGCACGCGGGAGGCGCGGCGCATCCACGGTCGCTACACGGTGACTGATGAGGATCTGAAGAATGGGGCGACGTTCGACGACGGGATCTGTCACGTGAAGTTTCCCATCGATGTGCACTCGACGGACCCGGGGAAGACGAAGGAGATCGAGAGCAAGCCGTTCAAGTCGCAGCCGTACGACATCCCGCTGCGGTCGCTGCTGGCGAAGGATCTGGATGGTCTGATGCTGGCGGGGCGCTGCATCAGCGGGGGCTTCATCGCGCACAGCAGCTACCGGGTGACGGGCAATGCGGTGGCGATGGGCGAGGCGGCGGGGCTGACGTGTGCGATCGCGGCGCGGGAGGGGGCGCTGCCGCACGAGGTGCCGTTCGAGGAGTTGAAACGGGCGCCGAAGGCCTGAGAGTGGGGGCATGAAAACCTGCCTCGCTGTTTACTGTGTGGCTGCCGCCGGTCTGATGACTGGAGTGGCTGCTGAACCGGTCGTGCTCTCGTTCGACTCGCTCGATGCCTTTCGCCAGCCGGCCGGCTGGAGTGTGGCGAAGGCGGTGGAGGGAGACGCCAAGGAAAAGCGGTGGTCGCGGCTGGAGCCGGGCACGGGCATCCTGATCAACGGGGAGTCGGGCAAGGCGGCGGATTTGATCACGAAGGCAGAGTATGGCGACTGCACGGTGCGGGTGGAATTCATGATTCCGAAGGGGTCGAACTCGGGCATTTATTTTCAGGAACGCTACGAGGTGCAGATTCTGGACAGCTTTGGGAAGGCGGACGGGGCGCTGACGGTGCATGACGGGGGCTCGATCTATGAGCGCTGGGACGAGAAGCGCGATCCGAAGGGCTACGAGGGCACGGTGGCGAAGATGAACGCGAGCCGGGCGCCGGGCGAGTGGCAGAGCTATGAGATCGTGTTCCGGGCGCCGCGGTTCGATGCGACGGGGAAGAAGACGGAGAACGCGCGGTTTGTGAAGGTGGTGTACAACGGCAAGGTCATTCACGAGAATGTGGAGGTGACGGGGCCGACGCGGGGTGGGAAGGAGCCGGAAGCGGCAAAGGGGCCCTTCCGCATCCAGGGCGACCATGGGCCGGTGGCATTCCGGAAATTCGAGATCGTGCCAGCGGAGTGACGGGGCGTAGCGCGCCGGGCCCTGGCGGACCGGTGGCGGCGAGTTCCCATTTGATTTCGCGGTGAAATCGGGCTTAGACAGTGGGCTGCGGCGCGGTCTGCCGTTTCTTTTGTCATGACGTTCTGGTATCGAGTGGGCTACACGATGTCCCGGCTGGTGGCGGCGGTTTACTTCCGCCGGCGGGTGATCCATCGGGAAAAACTGGCGGTGCCGGGCGGCTGTCTGGTGGTGGCGAACCACACGAGCTTTCTCGATCCGCCGATGATCGGCTCGGCGTTCCCGGGGCCGATCCACTACATGGCGCGCAAGACGCTGTTCAGCAATCCGGCGGCGAAATGGGCCTACACGCACTGCAATGCGATCCCGGTGGACCAGGCGCGGCCGGAACTGAGCACGATCAAGCGCATCCTGCAACTGGTCCAGCAGGGTGAGAAGGTGCTGATCTTCCCCGAGGGCGAGCGCACGCTGGATGGCCAGCTCAAGGAGAAAGGCGCGCAGGGCATCGGGATGCTGATCGCGAAGTCCCGGGTGCCGGTGCTGCCGGTGCGGCTGTATGGTGCCTACGAGGCGCTGCCCCGGGGGGCGTCTTTTCCCTGGCCGAAGCGGCTCACTCTGGTGGTGGGGGATCTGCTGGATTTGAACCACCTGCTGGAGTCCTCCGGGCTCTCGGGCAAGGAGCTGTATCAGGCGCTCAGCGACCGGGCCATGGAGGCCATCGCGGCGCTGAAACTGCCGGAGGATGAGTCGCCTGCCGAAGGCGGAAATTGATTTCTCCGGGGGCGTTTCCGGGCCGGGGGAGGGGTCGTAAATTTTTTCTGAGAAATCCGCTTGTGAAATTTTTCACAAGCTCTTTACTAGCGCCGATCGAATCTCAAATGGGGAACATTTTTCCACGTTGGCTTAACTTGTTGCCGGTGCAGGCCTTGATTGGTCTGGGCGGTATCGGCACGCTTGCGATTGCGGTGATCTGGTACTCTTTCACCCCGAAATACACGCGGGTGGGATATCAGCCACAGCAACCGATCCCTTTTGACCACGCGCTGCACGTGGGGCAGAACGGCATGGACTGCCGCTATTGCCACAGTCATGTGGAGAATTCGTCGCACTCGAACATCCCGAATGCGCAGGTCTGCTGGAACTGCCACGGGCCGGGCAAGGTGAAGTCGGACAGCCCGAAGCTGGAGCCGCTGCGCCAGGCGATGGATCCGAATTACGAGAAGTACACGGGCCAGCCGATCCAGTGGGTGCAGATCCACGAGACGCCGGACTACGCGTATTTCAATCACTCGGCCCACGTGAATCGTGGGGTGAGTTGTGTGGAGTGTCACGGCAAGGTCAATGAGATGGAGGTCGTGAGCCACGAGAAGCCTCTGAGCATGAGCTTCTGTCTGGATTGTCACCGGAATGTGGAGTCGCATCTGCGTCCGCTCGATCAGATCACCAATCTCGACTGGTCGGCCCACGGCATGGACGAGAAGGATCGCGAGGCTTTCTACGCCTACGTGGCGGACAAGGCTGGCAAGCCGGTGGCCGAGGTGAAGGCGGGCCATGAGGGCAAGGAGTGGAGCCAGGAGGCCATGGGAGCTTATTTGAAGGATTTGTGGAAGGTGAATCCGCCGCAGGACTGCGCGGCTTGTCACCGTTGATGATCGTCGCCAACGCAGCGGAATCTTTTTCGAACGAATGAAACGTCAGTGGCAACATCCGGAATCTCGGGAAACGGGCCGTCAGTATTGGCGCAGCCTGGGTGAACTGGAGAATTCCGCCGAATTTCGGGGCTGGCTCGAGCGGGAGTTCCCGCAGGGCGCTGCCGAGCTGGAGTTGGACGACGTGTCGCGCCGTCACTTTGTGAAGCTGATGGGCGCGGCGACTGCGCTGGCTGGCTTCGGTGCGGTGGGGTGCCATCGTCCGGTGCGCCACTTGGTGCCCTACAACGAGCATGTCGAATGGGTCGTGCCGGGGAAGGCGCTCTACTATGCCAGCGCCAAGGGCCGGCTGAGTGGTCGCGGCTGCGATCCTCTGGTGGTCACGACTCACGAAGGGCGTCCGACCCGGGTGGATGGCAACAAGCTGCATCCGCTGGTGTCCGGAGGTTCCGATGCTTTTACCCAGGCTTCGATTTTGGATCTCTACGATCCGGATCGCTCTCGGGAGTATCTGAAAAAGGGTGAGGCGGCCGATGCGGCGGCATTCGAGGGTGAATTTCTTTCCGCGTTCCGCAAGGCGGCCAAGGGTGATGGGGTGGCTTTCCTGGTTGGGGCTGGCTATGCGCCGACGCGTGATCGCCTGATGGGCGAGGTGGTGGCGAAGTTTGCCGGTGCCAAGGTCTATCGCTACGAGGCGCTGATTCCGGCCGGTCGTTCCGCTGCCGAGGGGCAGCTTTTCGGCGAGGGTGTGGCTCAGGTGCCGCGTTTTGACCGGGCGACCCGAATCTTGTCGTTGGATGCCGATTTCCTCGGTCTCGACAAGGTTGGCGAGGACCCGGCGATGCAATTTGCCCGCGGCCGCAAGGCGGTTGACGAGGGTAAGGAAATGAATCGTCTCTACGCGGTGGAGGCGGCTTTCACCCTGACGGGTGGAATGGCGGATCATCGCTACCGGTTGGCTTCGAGCCAGATTCCGCAGGTGGCGGTGCTGCTGGCAGCCGAAGTGGCCAAGGGTGCGGGCGATGCGGCTCTGACTGCGGCGCTGCAACCGGCTTTGGCGAAGATCAATGCGGCAGTTTTCAATAATGAGTGGATCCGCGAGTGCGCCGCCGACTTGGTGGCTGCCAAGGGCAAGGCGCTGGTGGTGGCGGGTTCCCGTCAGCCGACCGAAGTGCATTTGCTGGTGGCGGCGGTAAATGCCGCGCTGGGAGCTTTCGCGGGTGAGTCGGCTTCGATTTCGCTGGTTCAAACCGGCGCGAAGTCGCTGCCCGGCCTCGCTGACCTGGCCAAGGCGGTGGGCGAGGGGAAGGTGAAGACGCTTTTCCTGATGACCGAATCCGACGTGGCGGCCGATGCGCCGGCGGATCTGAAGTGGGCTGACGCGCTCGCCAAGGTAGAGACGGTGGTGCATTTCGGTGGTCGTCGCAATCTGAGCTCCCTTTCCGCTTCGTGGCATGTGCCGGCGGCGCATTATCTGGAGTCATGGGGCGACTGGCGCTCCGAGACCGGGATGTATTCCGTCCAGCAGCCGATGATCCATCCGATGAACGGTGGGCTGTCGGAGGTGGAGTTCCTGCTTTCGTTGCTCAATGAGCCGGCTCCGGCTGATGCCCCCGCTCCGGCGGCGCCTATTCCGGGACAGCCTGAGCCAGATTCGCCTGCATTGGCGGCGGTGAAGGCCACCTTCGCGGCGGCAGTTCCCGGTGGTGACTGGCGTCTCACGGTGCGCGATGGTTTTGCGAAGGGTTCCGCCTTCCCGGTGGCCAATGCCGCGGTCGATGCGGCCAAAGTCGGTGCCGCCTTGGGCGCCTTCACCTTTGCTCCGATCCCCTACGCAGGCTCGATCGAAGTTGAAATCGTGCCCGGTTCCTCGACTTGGGATGGCCGTTTCGTGAACAACGGCTGGATGCAGGAAGCGGCCGATCCGATCACGAAACTGACGTGGGACAATGCCGCCCTGATGAGTCGCGCCACCGCCGAGGCTTTGGAGGTGGAGAATGGCGATGTGGTGGAGGTTTCCGCCGGTGGGGCCACGGTTCAATTGCCTGCGCTGATCAATCCCGGTCAGGCGGATTTCACGATTCAGGTCGCCGCGGGTTACTATGGCGATGTGCAGGGTAGTGATGGTGAGCCCGTTGACCTCGGTTCCATCGCCACGGGTGTTGGCTTTTCTGTGTGGGGGCTCCGCTCGGTGGCTTCCCCGTTTGTCCTCTCCGGGGCGGCGGCGAAGAAAACCGACCGCAAACACCCGCTCGCGCTCACGGCTGAGCACTACTCGATGGAAGGCCGCGAGATCGTTCGCGAAGGCACGGTCGACATGTATCGGGAGAAGCCTGACTTCGCCGGGAAGCAGGGGATGGACAGCCACATTCCTGAGAACGTCACGTTTTACGAGGGGCCGGATTACGCGAACCCGGAAAGCGAGCGCAATCAGCGTAACGAGGGTCCGGCCATCGACGGTCATGAGTTTCGGGTCGATCCCGATCATCAGTGGGCCATGGCGGTGGACCTGAATTCCTGCCTGGGCTGCAATGCGTGTTCGATTGCCTGCCAGAGCGAGAACAACATTCCAATCGTTGGCAAGGAGCAGGTCATCAACGGTCGTGAAATGCACTGGATCCGGATGGATCGCTATTTTTCGTCGCCCTACGACGCGAAGACGATTTCGGAAATGGGCCTGGACTTCGAAAAAGCCGGTCGGCCCGGTCAGCGTCGCGTGGATGATGACCAAGTCGAAATGCTCCCGCAACCGGTCGCGTGCCAGCAGTGCGAGGCGGCGCCTTGTGAGACGGTCTGCCCCGTCAATGCCACGGTTCACACTGGCGACGGTCTCAATGCGATGACCTACAATCGCTGCATCGGCACCCGCTACTGCGCGAACAACTGCCCCTACAAGGCTCGTCGTTTCAACTACTTCGACTACAACAAGCGTTCCATCGACAATCTTTACTGGGGTCCGCTGGCTCCGGCCAATGGTCGCGCCCGCACCAGTGAGCAGTTGCAGAAGAACCCGAACGTCACGGTCCGCATGCGTGGTGTGATCGAGAAGTGTACCTATTGCGTCCAGCGCCTCAGTGCTGCGAAGGTGGCTGCCAAAGTGGCCGCCCGCGACTCGGACAAGGTTCAGGTGCCCGCGAATTCCGTGACCACGGCCTGTCAGGACGCTTGCCCGACTGGTGCCATTGTTTTCGGCAACTGGAAAAATGCTGATGATCTGGTGACCAAGGTCAAAGGCAAGATGGGTGGCGACGGTCACGATGGCCACCCCAGACAGTACGAACTGCTGAAATACATTGGCACGCGTCCCCGCACCAGTTATCTGGCGCGGATCAAGAACCCGAATCCCAAGATGCCCGGTGCCGACCGAGTCGGCAAAGTGACCGCTGACATGCACTGAAAATCTCCCGGACGAAGAGGACCGATTCCACAACCGACTGATTGACGAGACCTGACCTCCGTTTGTTTTCCCTTTTCCGATTCGACTTCACATGCCCACAGGAACGACAGACCAAGGCGTGCATCCCTCCGAAGCTCCGGGAGTGGCACGCGAGCCGCTTGTGCTGAACAACCGGTCCTTCAGTTGGATCACGGAGCGGATTTGCGGCATTGTGGAGAATCGTCAGCCCTTGGGTTGGTGGTTTCTGTTTATCCCGTCGGCAATTCTGGCTGGGTGTCTGATTTTCACCCTCGTTTACCTCGTTTCGACCGGTGTCGGGATCTGGGGGATGAACCATCCTGTCGCTTGGGGTTGGGACATCGTGAATTTCGTGTTCTGGATCGGTATCGGCCACGCCGGAACGCTCATTTCCGCCATTCTGTTCTTGACCCGCCAGAAGTGGCGCACCTCGGTGAACCGGGCTTCGGAGGCGATGACTCTCTTCGCGGTGATGTGCGCCGGAATTTTCCCCGGCTTCCACGTCGGTCGTTTCTGGATGGTGTGGTTCCTCGCTCCGGTGCCGAATTCCAATGCCATCTGGCAGAACTTCAAGAGCCCGCTGCTCTGGGACGTGTTTGCCGTTTCGACCTACTTCACTGTTTCCGTCATATTCTGGTACATCGGGTTGATTCCAGACCTCGCCACCCTGCGGGATCGGGCCAGGACCAAGTTTCGCAAGCTGGCTTACGGCTTCTTCGCCCTCGGTTGGCGCGGCGGCAACCGTCAGTGGCAGCACTACGAAATGGCCTACCTGCTTCTGGCGGCGCTGTCGACTCCGCTGGTGCTTTCGGTCCACTCGGTCGTGTCGTTCGACTTCGCCACGTCGGTGGTTCCCGGTTGGCACACTACCATTTTCCCGCCCTATTTCGTGGCAGGCGCCATTTTCGGCGGATTCGCCATGGTGCTGACCCTGATGCTGCCCTGCCGCCTCATCTACGGTCTGCAGGACCTCATCACGATGAAGCACATCGACAACATGGCGAAAATCATCCTGCTCACCGGGACGATCGTCGGCTATGCCTACATCATGGAGCTGTTCATTTCCTACTACAGCGCCAACAAGTATGAGACCGATGCCTTCCATCTCCGCATCCTGAGTGGGCCATACACGTGGGCCTACTACTGCATGTTCTTCTGCAACGTGATCGCGCCCCAGGTTTTCTGGTTCGAGAAGGCGCGGAAAAATCTTTGGATCGTCTTCATCATCGCGAACTTCGTGAACGCCGGGATGTGGTTCGAGCGCTTCGTCATCATCCCGACCTCGGTGTCGGTCGACTTCCTGCCTGGTCAATGGGGTCTTTACAGCCCGACCTGGGTTGAGAAACTGATGTTCGCGGGATCGTTCGGCCTCTTCATGTCGTTGTTCCTCATCTTCCTGCGCTTCCTGCCGGTCATAGCCATCGCCGAAGTGAAAGGCGTGTTGCCGCAGGCCGACCCCCATTACCACGACTGGAAAAAACTGCGCGAAGGCCGCAGGTCCAAGTAACCGGTCCTCCCGGACGCTGTCCCTTTTTTCGAAACACCATTCACCACTCTTTTCTCACCCAGTGAGCACCACTACCGCCAGCACCAAGCAGATCTTCGGGATCGTGGCCGAGTTCGACAGCGCGTCGGATCTCTACCACGCTGCCGAAAAGGTCCGCGACGCCGGGTTCAAGCGCTGGGATGTGCACACGCCCTTCCCGATCCACGGCATGGATCATGCCATGGGGCTGAAAAAGAGCTGGCTTTCGGGCGTGGTCCTCTGCGGTGGCGTCACCGGCTTTACCACCGCGCTGATCCTTCAGTTTTTCACCCAGGTGAATCTCTATCCCACCATCGTGCAGGGCAAGCCGACCAACCTGAACACGGTGCCGGCCTTTTTCCCGGTCACATTCGAATTGACCATTCTCTTTTCGGCCTTCGCCACCCTGTTCGGGTTGTTGATCTTCGTGCTGCTGCCGCGGTGGAATCATCCGCTGTTCGAATCGGCCCTTTTCAAGAAATTCTCCGACGACGGATTCCTCCTCGTGATCGAATCGAAGGATCCCAAGTTCCGGGAAGACAAGACGACTGAATTCCTCGAGTCCATCGGCGCCAAGGCGATCGAGCGGGTCGATGCGTGATGAAGGAAAGAATGCGACGACGGCTTCCGAACTGAATCGAACGAAATGCGCTGGTTTTTTCTCATTCTCTTTGCTGTGGCGGTGATGTTCGCCGTGGGGATCGGCCCCCGCGGTGAAAAGTTCTCCAAGCCGCCGCTTTATGTCTTCAATGACATGGACTGGCAGGACAAACTGAAGTTCCAGAAGCCCAGCGAGTTCTTCGAAAACGGCCAGGGAGCCCGCAAGCCCGTCGCGAACACCGTGCCGATCGGCTACACCTTCCCGACTTCCCCTGATTCGGCGCCGGCGGAGAGCGAGTACTTCCTGAACGGAACTTTCGGCGATTATTACGGCGACGGCATGCCGGCCGAAGTCACGGTCGACAATGCGCTGCTTCAGCGCGGTCAGGAGCGTTATCAGATCTTCTGCACTCCCTGTCACGGCACCTCCGGAAATGGCCAGGGCATCGTCTCGAAATACTGGGCGATCCCGCCGACGGCCAACCTTCTCGATCCCCGCGTCGTGGCCATGCCCGATGGACAGATTTTCTGGACCATCACCCACGGCAAGGGCCTGATGGGCCCCTACAATGGCGCCATCCCCGCGGCCGACCGCTGGGCGATCACGGCTTACGTCCGCGCCATGCAGGCGGCGGGTGGCAGCAAATGAGACCCTTCCGGACCCACCGACAGACCGACACCCCACTCTTTCACCACGGATCATGGCTGGACTGAAAAACGCAGATCACTACGCGCAGGGCGAGAAATTCTCCCCCGGCTTGCTCAAATGGGTGCTGCTCATGGGCGGCGCCGGGGCGGCGGTGCTGTTTTTCATCATCGCTTCGGCTTCCGGTGAGCAATTCCGCGGTGCCATGGCCTACTCCTGGCTGTTTGCGCTCATCTATTTCCTCAGCCTCACCGTCGGTGGCATCTTTTGGACTCTGCTTCATCACGCCTCGAATTCGGGCTGGGGCATTGTCATCCGTCGTTTGATGGAGAATCTCGGCAGCGTCGTCATCGTCATTTTTGTCCTCGCGCTCCCGCTCCTCGCGCCCGGCTTCCGCGACGCCCTCTGGGAGTGGTTCCCCGAGCGCGCCAAGATCAAGGCCGAAGCCGTCGAGCATGCCGAGCATGAGCTGGCTGCCCGTCGGGCCCAATTGACCGAGAACCTCAAGGCGGCGGAGACCTCGCTGCTGGCGATGGAAAAGGAAAATGCCGCCGCGCTCGCCAAGGCGACCGAAGGGGAGAAGGTGTATCTGAATGCCGAACTCGCCGCTGCCAAGGGCCGTCTCGAGACTGCCAAAGCCGCGCTGGGCTCTGACGAAGAAATCAAGGAGCAGCTCAAGTACGAGCACTTCAAGCACTCCAACGTGCTCCTTTACAAGAAGAAGGGCTACCTGAACGAGGCGTTCTGGCACTTCCGCTTTTTCTTCTACGGCGCCGCCCTGTTCGGTATCATCTATTTCCTCCGCCACTGGTCGATCAAGAGCGACGAGACGGGCGATCCGAAGTTCTTCCGGCGCATGCGCCGCGCCGCCTGCGGCTTCCTCCCGCTGTTTGCCACGGCGTGGACCTTCCTCGTGTTCGACTGGCTGATGGCTCTCGATTACGCCTGGTTCTCGACCATGTGGGGCGTTTACCTGTTCGCCGGAGCCGCGCTGAACTCGATGGCGTTCCTCATCATCCTGGTCACCCTGCTCAGGCGGGCTGGCTACCTGAAGGAGGTCATCACCATGGAGCACTACCACCTCATGGGTAAGCTCCTGCTCGCCTTCACCATTTTCTGGGCCTACATCGCCTTCTCCCAGTTCTTCCTGATCTGGTATGCCAACATCACCGAGGAGACGAAGTTCTACCTGACCCGCAACACCGACTTCTGGAATCCCTACTCGATCGCCTTCCTCGTCATCGGCCACTTCTTTGTGCCGTTCACGATCCTGTTGATCCAGGGCTTCAAGAAAAAGCCGACTGTTATCTGTGCCATCGCCGGCTGGACGCTGCTGATGCATTTCTTCGACGTTTACTGGATCATCATTCCGGAGCGCGGACCCTCGCTGACCCACGGAGAGTCCCTCATCATTCCCGGGGCGGTGTGGACCGATCTTCTGGCGTGGATTTCCGTGGCTGGCCTCTTTGGATTTGGCCTGATGCATTTCCTTGGCAAAGGCAGCCTCTATCCCTGCCGCGACCCGCGATTGGACGAATCCCTCAACGTGGTGAACTGATTCCTCACTGAGCCGACTTTCCGACCAGACCCTCTTTGTCCTCCGAACCAACCCTGTTGCTTCTCCGACCGAACCCTCTTTGATCGAATTTCCACCCATGAGCGAGCACCCTGGAGACACCGCCACCAATCGATTCCGGGCTTTCTGGGCCGGATTGCTGGCATTTGTCAGCTTCGGCGCCGTTCTGTGGCTGGCCCTGAAGGTGGCCGGACCGCATGAGGTCGTGGAACCCGGCTGGGCGGAGCGTTCCCAGGAGCGCGCCAAGAATCTGGTCGAGGTCCGCGCGGCCCAGGCGACAGCATTGGCTCCCGAGGCGATCCAGAAGGCGCTGCCCGCAACGCTCGAAACGCTGAAGGGCAAGAAAGCCGCCAAGACCGAATTGATCGTCCCAGGTTCGCCGACGTTCATGAAACAAAGCCAGGCTCCGGCTGCGCCTGCGACTCCGGCCCCGGCTGCACCTGCGACTCCCGCACCGGCTCCACCGGCGGCTCCCGCACCGGCCGCACCAGCGACTCCCGCGCCGGCTCCACCGGCGACTCCGGCCCCGGCTGCACCGGCGACTCCGGCCCCGGCTGCACCTGCGACTCCGGCCCCGGCTGCACCTGCGACTCCGGCCCCGGCTGCACCGGCGACTCCGGCCCCGGCTGCGCCTGCGGCTCCCGCCCCGGCTGCGCCTGCGACTCCCGCACCGGCTGCGCCTGCGACTCCGGCTCCGGCCGCGCCTGCCAAGTGATGCTGAATGATTTTGCCGATCTGCTCTTTTGACCCATGAGTCTCGACCTGAACCAAGCCACACCTGAAGACATTCGCGAACGCGCGGCGATTGACCGCTCGGTGCGGTATCCGGTGTTGTTTTTCTTCACCAGTGCGGCGGCCTGGTTGTTCGTGGCGACCTTGCTGGGCTTCCTGAGCGGGCTGAAGCTCCGGGTCCCGACGCTGTGGGAGGATTGCCCGTGGCTGGGATACAGCCGGCTTTTCCCCGTTCACATGCTCGCCCTCGTCTACGGATGGGCGATGCAGGCGGGGCTCGGCGTGATGATCTGGCTGATGGCCCGACTGACTCGGAACGAGTTGAAGAACCCGGTGACGGTCATCGTCGCCGGCCATCTGTGGAATGCGGGCGTCGCGGTGGCGGTGATCACTGTGTGGGCCGGTCTGGGGCGCTCAATGCCTTGGCTGGATTTCCCGGTCTGGGTGGCTCCGCTGCTTTTCATCGGTTACCTGATGGTCACTTTGTGGCTGATCCCGATGTTCCGCGCCCGTCGGGCTGGCGAGGTGTACGTCTCGGAGATGTATTTGATCGGGGCGGCGCTGTGGTTCCCGTGGATTTTCGCCACGGCCAATCTGCTGGTCGGCGACGAGGGTGCGGCGACCATGAGCACCGGGATCAATGCCTGGTATATGAGCAATTTGATCTATTTCTGGTTTGCCCCCGTGGCGCTGGCTTCGGCCTACTATCTGGTTCCGAAGATCGCCGGTCGCCCGATCCACAGCTATCCGCTGGCCCAGGTGGGCTTCTGGGCGCTGGCCGTTCTGGCCGGTTGGACGGGATTTCAACGCTATGTCGGCGGTCCCTTCCCGGCCTGGATCCCGGCGGTGAGCGGAGCTGCCTCGATCTTCATCATCGTCGCGGTCGTGGCGGCGGGTGCGAATTTCTGGTTCACCCTCCGCGGGCGCCAGAAGCTGTGGGAATACAGCCCGACGCTGCGTTTCACCCTGTTCGGGGTGCTGATGTTCCTCGCATACGCAGTGCTGTCGGGGGTGTCGTCCTTTTTCAGCCTGAGCCAGGTGCTCCAGTTCAGCCACTTCGTGGTCGGTCTGGATACGCTGGCGGTTTACGGATTCTTCTCCATGGCGGCTTTTGGGGCGATTTACTACATCGTCCCGCGCATCACTGGTTGTGAATGGCCGTCGCCGACCCTGATCCGTGGCCATTTCTGGTTTTCCACCTATGGCATTGGCACGGTGGTGTTGACGATGCTGGTGGGTGGATTTGCCCAGGCTGGTCAGATGAACCAGTGGGATCAGGCGTTCGTCCGCTCCGTCGAGGTGGCCAACGGCTGGATCGTGGGCCGGATCGTCGCCTGGCTGCTGATTGCGGCGGCGAACCTGGGTTTCTTTTATCAATTGGCCTTGATGTTCATCGGTCGCGGACGCCGCTCGGCCGGACCGACGCTCATCCATGCCGAGCCGGGTTCCGTGGGCAGCGCGGAAGAGGCGGTCGCGCTGGCGGGTGCCGGCGGGCATCACTGAGACTGACTTTTCGCACCACTGGCAAGCAACAGACACGGGCACTTCTTGAAACAAGCGATGAGAAACGATCTCTGGAGACTCTTTTCCTGGCTGGGCGTGGCTTTCGGCTTTCCGTGGCTGTTCCTCGTGCTCCTGCCGTATGTGAAGCAGTCGAGTGCGGCCCCGGTGCCCTATGCCGAAAGCGACGAAGCCGGCTTTGTCGCCTATCCCGACCCGAACATGGTGCGGGCGGGTGCCAGCGACTACGGTGCGGAGATCTACCGTCGTGAAGGCTGTGCCTACTGCCACACCCAGATGGTGCGTCCCACCTATGCAGGCCCCGACATGTGGCGTCCCGGCTGGGGTGGTCGCGAAGAAGAGGGGCTGGCTCGTGAGACCCGTCCGGAAGACTACATCGGTGAGGGCTATGCCCAGTTGGGCTACCAGCGGATCGGCCCGGATCTGGCCAATGTCGGCACTCGTCTGACGGATCGTGAGAAACTGCATATCCAGCTCTACAACCCGCGGGCTAACACCCACGAATCGATCATGCCGGGTTTCCGCCATCTCTATCGGCTCGTTCCTGCTGACGGCCGGGATGCTGCGCTGAAGTTGGAGGGCAAATTCGCCCCCGAGGAAGGATTTGTCGTGGTGCCGACGCCGGAAGCCGAGGCTTTGGTCGATTACCTGCTTTCCCGCCGGAAGGATGCGAAACTGCCCGCCTCGATCCGCCCCGCTGTGGCCGAGGCGGCTCCGGCTGAGGCGCCGGCGCAGTAAGAAACCCGACTTTTTCCCGATCCAGATCTCTGAACGAATCGATGAGCGACAACCCGGACAAGAATCTCGACTACGAAGCCGAAGGCGGCAGCGTGGTGGATGTGCATGATGCGGTGCGCCGTGAGAAGGTGCTCCCGCCGACTGGCAAGGAGCCGATTTCCTTCGGTCCCCTGATCCTGACCGCGCTCGTTCTGATTCTGGGTGCCGGCTATCTGGGCGCCTACAGCAATGGATTCCGCGATGACATCTATGTGACGAAGTACTATCGCCCCGACCCGCGCCCTGCTGGTGCCGGTGGGGACGCTGCTGCTGAAAAGCTGGCCTGGATCGATCAGTGGATGAAGGACGGCAAAAAGGTCTACAACAACTGCGTTCCCTGTCATGGGCCTGCCGGCGCCGGCCAGCCGGGCTTGTTCCCGCCGCTGAAGGACTCCGAGTGGGTCAATGGCGGCACGACTCGTCTCGGGGCGATCATGCTGAAGGGCATCAGTGGCCCGTTCACCGTAAATGGGGTGGGCTACAACAACATCATGGCCCCGTGGGACACGCTCGGCGACGAGAAGGTGGCCCAGGTGTTGACCTACATCCGACGGGAATTTGGCACCCTCAAAGAGGGCGAAGATGGCATCGTGACCACGGAGATGGTCAAGGCCGCTCGTGAGCAATTTAAGGACAGGACGACACCCTGGGATGAAGCCGGTCTCCGTGCCATTCCCGAGGATTCGATGCTGCCGGGTGCCAAGGTCGATCCCCAGACCGGACAGCCCGCCCAGTGACACCGCTGGAGTCCCCATCAGGATTGAAAGACGCGTTCGGCCGGAGAATCGGGGTTTCCCACAGGAGCCGCCTCCCGTATTACTGAATGCCGATTGAAAAACCGCGCACGCCAGACAGATTACAGACCCATGAGTGCTGAAGCCACCCTCCACGATGCCACCGGGCACGCCCACGACGGTCACGACCACCACGACCCGCCGTTCTGGAAGAAGTATATTTTCTCCACCGACCACAAGGTGATCGGCATTCAGTATGGCTTCACCGCGCTGGTGTTCATGGCTGTGGGCTTTTTCCTGATGATGGTGATGCGCTGGAGCATCGCCTATCCGGACCGTCCGGTGCCGTTTCTCGCCGATCTGCCGTGGTTCCAGTCGTGGCTGGATGCCGACGGCAAGGTCACTGGTGAGCTTTACAACAT
Organism: Verrucomicrobiales bacterium; assembly: GCA_016795505.1. Classification (GTDB taxonomy): domain Bacteria; phylum Verrucomicrobiota; class Verrucomicrobiia; order Verrucomicrobiales; family DEV007; genus JAEUHH01. Next base: position 33,409 of record JAEUHH010000099.1, on the reverse strand, counting down.
GTTCGGCGCCATGCACGGCACCATCATGATCTTCCTCGGCGTCGTGCCGCTGGCTTTCGGTGCGTTCGGCAACTACGTGACGCCGCTCCAGATCGGTGCCCCGGACATGGCCTTTCCGCGCCTCAATATGGCCAGCTACTGGTGCTTTTTCCTGGGCGGGGTGCTGATGTTCGTCAGCTTCTTCCTCCCGTCCGGTGCGGCCAAGGCCGGTTGGACCAACTACTCGCCGCTTGCCACCACCACGGACCTCGGTTACGCCAACCAGTTCTGGACCGGTCAGACGCAGTGGCTTTTCGCCATGGCGCTGCTCATCACCTCGTCCCTGCTCGGCGCGGTCAATTTCATCGCGACGATCATCAATCTCCGCGCCAAGGGCATGACTTGGATGCGCCTGCCCTTCTTCGTGTGGGCGATGCTGGTGACGGGCTTCCTGCTCCTGCTGGCGTTCCCGCCGCTCGAAGTGGCGGCCATCATGCAGATCATGGACCGGTTGGTCGGCACCAGTTTCTTCGTCCCGACGGGCCTCAATGTCGCGGGACAGCCCTTCGATGTGGCCGGCGGCGGCAGCCCGCTGCTCTATCAGCACCTGTTCTGGTTCCTCGGCCATCCGGAGGTGTATGTGCTCATCCTTCCGGCGTTTGCGATCGTCGCCGAGATCATTCCGTGCAACACCCGCCGCCCGCTGTGGGGCTACAAGGTGATGGTTTATGCCGCCATGGTGCTCGGTTTCCTCAGCTTCATCGTGTGGGCGCACCACATGTACCTGACGGGCATGGGCACATCGGTCAGCACGTTCTTCCAGACGACCACGGTGCTCATCTCCGTTCCGTCGGTGATTCTCATCACCTCGCTGCTGATTTCCCTGTGGGGTGGCTCGATCCGGTTCAATTCGGCGATGCTGTTCGCCACCGCCTTCATTCCGATGTTCGGGATCGGCGGTCTCACCGGACTGCCGCTGGCTTTCAACAATCTGGTGCTGCACCTGCACGACACCTACTACGTGATCGGTCACTTCCACTACGTGGTGGCGCCGGGCACGATTTTCGCTCTTTTCGCCGGTATCTATCACTGGTTCCCCAAGCACACCGGGCGGATGATGAGCGAAAAGCTGGGTCAGCTCCATTTCTGGCCGTCCCTGATTTTCATGAACGGCATTTTCCTGCCGATGTTCTTCCAAGGAATGGCCGGCTTCCACCGCCGCGCCTTCGACGGCGGCGCCGCCTACCAGCAGATCTCCAGCCAGCTTTTCATGCCGGGTGACTCGGTGTTCGGCGGAATCTTCAATTTCCTGTTCGGCCGGGCCGCGGGCCAGGACATCCTCATGATCGACCTGAACCTGATCATGTCGGCTTCCGCTTGGTTGCTGGCCTTGGCGCAGATTCCCTTTGTCATCAACCTCTTCATCAGTGTGTTCAACGGCAAGAAGGTCACCAGTGACAATCCCTGGGATGCCACCACTCTGGAGTGGGCCACGCCGACGCCTCCGCCGCACGGCAACTTCCTCACCGAGCCGGTGACCTACCGCACCGCCTACGAGTATTCCGTGCCCGGTGCCGACGAAGATTTCCTGCCGCAGTTTGTCCCCGACAAGGAGACCGGTGCCCCCGAGCCTGCCAAAGTGGCGGCCAAACACTGATTTTTTCCGAGGCGATCGCCCCCTCCGCCGCTTTCCGACCCGCAATCGAACGAGATTCAACCGATGGAAATTCCCTACGAAGTCACCGCCCGCCGCGATACCGGGCTCTACAATGCCAAGATCGGCGTCTGGCTCTTTCTGGCGTCGGAAGTCATGCTCTTCGGCGGCCTGTTCTCCGCCTATGTCTTCCTGCGGGTCGGCACCCAGCCGGGTTTCGACAATCCCTGGCCCATGGGGATCAATGTCCAGAAAATCTGGCCCGGTTTCATCAACACGCTGGTCCTCATCGCCTCGTCGGTCTTCGTCGTGTTTGCCTGGGTGGCCCTGAAGGAGCGCAAATGGCAGGTCTTCCAGCGCTGGATGTGGGGAGTGATCCTCTGCGCCGTCATTTTCATGGGCTTCAAGGCCTACGAGTACAGCGACAAGCTGCTCAATCACCACGATGTGAAGCTGGTCGACAATTCGATCCTCGGCGGCAAGATCCTGGACCGGACCCACAAGATTCGCTTCGCGGCCGAGGAGGTGACGGTTGATTTCTCAGGTGGCATTCCCGGTTTCATTGGTGAGATCGACGAGGACGCCGGCGATGTGGAATTCACTGTCGTCGAGGGCGCCGATGAGGACGATCCCAAGACGGTGAAGTTGTCCCAATTCAAGAAGTGGTTCTCCACGCAGCGTCGCGAGGCCATGGCCGAGGCGGTGGCGGAAAAGATGAAGCGCCGCAAGGGCACCTGGGAGGAGGGTAAGGACGAGCCTGCTGTGACCAAGGCCAAGCTGACGGCCAAGTTCAACATGCACGTCGACCCGCACTACATCGTCCAGCGGAACGAGGAAACTCTCAACTATCGCGACCGCACCACGGTGAAGGGCAAGCTCATCGACGACTCGATCAAGCTCGAGCTGCACAACATTAATCTTCAGATGATCCCCATGCAGCAGCAGGATGCGGTGCTGGCGTGGAAATTGATCCACGAATCGACCGGCAACGACGATATCAAGAAGCAGGTTCTGGAAACGCGGGACTCCCGGATCGAGGGCATCAAAAAGTACTACGAAGATGGCGTGGTGCCGGTGAAGGCCCTTCGTGGACCCTACGTCAATTACCACAACCTCCACGACTCCCACGGTCACGATCATGGCCACGACCACAGCCACGGCGACGCTCATGCCGGTGACCACGGATCAGAGGAGGCCGGAGGCGGTCACCATGGCGAGACGATCGTGACCATCCCGCGCGATCAGGCGCGTTTCGTGACCAACCATGGTCCCCGGGCGGGCACCTATTATGCGATCTACTTCACCATGACCGGTCTGCACGGCCTGCACGTCATCGGCGGGGCTCTCGTGCTGGCTTACTTCCTGTTCTTCGGCAAGCGCATCTACCTCAAGAATCCCGAGCATCTGGCCAACCGCGTCGAAGTCGGCGGCCTGTTCTGGCACTTTGTCGACCTCGTCTGGATTTTCCTCTTCCCGATCATGTATCTGATGTGATCGAGCGAACCGCTCCCGACTTTTCCCCATTCAACGTCCGACTTTTTCAACCCGCTCAGATCCATGGCCTCCTCACAGGAAGAACTCGATCGCCTCAAAAAATCCTACGTCGCGGTGGGCGCGGCGCTGTTTGTCTTCACCGTGGTGACGGTGTTCACCGCGCACTGGTGGCATCCCTTCGGCCCGGTGATGGGGTGGCGCGATGTCGTTCTGGGTCTCATCATTGCCACGGTGAAAAGCTCCCTGGTGGCGCTGATTTTCATGCACCTGAATCATGAGCGGGGACTCGTTTACAAGGTCCTCACCTTCACCTTTTACTTCTTCCTGGGTCTCATGGCCCTGACGTTGTTCGCGCTGTTCGATCCGATTCCCGAGGCGTTCGATGCGATTCAGAATGCACTCCGGTGAGGTTTTCCCTTCCGCACTTGTCATGTCGCTGAAGCACTTCCATGTCCTGTTCATCGTTCTGGCCGCGCTCTTTTGCCTGGCCTTCGGGGCATGGGCGTTGCTGGTAGCCGGGCAGGGGGCCGAGGTGAGGGGTATGGGCATTTTCAGCATCATCCTGGGAGGTATCCTCGCCTACTACGGAGCGTATTTTTTCAAGAAAGCCCGCCGGATCATCACCTGAAAGCCATGAACCTGCCCGCCCTGCCCATCTCCGAATTGCTGGCCTGCTCCGTCTGCTGGGGTGCCGATCCGACTTCGTTGGCCGGCGCCAATGCCGCAGTCGGGCTCATGCTGGTCATCCTGCTCACAGTGCTGAGTGGCTTCATCTCTTTCATCGTCTATCTGGCCCGGCGCGCCCGGCGCTTTGCCGAGGAGGAAGCCGTCCAAATGGCCCCGCAGCCCCAGAATTGATTCCCGACTCTCTCGTTTTCACTTTCCGATCATGAACTTCGATTCCATCAACGATGCCCTCTGGATGACCGAGGTCGCCTCCGAACACGGGGCCGCCGGCAATCACATGCTGGCCGTGCTCCATTGGTTCATGGGCGCGCTCGCCGTCGGCTGGGGTTTGTTCCTCGTCTACATCCTCTGGCGTTTCCGGGCCAAAAAGCAGCCCAAGGCCCAGTATCACGGTGTGACCTCCCATTTCTCGACCCATCTGGAGATCGGCGTGGTGATCGTCGAAGTGGTGCTGCTGCTTGGCTTTGCCTATCCCCTGTGGGCGAAGCGCGTCGATGACATGCCGAAGGATGATCCGAATGTCCTCCGCATTCGCGCGGTCGGTGAGCAGTTCCGCTGGACGTTCCACTACGCCGGCGCCGACAAGATGGTCGGATTGACCGACCCGTTCCGGATCTCCGCTGCGACGAATGCGATCGGCTTGGTCTCCGAGGATCCGAATGCCAAGGACGACTTCATCACGATCAACGATCTTGTCATTCCGAAGGGGCGTCCCGTGATCATTCAGGTCACCTCCAAGGACGTGATCCATGGTCTCGCTCTGGTGCCCATGTTCATCCAGCAGGACGCCGTGCCCGGCCGGGAGATTCCGATGTGGTTCGTCCCGACCAAGACGGGCGAATGGGACATCGTGTGCGCCCAGTTGTGCGGAGCAGGCCACGCCCAGATGGCGGCCACGCTGCGGGTGGTGGAGGCGGAGGAGTTCGACCAGTGGTATGCGAGCCAAACGCCGATGCTCCCGAAGGAGTGAGGCCCGGCTTCAGCAGACCGGCGTTCGATTCAGGCGGGGCGGATCCCTCGGTTTTCCGCCGCCTTCCCAGCGTTTCTGCGGTTTCCCTCCGGGGCGGCCGCGACGTAATGCTCCGGGCGTGGTTGATTGATGCCGACGCCCCTCCCAGGACACATGAGCGCTGAACCCCATAGCTCCGCCGGGCCGAAGCCCTTGGTTTCCCGGACATTCCACCGCTACGCCGTCTCGCTGGCGGTGATGACCGTGCTGTTGATCTGGTGGGGGGCGGCCACCACCACCAAGCAGGCCGGCATGGCATTTGCCGATTGGCCCCTGAGTCTTGGCTCCGTCAATCCGCCCGGCTGGCTCGAAAATATGGTGCCGTTTCTGGAGCACAGTCACCGTCTGCTTGCCACCGTGGTCGGCATCATGACGCTGATCCTGTTCGCGTGGGCCTACATCCGGCGCGGGGTGCAGGCGGTGGAAGTCGCCGCCCTGGTGGTCTGGCTGGCTTTGACCTTCGGACTCTTCGTCGCCGGTGGAGCGGAGCGGCAGGATGCCGGGAGAAAGCAGATGCTCTTTCTGCTCGGCAGTGCTGCCGGACTCGGACCGATCTTCTGGCTGATTTGGAGTTGGCGGCGGCGCCGGTGGCCGCTCGTGGTCCGGCTTTCCGCCCTCGCGTTGCTCCTGGTGACGGCTCAGGCCATTCTGGGCGGAGTTCGGGTCACGGAGGTGTCCGATACCTTTGCGGTGATCCACGGCTGTGTCGCCCAAGGGTTCTTTTGCCTGATCATCCTCATCGGCATGATCACGTCGCCGCGTTGGGGGCAAAAACGCGACCGGGTGGGCGACGATCACATCCGGGTCGCGCGCCTCGCCTCCACCGGGCTGGTTTTCGCCATCGTCATCCAGTTGATCCTAGGCGCCCTGATGCGGCATCATCACCGCAGCGGTCTTGCCGATACCGGCATCGTGTTGACCAATGGACGCCTGTTTCCCGGATTCGAGTCGGAAATCCTCCTGCTCATGTTCGCGCACAAATACTGGGCCGTGGTGGTGTTCATCGGTGGCCTGGCGTTTGCCCGCTGGTTGTGGACCCGGATGGATCTGCCCGCAGGACTGGTGCGCCAGGGCATCCTCGTCGCCACGCTGATGATCGCCCAGATCGCTCTCGGCGTGTTCGTGATCCTGACCGGCAGCCCGGAGCACAAAAAATTCTGGATCACCAACTTCCACGTGCTCAACGGCCTGGCCATTCTGGCGATCGCCTTCGGCCTGTCCGTCCGCTGCTGGTTCGCGGGGCGCCGCGAGGCCTTGCTGGAGGAGTTCGTCCGGTCCCGATCCGGGGCTCGCGGGTCTTTGCCAGCGGCAGGGGCCTGACTTAAAGTAAGGCTCCGCCATCAGCCATGCCCGAGACCTCACCATCGCCCGAGACCGTTCCGTTGCCTGCGGTCCGCTCGGTTTTGTCGCGGGCGCACCAGGATTTGGTCACCATCACCAAGGCCCGGCTCAGCACCCTCGTGGTCATCACCACCCTGTGTGGCTACGTGGCCGCCACCCGGTCGGGAGCGGCTTCGTTTCATCTTCCCACCCTGTTGCACCTCCTGCTCGGAACCGTGCTCGCGGCCTTTGGCTCTGCCGTGTTCAATCAATTGATGGAGGTGGATGCCGACGCCCGCATGGAGCGCACTGCCGATCGTCCGCTGCCCTCGCGACGCATGCCGCCGGCATTTGCCTTTGTGCTGGGCTGGGTGCTGGCCGCCTTCGGCATCCTGCATCTCGCGATCAAGGTCAATCTCCCCGCCGCCGGTTTCGCCGCCGCCACGCTCATTTCCTACCTCTTCGTCTATACCCCGATGAAGCGCCGCTCCAGCGGGAACACCCTCGTCGGCGCGGTGTCCGGCGCCCTGCCGCCCCTCATCGGTTGGGCCGGCGGGGGTGGGGGGGCGCTCTCCTGGGGAGCCGCCTACTGGTTTCTGGTCCTGTTCCTCTGGCAATTGCCCCATTTCGTCGCCATCAACTGGATGTACCGCGAGGAATATGAGCGCGGAGGCTTCGTGATGTGGTCGAATGGCGATGCCGCCGGCACCCGGACTGCCCGACTGGCGCTCGCTTTTTCCGCCCTCGTGCTGGTGCTGCCGGTCCTGCCGGTGGCCACCGGCCTGGTCGCGCCGTGGTTCCTCGTTCCCGGCGGGCTTTCCGGTGCCCTCATGCTCTGGCTGGCCTGGCGATTCCATCGCAGCCGAGAGAGAAAAGACGCCCGGACCCTGTTCTTCTTCACCCTCCTTTACCTGCCCATCATCCTCGCCGCCTCGTTGGTTGCCTGGAAGCCGGCGCCCTGAGAGGTATCCCCGTCCCGACTCCCTGCCATGCTGAAGGAAATCCCGCCCTCCACCCCGCAGCCGGCCCGGCGGAGCCCCGCCGACGCGCCGCAGTTCAATCCCGTGCTCTGGTGGTCCACCATCGCCGGCATCTGTGCCATCATCGTGCTCGGCTCTGTTTTTGTGACGCTCAACTACCGCAAGCTCAGCCGCCAGCAGGCCGCCGATCCGCGGCCCTACTATCTCGGCAAGCTGATCGACTTCCAGGCCGTCAACCGCGACGGCAAGACCGTGTCGTTTGCCCAACTGGAGGGGAAAATCTGGGTCGCCGGCTACCAGTACACCGACTGTCCCGGCGGCTGCCTCGGCATGGCCGCAGTGATGAAATCGCTCCACGAGCGGTTCGGGGCGCGCGGCGACTTCCACCTCGTTTCCGTCAGTCTGAATCCCCGCGCGGATACCCCGGAGAAAATGGATGCCTGGGTGAAAGCCCGCGGCGTCGATGTCCCGGGCTGGTGGTTTCTCACCGGCGATGAGGAGCGGATCCGCAGCTACATGATCCGTTATTTCAAGTTCTTCGGCGTGCAGGAAAACACCGACCCCGCCATCATCGCCGCCGAGGGCCCCTTCAGCCACGACCAGCGGCTCGCCCTCGTCGATGGACAGGCCAACCTGCGCGGCTATTACGATGTGATGAATCCCCAGCGCGGACCCGCCGAAGTCGAGCGGCTGTTCCGAGACATAGACTACCTCTTCCGCGAAGCCGCACCCCAGCCCTGACCCTGCCATGGACCCGAGTCTCTTCCCTCCCATCAATGCCGCCCTCAACGGGTTGGCGACCGTCTTCCTCATCCTCGCGCTCATCCAGATCAAGCGTGGCGACCGCAGGGGACACGCCCGCAGCATGATCGCTGCCCTCGTCGTGTCGGCCGTGTTCCTCGCCTGCTACCTGACCCACAAAGTTCTCCTCGGACATGCCAACACCCCGTTCCCGAAGGACTATCCCACGGTCAGAATCATCTACCTGATCATCCTGTTCACCCACATCCCCCTCGCCATCGGCATGCTGCCGCTCATCTTCGTCGCGCTGAAGCGGGCGCTGCGCGGAGACTTCGACGGCCACCGGCGGATGGTCCGGTTCGCCTACCCGATCTGGCTGTATGTGTCCGTGACTGGCGTCATCATCTACTTCATGCTCTACCAGTGGTTCCCACCGCTTACCGCCACCACGGCCGCGCCTGCGGCGGTTGCGCCCATGGCTGCCGCGGATCCGGCTTCCGCCGTCCCCGCGGCGCCTTCAGATCCCGTGACCCAGCCCCCGGCTCCAGTCGGTGAGACCGCCGCGCCCGGAGGGGCCCTGAGTTTCCAGCCGGAGGAGTTTGCCCACCGCGCCGCCGAGGGCCAGACCGAGTTCACCGCCACCTTCGTCGCGAAGAATACCGGCACCGTGCCCGTCCGGCTGACCAAGGTGGACAGCTCCTGCAGTTGCCTGAAAGCCGGAGCCGACGTCGAAGTCCTCGCTCCCGGAGCCACCGCCACCATCGAGGCGGTCTTCGACATTTCCAAGCTCTCCGGCGAGTCGGAAAAGCGCGTCTATGTCCATACGGACATCCCCGGCGCCTTGGAGTACATCCTGCCGGTCAAGGTGGACGTCCCGCCCATCGCCGCCCTCGAGCCCGCCATGATCACCTGGCCCGTCGGGGGAGAGGCAAAGCCGGCCGAGGCCACTTTCAAAGTGCTGCGGGAAAAACCCATCCGCGTCCTGGAGGCCGTTTCCAGCCGCGACACGGTGGAAGCCGAACTGCACACCGTCGTCGAAGGCCGCGAGTATCGCATCGTCCTCACTCCCGCTTCCACCGACGCCATCATGCTCGGCCTCGTCCGCATCAAGACCGATTGCGAACTGGAGGAGCACAGCCAGCAGTTGCTCTACTTCGCCGTGCAGGACCCGGCCACGGTCCGGTAGTTTTTCGGTTACGGGAAAACGAAGGTCAGGCCACCCATCAGCGTCCAGCCGCCGAGATCGAGGGAAAAGCTCGACGGGCCGACCGATCCGCTCAGGCCGCCTGCCCAGTCATATCGGCCCGACGCAAAAAGTGACCAGCGCGTGGTCAGGGCATAGTTGGCTGCCGCGTCGAGATAGATGCCCGGCACCACATCCGTGCCGGAGTTCCGGGCCGTCCATTCCTCCACCACGACAAAGTCGCTTCCATTGCGCGATGCCAGCAGGGTTTCGGTCAGTTGGGCTTTCCAGTCCACGATGTTGAGCGCCAGACCCACGGAGCCATTGAGCCGCAGGCGTTTCCACTCGCGGACCACGTTCGGACCCAGCGACAGCGTGTGCAGGTCCACCTCCAGCCGCTCGTCCAGCAGGGTCGTGCTCAGCCCCAACAGCCGGCCCGGCAGAGGACCGCCCGAACCAGTCGTCGTGGTGAGAAAGGTGCGGGATGTGGGCGCATTGCGGATCTCGGGTCCCTGACCGGCGAAAGTCCCCTGGTAACTGCTCGGCAGGATTCCGATGTCACCGTTGTTGTAAAAGTCCTCCACCGTGGTCGTGGTGGTCGTGGTGCGGTAGCGTCCTCCCTCGCGATGGCGCCCCGAGTAGGCTCCCGGCCCTTGGCGCGAATCATCTGCCTGAGCGAAGGAGTAGGAAAAATCGAGCGTCAGCAGACAGGAGTCCGATTGGTAAATCTCCGGCGTTTCCAACTGGAGAAACCATCCGGAACCCGTGAGGTCCGACTCCCAGCCCGTATTGGGGTCGAAATTGGGCGTGATCCGTTCCCCAAAAGAGCGAGTGGTCTGCGTGACAGAGCCGCCATCGGCATGGAAAAGTACATTTGTGCCAGATATCAACTGGCTGTCACCCACGTTGTCATAGCCCCAGAACCAAGTCCACCCGGTCAATTCGGAGTTGCCATCCTGCCTCACGTAGCCATCCCGGTAAAACCGGTCCACCGCGCCCTTGAAGGGGCCGTAGTCGCTGCCCGGTCCGGTGGATGACCGCGACGAGGAGCCGCCTCGCCGCAGTCGACGCTCCCACTGGCGGAGGAAGCCGTTCGTCACATGCGTGCCGCTCTGGAAGTTGACCGTGCCGATCTGTCGCCATTGATAGCCACCGGTCAGGCGCCAATTCGACTCATCGCCTTCAAATTGCACCGAATCCTCCGGCACCTGGGTCGGAGCATCGAGGGAACTCACCACCGGCGGCGCAGGTTCGGCCGAAAACGCGGGGAGCGAAAAGACCAGCAACGAAGGCAACAGGAGGGCTCGCAGGTAGTACATCGGTTGGCAATGAAGGCTTGGGGACGAAGAAGGCAGCTTTCCAGCATCTTCCTGATATCCAAGCCCTTGGCCCACCGATGGACGGGTCGCAGAGAGGCGGCGAGGTTCAGTACGATTCACGGTTCGCGTTAGCTGGATTTGAGACGAGAAATCGGCTGGCGTCAAGAGTGAGTCTGTTTTTGGCTGGGAAATTTCTAAATTATGGATTTTATAAATGGTGGATGTCGCTCCCCTCTTCTTCAGAGCAAAAACGTTGCCGACCGGTGTCCCCATTTATCCGGTCTGGCTGCCTCGATTCTCATCAGCCTGATCGAAGGAGGCGGGCGAAATTCCGATCAGACCCTGTCTCCTCTCCGATCCAACCCGGTTGCATCGGAGTACCAACCCTGTTTGTGCGGAGAGGACCGAAAGGGGCAGGCCGTCAAAAGGCTCTGTAGGCGTTGAAATGTGCCTCATCCGACTGTTTCATCGGCGCATGAAGACCGAGAAAGACCGCATAGTCATCCGGGGACTCCGACTGGACACCCGAGTCGGGGTGCCGGACGAGGAGCGCGCCGTCGCCCAGACCGTGGCGGTGGATGTGGAGATCGTCCCGGAGTCGGCTCTCAGCGGATTGGGCGACGAGATCGGGCGGACGGTGGATTACTTCGAGGTGGCAGAGGCGCTGAAGCGGGTGGCGGCCGTGGGTGAGCGCCGGCTCATCGAGACGCTGGCCGAGGAACTGGGTCAGGCGACGCTGGCTTTTGCCGGAGTCACGGCAGTCACGGTCGAGGTGCGGAAATTCATCCTCCCGGAGACCGACTGGGTCGCGGTGCGGGTGTCGCTGCCGTGACGGCTCGCCGGCGGGTCACTTGAAGTATTTCTTGAGCACAGCCTTTTCTCCCGGCATCAGGGCTTCGCGCCAGACGGCATCGCCGCCCTGACCGACGCTGCCGACGGCGCCTGCGGCGGAGGGGCCGGCTTTGGTTTGGTCGACTTCGTGTTCGGTCTGTCCGATTCCGAGCACATCGCCGGGGGCGGCTCGGGAAAAGTCGGTATTCTGCACGCCCTCGATCTGGTTGGTCTTGAGATTCGTCTCCGACTCGGCCAAGGCCAGGGGCGCCTCGCCGGGACCGCGAGTGACCCCGCCGCGGCCATACTGCTTGAGCAGGGCGGCCAGCGCGGCATCGCCCTCGCCGAGGGACGGCAGCCCCTGGCCCTCGCCTTTGCCGTTGCCGGGATTGTTGCATTGGCTGCAGGCTTGGGCGGCTTTTTGCAGGGACTCGCGGAGCTGCTGGAGCTGCTCGGGAGTCATCCCACTCATCTGGGATTGGGACAGTTTCTGGGGATCGATGCCCTGGAGGGCCTTCATCAACTCGGGATTGAGCGGCAGATTGCTGAGGGCCAGGTTTTGCAGAGCCTGATCGTACTCGGCGAGGAGTTTTTCCTTGGTTTCCTGTCCCATCTGGTCGCCGAAGTGCTGGAGGGCGGCCAGATCGCGCTCGGCGATGGCGAGTTCGGTGCCGAGATTCTGGAGCTGCTGCTGGAGCTGTTGGCGCAGCGTGTCGCTGGCTTCCAGGCTGCTGTGGCTGAACCACTCTTCCTCGGGCTTCTGACGCAGTTCCTCGATTTTCTCCTTCACCTCCTCGATGGCGGTTTCTTCGATGATGTCCTCCTCCTGGAGCCGCTCCATCCACTCCTCCATTTGCGCCCAAGCCAGCGGCTCGGACGGTGGGGGACTCACGGCCTCGACCTGGGTGATGGGGATCAGCAGGGCGGCGGCGATCGCTACGACGGCGACGGCAAAGGGCGCCATCAGCCGCGGCCAATGCCAGTGCCAGCCGCTGTCGATGGTCCGGTCCGGGGCGGGGCCGTCGGGCCAGCGGCCGATGCCGCGATCCGCGGTGGTCAGGGCATTGCGCAGGCTGAGCTGATCCTCCAGCCGGACCAGTCCGTCCCGCTCGCCGAGAAAATGACGCCGTGCCAGCAGCCAGGCCGCCAGGGCGGCGACGGCGAACAGTCCGGCGGCGACGGCCGGGAGTCCCCAATGCGCGACGAAGGGGTGGCCGAATGTGCGTCTGATCACGATGCCGACCGCGAGAGCCAGACTGCCGACGATGAGCAGGGGGGAGAGCCGTTGGAACCACCAGCCGGCATTGTGACGACGGACGGTGCGCCGGGCGAGGGCGCGCCAGGTGCGGGCGGCGGCTTCCTGATCGTTCATGATCGGGATCGTAGCAGATCGGGAAGCGCGGGGCAAGCCGGGACCGCGGCTGGCGGGTGGAGGTAGGCTCCGGGCCGCTATTCGGGCGGTTCCGGAGTCCGGAATCACGGCACCGTCACCCTCACGATGGCGCTGAGGCCGTTGGTGTAGTAGACCAAAGCCACGACTTCCCCGTTGCCGTTGAAGCTACGCGTCACGCCGAGGCTCCCGGCCACGATCTTCAGAGTGTGGATCGATTTGACGATTTTGCTGTCCACCGTCGCGCCTTCCCGGAGCAGAAGTCGCAGGTCACCGGCGCTGTCGAGGCCCCAATAGCCGGCGTCGTTGGCCTTGTTCACGGTGCCACCGGCGAGGGTCCCGCCGATCAGCGTACCCGTGGCGCCTGTCGGCTGGGCCAGTGCGGTAAATTTGGCCCAGACCGGTCCTGCGCCCGCTTCCGCCGCCGGGCTGCCTTCCCGCGCCAACAGCAACGGAGCCGGGGCGCCCGCCGGACGCGACCAGATGCCCGTATCCGTCGATTTGGTCACCGTTCCGGCCAGCGATGCGAGAAAGGCAGTGTCTCCCTCGGGGCTGAACAAGGGTTCTTTGAACGATTTGTAAACGATTCCCGCCAACGCCGCTCCGGCTTCATCGGTCGCCGCGTCGCCCTGCCGGGCCACCAGACTTTCGTAGGAGCCGGAAGTCGATCCAACCAGGATCGCCTGCGCATTGGTTGCCGCCACGCCGCCGACTCCCGTTTTCAGTTTTACCAAACCGCCGATCCACTCGTTGCCGGCTCCGAAGGGCAGGCCGAATGATCCGAATACTGTGCCCGCCGGCGCGCCGGCCGACGTGCCGCCCGACTGCGCCACCGAGACGATGTTCCCCGGCTCGGCATTCAGGATGTGGACGCTCTTGTCGGCCAGGGCGGCCAGCACCGGCACGCCGCCGCCAGGACCGGCGTGTCGATCCTGGGGCTGACCCGGCGCCGATGCGGCCAGCGGATAGAAAACTTTCACCGTCGAGCCGAGCAGGGCATTTCCCTCCCGCAGCACCTCAGCCGTGCCCGATCCCGGTGTCCAGCGATGCAGCACGGTGTCCGATGCCTTGGTCACCCCGCCGACGCCTTCCACTAGGCGCCCCTGCCAGTCGATCGCCGTCTCGCTGAGGCGATAGGTGGTCACCGTCTTGACCCGCGCTCCGACCGGAGTCGACAGCGTCTCACCTTGGGCGATCGCCCGGCGCAGCGTGCCGCCCAGATTGGTGAACACGGCCTTCGTCCCCGCCGAGGTGATTGCCAGAAAGGCCACCTGACCGCCATCCGAGAGCTGCGGTTCCCCCAGGCTCTTGAAAGTCGCCCCGCCCGAGTCCGGTGCCGTTTCGCCTACCGCCACCGCCAGCGTGCCGGCCACGAAGATGCCCTGGCCGCTCTGGGTGCCGGCCTTCCACGCGGCGCGGTAGGCGACCTGGCCTGAGCTGTTGATGGCCGGCGGGTAGAGCGCCGTGAAGAGCGCGCCCGCCGGGATGCGCGGATCGATGCCCGCGCCCGGCACCGTATCGCCCTTGGTGGTCAGGGGCGTGATGACCGGGTCGGTGATCAGAGAAAAGGGCGCCTCTTGCCCGATCAGGCTGAGGCTCGCCGACAACCGGCCCCCCACGGCGAGGCCTCGCGCCCGGATGTCGCCTTCTGCAGGCAGCGTCAGGCCGGTCAGTGTCCAATTGGACGACGTGCCGACACGGGTGGCCTCGCCCAGCGGGCTCCAGGTGCTGCCGCCATCCGCGCTGAAATCGAAAAAGGCCCGCGTCAGTTCTGGCGCTGCGCCGCTGCGCAGCCAGGAAATCTGGGAGCCATCGGGGATCTCCAGCACCTGGACGGCGGGATCATTCTCCAGGCGCGCAAAGCGGAGCCGGGTGGTGGGCGTGCTGGCCCCATTGGGTTGAAGGGAGCTCAGCCCGCCACCGATCAGGACCTTGCCATCGGCCTGCACCGCGACACTCGTGATGCCGTCCGTGGCATTTGGATCGAAAGTCGGGTCCAGCGAACCGTCCGCGAACACCCGGGCGACCTGATTGCGGGTCGTGGGGGAGGTGGCTCCATTTGGCTGTAGAGAGGAAAACATGCCGCCGATCAGGATCTTGCCATCTGCCTGCAGGGCCAAGCTATCCACCGTCCCATTGGCATTGGGATTGAAGCCGGTGTCGATCGTGCCATCCGCGTTCAGACGCGCGATTCTGGAGCAGTTTGTGGTGGGGCCTCCGATGGGGCCGAGCGACGTGAAAAAGCCGCCCAACAGAATCTTCTGATCGGGCTGCACGACGATGCAGCGAACAAAATTGCTAAAGCCGTAATTGATCGAATTGTCGAGCGTTCCATTGGGATTGATTCGGGCAATCCACCGACGCGTGGTAAACGTGGGGGCCCCAGGGGCCTGCCAAAAGAGAAAGTTGCCGGCAACCAGGATCTTCCCGTCGTCTTGGATCGCGATGCTGTCCGCCGGGGAGCTTGGGCCCAGGTTGAAAGTGGTGTCCACCGTCCCATTGGGATTGAGCCGGGCGAGATAGTTGATTGGAGTTGCCGAGGGAGCACTGTTTGGCTGAAAGTTGGTGAAAAAGCCGCTCACCAGGATGCTGCCGTCTTTCTGCAGCGCGACGCAATTGATTCCAGCGTTGGGGTTGGGGTCGAAACTTGAATCGATCGAGCCGTCGGAATTCAGACGGGCGATGCTGCGGCGGTTGATGGTGACGAGACATAAGTGGGGCTGGAAGACGGTGAATACCCCCACCACCACGATCTTGCCATCCGGCTGTATCGCCAGGCCGGTGACGTTGTTGTTGGGCCTGGGATCAAAAGAAGTGTCCAGAGACCCGTCGGGATTCAGGCGCGCCAGCTTGTTTCGAGAGATGCCGTGCACCTGGGTGAACTCGCCCCCGATCAGGATTTTCCCATCGGGCTGGACCGCGATGACGTTGACAGTGCCGCCGGATACATTCGCATTCAGCACATCGACATCCCCTGGGGCGGCTGTGGCGGTCGCGCCTGACAGCAGGGCAGTAATGGGCAGAATAAGAGCCGTGAGTCGGGTGAGCGTAGCAGCAGTGTTCATACTCGGTTCCAAATGGATATGATTTAACGACTGGATGCGACGCTACTGCTTTTGGGAAGAAGTTGTCAATAAATACTCTCCCTATATGAAAAAAACAGAATCTGAAAAAACAGAATCTGAGC
Organism: Verrucomicrobiales bacterium; assembly: GCA_016795505.1. Lineage (GTDB taxonomy): Bacteria > Verrucomicrobiota > Verrucomicrobiia > Verrucomicrobiales > DEV007 > JAEUHH01. The sequence goes on along the minus strand of JAEUHH010000099.1, from coordinate 17,635 downwards.
GGTTTCGGCCCGGTCATCCGGGTAGTAAAGTTCATTTAATGTCGTTTGTTTGGCTAACGCCTTGAAAATCATCATTCTGGCCTGATCCGGACCGGTGGTGGGATCGGGACAAAGCCGGGGGGGCTGATGAGACCCTGTTCGATCGGCGATCCAACAGGGTCTCATCGGAATCCCGACTGTCGTCGCGGCACGCCAACCGATGCGCGGCTTTTGGGCAAGGGATGGCTGGTGGGGACGGGTGGGTCTGTGTTACAGTCTCGTCACCTTTCCGCGGGTCCGGCGCGATGCCCGGTGGGCGGAGGGTGTCTGGTTGTTTCCCTCTCTTTCTCGATGCCCCCCGCGGATCCGGTGTCAGTCCCGCTGCCGGTCGGCCCCCTGCTGATGGGGGTCGCGGGTGGCTTGGCGTTGTTCCTCTACGGGATGGACCTGATGAGCCGGTCGCTGAAGGTGGTCGCAGGCACCCGGATGCGGCAATGGATCGCGCGGATGACGACGAATCCGCTGAAAGGGGCACTGGCCGGGGCGCTGACGACGGCGGTGATCCAGTCGTCCTCGGTGACGACGGTGCTGACGATAGGCTTCATCTCGGCGGGGCTGATGTCGCTGAGCCAGGCGATCGGGGTGATCATGGGCGCCAACATCGGCACCACGGTGACGGCGCAGATCGCGGCGTTCGACATTACGGACTATGCGCTGCTGCTGGTGGCGGGCGGCTTTGGCTGGCATCTGATCGGCCGCGGGAGGAAAGGGGAATTCCAAGGGGCGATGGTGATGGGGCTGGGGCTGCTGTTTTTTGGCATGGAGCTGATGAGCGAGGCGACGGGGCCGCTCCAGTCATACCAGCCGTTCATCGACTGGATGCGGCGGATGGATCATCCGGTGGCGGGCATTGCGACGGCGGCGGCGGTCACGGCAGTGATCCAGAGTTCGTCTGCGACGACGGTGATCGTGATCGTGCTGGCTGGTCAGGGCTTCATTTCGCTGGAGGGAGGAATCGCCCTGATCTTCGGCGCCAACATCGGCACCTGCGTGACGGCGATGCTGGGAGCGATCGGCAAGCCGCGCGAGGCGGCGCAGGCGGCGCTGGCTCATCTGTTGTTCAATGTCATCGGCGTGGCGTTGTGGGCCGGCTTCATCCCGGAGATGGCATCGGTGGTGCGCTGGCTGTCGCCCGATGACACGGTCCGGGAGATCGCCAATGCGCACACGGTCTTCAATGTGGCGAACACGGTGCTGCTGCTGGGCTTTACCGGCCCGCTGGCCCGATTGATCCGCTGGATGGCTCCGGTGCGGCCGGAGGATGCGGTGCGGCTGAGCGAGGTGAAGTTCCTCGACGACATGTTCCTCGACACGGCGCCGGTGGCGCTGGATCTGGCGCGCAAGGAGCTGTCGCGGCTCGGAGCCGGTGCGTTGAAGATGCTGCATGGGGCGTTACCTCATGTGCTCTACGGAACGCGGCAGGATCTGGAGGAACTGCGCCGCGACGACAATGAGATCGACGCGCTGCACGAGGCGATCGTGACCTATCTGGGCCGCCTGTCCCAGCGGCATCTGCGGCCGGAGGAGGCGGAGTCGCTGCGCGATTGTCTGATGGCGGCGAACCATTTCGAGAGCATCGGCGACATGGTCGAGACCGACCTGGTCGAGGCGGGAATGGAGCGCATCCGACGGGGCGTGGAGATCAGCGAGGGCACCGGTGAGGTGCTGGCGGAACTGCATCGCAAGGTGAGCTGGGCGGTGGACGCGGTGATTCACGCCCTGATCGATCGCGATGCGGCCGCCGCGGAGACGGTGGTGGCGGCGAAGGCGGAGATCCAGCGGCTCGCCGATCTGGCGGAAGCCAGGGTGATCGAGCGGCTCGCCGCCGCCGAGCCGCAGCGGAGCGAGGCGTTCCGCATCGAGTCCGATGTGATCGAGAACCTGAAACGCATTTATTATTTCGCCAAGCGGATCGCCCGGATGGTGCGGCCGATCGCGGAGTTGCCTCCGGCCGCGAGCTGAGGGGCGGCAGGGGGCAAAGCGTGGCTTTTTGCTGGCATCGGCACAGGGGTGGTCGTATTGGGTGCGCTGAATTGCATCATTCAACCTTCTCCGACGCCTTTTTCCGACCATGTTCCAGACCGGCCAACGCGTGGTGTGCATCGACGACCAGTTCGATCCCTGGGTCTTCGATCTCTACAAGTCTCTGCCCAAAAAGAATTCCGTTTACACGGTGCGCGCGATGCGGCCGGGCAAGTCGAATCCCCAGTTCGGCCTGACGAAGGATGCGAACCTCGTCGTTGCCGGAGCGGACTATGACATCCTGATCCTGTTGGAGGAGCTGCTCAATCCGGACGATCCCTACTCCAGCATCAAACAAGAACTGGGCTTCCGGGCTGATCGCTTTGCTCCGCTCCAGGAGGATGTGGAGGAAGCGGAGGAATATGAGCTGGTCGGCTTCGGTCAGGAAATGAAATCGTGGGATCCCACCCGCTGACCAAAGGAAAAGGGCGGCGCCTCAGGGAGCCGACGGGAGCGGGGGCGAGAAGACGACTTCGGTGCTCACCAGGGCGCCGCGCTCGTCAGTGATGGTGAGGAACCAGGTGTTCGTCCCCGACGGTGGGGCGGGAGCGGTGACGGTGAGGCCGTTGATGGTGGCCGGGGTGCTCAGCCATTCGCGCCCGGAGCGGAGACCGTCCGCGGTGCTGTGATGCAGCGTGGTGCTTTTCAGGGCTACGGGGCTTTCGACCGCCACGCTGATCTGCCCGTCGGCGGCGATCGCCGGGCGGCCGGGGCGGGGCAGGGGCTTGCCGTCGCGGCAGTGGCTGTCGATGAAAAGGCCGATCTCTTCGGGCTTCCAGCCGGGCGGATGACCATGGGCCATGCGCGGCTCGATGCGGATCGATTTCTCACCCGGGACCAAGGCATAGGATCGGAGGTAGCTGTCGAGCGGGTAATGGATGTCGTGGGTGCCGTTGACGAACAGGATGGGCACTCGGCAGCGGACGAGGTGGCTGGATGGATCATAACGGCGCACCCACTCCGCCCGGTGCGCAGGATCGAGGGCGTCGATGGATTTTTTCTGCACCGACTCGCCCTCGTGGAGAAAGCCGCAGCCATAGACGGGCACGGCGGCGCGAAAACGCGTGTCCACTGAGGCGACCAGGCAGGTGGTGTAGCCACCCCAACTGATGCCGGTGACGGCGGTGCGGTCGGGATCGACTTCGGGGAAGGAACGGATCAACGAATGCGCCCGGATCACGCTGGAAACGGCGTGCCAGGGCCAATCGTCGCGGTGGTCGCCGCCGATGGAGTCGAATTTCTCGGGATGTCCCTGCTCGGGGCCGCCATTCTCCAGCCGGGTGCGCGTCTTCTGGTCGTGGGCGAGGTGACGGACGAAGGCGCCGGTTTGCGGGTCGTACTCCACCTCGGGCGGGCGCCGTCCGGAGAGATCCATGGCAATGGCGGCATAGCCGCGCCGGGCCCAGAGGTGTACCCATTCGGCGAAAGCCGTGCCGCCACCGCCGTGGATCAGCACCACGGCGGGATAGGAGCGGTCGGCCGGCTTTACACCACCGCCGGCGAGGGTGGCGGGGCTGGCGAAATAGGCGAAGACTTCGGTGGGCTTTCCCTGATAGGTCTCGCCCGTGTAGAGCAGCGAGTGGATGGGGCGCGACTGGTCGATCCAGCGATGGGCGGGGGCTTTTTCCAAGGCCGCGAGATCCCAAAGCGACGAAGCCGCCGGCTCCTGGGCGAGGGCCGCGCTGCTGCCGATCAGAGCGAGGCCGGCCATCAGGCGATAAAGCGGGTGGGAACGCATGGGGCGGTCCGATCAGGGAATCAGCGATTGCGACGGATCGGCGAGCGCGGGGCGGGAGGCCGCGTCGCGGTGGGCTCCGGCTGCCACTCGGGCAGCACGACATCGGTCACGTTCGGATCGGTCGGAGCGGGGTCGATGATCACCGGGCGACCGTCACCGATCGGCTTTTTACCCAGGATGCGCTGCCCGAGGCGGCCGATGAGGCCCCGTCTGGCTTCCTTTTCCATCTCGATGGTCTCGGTGGCGGCGTTTTGCAGGGTGGGAACGGTCGGCTCGGGGAAAACCCGCGCGGCTTCGGCTCCGATGTCGCTGCGCACATCCTCGTCGTGGCTCGCGGCGAAGGCGTCCGAGTCCTCCCGAACCACGATGGGCTGGATGAAGATCATCAGCTCCGTGCGGGCCTTCGTCTTGGCGGTGGACTTCACCGCGTTGCCGACGATGGGGATGTTCTTGAGGAAAGGCACTCCGGAGTCCGAAATGTCGTCCCGCTCGGCGATGAGACCACCCAGGACGATGGTGGACTTGTTGGGAATGGTCACGGTGGTGTTCAGCTCCTGCTTGCCGATGACCGGGATCAGGTTCTGGTCGATCAACTGCTCGCCGACGACGCGGTCGTTGATCTGCACCACGTCGAGGGTGACTTCGTTGTTCTCGTTGATGGTGGGCAGCACCTCCAGCTTCAGCACCACGTCCTTGTAGGCGGTGGTGGAGCGAACCGAGTTCGGGTTGTTCGTGTCGCTGAGCGAGCTTTCCGGGTAGGGCACTTCCTGGCCGCTGGTGATCTCGGCGCGCTTGCCGTTTTGCGTGTAAACGACGGGGCGGGAGAGGACCTTGAAGTTCTCGTTCTTCTGCAGGGCGGTCACGATGACATCGAGCGACTCGCCGATTTGCCCGTAAACATTGAGGCCGGAGGCCGGTCCGAATGGCGTGGTGATGAGGCTGTCGCGCAGGTCGGCGACCGATTCGGTGAGCTCGTCGCGACTGTTGATCAGGCTGGAGGCGATGCCGCCGTCGGCCGGATTGTTCTTGTCGAATTGGATAAACTTCTGGAGGTAGTCGACCCCGAATTCGACCTCATCCGTCAGCGTCAGTTCGCCGATCACGGTGGCGAGATAGACCTGGAGCGGTTTGCGGTCGAGGCGGTCGATGATGTCGAGGACGATCTTCTGGTTTTCCTCGTTGCCGATGACGATGATGGCATTGTTCTGCCGATCCGCGATGAGCCGCGTCTTGCCGACGAGGACCGAAAGCGGGGCGACTTCGTCGATCGGGAAGGCGATCTGGTCCGCCCGTCCGCCGACGGCGGTGGTCGCGTCCGAGTCTGCCGAAGTGTTCCGGTTCTGCTGGTTCTGCGTGTTGCGATTGACGCCCGTCAGAGTCGCGAGTTGGGAACTCGTCACCGGAGTGGGGCGGGTGTCGATCTGTCGGCCGCCCGGCAGCATGGTCTGGCCGGTGCCGGTATCCTGCAACACGTCGACGATGACGGGCAGAATGTCGTTGGCTTTGACGTGATTCAGTGGTCGCTCGATCGGGTCCGGATTCTCCAGAGGCTGATCGAACTCCTTGATCATCTCAATGACATAAGCCACGTCGGTCGGTGCTGCGACGACCATGACGCGGTTCAGGCGGTCGTCCGGAATCACCTGGGCCGCCGGCATGTCGGCCGTGCCGATGCCCGAATTCGCATTGGTCGCGGCGACGGTGCGGCCATCGGGCAGGCGGACGTACTGGGCGGGCTGCTGCTGCTGGCCGGATGAGGAACTGCCACCACTGGATTGTCCGCTGCCTCCCTGCTGATTGGTCGCCGGCCGCTGGCCCGAGACGGTGCGGCCGTTGGCACTCTGGCGCTGGCGCTCCTCCATCCGGGCATCCATGGCGGCCTGGATGATCTGGGCGACCACGTTGGCTTCGGCATACTCGAGTTTGACGAACTGAGTCAGCAGCGGAGCCTCCTCCGTCGAGACGTCGATAATCTTCTTCAACTGGATCAACTGCCGCACGATGCTGCTGCTCTCGGTGATCAGCAGGCCGGGCGGCGTCGCGATGGGGGTGATGCGGCCGAATTCATTGAGCACCACGTGATTTCCGAACAGAGTCGCCGCCGTTTCCGGTGCGATGAAGTCCAGCTTCATGAAGTAGCCCACCAGCGTCTCGCCCGACGGCAGCGGATCGTCGTCGGAGTAAATGACGATGCCCTCGCTGAAGGAAGCGCTCTGCCCGCCCTGGCGCTGGCCGCCGAAGAGCACCTTCACACTGTTCTGGTCCGGCTCCGCGACGATCACGTAGCCATTCACCAGCAGCGTGGCCTCGATCAGGCGGATCGCCTCCTGCCGGTCCACGTCGCCCGGCGTCACCAGCGACACCTGCGGCCCTTCGAAGACCGTCGTGTCCTTCACGATCGTCTTGGCGATGAGCCGCTCGTAGATGTTCAGCAGGTCCGAGACGGGATTCAGCGGAAATTGCAGCGAGACCCGGCCGCCCGGGCCCTGGACCAGGCCGGTCGCTCCTTCCGCGGCACCAGCGGCTCCGCCGGCGGGGCCGAAGCCACTCCGGCCGCCAAAGCCGCCGCCCGGGCCGAATCCGCCACCGGGACCAAAGCCACTGCGTCCACCACCCGGTCCGGCGCCCGGTGCCTGGGGCGCAGCGCCGTCGGGAGTCGCTGCGGGTGTCTGGGCCGGAGCGGCGGCATCGGCAGCCGCTGGGGCGGCGGGAGCTGGAGCAGGCGCAGGAGCGGCGGGTGCGGGAGTGTCGGCTGGGGCCGGCTTTTCCTCCGCGGCGGCGGGTGCGGCTGGAGTCGCCGGCGGAGCGGCTGGAGCCTCGGTCTGGGCGGCTGCCTTCTGTGCCTGGGCCAGCAGATGCAGCCGGGCATTCACTGGGGGCGGAGCGGCCGTCTGTGCGGTGGAGATCGTGGTCGCCGCCGGCGTCGCGAGGCATGCCAGCAGCAGCCCGAGCCGGGCATTGGGGAAAAGAATCCGTTTCGCCTCGCCGGGGTGGCGAGGCGTGACGCCTGTCTGTGTGTTCATGTGTGTTTCGGAAAGCCGCCCGACCCGCGCACGGACCGGACGGCAAAAGGCTTTAGACGCTTTTGCGTCCTCTCACAAGTCCATCATGAAGCTGCGGTCAGGTCGAGTCCGAAAATCGGCGGGAACAAGGCGGGGATGCAGGTCAATGGGCTTTTCTCTCCATTTTCTCCAGCGTTTTCTGGAATTCCTGGCCCCGCTCCTCCCAACTCATGTCGGGCTTTTCCATGCGCAGCTTCATCATGTGATCGAAAAGCTTCTGTCTCTGCGCCTCGGGCAACGCCTCGATGCGGGACCGCATCTCGGGGCTGGGACCGCCAAAGGGCGGGCGTCCCTCACCGCGGCCTTCTCCGCGTCCGAAGCCGCGCCGCTCGCCCTCGCGGATCTCGCCGCCGCCGCCGGTGGCCGGCTTGGCCTCGCCTGGCTTCAGCGCCCAGTCGGAGTAGCGCACCGTCACCACTTCGCCGCCCTCCACTGAGATTTTGGCCGAGACGCGGTCGAGCGCCTCGTCGCCGGCCACATCGACCATCTTCCAGCCTTGGGCGTTGGGCTCATCGGAGACGACGTAGGTCTCCTTGGTCTCCTTGTTCATCAGGGTGGCGACTTTCTTGCCATCCATCGTGGCGATGCCGGTCAGGATCAGCGAATCGGAGAGATTCAGCGAGCGGGTGAAAGGCGACTGGGTGACCAGCAGGCTGAAGTGGTCCGGCGCCACGGCCTCCGGGAGGCCGATTTCGCGGGCTTCGGCCGGCTTCAGCGGCACCGTCTCCTGACCCCAAGCCAGACCGGCTGCCAGGCAGGGCAGCAGCAGCAGGATCGGGCGGGTGGGAGGCAAAAACATGGCTGGGAGTCGTCAGGGCCTCGTACCTAAACCGTCCTGCCGCGGGGAAGTTTCGCGCGATTTCCGATGCAACCGGGTCTGATCGGCGATCGTACCGGGTTGGATCGGAGGTCGGACCGGGTTGGATCGGAGGTCGGACCGGGTTGGATCGGAGATCGGACTGGGTTGGATCGGAATGGCGCGGGATTCAGACGGTTCGTCGGTGCAAATGGGTTTTTCGAGCGGAATAGATGCCGCAGGCATCACAGCCATTAGCCGGTGGTTGAGCGCAGCGATACCACCGGTCCATCCGTCCCCATTCGGGCAGCCCGGAGGGATGCCCTGGAGTTTCTCCATTTTTCGCCCCACAGGGGCGTCATGCGAAAGCCCAAGGCAGCGCCTTGGGTCCGCGTCACCACCCAAACCGAAAGCCCTGAAAGGGCGCAACCGGGGCGCAAACTCGTTCAATCCCACACGTAACGCTCATCCCTATCGACACCGTATTTGTCCAGTAAGCGGCGGTATTCTTCCTGAAAGGTCACCACGCGATGGTGTTCGGCTTGATTGCCGAGGTAAGCCTCCAATGCGGCCCGGTGGGAGGGGCTGATCGAAAAAATCCCAAAGCCGCTCTGCCAGTGAAAGTTCGCAAATAGCGCGCCTTTGGTCTTCAGCTACTTGGAAGAACCCGTTTTGATTTCCTGCACCAGATCGGAAGGCGTGCACGTTCTGGGATGGGCGATCAAGAGGTGGATGTGATCGCTCACCGAGCCGGCTTTGAGCAAGGTTCCCTTTTGGTTTTCAACGATGCCGCCAATGTAGGCGTGCAGTTCGTCACGAATGGCGTCCGTCAACCACGGTTCCCGGTTTTTGGTCGAGAAGACCAGATGCACCAGGATTTGGGCAAGTGATTGCGGCATACCGGTATTTCGCCCCTTCAGGGCTTGAGAAAAATGGGGGAACTGGGGTACCCAGGGCATGGCTGCCCTGGGCTTTCCCATCTTGCCCCTTTGGGGCAACGGAGACGCCAATCTGGATGCATCCACCGCTGCGCGCAACTTCACTGGGCCTCGAACCATGAGTCTTCAATGGCCCGAAAAGGTAGAAACTCCAGGGCATCCCGGAGGGATGCAAGCCAGTCGCCATTCCGCGCGCTGTCTCGCCCGCTGGCATCCCTCCGGGATGCTCGGTTGCCTTTCCCTTCTCTCCGGTGGTGTCGTCGCTGCGCTCCTCAACCACCGGCTAATGGCTGTGATGCCTCCGGCATCCGATCCGCAGGGCAATCAACCCACCGGCTTTATCTAGTGGCATTCGGGTCTGGTCGGAATGGCGATGGCCGCCCCTCAGGCGTCTGGAAGGCACGTCTGAAAGCGGGGATGGTCTTCCAGGCGTTCGGAAGGCACTTCTGGAAATGCGAGTGGCTTTCCAGGCGTTCGGAGGGCAGTTCTGGAAATGCGTGTGGCTTTCCAGGCGCTCGGAGGGCAGTTCTGGAAATGCGAGTGGCTTTCCAGGCGTCTGGAAGGCACGTCTGAAAGCGGGGATGGTCTTCCAGACGTTCGGAGGGCAGTTCTGGAAATGCGATTGGCTTTCCGGGCGTTCGGAGGGCAGTTCTGGAAATGCGAGTTTTTGGATGTCCACGGAATGGGCGTCGCATCCGGCGATGGATGCGAAATGGATGCAGAATGTGCCGTTGGCGCTGGCTATTGGCTTTTGGCGGCATGGGTGCCGGGGCATCCGGAAGTGATTGGAGGGCTGACGGAGATCCAACGATGGCGGGGCCATGCGGGGGGACCTTTCGGTGGTTGACTTGATGGTCCTTTTTCGTCAGTCTTGTGCCATCATGAATGGATCGCCGCCACCACTGTCACTTTCCGAAGGCAGGACCTCGCCCATGGCGATCTGGAGCCTGACGCTGGGGATTTTGAGCAATACCTGCCTGTGGATACTGGGCTCGATCCCTGCGATCCTCCTGGGCATCGTGGCGATCCGGAAAATCGATGCCTCGGCGGGGTCGCAAAAGGGTCGCGGGCTCGCCATCGCGGGCATCGTGACGGGTGGGGTGGGTTTCATCGGCGGACTTTTTCCGGTGTCCATCGCCGCGGCGATGCTGATCCCCAGTTTTACCGCGGTGCAGGAACAGGCCCGGGCGACGAAGGAAATATCGCAAGCGCGTCAGGTCTATGTCGCCTGCCGGAGCTACGAGGCGGACTTCGGGCAGTTGCCCGGGAATTTGGGGGAATTGATTCCCGACTTTATCCCGACGGATGACCTGATCCATGCCCAGGGGGAGACCGGCGAGCGTCTGCCGCTGCTCTATCGTCCCGGTATGACGGCTTCGGACGACCCGGAGCAGCCCATCATCGCCGGGCCGCAGCCCTACCGGAAGGGCCGGGTGGTGGTGAGAGTCTCGGGGCAGGTCGGTTTGGTCCCGGAGGAGGAATTTCAGGCGACGATGGCGGCGAAGTTCGAAACTCCCGCGGCGAATCATTGAAACCGGCGGTGGCATGGGGTAGGCTCCGCGGGTCGCCGATCGCCCGTCGCGCCTGTCGCAGGGGGCGATTTCTTTTCCGGAGGGGTGGCAGAGCGGTTGAATGCAGCGGTCTTGAAAACCGCCGAGCCGAAAGGTTCCGTGGGTTCGAATCCCACCCCCTCCGCCACTGAGATCCTCTGATGAGGCAGGGCGGGGGCGCCGGAATCGGCGATCAGATGGGCTCGGGGGCTTCGCGGAGACCTTTGCCGGGTTCGGTGGCGTGGCAGTGGGCGAGGCCGATGGCGAGGGCGTCGGCGGCGTCGGGGGGCGGGGTCTCGGTGAGGCCGAGCAGGGCGCGCATCATGAAGGCGACTTGCTGTTTGTCGGCGGCGCCGCGGCCGACGACGGCCTGTTTGACGCGCTTGGGGGCGTATTCGTAGATCTCCAGTCCGTGCTCGGCGGCGGCGAGCAGGGCGGCTCCGCGGGCGGCGCCGAGGGTGATGGCGGTGCGGTAGCTCTGGACGTAGATGACGCCCTCGACGGCGCAGACGTCGGGCTGGTGCTCGCGAATGACATCGGCGATGCGCTGGCGGATCTCGACGAGGCAGCCAGACTGCCGGAGTTTGGGGGCGTTGCGGACGACGCCATAGGTGAGGGCGCGGTAGCCGGCCCGTCCGCGCGTCGCGGGTGCCGAAATCCGCTCCAGCACGGCATACCCGGTGTTGCGCAGGGCGGGGTCGATGGCGAGGACGCGCATGGTTTCGGGCGAAAGTGAGAGGTGAAGAGCGGGCGGTCTTCGGGCCTCAGTTTTCCGTTTTCCGTTTTCAGACGGGGCTTGGGGGGCCGTCTGCTGAAAATGATACTACTCGGAAGGCCGGTTTTCCCGTGACCGACCCCTGATCGCTGCTGATGGATCGCTTTTCTGCGATCACCGCCGCCTTTTTCCACCCTTCGGTGGCTTTTTGCGGGGCTTGGGAGGGGAGTCGTCGAGGAGGGCGGTGTAGATGTAGTTGAAGCCCTCGAGCTTCCGGCGCTCGATTTTTTGGCCGATGTAGAATTCGACGGCTTTGGCGTAGTCGAGTTCGTCGGCGGAGAGAATGGTGAAGGCGTCGCCTTCCTGCTGGGCGCGGCCGGTGCGGCCGATGCGGTGGACGTAGTCCTCGGCGTTCTCGGGGACGCGGTAGTTGATCACATGGGTGACGCCGGAGACGTCAAGGCCGCGGGCGGCGAGGTCGGTGGCGATGATGACGTCGAACTCGCCGGAGCGGAAGCCGTTGAGGGCCTTGGTCCGGTCGGCCTGGGCGATGTCGCTGTGCAGCACGGCGACTTTGACCTCGGGGCAGTGGGTCTGGACGAGGTGGTGCAGGGTATCGGCCTCTTTTTTGGTGCGGGTGAAGATCATGAGACTCTCGAAGTGGGTCTCGTTGACCAGGGCGAGGAGCAGGTCGTTGCGCTGGTCCATGGCCACGGGGTAAAAGGCGTGGGTGACGGTCTCGGCGGGGGAGCGGCGCTCGCCGATCTCGACGGGGGTGGGCTCGGTGAGAGCCCAGTTGGCCAGGGTCTCGATCTGGGGCGGCATGGTGGCCGAGAAAAAGAGGGTCTGCCGGTGGCGGGGACACTGGTCGATGATCTTTTTCACATCGGGCAGGAAGCCCATGTCGAGCATGCGGTCGACCTCGTCGAGCACGAGGTGGCGCACGGCATCGAGCCGCAGGGCGCCGCGGCTCATGTGGTCGAGCAGGCGGCCGGGGGTGGCGATGACGATGTCGGGGTTCTTCTCGAGGGCCTCGAGCTGGGCTCCGTAGCCGACGCCGCCGTGGAGCAGCACGACATTGAGCGGGCGGTAGTAGGAAAAGCGCTTCATCTGCTCCTCGACCTGGGCGGCGAGCTCGCGGGTGGGCTCGAGCACGAGGCACTGCGGCTGGGTGCCGGGGACGAGCTGGGAGATGATGGGCAGGGCGAAGGCGGCGGTCTTGCCGGTGCCGGTCTGGGAGGCGCCCACGACATCCTTGCCCGCGAGGGCGATGGGGATGGCTTGGGCTTGGATGGGTGTCGGGGCGGTGTAACCGGCGCGCTCGACGGCTCTCAGGACGGGACGGGCGAGTCCCAACTCAGCAAAGGTAGACATAGGGCGGTAAAGGAGCCGGGTAAGGGCTTGGATTCAAGGCTTTTTTGGTTCGGAATGGCCGCGGGAGCCGATTCGGCGTTGCGGGGGATAATGTGGACAGGGTAGTCTGGGGTGTTTTTCCGCCCTGCCCGACTGCCGCCATGAGACGCTGGATGCTGCCCCGATCGCTGGTCGCCCGCGCCGTGATGGTCATCGTGGCGGCCTGCCTGGGCTGGCTCGGCTGGCGGGTCTGGGTGGCCTCGGTCCAGCGGGAGGGGGTGGGCTGGGTGGAGCGAATGGGCGGCTACGTGATGTGGCACGGGGAGAGGCCGGGGGCGCCGTCGGCGCGGTTTCTCAACGGGATCGGATTTCCCCGGACCTCTTCAGGTTTTTATTTCTGGGACGATGTGACGGAGGTGGGTTTCATGGGGAGTCCGGCGATCGGGGTCGAAGACCTGGCGAGGCTGCGGCGGATGCCGGCGCTGGAAGGGGTGTGCCTGGCGGTGGCCACGGTGGGAGACGCGCATCTGGAGCCTTTGCGTGAGATGCGGCGGCTCAAATCGCTGGACCTGACCACCGCGGCCATCACAGACCGGGGCTTGGAAACGGTGGGCGGGATGAGCGGTCTTTATGCGCTGAATCTCAGCAGCACTCCCGTGACGGACGACGGGATGCGACATCTGGCGCGCCTGACGGGGCTGGTCAGCCTGGATCTCACGGATACGGCGGTCTCGGATGCGGGCTTGAGGCATTTGCGTCCGCTGCCGCGGCTGCGGGATCTCAAGGTCGATGAGCGGGTCACCGATGCCGGCATCGAGGAGATCCTGCGGCACTCCCAACTGCGGGTTTTATCTTTCCGCAATTCTCCCGTCACCAATGCCGCGATGGACCGGCTGATGGCGGGACTGCCGGAACTTCGGTTTGTGCACCTGTTCTACACCGAGGTGTCCGCCGACAAGATGGGGGAGATGGAGGCCCGCGGGATCCGGGTGGAGGCGGCGTATTGACGGGTGGACCGGGAGTGCGCTGCGAGTATGCCGCACAAAACGAGTGACATCGGGCAGGCACCTGACGCATGCTTTGGCCATGCACATCCCCCGCCCGCTCATCGCGATCCTACTGGCCCTCTCCAGCCCGGCTCTGGTCCGGGGAGGGGACATTCCCTACATCGATCTCGCCGACGATTACTACCGCCAGTTCCTGGTGGACCGCGAGGCGGGACAGTATCTCGGGCACCCGACGACGGCGCTGCTCGACGATGGTAAGACCATTCTGACTGTCTATCCAAAGGGCCACGGACGCGGCGGCATCGTTTACAAGCGCTCCGGCGATGGCGGCCTCACCTGGTCCGACCGCCTGCCGACGCCGGAGTCGTGGGCCACCTCGCGGGAGGTGCCGACGCTGCACCGGATGACCGATGCGGCGGGGAAAAAGCGCATCGTGATGTTTTCCGGTCTCTACCCCGTGCGGATGGCGGTGACCGAGGATGATGGCGCCACCTGGTCGGAGCTGAAGCCGGTCGGCGACTGGGGTGGCATCGTGACGATGGGCTGCCACTTCGCGGTGAAAGGCCGGCCCGGCACCTATCGGGTGCTCTTCCACGACGACGGGCGCTTCATCCGCGAGGGCTCGGTGCAGGCCAAGCCGGTGGTCTTCACGCTGTATTCATCGACCACGACCGATGGCGGGCTCACCTGGGGCCAGCCCGAGACGATCTTTTCGTCGAGCGATGTCCATCTCTGTGAGCCGGGGGTGATCCGCTCGCCCGACGGCAAGCGACTCGCCGTGCTGCTGCGGGAGAATGCCCGCCGGAAAAACTCGCACATCATCTTTTCCGACGACGAGGGAGCCACCTGGAGTGAGCCGCGCGAGCTGCCCATCACGCTCACCGGCGACCGGCACACCGGCAACTACGGTCCCGACGGACGGCTGTTCATCACCTTCCGCGGCATCACGCCCGGCATGACGAAGGTCATCGGCACCCAGGAGTCCTCCGGGCCGCTGCCGACGGCGGGCGATTGGGCGGCCTGGGTGGGCACCTGGGACGATCTCGTCCAGGGCACGCCGGGCCAGTATGTGGTGCGGGTGATGGACAACAAGAAAGGTGCCGACACCACCTATCCCGGCGTGGAGGTGCTGCCCGACGGCACCTTCGTCCTGGTGACCTACGGCCACTGGACCGACGGCGAGGAGCCCTACATCATGAGTGTGCGCCTGCGGCTCGAGGAGCTGGATGGCAAGGCCGCGCGGGCCGCCCGCATCGCGCTGAGCCCCGATGGGAAATCGGTGGCCGCCGGCGCGCCGCCGCAAGCGCGCTAGGCGTGAATGCGGACAGCCGGGCGATTGCCCGGAGCGAGGGCGGTCGGGTATCCTCCCGGCATGTTCACGGTCTATGGCGATTCGAGTCCCCGGCGGCGCTGCGATGGTCTGTCCCGGCGGAGTTTTCTGCGCACCGGGCTCGCCGGATTCGGCGGCGGGATGGCCCTTGGCCTGCCCGATCTGTTGAGAGCCGAAGCCGCGGCGGGCGTGGGTCGTTCCAGCAAAGCCGTCATCCTGGTGCATCTCGACGGCGGACCGCCGCAGATGGACCTCATCGACCCGAAGCCCGACGCCCCGGCCGAGATCCGCGGCGAGTTCGGCTCGATCCCGACCCGGCTGCCCGGCGTGCATGTCACCGAGCTGATGCCCCGCGTGGCGGCGATGGCTGATCGCTTTGCTTTCATCCGGTCGCTGGTCGGCTCCGCCGGCAAGCACGACGCCTATCAGGCCCAGAGTGGCTTCACCGACCGGGATCTGGCCTCGATCGGTGGCTGGCCCGCGATGGGCTGCGTGGTCGGGAGCCTGTTGGGATCGCCCGGCGATGCCGCGCCCGCCTTCGTGGACATCATGCAAGGGCGGGGAAAAGTCCGGAATTCCGCGAGGCCCGGCTTTCTCGGACCGGTCCACCAGGCCTTCCGTCCCGACATCTCGCACCTGTTTCAGCGGGAACTGGAGCCGGGGATGAAAGGGGAGCTGGCCCGGCTCGGCGCTCGCGGCCAGGGAGCCAGCCTCGGCCTGCCCGACGGAGTCAGCCTCGGCCGGCTGGAGGATCGCGCCGGTCTGCTGCGCCGTCTCGACACCATCCGGCGCGATCTGGAGCCCGCCAGCAGCCAGGTGGCGGCGCTGGATCAGTTCAGCCGTCAGGCGGTGGACATCCTGACCTCCGGCCGGCTGGCCGAGGCGATGGACCTGGAGCGGGAGGACCGCCGGGTGCTGGACCGCTACACGCCCGTGCTGCGGACCGACAGCCTCGCCCAATACACCAGCGAGGGACCGCAGGCCGCCCGCAAGCTCCTACTGGCCCGGCGGCTCATCGAGGCCGGGGTGCGCGTGGTGAGCGTGTCGATCAGTGACTTCGACACCCACTCGCACAATTTCCCCCGGATGCGGCAGCTCGGCCCCATCCTGGACCATGCCCTCGCCGCCCTGGTCGAGGATCTCACCGAGCGCGGGATGCTCGACGACGTCTGTGTGGTCGCGTGGGGCGAGTTTGGCCGCACTCCGAAGATCAACCGCGATGGCGGGCGCGATCACTGGCCCAAAGTCGGCATGGCCCTGATGGCTGGCGGCGGTCTGCGCACCGGCCAGGTCATTGGCGCGACGGATTCCCATGCCGCAGAGGTGACCGAGCGTCCCGTGACCTATCCCGAGGTGTTCGCGACCTTGTATCGCCATCTCGGCATCGATCCCGCCACCGCGCAGGTCTACGATCCCACCGGCCGCCCGCAATACCTGACCGCCGGCGCCCGGCCGATCGGGGAATTGATCTGAGGGCCGCCTGCGGCGGAAAGGCGAAATCCGAAACGCGAAATCCGAAACCAAGTCGAATTTCCCATCGGGAAGGCTCGAAACGGGAGGGGCTGACCGCTTCAGAGCGCACTCGTTTCAATGGTTCAATGCCGCGTCGGGAAGGCGGCGGCAACGCCCGGCAGTCCGGTGACCGGGCCGGCGGCGGCCTCGGTGGCGAGGCGGCGGGGAAGCGGCTGGGTGCTTGCGCGGATGTGAATGAGAGGGTCGATTGGGGTGGGGGACGCCCCGAGATTCCCACTTCCCCTCGCGCGGGCCTGCGGCTATTCTGCCCACGGCCCTTGTGCCACGGGACCCCGATGAGCCGCGACCTCTCCGACCCCGCTCCCCTCCGCCCCGAGACGCCCCACGTCTTCCTCAGCGCCTGTTCGCGCGACCTGCGGACCTTCCGCACCATCCTCGCCGCCAATCTCGTGCGGCCCGGCTTCCACCCTGTGGTTCAGGAGGACTTTTCTATTATTTTCCCGGAAAAATAAATTTCAATAAAAGCGTTTCGCGACTGGCTACGTTTCCGGCCCCACTTCAGTTAATAAATTTTGCCTGAGCCTTAGTGGGACGCCCCTCTATGATCGGCTGAATGCCTACCGAAGCTTCGAACCTGGGGCGATGTAGGATCCCGTTGGAGAGATATACCAAATACCCTGCTCGAAATCCTGATCGAGTTTTGAGAGAGTTTCAGGTTCCATATCTCGAAGCACTGAAATGATTTGTTCGGCTGTCTGATCTGTCTCCGCGAGTTGAATGTTATTACTTGTAATCACTTCAAGTGCGAGGCGGACGAAGTCCCGGCTTTCGGAACGGAGGGCTTCAATGACGACGTGACCATCTTCTTTCCGTGCAATTTCGATCTCGTCCTGAAAGACTGGTAGAGATTCACCTAGGCCGGCGAACGAATATGAAAATGCGGCCACGGGATCTGTTTCGCTCAGGCTGGTAATTCCGGCGAAAGAGAACGAGGAATCGAGTTGGTGTTGATCAGAGAGTCTGAACCGTGATTTGACATGAAAAGGTGACCATGGCATCGATGGGTATTCAAAATGAGAAGGCGGGAGAGCTGACATTTCTTCACCCTTTGGCTGGAGTGGTTGAGATCTGGCGTACGATTGAATCCAGAAAGCACATGCCAGAGGCAAAAGTGATTTTCCCATTGAGTTCATTTCTTCAATTCTTTTATTTTCACGTCCCTCTAAATTCACCGCGCTCCGCTACGCGTCAGGCAAAAATTTCTGACATCTCTCTTTTCCATTCTCGGATTTCCTTCGGCAACTTTCTCAGATTCATCGCCTCAAATCTCCGTGGGCACTGACTCATATTGGCCGCGCTGCGCAACTCTAATTCCTCCGCGATCCATCTTTGTGGCATCGCTGTCGCACGCCAGATCGCCCACGCGATCGCCACTCGGCGCAAATCACCTCGCGGGTTTCTTCCGAAGGGTGTAACCGTCGTAAATCCATCCCCGGCTCCGCCGTCCGGTGACGTGGGCGCAAGCGACGCACCAGCCGGTCAAGCGGCGGCCGCTTGATCGACCGCCGACTCACCCGCCAGCCGCTCAGCCCTCAGGACGGGTGCCAGCCTG
>JAEUHH010000097.1 GCA_016795505.1 Verrucomicrobiales bacterium | reverse complement strand
TTGGATCTTGGATCTTGGATCTTGGATCTTGGATCTTGGATCTTGGATCTTGGATCTTGGATCTTGGATCTTGGATCTTGGATCTTGGATCTTGGATCTTGGATCTTGGATCTTGGATCTTGGATCTTGGATCGCGGGACGCGTTTGCGGGGGAGGGACCAGGGAGTGCGGGCTTGCTGGATGAGGGTTTGAATTGTATACAATGCGGAAGTTGCCATGTTTCGTTTCCGACATCCGTGCCCGGGCTTTGTCCGGCTGCTGCCTTGGGCTGTCCTGTTTTTGGGCGGTGACGGCTTGGCGGAGGAAAGTCGATTGAGGAGCTATTTGGAGCGGCATTGCCTCGAGTGCCACGATGACCAGTCGGCAAAAGGCGGGCTGGATCTCACGGCGGTGGCTTTCGATCTCGGCGATCCCGCCATTCGTGAGCGCTGGATACGGATTCACGATCGGGTGGAGCACGGGGAGATGCCACCGCGGCAGGAGGATCTGCCCAAGCGTGAGCGCGAGGCGCTGCTCTCGGTGCTGGGTGGGGCCATCCGGGTGGTGGACGCCGCCGAGGTGAGGAGTCAGGGCAGGGGACCGATGCGGCGGCTGAATCGGGATGAGTATCAGGAAAATCTCCGCGTCGTCCTCGATCTACCGGCTTTGGATATCCGCGACCGCTTGCCCGAGGATCGCGAAAGCCATCATTTCAACAAGACTGCCGCAGTGCTGGATCTCTCGCGGGTCCAGTTGGAGGCGTACCTCGATGCGGCCGAGGCGGCCCTGCACGCAGCGCTGGCTTCCGGAGTCGCTCCGCCGCCGGTGACCCGGTATCGGGCGCTGGCGACGAAGCTGTTTCAGGACGCCGGCACCTTTGGCAATCGGGAGGCGATGTTCTACGCCAAGGACTCAAAGGCCATCGATCTGTCCGGCGGTCAGTTGGCGGAAATCCGGAAAACTGATACGCACGATCCCGAGGTGGAAATGGCGCTGTTTCGCTCGGCTCACTGGCCATACTACGGCTATCCGCATGGCTTTGTGGCGACCCGCACCGGTGAGTATCGGGTGCGGTTTGCGGCCCGGGCGGTGGCGCAACTGCCCGGCTACACGCTCAAGCCCGCATCCGCTCCCGTGCCAATGACGTTTCGGGCCCGCAGGCCCTCGGGGCCTGACGTGTCGGGTGATGTACGGGCCACGGGAGGCATCATCGACATCGCACCCGAGCCGGCGGAGTATGAGACGACGATTTTCCTGCGGGTGGGGGAGACCTTCGAATACAGCCTGCTCGGCCTGCCGGTGCCGTTGGCCCGGAATGTCAACGGTGGACCGCCCACCTATCGGTATCCGCCTCTGCCCGAGGAAGGTCAGCCGGGGGTGGCGTTTCGCTGGATCGAACTGGACGGCCCGCTGTCATCGGAGTCGTGGCCGCCTCCTTCGCATCGGGTGCTTTTCGACGATTTGCCGATCCGGCCGGCGCCGACGGGCAGCGACTGGCCGGTAGAGGTGCTAACCGATGAACCGGAGCGCGAGGCAGCGCGCCTGTTGAGGCGCTTTGTTGATCGTGCGGCCCGTCAGCCCGTGAGTGATGACGACCTGGCCCACTATGAGCACCTCGTGCGTGACCGGCTGGCCGGTGGGTCGGGCTTCGTGGCGGCGATGATGTCAGGCTACCAGGCTTTTCTCAGCTCGGGGCATTTCCTGTTTCTCCCTGAGCCCACTGGACCGGAAGACGTCTACGCGGTCGCGTCGCGGTTGTCTCATTTTCTCACCAACTCCCGGCCGGACGAATCGCTGATGGCTTTGGCCCAATCGGGCCGGCTGGCGGATCTGGCTGTGCTACGGGCGGAAGCCGACCGTCTCATCGCGGCGCCGGGCTTCGACCGTTTCGTCAGGAACTTCACCGATTACTGGCTCGGGCTGCGTCAGGTGCGGCGGGATGATCCCGATGTGAGGCTGTATCCGGAGTATCGATTCGATGACTATCTGGTCGAGTCGATGGAGGGGGAAACGCGGGCTTTTTTTGCGGCGATGATTCGGGAAAACCGGCCCGCCCGGCAATTCATCGAGTCCGATTTCGTCTTTGCCAACGACCGGCTGGCCCGGCACTACGGGCTGGAGCCGCTGAAAGGCTCCGCCTTGCGTCCCGTGGCGGTTCCGCCCGGACACGTTCGCGGCGGATTGCTCACCCAGGCGGCGATTTTGAAGGTGACCGCCAATGGCACGAACTCCTCACCCGTCGTTCGCGGAGCCTGGGTGATGGAACGGCTCATTGGTCGACCGCCTCCGCCTCCTCCGGCGAGCGTTCCTGCGGCCGAACCGGATATCCGCGGTGCCCGCACCATCCGGGAGATACTCGATCTGCATACGAAGCAGCAGTCCTGCGCGGCCTGTCACGCTTACTTCGATCCGGTTGGGCTGGCCTTGGAAAATTTCGACATCCTCGGCGGCTGGCGTGAGCGCTATCGTGGGCTGGAGGAAGGTGATCCCGTGACGGGGATCGACCGGGCCGGACATGATTTTGCCTACACCCTGGCGGCGCCTGTCGAAGCCTCGGGCCAGTTGGTGGATGGGCGGAGCTTCCGAGACATTCGGGAGATGAAGTCGCTGCTGGCGGCCGATCCGCGCCAATTGGGCCGCAACTTGCTGCATCAGTTCGTCGTTTACGCCACCGGCACGCCGGTGCGCTTCTCCGACCGGCCCGAGATCGAGGCTGTTCTCGACACCTGTGCCGCGAATGGCTATCGGGCCGGTGACCTGCTTCGTGGTTTGGTGGTCAGCCGCATCTTTCTGGGGCAGAATGGGGCCGGTGAGCCCTGATGGCCGGTTTCCCTGAAGCCCGTAGGTTTCCTCGCATGAAAACGTTTCACATTCCCCGTTCTCCATTGTCCCGCCGGGCCTGGCTCCGGAGCGCGGGCATCTCGGTGGCACTGCCCTGGCTCGACTGCATGTTGCCCCGGGCGGCCCGGGGAAACGAGCCGGCTATTCCACGGAGATTGCTGCTGATATCCAACAATCTGGGCGTGCTCCCGAAGCTGTTCTTTCCTCCTGCCAATGGCTCGGGCGGCGAGTTGTCCCCCTATCTGGAGATCCTGCGCGAGCACCGGCAGGATTTCACCGTGTGCAGTGGGCTGTCGCACCCCGGCGTGACCGGTGGGCACAGCACGGAGAACTGCTTCCTCACGGCCGCCCGGGGTCCGACCAAGAGTGGCTTCCGCAACACCCTCTCTCTGGACCAATTTGCGGCTGAGTCGATCGGGCAGGAGACCCGGTTTCCCACCCTCAATCTCGGAGTAAACATCGACAAGGCAAATCGCAGTCTGGCATGGACACGAGATGGCGTCCTGCTGCCGGCGGAGGATCGTGCGCCGGCGCTGTTCCAGAAAATGTTCCTCCAGGGCGAGCCGGCGGCGCTTGCCCGTCAGATGCGCCGACTCGATGAGCGGGCCAGCATTCTCGACACCCTGACGGAGGAAACGCAGCGGCTCAACCGTCGTCTGGGCAGCAGCGATCGCGACCGTCTCGACCAGTATCTCACGTCGATCCGGGAGGTGGAAGACAGGCTTTCCACCGCCCGCGAGTGGGAGAACCGGCCGAAGCCGCAGCCGCCGGGAGAATTGCCGGAGGATATTCAGGACAAGAAGCGCTTCATCGACAAATTCCAGCTCATGCTCGACATGGCGCGGCTGGCCTTTGAGTCGGACTCCACCCGTATCGTCACCCTGATGGTCGATGCGTTTGCAACTCCGGTGTTTCAACTGAAGGGAGACCAGCATACTTCGGATGGGTATCACAATCTCAGTCATCACGGTCAGTCCGAGGAAAAACTCCGGCAGTTGGAGGAGGTCGACCGACAGCAGATGGCGCTGCTATCCGACCTGTTCCGCGACCTTGCCGCCCGTCCCGAAGGAGGGCAACGACTCCTCGATCGCACCGCCATCCTCTATGGCAGCAACATGGGCGATGCCAATACCCATGTGAACGACAATCTGCCCATCCTGCTTGCCGGTGGCGGCTTCCGGCATGGGCGGAATCTGGCCTTCGCCCACGACCACAACGTGCCGCTTTCGAATCTCTTCGTATCGCTGCTGCAGCGGTGCGGGATCGAGGCGGATGCGTTCGGGTCCAGCACGGGAACCTTGACGGGACTCGAAATGATTGGCTGAATGGCGCCCGACCCGCATCATGCCCCACCGATGAACACCATCCGATTGTTTGCCTGTCTCCTCGTCACTCTGGTGGCGACTGATACCGTTCGCTGCGAGGAGCCTTACGATCCCGGGCGCTTCGAGCGCGAAGTGCTGGTCGCCTCGAGCCGGGACGCCCTCCAATTTGAGGTGCTGCCCAACGGGGATCTGCTTTTCGCCGAGTTCTGGGGAGCCATCAAGCGCCGCGATGCCCGCACCGGCACGGTCAGCACGCTCGGTAGGGTGAAAACCCACGCCAAGGGCGAGGTCGGACTGCTCGGCATGGCGGCGGCGCCCGACTTTCTGGATTCCGGCCATCTCTATGTCTTGTTTTGCCCGCTGGAGAAGCCGGACACCATGCGCGTCAGCCGTTTCACGGTGAAGGACGGTCGGATGCCCGACGATTCCGAACACCGGCTGCTCGACTGGCCCTACGATACCGAGCATGTCTTCCACATGGGCGGGGCGATGTTCATGGATGCGAAGGGCGACCTGTATATCGGCAACGGGGACAACTGCCACTGGAATCCTGGGCTGCCCATCGACACGAGGCCTGGCCGGAAAAGCTGGGACGCTTTTCGCTCGGCTGCCAATTCGCGGGACCTCCGCGGCAAGATCCTCCGCATCCATCCGCTGCCGGAAGGCGGCTACCGCATCCCGGAAGGTAACCTTTTTCCGGGTGGAAAGGACGGGGCGCCGGAGATTTTCGCCATGGGTATCCGCAATCCCTTCCGGATGACAGTGGACAACACCGACGGTACCCTTTACTTCGGCGATGTGGGGCCGAACGTGCTGCCCGAATTGGGCATCGAGCCGGCAGGCTACGAGGAGATCAATGCCACCCGGGAGGCCGGTAATTTCGGGTGGCCGCTGTTCATCGGGCCGAACGAGGCTTATCCGCTTTTTGACTTCGATCAGAAGAAGCCGATTCGGACCTTCGATCCATCGAGTCCGGAGAATCTTTCGCCCAACAATACCGGCGCCCGGATGCTTCCGCCCGCCCGGCCGGCCCTGCTGTGGTATTCCACCACGCCGTCAAAGACCTTTCCCACCCTCGGCAGCGGCGGGCGCTCCATCATGGCCGGACCGGTCTATCGCTTTGATCCGGACAACGAGTCCCCGGTGAAGCTGCCCAGGGAGTTGGACGGTCGGCTGTTCATCTACGAGTGGATGCGAAACTGGATCCAAACCGTCAAGCTCGGCAGTGAGGGGCCGGCCGTCGAGCCCTTCCTGCCGGATTGGAACTGGCGGCGTCCCATCGACATGAAGCTCGGCGCCGACGGCGCGCTCTACCTCATCGAATATGGCGATCTCTGGTGGGAAAATGCCGACAGCCGCATCGTACGTGTCGTTTATCGGCGGGGCAATCGCCCGCCCGCGGTCCGACTGACCGCCTCGGAGACGGCTGGCCGGCATCCGCTGACGGTGGATTTCGATGCCACCGGCACGACCGATCCCGACGGAGGCGACCTTCGCTACTCGTGGTCGGTCGCGGGCAAGCCGCTACCGGGTGGGGAGGGGCGTGTCAGCCACACCTTTGAGGATTCCGGCCGCCACGAGGTCACCGTGACGGTCACCGATGCTGCTGGCGCGTCGAATGCGTCCAGCCAGACCATCGAGGTGGGAAATGCCCGGCCCGTGGTTGCCTTCACATCGCCGGCTCACGGCTCATTCTTCGACTGGGGCCGGGAGGTTCCCTATCGGATCGAAGTCACTGACCCTGATAGTCCGTCGATTGATCCGGCCGTAGCCACAGTGCAGGGAGAGTTTCGCGGTCGCCGCTTTGTGGACGGGATCGGCGATGGTGCCATCGATCCCGGTCTGGCTTTGATGCGTAAAAGCACCTGCTTCGCCTGTCACCTGTCCGATGCCCCGTCGGCCGGTCCGCCGTACCATGCTGTGGCCGAACGCTACCGGAATGACCCCACCGCCGCCGAGCGCCTGGCTACCAAGATTCTGAGCGGTGGCACCGGTGTCTGGGGTCAGTTGCCCATGCCGCCCCATCCGCAGCACAGCCTCGATCAGGCCCGGCAGATGGTGGGTTGGGTGCTCTCGCTGGACAGTTCGAGTGCCACGCCTCCGAAAACCGGCTCCGAGGGCGCCTGGCCGGCGATGAGCCGCCCCGCCGAGGGCGCCCGGGTCACGGAAGGCGTGCTGGTGCTGACCGCCGGCTACACCGATGCCGGTGCGGCCGGGGCGTCTCCGCTACGCGGTGAATCGACCATCGTGCTGCATTCCCGCAGGAAGAAAGCCGCCCTGTTCGACGTGAATCAGGGCATGGCCTATATCGAGCAGGTCGAGGGTGAGAAAGGCATCCTTGGACACTTCGACGACGGCGATCACATCCTTTTCCGCGACCTGCGCCTTGATGGCATTCACCGGATCGTGGTCCGGGCGGGGGGCCTCACTTCCGAGACCGGTTCGATCGAGCTGCGCCGCAGCGGTCCCGATGGTGACCTGCTGGCCCGGGTGCCGGTAAAGCCCACCGGTGGCGGGGAATTCATCGAGATACCCGCAGAGCTGAGCGCCGTTTCCGGCTTGATCGACCTGTGTGTCGTGGCGCGGTTCGAGCGTCCCGGCGGGCAGGTGCTGGGACTGAACTGGATTGAATTCCAGGAGTAAGCACTTGCCCCGGCGCTCCACCCGGTCTCTTTTCCAAACCTTTTCATCCCCTTTCCCAACTCTTCTGTCATGATCGCCCCGCGAACTCTCTATCCCGTCGTTTTGATCGCCGGTCTCGCCGTCGTCGGCAGGTCTTTGGCCCAGTCCGGGCCGGGAATGAAGAAATGGCAGCCCGGAAAAGGCTGGGGCTGGGTCTGGGGACCCGATGACGAGGTGGGTTCGCTCAATGAGATGACCGACGCCAGCCGCCTCGCCGCCCTGCGGATCGCGCAGACGGGAAAAGTCTTCGATCTCGGAGTCACCTACGACCGGAATTCCTTCAAATGGCCCGGCCACAGCCCCGGCGAGATCATGACGTTCCGCTCGCCCGAGGGCGTGAAGCGGCAAGGCGACTTTCCCCCGGCCAAGACCGGTACCACGTGGCATAGCTGCGCGCTGTTCATCAGCGACAATGTGGGGACTCAGATCGACGGGCTGGCCCACGCCGTCCATGGAGAGGACAATCATTGGTACAACGGCTTTAAGGAAGCCGATTGGGGCGGCGACTGGGGGCCGCGCAAGGCCGATGCCTCCACCGTGCCGCCAATCATCGCCCGGGGCGTGCTGATCGATGTGGCCGGCTACAAGGGCGTCGATGCCCTGCCGCCGCACTATGGCATTGACACCGCCGATCTCCAGTCCGCGCTCGAAAAGCAGGGGACCGTTCTGCGGCCCGGAGATGTGGTGTTGATTCGGACCGGAGCGATCCGCTACTGGAACAACGACGATGCCGCCGTACGCGAGAAACTCGCCGCCCACGACTCCGCCGGCCTGCTGCTGGAGGGGGCGAAGTGGCTGGTCGAGCAGCAGGGCGCCATGCTCATCGGCAGCGATACCAGTGGCCTCGAGTATGGTCCCGCCGAGGCAGATGCGGCGCGGCATCATCTCGCCCACGGCACGTTCATGCCAGTCCACACCTACCTGCTCATCGAGCAGGGCGTCCACATCGGGGAATTCCACTACCTCGAAGACCTGGCCCGCGAAAAGGCCTACGAATTCAGCTACATCTGCACCACCGCCAAGATCAAGGGGACTTCCGCCGGCTTTGCCCTGCGCCCCTTGGCGATCCGCTGAATCCTTTCTTTTCCCGAGCCAGTCTGTCATGTCCCGTCTACCCAGAGTCATTGTCACCGATTACATCACCGAGCCGCTGACCGTCGAAAGGGCGGTGCTGGATGGCTTTGCCGAAGTCATCGCGCTCGATGCGCGGCACGAGTCCGATCTCGACGGTCGGATCGAGGATGCCGATGCCATCATGATCTATCACTATCTCAAA
The DNA here is from genome assembly GCA_016795505.1 of Verrucomicrobiales bacterium. GTDB lineage: Bacteria > Verrucomicrobiota > Verrucomicrobiia > Verrucomicrobiales > DEV007 > JAEUHH01. The sequence goes on along the minus strand of JAEUHH010000097.1, from coordinate 7,383 downwards.
CTCGACCGTGAGCGGATCGGGCGGTTGAACAACTGCCGGATCGTTGCCCGGCCCGGCGTGGGATATGACAATATCGACATTGCCGCCGCGCGGGAACGCGGCATACCCGTCTGCAATGTGCCCGACTATGGTACCGAGGAGGTGGCCGACTCCGCCCTCGGCATGGCGCTGGCGCTGAGCCGGGGGATGCATTTCCTCAACAGCCGGCTGAGGCGCGGGGTGGGGGAGTGGAATGTCGAGCAGGCCATGCCGATCCCCCGGCTGCGGGGCCGGACGTTTGGCATCATCGGTTGCGGGCGCATCGGGTCGGCCGCCGCCCTGCGGGCGAAGGCGTTCGGGTTCGATGTGGTGATCTACGATCCCTACATACCCGACGGGGTGGAGAAGGCGCTCGGGGTGCGCCGCACAGACAGGGTTGGATCGCTGATGGAACAGGGTTACATCGTGAGCGTTCATTGCCCGCTGACGCCCGAAACGCGCGGAATGATCGGCGCGGCTGAGATCGCCCGGATGCCGGGGGGCTCGTTTTTGGTCAATACCGCCCGGGGAGGTGTCGTCGATACCGCTGCGGTGGTCGATGCGCTGGCGAGCGGGCATCTCGCCGGTGCGGGCATCGATGTGCTGGAGCAGGAGCCGCCCATGGCCGATTCGCCCGTTCTACAGGCGTGGCGGGACCCGGCGCATCCGGCTCACGACCGGCTGCTGCTCAATCCGCATTCCGCCTTTTACTGCGACGAAGGCAGCGATGAATTCCGCACCAAAGCCAGCCGCGAAGTGCTCCGCGCCCTGCGGGGTGAGACTCTGCGCAACGTGGTGAATGGCACGGAGATGAGGGTGTAAGTTTTTTCGGCAATTTCTCATTTTTGAGTTGTCACGGGAAGGCATTTTCGGCAGACTGCCGCCGATCGGTCGCGGCTTTTTTCCGCCGCCCTTTCCTCTCCCATGCGCGCCCAGCCCAAAACCCTGCCCATTCTGGCTGCCCTCGCGGTGTTGCTGGTGATGGTGATCGTCCTCCGCAATACCTCGCCGGATGCCCGGCCATCGGCGACCAAGCCGGATGAGGCAACCCCGTCGGGAGTCGCCAAGACGCTGCCGGACCCCGCGCCGGGCAAGGCGGCTCCGGTTTCTCCGACCGGCCGCTTCAGTCCGCAAAATCGGCGGGAGCCCGAGGTGACGAACTATGTCAGACCGCGGGATCCGCTGCCACTGACGACCGAGGGGGCCATCGCTCCGTTTGACGCGCCGGAAGCTGACGATCCGGAGGCGGCCGCGCTCGGCTATCTGCGGGATTTGGCGGGCAAGGATGGCTTTGTTCCGGAGGACTTTGCGGAAACGCTCATCACGGATCGCACCCAGAGTCGGCACAATGGGGTGACGCACCTGTATTTCCGCCAGCGGCACCAGGGGCTCGAAGTTTATAACGCCGATGCCAATGCCAATGTGTCAAAAAATGGCCAATTGTTGTCGATCCACCAGCGTTTCGTGCCCAATCTGGCGGCTGAGGTGAATCGTCTGGACCCGGTGATCACGGCCGATGCTGCCGTGCGCTCGGCGGCCAAAGCGCTCGGCGAGCAATCTGGTGGGGCGCTGCCGGTCCGCGAGACGCCGGGGGGAGTGGCCAAGGCGGTCGTTTTTGAAGGCGGCGAGATTTCCCAGGACCCCATCCCGGTGAAATTGATGCTTCTGCCACAGCCGGGTGCCCGGACGAGGCTGGTGTGGAATGCAGTGCTGCATCTGCCGACCGGGTCCCGCTGGCTGGACGTGAATGTGGACGCCGAGACCGGCGCCCTGTTGTCTCAGGTGAACTGGTATGCATCGGCCGACTACCGGGTCTATCCGCTGCCGCTGGAGACGCCGCTGGATGGCAGTCGTTCGCTGGTCACGAATCCTCAGAATGCCCTGGCTTCTCCCTTTGGCTGGCATGACACCAATGGGGCCGCCGGGGCGGAGTTTTTCGACACTCGCGGAAACAACGTCAATGCGCAGGACGACATCGACAACAACAACACGGGGGGCTCCCGTCCGTCCGGTGGCGCATCGTTGGTTTTCGACAATCCCATCGACCTCGGACAGGCCCCTTCGACTTATCTGAACGGGGCGATCACCAATCTATTCTATTGGAACAACATCCTCCACGACATCCACTACCAATACGGCTTCGATGAGGCGTCGGGTAACTTTCAGGTAAACAACTACGGAAAGGGAGGTACCGGAAATGATGCCGTGGAGGCGGATGCCCAGGATGGCTCGGGTACCAACAACGCCAATTTTGCCACTCCGCCAGACGGGAGCAGGCCGCGCATGCAGATGTTCGTGTGGACCAGTACCACGCCGAGCCGGGACAGTGATCTGGACAACGTGATCATCATTCACGAGTACGGTCATGGGGTGTCGAACCGCCTCACTGGTGGTCCGGCCAATTCGAGCGCCCTGTCGGCCAACCAGAGCCGGGGCATGGGAGAGGGCTGGAGCGACTGGTGGGGGCTGGCCTTGACCGCCAAACCGGGGCAGACCCCTACGCAGCCGCGGTCGGTCGGGTATTACGTGCTGGGTCAGACGCCGGCGGGTAATGGCATCCGCCCGCGACCCTACACGACCAATTTCGGAGTCAATGACTACACCTACGGCGACATCGTCTCGGGCCTGAGCGTGCCGCACGGCATCGGCTTCGTGTGGTGCACAATTCTTTGGGAAGTGTATTGGGAGCTCGTCGCAGCCCACGGCTATGATCCCGATGTTTACACAGGCGACGGGGGAAATAATCTGGCGCTGCAACTGGTCATGGATGGCCTGAAGTTACAACCCGCCACGCCCACCTATCTGGAAGCCCGTGACGCCATCATCCTGGCCGATCAGATCAACAATGGCGGCGCCAACCGGCTGCTTCTCTGGACGGCCTTCGCCCGCCGTGGCATGGGATTCTCCGCCAGTGACTCGGGCGATCCGAACAATCTGGCCGTAACCGAGGCATTCGACTTGCCGGATGAGTTTTTCTCGGTGAGCGATGTGTCGGTCACGGAGGGTGCCGCCGGTCCGCAGACGGCAACGTTCACGGTCAGTTTGAATCCCGTGGCCACGGAGCAGACCCAGATCAGCTATGCCACTGCCAACGGCACGGCCACGGCGGGGGCTGATTACACGTCCACCTCGGGGACGCTGACGTTTGCCGCCGGGGAGACTTCCAAGACGGTGCAGGTGACCTATTCCGGAGATGCCGTGCCCGAGGAAGACGAGACCTTCCATCTGGTTTTGTCGAATCCCGTCAACGCCCGAATCGCCAGGTCGCAGGGCACAGCTACGATCCTCAACGAAGACTACATCCCTCCAGTCATCAACAGCCCGCTCACGACGACAGCGGCAGTGGGCTTGCCACTCACGTATCGCATTCAGGCGGCCAATACCCCCCGGTCTTTTGCACTCACGGGTACGTTGCCAAGCGGTATGACGGTCAATGCTGCGACGGGTGTGATCTCCTGGACTCCCGTCGCCACTGGCACTGTCAATGTAGGGATCCGGGCGACCAATCCGGCCGGTTCGGATGAGGAGACCCTTGCGATCACGGTTGAATTTGGAGGATTGAACCAGGCGCTCGACACGACGGCGCTGTTGACGTCAAGCACGCCCGAGTGGTTTGCGCAGACGACCACTACCCACGACGGGATCGACGCCGCGCAGAGTGCTGATATCAATGACAATGGGACGACCTATTTCCAGACCACGGTCACCGGTCCCGATACGGTGCGCTTTTGGTGGAAGGTCTCTTCGGAGTTGGGATGGGATTTCCTCCGATTCACGGATAATGGTGCGTCGATCAGAGCGATCTCCGGCGACGTTGATTGGCAACAAATCGTCTATCAGGTGCCCGCCGGAACTCACGTGCTCCGCTGGACCTACAGCAAGGACAGCATCATCTCCGCACTCCAGGACACGGCGTGGGTGGATGAGCTTTCCTTTGAAAGTACCGATCCCAGGCCTCATTTGACCTCCACGACTACGATCGCGGTTCCCCTTGGGCAGTCTTATACGCACCAGATTACTACTTCGAAGCCGGCCACCGCATTTGCCATCAGCCAGTTGCCACCGGGATTGTCGTTGAACCCAACCTCCGGCGCCATTACTGGAATCGCGACGGTTCTGGGCACCACGTCGGCGACCCTGACCACCACCAATGCGGGTGGATCAGTGGTCACGCCGGTGAAGTTCCAGGTCGTTCAGTACGCCACGGTGCCCTATGTGAATGGGTTTGAATCGGTCTTTGGTCCCGAGACATTGGTCTCCGGTACCGGCCAATCGAGAGCGGTAATCACAACGGCGAATGGTCCCCGGACGGGGCTGAGGCATTTGGTCATGGATGACACCCTCGGCGATGACGTGTATTCTCGGAATGAGTTCACGGTTTTCCTCAATCTGAACGGTGTTGCGAGTCCCTATCTGACTTTCTCGGCCAAAAGTTTTGGCGATGAGCAGCATGCGCCCCCGTCGACGACTTTCCTGAATGGTGCCGATTTCGATGGGGTGGCCATCAGCAGTGACGGGCAGACCTGGCACGAAATCCAGGCCCTGCGCAGCCAGCTCAGCACGGTGTGGACGACCTACACGGTTGATCTCGGCGCCGTCATAACGGCCCGTGGGCTGGACCGCAGTCGCATCCAACTGCGCTTCAATCAATTCGACAATTTCCCGGTCTCCTCGGATGGCATCGCGTTCGACGACGTCAATGTATTTGAGGCCCTCTCCGGGGTTTCTGCTCCGGACTTGTCTTCCGCCACGGATTCGGGGGACTCCGATTCGGATGATATCACCAAGTTCAACACGCCCACCTTTACGGGTAGCACGCTGCATCCCGGCTCGTCGATTTCTGTCTATTCAAGTATTCAAGGTTTGTTGGGTACGGGTGTGGCCAATGCGTCCGGCAATTGGACTGTGGTCACCACGGTGCCGATGGCGAATGGCAGCCATCTCGTTTATGCCAAGCGTCCGCTGGCTGGCGATGGACCCACACTCGCGGTCACCATCGATTCGAGACCCCCGCCGGTGCCGTTCAATGTCCTCCTCGACCCCGAAAGTGACCGGGGACACTCCGACAGCGATGGGAAGACCAACGATACCACGCCCTCCTACTCAGGAGATGCCGAGCCGGGCTCGGTGGTGGAAGTGCTGGTCGACAATGTCCTGCACAGCAGTGTGCCCGGTGACTTTGGCTGGAAAGCCACGGTGGGACCTCTGACCGACGGGGCGCGTCAGGTGCGATTGAGGGGGCGTGATCTGGCGGGAAATGTGAGCCAGTTGTCCTCTGCTTTTGCTCTGCAGATCGACACCCAGAGTCCGAATCGACCGATCAACGTGCGGTTGATGCCGCAGAGTGATCTCGGATCATCAAACAGCGACGGCATCACCAGTGACAACACGCCGGACATAGGTGGCTCGACCGGTGTGGCCTCCACCATCGAGTTGTTTGCCGATGGCATCTTTGCCGGGTCTGCATTCGTGCCGGCAGGCAACTGGACCATCACGTCGGCGCCTCTGCCAGATGGTCCCCGGCAGATCGCAGCGAGGGCTGTCGACGAGGCCGGGAATGCGAGCGCCCTGAGCCAGTCCGTCAACGTTGTTATCGACACGGGAGCCCCGCCGCCCCCAGTCATTGGCGGGCTCCAGGCGGGCCACGACACCGGCGCCTCCTCCAGTGACGGCCATACCAGGGAGCAGCAGCCGACGCTCGTGGGAACCAGCGATCCCGGGACGATCCGGATTTTCCGTGACGGCACGGATCTCGGCACGGTTCAGTCGAATGGATCGTGGTCCTTTGCCACATCGGCACCGCTGCCAGAGGGATCCTATGTCTTCACGGCGCAAAGTGCCGGTGATGTGGCGGGCAATGCCGGTGGTTTGTCGGCGCCATTTACCGTGGTGATCGACCGCACCCCGCCGGCGCCGCCGTCGCGGCCGAGGTTGGAGGTCGGGAGTGATCGGGGGCCGTCTTCGCAGGACGGCGTCACCAACGATGATACGCCTGAAATCGGAGGCACGGCGGAAGACGGAGTGATTGTCACACTCTACTCGGCAGGCAGTCCCGTGGGCAGTTCATCAGCTTCCGGCGGTGCTTGGAAAGTCGAAGTGGGCCCCTTGATTGATGGGACCCATCCATTCACCGCCCGCACCGAGGACCGGGCAGGCAACCCCGGCGGAGAATCTCCCGTGGGGCAGTTTACCCTGGATACAGTGTCGCCTCAGGTGACACTCGAGCAGGCTCCCGGCCAAGCCGATCCCGCCCTCACCGAGCCGATCGAATTCGAAGCGATCTTCACAGAGCCCGCCTATGGACTGAGCAGCGGCGGTGTTGACTTGTCTGGGGCGGCTGGTAGCGGGGCCAATGCCGCCATCGTGGGGAATCCCGGGGCAACCACCTACCGGGTGAGAGTGACCGGCACCAGTGGCGAGGGCGATGTCATTGCCAGCCTGTTGCCCGGGGCTGCCACCGATCTGGCGGGCAATTCCAGCGAGGCGAGCACATCGACGGATCACACCGTGGTTCGGCGACGCGTGCCCGGACCGGTGACGGGCGTGTCGGCGTCCGACGACGCCCATCCTGACCGGGTAGCCGTGACCTGGCAGAGCGATGCCGGAGCGACTCACGGCTACCGGATTTTCCGGAATCGTTTCCCGCGTGCCGGAGATGCCGGCGAAGTCGGCCAGGTGACTGTCGGTGTGGAGGATTGGGAGGATGCCGATGTCGAGCCAGGAGTGCGCTATTTCTATTGGGTGAGGGGAGTGGACGAAGACGGTATCGGCGAGTTCGGATCCTCCGATCCGGGGCGTGCCGCCTTGGCTGGTCATAACAACCGTGTTGAGACGCCCCTGACGCAGTCCGGCCTGCCGGCGGCGACCCCGAGCGCCTGGACCAATGCCAGCAGCGGCATTTACGACGGTTTGCTGATCGATTCCGCTGACGGTCAACGGCTGGTCGGACATACGTTCGCCGTCGTCACGCCGCCCCGCGCCGGGGTTGCCACCGGAGGTGTGACCTCGGGCACGGTGACGCTGAATGGCGTGGTCGGTGCCCTTCGCGGCATCATGGATACGGCCGGACGCCTGATTGGCGCCACCGTTCAGCGCGATGGCAGCAGCCTGGCCTTCGATCTCCAACTGTCGAGAAGCCATGGAGCCGGCTCAGAGACCCTGCGCGGCACCATCACCTGGCAGGGCCTCACCGCCCTCGTCGACCTGCCGCGCTCGCCCTACAACGCCAGAACCAATCCCGTCCCCGCCGCCAAAGCCGGGACCCACACCCTCGTCATGCCCGCCCTGCCCGGCTGGGGCACCGACGAGCCCGGCGGCGATGGCTGGGCGCTCGTCAACATCGCCACCAGCGGCATCGTCACCGTC
>JAEUHH010000053.1 GCA_016795505.1 Verrucomicrobiales bacterium | reverse complement strand
AGAGATCTACCTGCATGTCGCGACTGGCGTGAACGGACTGGGGGTGATCAGTCCTCTGGACCATTTTCCCTGCCGGGCCGGCACCCGGGAATGGATCCCTCTGGCGGCTGGATAGCACCCGTTTCTGCCCTTCCCCTTTTTCCAACTGCGACTGGCTGCGGCGCGTCCCGACATGATTCCGGCCGGATTTCCCTTGGACAGCTTGTTCTCATACAGCCCGGCAGAAGATCCCGGCCGCGCCTTATGGGGATGGGTCCTCGCGGCGTCTCACGACAAAGGGGTATGAGAAATCCGGGGTATGCGGTGAACGAACCGGGGATTTCGATGCGGAATCCCACTCGATGGCAGGAAGGGAACCAGCGGGCGGATCGGGACGATAGAGCAAATCAACTTATCCGTAACCGCGCTCGCGAGAGCGTGGATCAGGGCATCGGACCACCGTCTGGCGACGGCGGCTACGGGATGCAATCGAGGGGTGGCTGAATTTTATCGGCAGATGCGCTCGCCAGAGCGTGGAAGTCGGTCCGGCCTTGCTGCCGTTACGGCGCACCACCGTCTGGCGACGGCGGCTACGTTTTTTTACTGAGACGCCCTAAATGACGGCACAGAGCGCCAGCGGCCCGACTTGTCTCCGCATCGTCTCATCCGCAACGCGATCAAACAATCCCGCTGGCAAGCACCGTCCGCGCGGCGGAGACGCCGCACATGCCGTGCACGCCGGCGCCGGGCGGGGTGGAGGCGGAGCAGATGAAGAGGTGGCGGTCGGGGGTGGTGTAGGGATTCCACCGGGCGACGGGTCGGGTGAACAACTGCCGCCAGTCGGCGACGCCACCGACGACGTCACCGCCGATCAGGTTGGGATTGTACCGCTCGTAATCGGCACAGGTGATGACGTGCCGGGCGAGCACGCAATCGCGAAAGCCGGGGGCGAATCGCTCGATCTGGCTCTCAATGGCCGCGGTCATGTCCACGGTGGAGCCATGGGGCACGTGGCAGTAAGCCCACAGGGTATGGCGGCCGTCGGGAGCGCGGGTCGGATCGAAGAGGCTCTGCTGCGCGGCGAGAACGAAGGGACGGCGGGCCTCGATGCCCTGCCAAGCCTCGCGCTCGGAGACGGTGATTTCATCCAGAGTGCCCCCCACATGGACGGTGCCCGCCCGTCGGCAGGGCTCGGCGGTCCAGGGAACGGGCTCGCTGAGGGCGTAGTCGATCTTGAACACGCCGGGTCCGTGCCGGTAGCGGTGCAGGCGGCGGCGGTAGGCATCGGGCAGCCGCCGGCCGGCGATGCGGGCGAGGGCGGACGGCGCGGTATCAAATAGGTAGGCGCGGGCGCGGGGCAACTCGTCGAGGCTCTCGACGCGCCAACCGCAGGCCAGCTCTCCGCGGAACCCACGCAGGCAGGCGACGAGGGCGTCGGTGAGCCGTCCGGCGCCTCCGCGAGGAAAGGGCCAGCCATGGACGTGGCCGGCGAGCATGAGCATGAGGCCGATGGCGCCGGTGGCGAGGGGCCGGTCGAGCGGCATGACGGCATGGGCGGCATTCCCGGCAAACAAGGCGCGGGCCGGCTCGTCGGCGAACCAGCGGCGGGCGGCGGTGAGGGCCGACGGCAGGGCTCGCCAGCCGAAGCGGCCGAGGGCGATGGGATGCCGCGGGGGAATGGGCGGCGGGCCGAGCAACTCGCCGAACAGAGCCGGGGCATCGCGGACGAGGGGGTCGAAGAGGCGCCGGTAGGCGGCGGCATCGGGACCGAGGCTGGCGGCGGTGGCCTGGTGACTTTTCAACAGCGTGGCGGCGCGGCCATCGTCGAGGGGATGGGCGACGAGCACATCGGGATGGACCCACTCGAGACCGTGCTCGGCGAGGGGCAGGCTCTGAAACAGGGGCGACGCCAGGGCCATGGGATGGATGGCGGAACAGGTATCGTGCCGGAAGCCGGGCAGGGTGTGCTCGGCGGTGCGCATGCCGCCGCCGGGGGTATCGTGGGCTTCGACGACGAGGACGCTACGCCCGGCGCGGGCAAGCTCAATGGCGGCGCCCAATCCGTTGGGGCCGGAGCCGATGATGATGGCGTCGTAGGCGGCTTTCAGGGGATCTGCTGGGGGACAGGATTAACGGGATTTTGGGACAGGATTAACGGGATTTTTGGGGCAGGATTGACGGGATTTTTGGGGCGGGATTGACGGGATTCTGGGGCGGGATTGACGGGATTCTGGGGCGGGATTGACGGAATTCTGGGGCGGGATTGACGGGATGGGGGGACGGGAATTTTTTGTTTCCGATGAGACAGGGTTGGATCGGAGATGAGACAGGGTTGGATCGGAGATGAGACCGGGTTGGATCGGAAGGGAGAGGGCGGGCGGCCTTTTCAGGGGTCGATGTTTTCGGTGCTGAAGAGGAAGGCGAGGTCTTCGCGGCGGAGGTTGCGGGCGAAGCCTTCCTCGCCGAGGACGCCGGTCATCATGGCGCGCTTCTGCTGCTGGAGGAGGCGGATTTTTTCCTCGATGCTGTCTTTCACGAGGAGCCGGTAGGCGATGACTTTGCTCTCCTGACCGATGCGGTGGCAGCGGTCGATGGCCTGGGTCTCGACGGCGGGATTCCACCAGGGATCGTAGAGGACGACGTAGCTGGCGGCGGTGAGATTGAGGCCGCTGCCGCCGGCTTTGAGGGAAAGGAGGAAGACTTTGGCCTCGTCGGTGGTCTGGAAGTCCTCGATGACTTCCTGCCGGTTTTTGGTCTGGCCGGTGAGGTAGGAGTAGGGGCGCCCCTCCTCTGCGAGCCGGTCGCGGATGATGTCGAGCATGGACACGAACTGGCTGAAGACGAGGACTTTGTGCCCTTCTTCCTTGAGTTGGTCGAGCAGGTAAAACAGGGCCGACATCTTGGCACTGGTCTCGGTGAGGAGCTTGGGGTCGAGGAGGCCGGGGTGGCAGCAGATCTGCCGCAGGCGCATGAGGCCCTGGAGGATGACGAAACTGTTCCGCCGCAGGGCGTCGTCGCTCTCGATGCCGAGGAGGATTTTCTGGATGCGCTCGAGCTCGGCGCGGTAGAGGTCGCCCTGTCGGGACTCGAGGTTGCAAAAGACATCCTCCTCGGTCTTGGGGGGGAGGTCGGTGGCCACTTCGCTTTTGGTACGCCGGAGGAGGAAGGGGCGCAGGCGGGCGGTGAGCCGGGTGTGGGACTGGCCGTCGCGGCGGCGGTCGAAGCGGTCGCGGAAGTATTTCCGGTCGCCGAGGATGCCGGGCATGGCAAAGGCCATGAGGCTCCACACGTCGAGGAGGCGATTCTCGATGGGGGTGCCGGTGAGGACGAGCCGGTGGCGGGCCTGGAGTTGGCGGGCGGCTTTGGCAGCCTGGGAATCGGGGTTTTTGATCTGCTGGCCTTCGTCGAGGATGACGGCGAGCCACTCGATGGAGAGGAGATCGTCGGCGGCGCCGCGAAGTTGGGCGTAGTTGATGACGAGGAGGTCGAGGTTTTTGGAAACGAAGGCGATGTCGAGGTCGGCGCGGTTGCGGAGGACCTGGACGCGGAGCCGGGGGGCGGCTTTGCGGACTTCGGCGGCCCAGACATCGAGGACGGACTTGGGGCAGACGACGAGGGCGGGCGGTGGCTGGGCGCCGGCCTGGGAGCGGAGGTGGAGGATCCAGGTGAGGCTCTGGATGGTTTTCCCCAAGCCCATGTCGTCGGCGAGGATGCCGCCGAAGCGGTTGGCGGCGAGGTAGGACAGGAAGTGGAAGCCCTCGACCTGATAGGGCCGCAGGGTGACGGCGATGCCCTCGGGCTGGGGCGGGGCGACCTCGAGCAGCATCTGGGAGGCGCGGGTGCTGATGCGCTCCCAGGCGCGGGCATCGAAAACTTCGCGGGCCATGGGCTCGGCGAGCTGCAGGGCGTGCATGCGATGGGTCTCTCCGGAGAGGTCGTAGGGATCGATGCCGATGCGGCTGACGGCGGTGCGCTGCTCGTCGCTGAGATTCATGCGGAGCCGGAGCCAGCCGCCGCGCTCGAGGCGGACGAAATCGCCGCGGGCGGCGACGAGGGCACGGATTTCTTCCTGACTGAGGTCGAGGCCGTCGACGTTGACGACGACTTTGAGGTCGAACCAGTCGATCTCCTGATTGACGACTTCGAAGGTGACGGACGCCTCGACGGGGGCGGCATCGAGGGTGGCGAGGTCGGCATCGGCCTCGATGGTGATGTCGGCGGGCAGGCTCTCGCGCCAGGCGGCGTAGCGCTCGGGGAAATTTTTGCCGACGCGGCAGCGCCAGGCGGCGACATTGGCATCCCAGGCCGGCTGCATGGGGGCGAGCAGGGCGGGCAGGCGGTGCAGGAGCCCGCGGTCGTAGCGGTAGATGGCCTCCTCCAGGTCGTCCTGGCGGCGAACGATCTCCCAGCCTTCGCGGACGAGCCGCTCCTCGCGGGTGCCCTGGGGATTGGTGGCGATGGCCTCGATGAGCATGTGCTCGCTGGCGCCGACGGTGGCGGTCTGGCTGAGCCGGAGGATGAGGCGGACGGCGAGCGCCTCGTCGCGGATGCGGGCGCGCAGGGACTCGGGGATATTGGCGCCGAGGCGGCCGAGGAAGGTGACGCCGGCTTCGGTCTCGACGACGGCGCGGGGCAGCACGTAGCGGGGCTCCACCCAGGGCTCGCCCTGACGCCAAAAGACGGGCCCGCGGAAGACGGTCTCGTCGGAGAGGTAGAGATTTTCCTCGCCGGGCAGCAGGCGAAGCTGGTGGGTGACGTCTTCGCCCTCGCCGGTGACGAGCTGGACTTCCAAATCGTCGGAGCCGAGGGAATCGGGCCGGCAAACCCAGCGCAGTGGCTGCGCGGCGAAACGGAATGGGGTCTCGTCGAGGGTGACGACGCTGGGCACCACCTCGGGCTGGTGGAGCAGGCGATTGAGCAGGCGGCCATTCTCGGGCCGGTCGAGGCTGAGCCCGCCGTCGTCGGCGTCATCATCGGCTGCGGCGCGCAGGAATTTGCTCCACAACAGGTCGGAGGCGGCGCTCATGCGCAGGCCGCCACTGAGATAGCGGTCGTGGAGGCGTTCGAAATCGGCGCTGTCATTGACGCGATGAAAGGCGCTCCCCCCCTCGCGACGCCACATCAGCCGGGCTTCGCGGGAGCTGATGCGCAGGCGGAACTCGACGGTCTCAATGCCATCGTCGGGCGGGCGGCTGTCGAAGGCATCGACGGTGTAGCGCCACTCGCTGATCTCGCGTTCATGCTCCCACCGGGCCATGCGCTCGGAAGCCCAGGCGTGGTCGGTGATGGGCTCGAGGAATGGCGGGAGGTCGAGGTTTTTCTTCCGGAAGGCGTAGGCGATGTAGTTCCAGAATTCGATGACATTCGCGGGTGGCTCGGGCCACAAATCGGTGAGGGGGTCGTAGGTCTCGACGGGCCACCGGGGATGCAGCCGGACGAGGTCGAGGTCGAAGATCTGCTTCTCCAGTTCGAAGCGGCGGAAGCGCTTCTCCAACTTGCCCAGCAGCTCATCCTCGATGCCGGTGAGGGAGCGCCGCAGTTTTTCCTCGACCACTTCGGTCAGCGAGCGTTCGCCGAGATCCGCCGGTGCCTCGGGCAGGTCGCCGGACCGCGCGATGCGCTCCAGCATGGTGGCGTAGAGGGCCGCGCGGCCGCTCTCTCCGCCGGCGCTGGTCTCGCCGATCCATTCATTCCCCTGCAACCGCAGGGTGGTCTGGCAGGCCCAACCCGCGTCCTCGATCCTGCCTTTGATGATGAGGTGATTGCCGTGTATTTCCGCGACCGCCCCTTCGTCGTGCAGGCGCTGGCCCTCCCGCTTGATGGGTTCCGGAAAGGCGTTGAGGAAATTCAGGGTCGATCGGTCGAGATTCATGGTCGGGAGGACGGATCCGAAAAGCCCACCGGGGTGGACTTTCTCCCCCTCTGCCCGGACCCGGTCGCGAACGGCCGGCGGAATCGGGGGAAAGAAGTGTCTAACACCACCGCGGCGGTTTTCGCAACCGCCATCGCTCGCGACCGGATCGATTTTGGCCCGGAATCAGGACCGCGCGGCCCGTTCGCGATGCGCCAGTGCCATGGCGCCAAAGAGCCCGGCATCCTGACCCAAATCGGGCGGCACGATGTAGCGATCGATGTGGTCGACGATCTCGGGGACATCGATGTATCCCGCCAGCCGCTGCCGCACCAGGTTTCTCAGGGCGGGAAAGAGGGATTCCCGCTGAAACACCCCACCTCCGATGACGATGCGCTGCGGCGAGACGATGCAGGCGAGATTCACACAGGCCCAAGCCATGGCATCGACCACGGCGTCCCAGGCGGGATGATCGTCGGGCAGCTCCCCGGCCGGTCTCCCCCACCGCCGCTCGATGGCGGGTCCTGATGCGAGCCCCTCCAGGCAGTCGCCGTGAAACGGACAGTTCCCCGCGAAGGCCTGCCGGTCAGCCAACTCCCTCGGTATCCGCATGTGGCCCATCTCCGGATGAAGCAGCCCGTGTACCGGCCGGCCTTCGGCGACCAAGCCACCTCCGATACCAGTTCCCACCGTCAGATAGACCATCGAGGAAATCCCCCGCCCCACTCCCCAGGTCATCTCCCCCAGGGCAGCTCCGTTCACATCGGTGTCCACCACCATCGGCACGCCGGGAAAGGCGGCGCGCAGGGGAGACAACCAATGGACTCCCTCCCAACCGGGCTTCGGTGTCTTCATGATGGACCCATAGCTCCCCGACGCGGGATCGCGCAGATCCACCGGTCCAAAGGTCACCACCCCAAAGGCATCCGGCTCTCCATGAGCGGCAAAGGCGGAGCGGAAAAAGTCCACCAGCGCCGGCATGACCTCGTCTGGAGTGGTCGTCGGGATACGGACGCGCGCCCAGACCTCGTCGGGCCCCCGACCATAGGCACAAACGACTTTGGTCCCGCCCGCCTCGATGGCGGCAATGCGTCCCGAACGAAATCCATCGGCAGAGTCGGAGGTGCAAAGTGTCATAATTTCCAGTTTTTCGCCCCATTTGTCCTTGCAGGCAAGGAATGGTTGATCGGCTCCGGCACTGCTGCGCGTCTTACCGCGGGGTTTGGCAACGGCTCCCCCATGGCAGTCTGGACGGTCGGGGTCAGTTGTTATCGTAAAATCGTTCGTTGACGAACTTTTTTCTGGCATCCTGAGCTATCGATGAGATAATCTGCCAGTTGATTGGGTTTACCGACCAAAAAAGAAACCGATCGGTGCCGCAAGGCGTAACTCCGGTCGCTCGGTCAAACACGATGCTACCAAACCAAACAAATCTGAAGGCAATCCTTCCCTGCCGGGCCTCCTTGGAACCGATGGCTCAGGCAACGAATTAGGTGGAGAATTGCCATCCTCCTCCAGCGATCCTTTTCCTCTCCGTCAATCAAACCATAAACTACCCCTGGATATGGCAACGAAGAAAAGCGCAAAGAAACCGGCGGCAGCTCCTGCGAAGAGAATTCGCAACAAGCTGTCGATCAAGAACATCAAGCGGATTGATTCCGTCAAGACCCACGGCTGGCAGGTGCACGTGCGCCGCGGCGGCGTCCTGAAGACGAAGCTCTTCAGTGATCGCATGCACGGTGGCAAGCGCAACGCCCTCGAGGAGGCGAAGGAACACCGCGACGAACTGCTTTCCAGCATGGCGAAATTCGCCAAGCCGCTGTGGAAGATCAAGCGCTCGCCCCGGACCAACACCGGTCACCTGGGCGTGTCGCTCACTGAATACACCAACAAGTCTGGCAAGCGCCGCAAGGTCATCACCGTGACCGCCCGGCAGGCTCTCGGCAAGGCGGTGAACCGCAAGTTCTCCGTCGACAAGCTCGGCTACGAAAAGGCCGTGAAGTCCGCCGTCGCCTGGCGCGCCCAGATTCTGAAGGGCCGCGCGGCTGAAGAAAAGGCCAAATGAGTCAACCGGGACAGGCCCGAGCACTGGTATCTCCTCTCGCCACGGTCCTGTCTCTCTGACTTGCGAACCATCAACAGCCCGGACCTCTCTCAATTGGGGGGTCCGGGCTTTTTTTCCCGAAGGGCCACCCCAGCATCCCCGGCAGGTGCCTCCCAATCAGCCACCCCCGGAGGGCAACCTATCCAGTTTCCGAATGCGGTATCCACTTTCCGAAACAGCGGGGATACCGACGCGCCATTTCCATACTCAAGCCGGATAGCCAGCCTCGGGCGCCACAGCAGCGGGGCGACCGCCGCTCCCCAGGTGACCGGCGCCCCAGTCCATCTCACGGAGCCTTTTTCGCCTCGGCCGGCAGGGCGGGACGATCCGCCGGCGGCGCCACGGCAGGCGCATCGACCGGCTCGGCAGCGGCGGCAGCGCGCTTTTTGGCGATCAGATCCTCCCACTGGTGCAGGGCGTAGCCCTCGCCGAGCCCGCCGAGCCCGTTGATCAGCCGCTCGCAGGCCAGGCGCCATTTTTCCAGATCGGGGGCACTGCGTTCGGCTTCAGCCGAGCCGGGGAAGACCAGATAGGTGACCTCCAGGTCGCTAACCGGCCGATTGTATACACCGGCTTTGTCATTGAGAGCCTTGGCCAACCGCAGCGAGGCCTCACCCGCCTGGAAAGTCGGCCCCGCATCGCCGGCGATGGCCGGGAATACTTTGCCACCGTAAATGACCACGGCGTAATCTCCAATCTGAGGCCCGAAAGGCGTCTCGTCGCGCCGCCCGAGCATGGACAACGGGATGACCACGAACGGATCGGCCTCGGCTATCAGAAAGCTGCGCGCCTTCATCTCGTTCACCTCGATGGTGAGCTGATCGATCCTCGTGCGCAGCTCGCGATTTTCCTCGATGCTCAACCCCGGCACCGCAAACCGTTCCTGCTTGGCTTTCAGCTCCGCCTCGCGGGGCGCGAGCAGCGGATTGGGCGTCGACGACGTCTTCGGCCAGGCATAGCTGGTCGAGTAGCGGTAGTTGTCCGACATGGAGATGTAATCATCCAATTCCGGCCAGCGATCGCCATCCGAACCATCACTGACGACATCCATCTCACTCTGGATCAGCAGGGCCCGTTGTCCGGTTTCGGGATGTGTTAATTCCAGCACCGTCTCGCAATCGTAAAAATTATGACGAGACAAGATGCGATCCAACCGGGTCAGCGTTTGCTGAAGACGCTTGGCTTTGGCCTCGTAGAGAGCGTGGTAAAACGGGGACACCTTCGCGGTCTCCAGCATCCGCCCCAGCGAGGGCAGGATCTTGGGCAGATCCGGATTCAGCCGCGAAAGCTCCTCCAGACTTTGGTTGGCTTTTGGAATCGAGAGATTCATGGCCAGTTGCAGTTGAAAGCTCGCCTCACTGGCCCGCTCCGCGGTCGCGTGGGCGCCCTCGCTGGTCTGGATTGCCGAAGTCACCGACAGCCCGTTCCACAACTCCACTGTATCGATCGCCTTGCGCGGCACATGGCGGCTCGGCAGCGGCTCCTTTTTCTCCACTTCGACGATCTTCGGCACTTCCACGATCTTCTCGACGACCCGCTCCACCGTTTGGGGCGACTGGCTCGGCGCCGCCTTGGCAGCCGCAGCGGCCGGAGGATAGATCCAGGCCGCCAGCCGCCGGCGTACTGCTTCGCCGCTGTCCGTCCAATCGATCACGGCCAGCAGGGCCGCCACCGCCAGCAGCGCCCCGCCCAGCAGCCAGACTGCCAGAAAACGCTTCGCAGGCCGCCGATGGTGAAGTTCCGGGAGATTGTCGTTGCTCATCGTGCGAGTCATCTTAGCGTTGGCGCGATTTTCGGCAACGGGACATTCCGTGCTGAAGTCCTCCCGCCTTTTTTCCATGACGATTCAGTCCCTCGATCGACAGACGGCCTTCACCACGGCCGATGGCTCCACCATCCGGAGCATTCTCGACCGTACCAACGCCCCGGTGGCCCACCAGAGCCTCGCCGAGGCCCGCCTGCCCGCCGGAGGAGCCACCCAGCGGCATTACCACCGCCTCGCCGAGGAGATCTACTTCATCCTCGAGGGCGCGGGACTCATGGAGATCGACGGGGAAACCCAGGCCGTCAGGCCCGGCGACGGCATTTTGATTCCTCCCGGCGCGTGGCACCAGATTGTCGCTGACGCCGACGGAACCGGCCTCCGCTTTCTTTGCTGTTGCGCGCCGCCCTATTCGCACGAAGACACCTACTTTGCCTGATCCCTGCCACCTGCCTCATTCTCACTCCATGCCTGCCCCTTCACACCCACGCCTGTCCCCTACCCTGCCCCGGCTGCTCAGCGCCTCGCTGCTGCTGGTCACCCTGCCCGCCTGCATGACGCAGCAGCCCCAGATCGGCGGCTTCAGCTCCCTCGTCGCTGACCCCGCCCACATCCTCAAAGACGAACCCCCGCCGGTGAAGCCCAATCCCCACATGGATCCGATCCCCGAGAGAGTCGGCGCCTTCAGCCTGCGCTGGGTCGAGGATTTGGAGAAAACGGCCACCAACAACGAGCCGGACCCCGACGACGCGCGCAAAAAATCCTGACCTGAGTCGCCTGCCCGCGCTCAGGCGTCGCCACCGCCGATCGCCACCTCGATTTTGCCGTCCGCCGTTTCCCGCACCGGAAAAATCCGGACGGGTTTCACGGCCGGCAGTGATTTCGCGGCGCCCGTCTCCAGATCGAACTCGGCATAGTGCCAAGGACAGGCCACGCAGCCGTCCTTCACGATGCCGAAAGCCAGCGAGGCATCCGCGTGGGTGCAAAATTCATCCATCGCATGGAGCCGGCCCCCGTGGCGGATCACCGCGATCTGCACCCCATCGACGATGTAGGCTTTGCCGCGATTTTCCGCCACCTCGGCCGCGTCGCCGATGACCTGATAGACCGGCTCGCTCATGGCAGCAGCGACGGGGTGTGGCTCAGCCCAGCTTCTTGTTCCACTCGGCGATGCGATCCGCCATGGCAGCGAACAGCGCGTCGGTCGAGTCGTGGATCTCGATGCCGGTGATCTTGTCGCCCTTGGCGATGGTATCGACCACTTCCTGGCCCTTGGTCACTTCGCCGAAGACCGAGTGGCGCCCATCCAGATGCGGACACGGCACATGGGTGATGAAAAACTGGCTGCCATTCGTGCGCGGCCCCGCATTGGCCATCGAGAAAATACCCGCCTTGCTGTGCTTCAGCGCCGGCTTGAATTCATCCTCGAATTTGTAGCCCGGCCCACCCATACCCGTGCCGGTCGGGTCGCCGCCCTGGATCATGAACTTCGCGATGACGCGGTGGAAGGTGATGCCGTCGTAATAGCCGCGCTGCGCCAGATTCAGGAAATTCGCCGTCGTCAGCGGCACCTGGGAGGAGAACATCGTGGCCTCGATGTCGCCTTTTTCGGTCTTCAGGGTGATGCGGATGTCTTCGATAGCGGGCTTTTGGTTGGATTCACTCATCCGCCGAGACAACCACAGCTTCCCGGCACGCGCAAGGCGGCGTCTGCCAAAAATGCCCCGCCCGCCCGGCTCATTCCCCAAAGCCCAGCCGCGCCCGCACCGACTCCGGAGAGGCTCCCGCCTCCCGCAGGGCGCCCAGCGGCTCGGCTTCGTCCCGTTTGGCCAGTCGCCGGCCCGACTCGTCGCGGATCAGCCCATGGTGATGATACTCCGGCACCGGCAGCCCCAGCAGCGCCTGCAAGACCCGGTGCAGATGGGTCGACTCCCACAGATCCTCGCCCCGCGTCACCCGCGTCACTCCCTGCAAGGCATCGTCCCACACCACCGCCACGTGATAGCTGGTGCCGATGTCCTTGCGCACAAGCACCGCATCGCCCAACCGCTCCGGCTGTGCCACGATCTCGCCACGGCCGAGATCCCGCCACACCAGCGGCTCAGGACCGATCGTTTCCAACGCCTTGGCCAGATCCAGCCGCCAGGCATGTCCCTCTCCCGCGGCCAGCCGTGCGGATCGCTCGTCCTCGCTCAGGCCCCGGCAAATCCCCGGATAGAGCGGCCCCTCGGCCCCCTCCTGAGGCGCCCCGCCGGCCTGCTCGATCTCGCGCAGAATGTCCCGCCGGGTGCAAAAACAGGGATAGATCAGGCCGCGCGACCGCAAGGTGTCCGCCACCGCCGCATACGCATCCAGATGCTCCGACTGACGCCTCACCGGCTGCTCCCAGACCAGTCCCAGCCAGCCGAGATCCTCCATCAGCCGCTCCTCGAACTCCCGACGACAGCGCGTGAAGTCGATATCCTCGATCCTCAGCAAAAACCGCCCCCCATCCCGGCGCGCCGACGCCTCGGCGAACAGGGCCGAGTAGGCATGCCCCAGATGGAGCAGGCCGGAGGGACTCGGGGCAAAACGCGTGATCGTCATCGCCGTCTTCCTTGCGTGCTCACCGCCCCACCCCGGCCAGCGTGCCCTCCGTCACCCCCAGGCGCGACTCCACCCGCAGCACCTCCCACAGCTCTTCCGCCGATACCCGCCCGGCCAGCAGATCCTGATAGATCCGGATCGTCCGCACCGCCTCCTCGCGCGTCTCCCGCAACAGTTCAACCCGGTATGATCGGAGACCAGACCCTGTCAGATCGGAAAGGAAGCGCGCCCCGCTTTGCGCCCGGCCGTTGAACAGCGTATTCCGGCAGCCCGTGTCCGCGCTCAGGACGTGGAGCTGGCCCACCCGGTCGCGCATCTTCACCTCGTGCCGGTCACAGGGCCGACCACAGTCGCGGAAATCCTTCCCGGTCGAGAGAAAGGCGCAAAACACGCAGTGCTCCATGTGAAACATCGGCATGTGCTGGTGCAGCGTGAGTTCGAAGCCGTCGGGCGACGCCATCGCCAGCAGGTCGAGCACCTGCCCGATGTCGAGATCATAAGAGATCGTCAGGGTTTCCAGCCCCTGCTCCTGGAAAAAGGCGGCGCTGACCGGATTCGCCACATTCAGGGAAAAATCGCCCGCCAGTTTCAGCCCGCGCCCCGGAAAATAGCCCACCCCACCGAGATTCCGCACCAGCACGCCGTCGGGCGCGGCGCGCTCCACCGTCTTGAACAGGCCCAACTCTCCAGCTTTTTGAATCCGCGGCGTCGCCAGGAAAATCTCCGCGCCGCCGGCCTGACGCACCCGCTCGACCGCCGCCCCGTAGCGGCGCAGGTCCTCGAAGTCGGCGTAGATCCGGCCCACACCCGCCTCCAGCGCCGCCTCGATCTGCCCCTCGGTGCGGCACAGCACCCAGAGCACCGGATCGCGCTCCGCCGGCTCGCGGCGGGGCGGCATCAGATCGGACCAGGGCACCTCGATGATCCGGCACGGCGCCGACTCAGCCGGCAAGCCAGCCAGCAGGCCCGCCAACTCGCGGCGCAGGCGGTTCAACTCGCTGACGGGCAGGATCAACCCGCCGTCCAGCTCCGTGGTCAATGATTCCAACTCCAGCTCCGTGTCTCCCAGACGCCCGAGCTGTTGACGCAGATACTCAGCCGTGAGCGGACGCTTTTCGGCCACGGCGAGGGCAATTTCCGAGGTCACCTCGAGCCCGCTGGCATCGTCCCGCAGCCGCGCCGGCTCCCCCGCCCGACCGGAAAAGGTCCACCGCACCGCGCTCCGCTTGATGGCCCGGCGCTCGCCGGATTGCCAGGTCTTGCGCAGTTCGGCATTCAACTGGGGATCGTCCGTCTTCCACAGCCGGTGGCCGCGCCGCAACCGCCGCGTGTCCAGCTTGCCCCGCTGGAAAAACAGCCGCCGCCCCTGAATCTCGTAGATGCGTCCGCCCTGCTCCCGCTCGGTATCGCCGCCGGTGTCGAAAACGACGCCGTCTCCGTTTTTCACCGGCACCCGCGCCTCGACCTCGACCCAGTCGGGCCCCACCGCGGCGATTTCGCCGATGTAGGCTCCCCGCTTTTTCCCGAACCGGGCATGGACGAGCGACTGATTGTCGATCCCTTCCAGCCAGCCGGAGGACAGGCCGCGGGAAAATGCCATCTCCAGTTCGTAGCGATCCCGCGGCGTCGCCCGATAGCCGGCTTCGTCCAGCGCCCGTCGATAGACCCGCGTCACGGCGGCCACGTACTCGGGAGATTTCAGCCGTCCTTCGATCTTGAAACTCGTCACGCCCGCCTCCAGCAGCGCCGGGATCTGGTCGATCCCCGCAAGGTCTTGGGGCGACAGAAGATAGCGCCGGTCGCCGAGATCCACCGGCTCGTCGTCGACGATCAGGTCATAGGTCATGCGGCAGGCCTGCGCGCATTCGCCCCGGTTCGCGCTGCGCTGGCCCAGCGATTCGCTGGTCAGGCACTGCCCCGAGTAGGCCACACACAGTGCGCCGTGGACGAAGGTCTCCAGCGGGACCGCCCCCGGCTCCGTGGCCCGGAACAGGCGGATCTCCCGCAGCGAATTTTCCCGCGCGATCACCGCCCGATCCAGTTGGAAGTGGCGGTTCACGAACTCCAGTGCCTCCGGCGAGGTGATCGTCATCTGGGTCGAGGCATGCAGAGCCAGATCCGGCACCGTGGCACGGGCCAGACTCGCCAGCCCGAGATCCTGGACGATGATCGCATCCACGCCGGCTTCGTGGAGCCGCCGCAACTGCTCGCGCGCGGCCTCCAGTTCGCGGGGAAAAATCAGCGTGTTGAACGCCACCAAGCCACGCACCCCGTGGCGGTGCAGATACGCCATCAGTTCCGGGAGGTCCTCCTCCGTGAAATTTTCCGCCCGGATGCGGGCATTGAACCGCGTCAGGCCGAAGTAGATCGCATCGGCTCCATTGGCCACCGCCGCACGCGCGCACTCCCAATTGCCCGCCGGGGCGAGCAATTCGGTCGGTTGCGAGGGTCTGGAACGGGCTGGGGACGGCATGAAGGCCGCAAGATAGCCCGTCATTCTCCCGGCGCCAGCAGGCTCACTCGCCCCGCACCCCGATCTCCGCCGCCGAGGCGAAATCGCCGCCGCTGTGATCCGACCGCACCCGCAGCATCACATAGCGCCCCCGGGTGGGCGGACACGCGACCGTCTGCGGCTCGCGGTTCTTGCCGAGACGGGCCTTAGCCACCGGGGGTGGAAAATCGTCCGGCGTCTGGCTGACGGCGAACTCCACCTCGTCGGCCGCGCCATTCCAGCCGCCGTCCTGTCGTCCCAGATAGACGAAGCCGCTCACGGTTCGGTCCGACCCGAGATCGATCGTCAACTCGTGTGGCGGCCCGGCTTTGTCGGGGCTGAAACGGGAATGCCACACCGTCTCCGCATCGCCATCGATCGCATTCGCGGCGTATTTTCCATTGCCGCTGTTCTCACTGCTCACCCGCACGATTTTCCAATCTTTCGTGGGCAGCATGCCTTCGTTCGGCATGACAGCGGCGGACTTCCGGCCCTTTTTCTTGGCCCCCGTCAGAGGATCCGGGGCATCTGGATTGTCCTGTTGCCCCGTCTTGGCCCGGCGGTCCCGTTCATGGCGATCGGTGCGGGAGAAAGTCCCCTCCACCGCCGGCGTATGCGCCTTTTCGGCCAAAGCCACCAGCCGGGCGAGGATCTCCGGCTTCTCCGCGGCGACATCGCGCGCCTCCGACGGATCGGTGGAGAGATCGTAGAGTTCCCAGGCCTGCCGCGGCTTCACCGCCCGCCATGAGCCCTGTCGGATGGCCACCTGCTGGCCCATCTCCCAGTAGAGAAAGTCATGCTGCCGCTGCCCCTCCTGACCCAACAAGGTCGGCAGGATCGAGATGCCGTCGATATCCGCCGGCATTTTCGCCCCGGCCACCTCGGCGACCGTCGGCAGGATGTCGGGAAAATAGCCCAGATGATCCGTCACCTGCCCCGCCTCGATCCGCCCCGGCCACCGGGCGATGAAGGGCACTCGCAGACCGCCCTCGTAGAGCGTGCCTTTCTTGCCCCGGTATTCCACGCCAGTCTGCGGATGTTTGTTGGCGCCGTGGACTCCCCGCGGATGCTCCGGAGTGACGAAGTAGTCGGCCCCGCCATTGTCTCCGCTGAAAAACACCAGGGTCCGCCCGTCGATGCCCAGCTCCTTGAGTAGCGCGAGCACCTCGCCCACCTGACGGTCGAGCATCCCGACCATCGCCGCATAGCGGCGCGCCGGCTCGGGCCAGGGGCGATCCCGGTAGAGCGCCCAGGCCGGATCGCTGTCCGGGATGTCGAAATTCCCGTGCGGCGGCGTGTAGGGCAGATAGGCGAAAAACGGTCCTTTGGCATTGGAACGGATGAAATCCATCGCCGCGCGGTGAATCTCATACTGCGAGTAGGTCTGCCCCGCCGAGCCACCATTGTTGCCGGCCAGGGGCACCTCCTCGCTGTTTCGGATCAGGTAGGGCGGGTAGTAGGTGTGGGCGTGGACCTGATCGTAGTAGCCGAAGAACACGTCAAAGCCCTGCCGCTCCGGGACGCCCGTGCTGTCACGCCCGCCATTGCCCCATTTCCCAAAGCCACCCGTCGCATAGCCCAGCGGCTTCAGCATCGAGGCGATCGTCGTTTCCCCCTCCCGCAGCGGGGTGCCACCACCATTCACCCGCACCGAGGTGTGGCCGCTGTGCTTGCCGGTCAGGAAGCAGCATCGCGTCGGCGCGCAGACCGACGAGCCCGCCAGCAAGTTGGTGAACCGGATGCCCTCCGCCGCCATGCGATCGAGATTCGGAGTCGCGATGGTGCCGCCTCCGTTGAAACCGGGTTCGTAGTAGCCCAGCTCATCCGCCATGATATAGATCACATTCGGCGGCGACTCCGCAGCCAGGGTCGAAGTGGCAAGGAGCGGGGCAATCAGCGGAAGAAAGAGGCGGGGCAGTCTCATAGTCAGGTGGTGGTTCTGGGTCGATGGGTTGAAAATCAATTCCGGGAGCCGCCTATTTTTTGGGAGGAACGACTGGCCCCGTGCCTTGCGGACGTGAGGTGCGCGGACGCTCGATCTTTTTCGCTCCCGCGGGCAGAGTGGCTTCGTCGAAAGCCAGGATCTCGGCCTTCTCCAGCCGCTTCAGGCGCAGATCGCGGATTTCCACCCGGTTCGCATTGCCCCGGTGCAACTGGATCGCCAGCAGCCCTTCCATCGCCCGGCCCGCCTCGTGGTGATCGGTCAGTTCCGAAGTGATCTGCCCGTTGATCCGGTGAACCAGCCGGTTGCCCCGGGCGAGAATGCTCACCTCCGTCCATTGCGATACATCCGCCCGCACCGGCTCATGCTCCGAGAGCTGCCACAGCGCCCCTGCCGGGTCCAGCAGCACCTTCTTTCCGTTGAGCCCGAAAATGCCCCGCCCCTTTTCCTCATACGTCATCCCAAGATGCTCGACAGCCGGGTGAATGTCGCACTGGTATCCGCTGATCGCCCACTGGCCCACCTCCGGGATCTCGCGGCTCCGGTATTGAATGCCCGAGTTGTTGTCTCCGATCACCCGGATCACCACCCGCAGCTCGAAATCGGCCACCGTGCCGCCCCGCCAGATGAGAAAGCTGTTGTGGGCGAGCTGATCCGGACCCGTGCATGTTCCCGTGACGATGCCGTCCTTCACCTCCCACAATCGCGGATCGCCATCCCAGCCCGTCAGGTCACGCCCGTTGAACAGGGGCACAAATCCCTCGGCATCCGCCTCCGCGGACCAGGATGGGACGGCGGCCAGGGTGAAAGCCAGCGAAATCAGAATAAGCAGCGGTTTCATGGTGATCGACCGCCATCCTGATCGATTTCGCCCGCGCTTTCAATCCCCCAATTCCGCCCACCCGGCTCACCCCGCGGAAAGGCCTCCGCCATACCGCGACCGCACCGTCTCGGACGGCGAGCGCCCGAACAGCTCGCGATAGGACTGCGAAAAGCGACCGAAATGCTCGAAGCCGAAGTCCAGCGCCACCTCGGTGACGAGTCCCTTGTGATACGGACGGGTCAACAGGGCGACATGCGCGCGGCTCAGGGCGATCCGATGGAACCACGCCTTTGGGTTCACCCCGAAGCTCTCCTTGAAGACCAACTGCAGCGTCCGCTCCGTCACACCGATCGAGCGGCACAGCCGGTCGCTCGAGTAGCCGCTGCCGATCAGGTGACGCATCGCCTGATCCGCCCGGCGGATGGTCTGAAAGCGATCCCTGGCCCGGCGCTCCACATCGCCTCCCCGCTCCGACTCACCGGCGGCGATCAGCTCCACACAGAGTTGCACGATCTGCTGATCGACGATGCCCATGTCGCCCGGTCGCTCCCGCAGATGATCTCCCGATGACAACACCCCCTTCACCAGCCGATCCAGCAATTCCATGGGCACATTCAGCCCGATCGTTCCCAGATCCGGCAGCAACAGCTCCCTGCCGAGCGACTTCATCGCCTGCTCCTGAAGTTGCTGGCGGTTGATGCCGATCACCGTCCACCCCGTCTCCTGTTGCGCCCGATACATCAGGTCGCTGCCTTCGGAAAAGATCACCAACCGCGTGGCATTGGTCTCAAAGCCATTTACCCACGACTCCGAAGCATGCCCCCAGGTGAAACCAATACTGATACGACCCGGTGCGAAAGCCCCGCTCGTCCCCACCGGAAACCGATACAGCCCCGAATCCATCGCCAGACGCGCCGTCTGCACCCGGTAAACCGTCGCCGTGCACAAGCCCGGAGCCAGAAACGTGTGTTCCAAGTCCGCCCCATCGACCACCGAACGGAAGTGCTCCGGGTCGTATTCGCGAATATCGACGCGTTGGATCTGGGGTTTCAAGGCATTCACGCGAGACGCGGGGTGGTCTGTTCCAGAGACGAAACTAGCGTAAATCGCCTTACAGGGGAAGACCGGAAAACACTTTCGTCATTTTTTCGGAAAGTGGATAGTTTTTGTCCCTTCGAAACCGTAATATCGTGACCATACAGACGCCGCGTCTGCGCCCTCAGGGCTCCAACCAAAAAACTGGGACCCAAGACGGCTTAGCAAGGCGACTGAAACACTTTCCCCCCCTGGAAAATTTTCGTGGCGGTCGACAAATTCGGTTCCTCTTGTCGGTCGCTGCGAAGCTCTGCAAGCTGAACCGCGTCAGCCGGTGTGGTAGTCCCCCGGCTGTCGCGGGGAAGCTGCGAGAGAGTCGACTCTCCGCTCCTTCCCCTCCTTTGGTTTTCCCCTGTGGAGCGTCGGCATCTGAAAAAAGTCGCCGGACCCGCCAGTTTCGGTTCGCCTTCGCCCGCCGATGGCGCCTATGATGACTTCCCGATGGCGCCGTTCGCCGTCGGCCGCCCCGCGGCTTTCTCATCCACCCTCCCGCGTTCACCTCTCACCCTGCAATCCCATGAGTTTCTTCACTTGGATCATTCTCGGCCTCGTCGCCGGCGCACTCGCGAAATTCCTCCTTCCCGGCAAACAACCCGGCGGTCTCTTCGTCACCATCCTCATCGGCATCGCCGGCGCCCTGATCGGCGGCTACCTCGGCCAGATGCTCGGGTGGAGCAAAGTGCAGTCCTTCGACCTCTGGAGCATCCTCCTGTCCACCGGCGGCGCCATCATCCTGCTGCTCGTCTACGGGGCGATCCAGAAAAACAAGACTTCCGGAAAGTAAATCTCCCCCCGCCTCCTCCAGGCGTTGCCGCTGGCCCCATCCCCACCATGGAAGGGGCCGGTTGGCAGATATCCCCTCATTGCGGGATCGAATCGCCGGTTGACTCACGGAATAACCCCGCTAGCATCAGCTTGTTGTCGCGGCTGGCATGCTCCACGGTTCCAAAATGCACGCCGCGGCGATAGGGGCGCCGCGCGCTGTCTTCTTCGCGTGGCGCCCCGCCTTCTTTCGCTTTTCGGTCCCGCGAACGCCCGGCTCGTCACATTTTTGCTTCACAGGCGAGCCTTGATTTCCCCGGCATCCCCGGCACCTTCTCGCCCGGCCCGCCCAGCGCCGCACCGTCTGTCCGCACCCTACATGACTTCCCCAGTTTCCGCGTCCGACGCCACCCGCCGGTCCGTTCGCCCGGCCTCCGCCGCTGTCCTGCTTGCCTTGGCCCTGCCCCTGCTGCCGGCCTGCACCACCGTCAAAGTCAAGACCCAGTCCGAGCGACTCAGCCGCGACGGCCTCGCCTCCGCCAAACTCCTCCGCACCCTCGTCGATACCCCCTTCTCCGTCGTCGCCGATCTCGCCGATACCACCAGCCAGATCCTCGGCGAAGCCCGCAACCTCGATAAAAAAGGCCAAACCGACGACGCCGCCTCGCGCTACCTCATCGCCGCCATCGACGCCCACGCCCTCCTCGCCTCCCGCGACGAGATTCCCGGCTCCGAGGCCGAAAAAGCCCTCCTCCAGCTCCACAACAGCTCCCTCGCCCGATTCGCCGAACTCTGGGCCGACGATCCCCGCCGCCTCAGCGGCGAGCCCGTCCTCCTCCCCGGCCAGGGCTCCCCCATCGAAGTCCGCGTCGCCAGCGACTCCGCCTACGCCGCCGACTATTTCGACCGCCTCGTCGCCGCCGGTTCCGTCGAGGAAAAAGGCATCGTCCGCCGGACCCGCGACGGCATCGGTGCCGCCCTCGTCGGCGTGCGCCAGCAATTGCCCGAGCGAGCCGAGGAAATGCGCTTCTATCCCAAGCGCGGCCTCATGCTGCCCGTCACCCTGACCCTCGATACCGTCACCGACCAGCCGACCAGCGGTGGCGGCCGCCTCGTCACCCTGTCCATCCGCAATCCCCTCACCCATCCCGAGGCCCGCCTCGCCGGGCGCGAGTGGACCCTCGCCGCCGACGTCTCCGCCCCCCTCGCCATGATCCTCGACGGCCAGAGCGAGGCCAAATACGCCCTCGACGGCTTCTTCAAAGCCAACGAGCGCATCCAGGCCGCCGGCCTCTACCTCACCGAGCCCTACGATCCCCATCGCATCCCCATCATCCTCACCCACGGCCTCGTCTCCGTCCCCATCATCTGGCGGAATGTCGTACCCGAGATCATGGTCGATCCCGAGATCTCCCGCCGCTACCAGTTCCTCGTCTTCACCTACCCGACCAGCTTCCCCCTCGTCCAGTCCGCCAGGCTCTTCCGCGATCAGTTGGCCGCCGTCCGGGCCCAATACGATCCCGACGGCGACGACCCCCTCTCGCGCAACGTCGTCGCCATCGGTCACAGCATGGGCGGCATCCTCACCCACGCCCTCGTCACCGACTTTGGCGACCGCTACTGGCAGCAGTTCAGCGATACCCCCTTCGACCAGTTGCCCCTCGCCCCGGAGAAAAAGGAAGCCCTGCGCCCCCTCGTCTACTTCGAGCCCGACCCCGGCGTCACCCGAGCCATCTTCATCGCCACCCCCCACCGCGGCTCGAAATCCGCCGACAAAGGACTCGCCCAGCTCCTTTCCCGCGCCGCCGACCTCCCCGCCGAGATCATCAACACCACCGCCGACCTGCTCGATCCCAGGATCGCCAACAACGTCACCTACAAGATCGATCCCCACAAAAAAGCCACCGCCGTCCAGAGCCTCCAGCCCGGCGCCCCCATGATCTCCGCCCTCGACACCTCGCCCTTCAAGCCCGGCGTCGTCTATCACAGCATCATCGGCGACCGGGGCAAAGGCGACACCCCGCACAGCTCCGACGGTGTCGTCGAATACTGGAGCAGCCACCAGGACGGCGCCGCCTCCGAGATCATCGTCCCCACCGATCACGGCGCCTACAAGAGTCCCCTCGCCATCCAGGAGATCCACCGCATCCTCCGCGAGCACGCCGGCATTTGATTGGTCGGGCAGATCGATCCGACCCGGTGCCTACTATAAAGGGACCCGGTTGGGTCCGGGATTTTGCCTCGGCTTTTCAGCGCCCTATCCCTTTGGGTGGATCACACCCTCCAGCGTCTGCTTCCACGAGTCGTTCATCAGCATGGTGAAGCTCATTTGTTCGTTCTCGGTGCCCAGCACCAGTTCGCCCGCCCGGATCGCCGTGGCCGCAAACTCCGTCAAAATCTCGAACAATTTCTCCTTGTAGGCGGTGTCGTCGTTCCCTTTCAGGTGCTCGCCCTTGGTTTCGAGGATCACAAAGCGGTATTTGCCATCCGCCCCGACATGGATGCAGGCGAGGAAATCCGGATACACCCGGTTTTTCTGCCAGCCTTGCAGCCCATAGGAGCCCTGACTCACCGCGATGCGGTGCCACCAGTGTACGCTGGCCTCGCCGTCCAGATACCACGCCGTCTCCTTCTCGAATTCGTTGAAGTCGCGGCGAAAGACCTTCTCGAACAGGCTTTTCTCGATCGGATCGCCATTCTTGCGATTCAGCAACCCGTCATCGTCGCTGAGTTCCACCTCCAGCGTCTCCGCCAGCTTCCAGTTCAGGTTGGGGTCGTTGCTCGTCACCAGGCGGAATGTGATCTCCCCCGATCCGAGTTTTTCGCGGAATAGCGCCTCGCTCGCCTCATGGACCTGCTTCTTCAGATCCAGTTTCATCTCACGGATCAGGTCGAGCCGGTTCGTATAGAGCTGTTCCTCCGTCACCCCACGCGCCCGGAGCACTTCGAGCGTGTCACCCAGGATGCGCATCCCCTGCCACGGGTTCGGGATCACATCGAGCAGTTGCCGGACCAGGAAAGGGATGTCCAGCCCTTCCTCGGGCATTTCTGCCAGCGTTTCCTGGAAAAGCTCCTGCGTCACCCCGCCGCCTTCCGTCTTCTGCGCCACGTTGATCTTTGCCACCGTGCGGGTCGCTTTGTCGTCTTCGGTCATCTTCAGATTGTGAGCTTGCCGAAAGTGGAAAGCCTCCCAATCCAGATGGCCCAGGATATCCCGCTCATAGTCCAGCTCACGGGCACCGTCCTCCACCGAGTCGTCCCGGTGCAGCACCCGCGGGAGAAAAATGGGCGGGAGCTTCGCAAAGGCCGCCCGCCTTCCCACCGCCGCCTTTCGCGTCGTGCGGCGCGCCGCTCCCGGAGTGGAGAGCCGCACTTGGGAGGCGAGATCCGCCATACCTTCCTCTTCCAGCCCCCGGCGTACGCCCTCCACCGCGATGGTCACATCCTGGTCGAAAGTGAAGACATAGCACTCGTCCAGCAGCGGCCGGCCCGTAAGTTGCGTGTCGGGCTGGCGCAGGATGCGGCCGATCATCTGCGTCAGCGCCGTATTCGCCGTCGTCTTCGACAGGATTGCCAGCACATAGGCAAAGGGACAGTCCCACCCCTCTTGCAGCGCGGATTTCGTGATGATGTAGCGCACCTCACAAGTTCGCTGTTTCAGATCCTCATCGCCCAGCGTGTCCTCATCCGACGTTTTGATGCGGATCTCCTCCGGTTTTGCCCCCAGCTTCTCCAGCAGATACTCGCGGGCATCTTCCGAGTGGATCAGCCCACTGTCCCGTTGCTCCTTCCCTGTCCGCTCCACCCGGATCAGCATGATCGGCCGGATGTAGCGCCCCGTGTCGTGTTCCAGCCGTTGCGCATCGGCCGCCAGGTCTTGGAGCTTCTGATGCGCCTCCGCCAGCGTGTGCTTCCAGCCGCCCCGGTCCTCATTGATCACATTGATCGGCAGCTTGATCATCTCTTCATCCTTCAGGGCCGTGCCCGGCACCGTCACCAGCACATTGCAGGCGTGATTCCCGCCCGCATTCGGCGTGGCAGACAGTTCCAGGATGAAACGGGGATTGAAGCCATCCAGCGTCGCCCGCGCCGTTGCGGAGTAGGCCTTGTGGCCCTCGTCCACCACCACCACCGGGCGCAGCAGCCGCAGCACATTGCCGAGACTGTGCTTCACACTCACCGAGTTCGGCACGATGCCATCCGCCCACCCCAGATCGGCCAGGTCGTTCACGTCCAGGTTTGGCACCGCTTCCAGCAGCGCCGCATTGGCCAGACTGTCATCCTCCACCGGGAAAAAGCTGGTGAACCGGCCGCTGTCGCGGAACATCCGCAGCGTCTCCTTCGACTGCCGTGCCGCGCTCGGCAGCATCAGCAGCATCACGCACAGGTAGGTCTCCGCATCCTGTTTGGTGAAGGCATCACCCTTTTCCAGCAGTTTCACCCGCCCGCCGCTGGCCCGCTCCAGCATCTGCCGGTAGGGATGCTCCCGGTTGGCGAGTTGCTTCCACGTCTGTTTGTAGATCGCATCGCTCGGCACCACCCACAGGACGAATCCCGTCTGCCGCCGCAGGTAGTCCATCTGGATGCGTTCCACCGCCGCCGTGGCCAGCAGGGTTTTCCCGCCCCCGGTCGGCACCTTCAGAGTCACATTGGGGATGCTCCGGTTCAGGCCGTCCAGACGGCGCAGATAGGGTGCGACCACATCATTTCCGTCCCGGTCCCGCAGGTAGGGCAGCCGCCGATCCACGTTCAATTGATCCCACGCCTTCTGACACGGATCACCCAGATCGACGCTGAGACCCTGCGCCTGCAGCACCTCCCGTGCAGCGTCCATCTGGCCCTCCTGCTCCCGTAGCGTGGTCAGATAGTAGTCGACCTTCGTCAGGACACCCTGCTGGTAGTCTTTCAGTTCCATGGCGCGTTAATCCCCCAGGATCTTGTGTACCGCATACGGCAGTTGGCAGAACTCGATGCGCCGCGCACTGAGTTCCCTCTGGCTCATGAATTTCGCCACCGCGAACACGATCGCCCGCTTCCCGCCCCGGTTGCCCTTTTCGATCGCCGCCAGTTTCTTCGTGTCGAGCGCGGCGTCGTTCCCTCTCAGCCATTCCTTGTCCGGCTTGTAGATCAGGTGCAGCCGGTATTGCTCGGTCTCCCCGATGAAGCCATCCGCCTTCGGCGCGGCCACCTTTTCCAGACTGCGGCCGGTCGCCGTGTAGTACACATAGCGGGCCAGCGATTCGTAGGTGGGCATCCCATCCCCGCCCGTGAGCAGGGTTTCGATCTCGATCGGGTCGCCCAGCTCGCAATAGGTGAAGCTGCCGCCGAGGCCGGGAGTCTTTTCCTCGACGCTCCGCAGGCCGGTGACGATCAATACGCCATCCTTGATCTCCTTCTTCACGTTGTCGTAGCCGGCCCCTTCGAGTTGTTCAATGCTCTTGATCTTCTCCAGCATCTCATCCGCTTTTTCGAAGACCCTCCAGGTCACCTTTTCCCGCAACAGCTCCGTCCGCTGCGTGCCCGTGAAGGAGTAGCCCTGAATGACGCGCCGAATGCGCTCGGCGGTCAGCGTGTCGGCGTAGTTTTCGGATTCGACGAGAATGAAGCGACGGTTGCCGCCGTCCCGCGCATTGGCCGCGAGAACGGCGTGCGCAGTTGTTCCGCTGCCAGCGAAGGAATCGAGAATAAGAGAGTCTTTCTGGGTTGCGACTTGGAGAATCCGTTCCAGTAACCGGCAGGGCTTTGGAGTGGCAAAGGCTAGGTTCTCAGTCCCCAATATTTCAATGAGCTCCTTTTTCGCCTCGTCGGTGTGACCAGCGTCGTCATGAGCCCACCACGTATTTGGCACAATGCCGGAAGCATCTTTTAGAAAGGCCTTATATGATGGGGAGCCGTTTCCGTCACGACCGTAGTAATCTAGTCCAGCAGCCACGATCTCCTTCCACTTATCTTCAGTCCGCGACCAATGTCGTCCAGACGGTGGAAACTTAGTTTTTCCCGTGGGCGTTTTAATAGGATAGGAAAGGTTTTCCCGAATATTGGGAGCATCCCATGGAATGGCACGCCACGGACCTCTAGGATCGTTATCCGGATTGGTGTATTGCGTTTCCTGCTTGGCGTCCCGATCCAATAAGTTTCTAGTTTTTTCCCATGCGGCAGTGTCCTTCCCGTAAACCAAGACTGTATTGTGCGAAAGGGAAAAAACGGCATCATTAGAACGAGAATAGCGGGCTTGCCAGGTTATCGCAGTGATAAAACCCTCTTCGCCAAAAATTTCGTCCATGATCAGTCTCAGCCGATGCACTTCATTATCATCAATCGTGATAAAAATAGCCCCGTCCTCCGCCAGCAACTCCCTCAACAACTGCAACCGGGGCCACATCATGCAGAGCCATTTGTCATGGCGTTCCAGATCTTCCTTATCGACTGGATTGGCGGCCTTTTTGATCCACTCCCGCATCAGCGGGCTGCGCACGTTGTCGTTGTAGCACCAGCCCTCGTTGCCCGTGTTGTAGGGCGGGTCGATGAAGATGCAGTCCACTTTGCCTGCATGGGTCGGCAGCAGGGCCTTCAGCGCCTCCAGATTGTCCCCGTGGATGATCAGGTTGTCATCCAGCGACGGTTTCCGTCCCTTCCCGGGCAGAGACTTCTTCGGCACCACCTGCAGCTCCCGGAAGGGGACACTGAGATGGTGCGAATGGACGAACTGCTTCCCTTTGAAATCGAGCGTGGGCATCGCGCAAGTTGAAGCACATGCCCGGCCCTGTCGCCAGCTTTTTGCCTCGGTCGCACCCACCGGCCAGTCGGGAGCGCAATGGCCCCCGCCACCCGCCATCCGCCCTGATCCTGCCGCGGAACGGCAATGCCCGGCGACCCGTCTCGCCCCCATCCCACCGGTCCGGGCAGAACGATGGGGATCATTCCCGGCTCTGAACCCGGCACAGGCCATTCCGGCTTTGGATTCCCGAAAAAAAAATTCGCCTCCGACGCACCCCCGTCAGACAGCCGTGATGATCCACTGCTTTACCCTCTAAAATAGCGACTTACGCAGGCGGACCACTCCGAAAAAGGCCACCCGAGCCGAGCCCTCCGGGAAGCGAAACGAACCGTTCCGGTAAAAATAATCTTGCCAGAGCGGTAGCCTTTCCCACAAACTCCCGCCATGCCACAGCCTCTTACATGGGATTCAGGTTTGGTATGGGATTCCTCCCAGCCAGGGATCGCGTGGGATGCCATGGCACCCACCTCTAATCCAAATCACAGCCGTCCCACAGCAGGGACGCGATTGAGGCTGAAAAGCGGGCTGGCGCCCTTCGTTCCCCTGCCACTCGGTAGGGGTGTATGAACAAAAAACCGCCAGCCCGATCCAACGTTACCGTCCTCCAGCAATTGCTCAAC
>JAEUHH010000047.1 GCA_016795505.1 Verrucomicrobiales bacterium | reverse complement strand
CATCCCTCCGGGATGCTCGACATGCGGGTGGATGGACCGGTGGTATCGCTGCGCTCAACCACCGGCTAATGGCTGTGATGCCTCCGGCATCCAATCGGCAGGGCAATCGACCCGACGCCCTTGATCTCGTGCCATTCGGGTCTGATCGGAATGCCACGGGGATTAAGACGGCTCAGCGGTCCAAATGGGTGTTTCGAGCGAAATAGATGCCGCAGGCATCACAGCTATTAGCCGGTGGTTGAGGAGCGTAGCGACGACACCACCGGATCAAATGGAAAAAAAAACCGAGCATCCCGGAGGGATGCCAGCGGGCGAGGCGGCAGGCGGAATGGCAAGCAGCTGGCATCCCTCCGGGATGCTCGAGATGCGGGTGGATGGACCGGTGGTATCGCTGCGCTCAACCACCGGCTAATGGCTGTGATGCCTCCGGCATCCAATCGGCAGGGCAATCGACCCGACGCCCTTATTCCCGTGCCAACCGGGTCTGATCGGAATGGGCACGGGATGAAGACGGCTGGTCGTTGCCTATGGATGTTTCGAGCGGAATCGATGCCGCAGGCATCACAGCCGGTAGCCGATGGTTGAGGAGCGTAGCGGCGATACCACCGGACGAAATGGAGACGAGACCGAGCAAGCCAGAGGGATGCCAGCGGGCGAGGCGATGGCGGGAGTGGCAAATGGCTGGCATCCCTGCGGGATGCTCGAATGAGGGTGGATGGACCGGTGGTATCGCTCGTGCCTCGCTCAACCACCGGCTACCGGCTGTGATGCCTGCGGCATCTGGTCGGCATGGCAATCGACCCCTTTGGCTCAGTTCTGTGGCATACGGGTCTGATTGGAGTGGGCACGGATTCCTCGGAAGGGCGCTGGTAGATGACCCACTGGGTAACCCACTGGGTCATTTACTGGGTAACCCACTGGGACCGCGGGCGTCTCGCCCGCTCTGGAAGGATCGCCGGGGCTCTGGGGCTCTGGGGCTCTGGGGCTCTGGGGCAGGCGGGACGCCTGCGGTCCCGGTGGGTTGTTTGCTGGCGCCGTGGCTTGCGAGTGTGGGGCGCGGGGTGAAATCGCGGGAGGCGATCCTATTTCTTGGGATTTCCGCCGCCGGGCGGCATCTGTCGGGTGAGCATTTCGCCAAAGCCGGGCATGGGTTCGTCGTCCGGGTCTTCGTCGTCCCAGTCGGCGGGCTCGTCGTCGAGGGGATCGGGGGGCTGGAAGAGGGTGCGGATGGCGATGGGGGACAGGGCGGGACGTGGGGGGCGAGGCGGCTCGGCTGGGCGGGGCTCGGGCTGGGGCCGGCTGACGGGCGCGGGTGGTTCGACGGGGGGCGCGGCGGGCTCGGGCACGGGGACGGGGGCGATGAGGGGCTCCTCGGGCGGCAGGTCGCCGGTGCGGATGTCGGGGATGCGAAAGAGGGCGAAGCCGAGATCGAGCACGCCATCGGCGGGGCGGAAGGGGGCGGGGAGGTGGAAGAGTTCGGTGCGGCGGTCGCTGCCGCGGCGGGAGGTGAGGAGTCCGGCTTTGCGGAGGAGGCGCAGGTGTTTGCTGACGCCATCGAAGTCACGATGGAAGTGGCGGGCGACTTCGCTGGCAGATCGGGGCTGGCCGTCGCCGAGGAGGGCGAGGTACTGCCAGCGCTGCAGGTTGGCAAGGGCGCCGAGGGTGGGGACGGGCTCGAGGCGCGGCGGGGTGCGGCCGGAGGAGGAGGACATGGGGCGATGGTGCGGGATGACGGGGCTGGGGACAAGAAGAATGTCGGAATCGTCTGTCGGATATTTTGGGAGAGCTGGATTTGTCGGAAGGCTGTGGCGGAGAGTTTTTCTTTTGTTTGCGGGGGTTCGGAAGAATTGGTCGGAGAAGGGGCGAGGGTTCTCTGCGGCCGTTTGGCAGCGTCGGGCGGTGGCTTGACGGGGCGGATGGCTGTGTGGAGACTGGGGGATGCGACGGGTGATCGATCGAATGGGATGGCTGTGGGTCGGGGCGGCGCTGCTTTTTCCAGCGGCAGCGGGGCGGTGTGCGGAAGTGGTGCGGATCGGGATCGGGGGCGAGCCGGGGCTGTATTCGGTGGAGCAGTGGAAGGCGGATTGGCCGGGCTGCGGATGGCAGGACGGGGTCCGGGAGGGGAATGTCTCGGTGGTGCGGCTGCCGGGCGCGGGGGAGGCGCTGGGGCTGCGGGTGAACTACCGGGTGGGGGAGATCGGCCCAGAGCGGGGCGGCTGTGGGTGGCGCTATCCGATCGGGAGGCGCGAGGCGGCGGAGCTGCGCTACTGGGTGCGGTTCAGTCGGGATTTTGACTGGGTGAAGGGGGGCAAGCTGCCGGGGCTGAGCGGGGGGCCGGAGAATGTGAGCGGGGGGCGTCCGGCGGATGGGAAGAATGGCTTTTCGGCCCGTCTGATGTGGCGGGCGGACGGTCGGGGGGAGGCGTATGTGTATCACACGCGGCAGCCGGACCGGTATGGGGACCGGATGGGGTTTCCGGAGGATTTCCGCTTCCCGGTGGATGTGCCGGTGCGGGTGCGGCTGCGGGTGGAGATGAACGATCCGGGTAAAAACAACGGCAAGGTGCAGGTATGGATCGGCTCGGAGCAGGGCGGGGAGCTGGTGGAGCGGGAGGTGCTGCACCGGACGGACCTGGTGTGGCGCTCGGTGGGGGATTTCGGGGTGGATTCGCTCTATTTTGAGACGTTCCACGGGGGCTCGGACCGGTCGTGGGCGCCGACGCGGCCGTGCTGGGCGGATTTTTGGGATCTATCGTTGCGCTGAGGGGCGCAGGGGGGCTCACTCGAGGGGAGTGAGATCGATCCAGCGGCGCTCCTGCCAGGATTGGATGCCGGCGGCGGCGAGCTGGACGCCTTTGGCGCCATCCATGAGGTCCCAAGGGAAGGGGGCGTCCTCGACGACGTGGCGGATGAATTTTTCCCACTGGATCTTGAAGGCGTTGTCGAAGTCGGTGGTGTCGGGGACTTCCTGCCAGTGGTCGCGGAAGCGGAGGGGCTGCTCGATGTCGGGATTCCACACCGGCTTCGGGGTGGCGCCGAGGGGCTGGACCCAGCATTTGCGGAGGCCGGCGATGGCGGAGCCGTGGGTGCCGTCGATCTCCATGGTGAGGAGGTCGTCACGGCGGACGCGGACTTCCCAACTGCTGTTGAACTGGGCGATGATGGGGCCCTGGGGATTGTCGATCTCGAAGGTGGCGTAGCAGGCGTCGTCGGCGGTGCAGGGGTAGGGGCGGCCGGTCTCGTCGATGCGCTCGGGGATGTGGGTGGCGCCGAGGCAACTGACGGCTTTGACGGGGCCGAAGAGGTTGTCGAGGACGTAGCGCCAGTGGCAGAGCATGTCGATGATGATGCCGCCGCCGTCTTCGGCGCGGTAGTTCCACGAGGGCCGCTGGGCGGGCTGGTTCTCGTCGTGGCCGGTGAAGACCCAGTAGCCGAACTCGCCGCGGATGCTGAGGATGCGGCCGAAGAAGCCCTGGTCGATGAGGGTGCGGACTTTGCGCAGGCCGGGAAGCCAGAGTTTGTCCTGGACGACGCCGTTTTTGACGCCGGCTTCGCGGCAAAGGCGGCCGAGGCGGATGGCCTCGGACAGGTCGTTGGCGGTGGGTTTTTCGCAGTAGATGGCCTTTTTGGCGGCGGCGGCCATCTCGACGAAGCGGGCGCGGTGGAGGGTGCTGGAGGCGTCGAAGAAGATGGCGTTGTGAGGGTCGGCGAGGGCGGAGTCGAGGTCGGTGGTCCAGCGGGCGACGCCGTGGGTCTCGGCGAGACGGCGGAGTTTTTCGGGGCTGCGACCGGTGAGGATGGGATCGACTTGGACGAGGGATCCGTCGGACAGTTTGACGCCGCCCTGTTGGCGGATGGCGAGGATGGAGCGGACGAGGTGCTGGTTGGTGCCCATGCGTCCGGTGACGCCGTTGAGAATGATGCCGATGGGGGAGTGCATGTCGGGAGGGGGGATCGTTGGGTCGGGGTGGACGACGATGGCTGGGGCGGGAGATCAGACGGCTTCGATGGCGTTGCGCAATTCGCCAAGGCCATCGATGGCGATGATGGTCTCATCTCCGGGGCGCAGGGTGAAGTCGGAGTCGGGCACGATGCCGGTGCCGGTCATGAGCAGGGCGCCGAGGGGGAACTCGTTGTGGCGGAAAAGCCAGTGGGCGAGTTCGTCAAAGGTGCGTTTCAGCTGGGACACCTGGGTCTGGCCGCTGAAGGCGATCTGGCCGCCGCGGCGGATGGTGAGCCGGATGGTGGTGGAGGCACTGGGGAGATGGCCGACCCAGAGGGCGGGGCCGAGGCCGCAGGAGCCGGTGTAAACCTTGGCCTGAGGGAGATAAAGCGGGTTTTCACCCTCGATGGATCGGCTGCTCATGTCGTTGCCGATGGTGCAGCCGAAGACCTGGCCGCGGCTGGAAATGGCGAGGGTCAGCTCGGGCTCGGGGACATCCCAGGTGGAGTCGCGACGGATGCCAAGGGCGTCGTGGTGACCACGGGCGCGGGCGGGGGTGGCTTTGAAGAACAGCTCGGGCCGGGGGGCTTCGTAAACTTTGTCGTAGAAGATGTCGCCGCCGGCTTTCTCGGCTTCTTCCATGCGGGCGGCCCGGCTGCGGAAGTAGGTGACGCCGGCGGCCCAGATCTCCTGGCTTTGCACCGGGGCGGCCCACTCGGTCTCGATGGGATCGACGGCGTCGCAGGGGGTGCCCTGAGCGTAGGCGTCGTCGGCCACGGATTCCGGGGCCTCGGCGGTGAACACCGCGTCGAGGCTCAGGGAAGCCGGGGCTTGGCGCCAACCGCCGTCGGGTTGGAACAGGAGCAGGGAGCCGTCGGGAGAGCGAAAGATGCCAGTCATGGGGCGGCATTTTAGCCGGGATCGGTCAAAGCGCACGTTTTTCCCACTGGCCGGTGGGCGCCAGGTGGTGAATGGTCCCGGCGATGTCGGCAGACTTGTATACGCGACGGGATTGGTGGGCGCGAGCCGTGCCGGTGGCGGCCGGCTGCTGGTCCGCCGCACATGCGTGCGGAGCGGCGGGGACGAAGGCGGTCGTGGCTCCGTTCAGGGCCGGTGATATCGTGGAATATGGCAAATTGCCCAAGCCGATGAAGCGGCTCTACGACATCGCCTCGGCGCTGACGCGGCGGGAGCTGGGCTACACGTTCGGCTCCTGCGATCCGGCGCGGGGCGGCATGGACTGCTCCGGCACGATCCATCACACTCTGGTGGCGGCCGGGGTCAAGGCGCCGCGGTCGTCGTATGACCAATACGTCTGGGCCAGGGAAGCCGGCACGCTGCGTGAAATCCCCGGCCGGGTGCCCAGCCTAGCCGATCCGGCGTTGCGTGATCTGCGTCCGGGTAACCTGCTTTTCTGGGAAGGCACCTACGAGACTGGCAAG
Source organism: Verrucomicrobiales bacterium (assembly GCA_016795505.1). Lineage (GTDB taxonomy): Bacteria > Verrucomicrobiota > Verrucomicrobiia > Verrucomicrobiales > DEV007 > JAEUHH01. The sequence goes on along the minus strand of JAEUHH010000047.1, from coordinate 32,176 downwards.
CGACAGCCACCCATCTCGCACGTGATGATCTTTCTTGGAACGCTGAAGTCGGATGGACAGCCGGTTCTTTTCGGGGCCAGTAGTGGCCGGTCTTTTCGCGGCCGCCGCATCCATGGGGTGAGCGCCTTCGACTTCCATCTGCCCGGCCCGAAGTCCTCATCCCGTCTGGTCGCCAATGCGCGGGTGCCGGGGCTGGAATAGGAAACTTTTCGGGCTTTTTCGCGATTTCTTCGCATAAAATTGCCTTGCGGACCGTCCCTCTCTCCGTGAATCTTTTAACACCTATGAAATTCTCACTCGTCAAAATCGCCGTCTGCGGCATTGCCGCCGTTTCCTTCTCGTTCACGAGCTGTACGCCCACCCAGCAGGGTGCGGCCATGGGTGCCGGTATCGGTGCCGGTGCCGGTGCTCTGATCGGCAACCAGTCCGGCAACGCCGGTCGCGGTGCCCTCGTCGGTGCGGCCGTGGGCGGCCTTTCCGGCGCCCTCATCGGTGATGCCACTGAGAAGCAGTATGAGCGTGGCTATAGCGATGGTCGCTACGACGAGCGCCGCCGCTACTGATCCTCAGGCAGGAACCGTGTAATCCAACTGTTTTTCCCCCGTGCCGGGAGCCGAAAGATCGGCTCCCGGTATTTTTTTGCCCGACTCCGGGCGCGGGCGACTCAGGGCTTGAGCCAGGCCTGGCTCAGGGCTTCACAGGCTTCCGGGGTGCGCTCGCCTTCGCTGATGACGAGCCGGTAGGCCACCTGAAGCGGCTTTTCCGCGGTCGCCTCCGAGACGAAGTAGGAGCCGAAGCGTCCGTAGTCGCGTTCCGAGAAGCGGGCCGGCTTGGGATTGGTCGGCCGGTCGAGATAGACGACGGTGTATCGTTTGCCGCCGGTGACGAAGCTCATCGCCTTCCACGGCAGGTCGCGGGTGGCCTCGGTGTCATTCTTGGCGTCCCAGTTGATCGTCTTGCCGGGGGCATCCTTCCCGGTCTTCGGGCGGATGTAGTAGGTCTCCTTGGCGGTGGAGTCGGCCACCTCGCCGGCGGCGCGGTAGTGGAAGCCCGCGTGCTGCGGGTCGCCATCCACGGTGACCTTGCCGGACACGGGAACGAGCTTCGAGGAAAAATCGACGATCAGCGCGCCATCATCGGCAAAGGAAAAAGCCAGACGGCGATCCTCGTGGGCAAAAGCGGCCCCGTCATTGCCTCTCCAGGCGATGCGGACGGTGTGCGAGGCGCTTTTCGCGTCGGCGGCCTGCTCCACGATGGCTTCGTGCGACTGGTAGGTGCCGGGCTGGTCGCCTTTGACCGGCTTGCAGTGCCAAGTGTCGACGGTCTGCGCCTTGCCGGCGGCATCGGTGTAGCCGGTTTTCGAAAAGCCGTAATAAATCCCGCGGTGATGGGTGAATTTCCCGCCCGCCCCCTTGGTCAGCAGCCCCTGACCGCTCCAGTCGAAGACGTGGTGAAAGGGCTTGTAGGTCTCCTCCCGGCGCTCGGGCGACGAGAGGTCGATCTTTTCATACACGTAGCGGGCCACCGCGCGGCCGTTGTGGGTGAGGTCGATGTGCTTGCCCGGCGTGTCCTGCCATGCAAAACCATCGGCAGCAGCCAGAGGCAGGGCGGGGATGCTGGCCAGAGCCAGGGCGAGCCAACAGGGGAGGGTGGGATTTCTCATGAGTTTGTCTTTTTCTCGGAGGCGCCTTTTCGCAGAGATCGCGCGGAGAGGCAACCCCGAAATCGCGCGGGTCCGCCGGCTCCGATGGCCGCGGGAACGGCTTCCCGGCGTACTTTGCCCTTGGCAGAGCCGGCATTTCGTTCCATAACTCCCGCCACAATCCCAACTCTTCGCGATCCCTCATGCAAACCCGCCAGATCATCGCCGCCCTCGCCTTTTTCGGACTCGCCACCGCCTCCGTGCTCGTGGCGCAGGACAAGGGCAAAGCCAAAGCCAAAGAGGCTCCCAAAGCCGCCCCGACCGGCTACACCGACACGCCCTACCTGCCCGGCGACAAATGGCGGGTCCACGACGACGCCCGGCCTCGCCCGGAAGTCATCACCCCCGGCTCCGCGCCCGGACAGGCCCCGGCCGATGCCATCGTGCTGTTCGACGGGTCCGACCTGTCGAAGGAGTGGGTCATGGAAAAAGACGGCGCGCCCGCTGACTGGATCGTGAAAGACGGCTATTTCGAAGTCCCGCCCAAGGGCCACGGCGTCGGCGGCTACATCAAGACCAAGCGCGAATTCACCGACGTGCAGTTGCACATCGAGTGGGCTGCCCCCGCCGAAGTGCAGGGCAATTCCCAGGGCCGCGGCAATTCCGGCGTGTTTTTCCTCGGCGCCTTCGAGCTTCAGGTGCTCGACAGCTACGACAATGTCTCCTACGCCGATGGTCAGGCCAGCGCCCTCTACGGCTGGAAGCCGCCGTTGGTGAACGCCTCCCGCAAGCCCGGCGAATGGCAGACCTACGACGTCGTCTTCGAGGCGCCCCGCTGGGACGAAGGCGGCAAGCTGATCAAGGAAGCCTTTATCACCGTCTTCCACAACGGCGTGCTCACCCATCACCGCCAGGCCTACCTCGGCACCACCGGGCACCGCTCCGTGGCCAACTACAACAACGTCATCAAAAAGGGTCCGTTCAAACTCCAGGATCACGGCAATCCCGTCCGCTACCGCAACATCTGGGTGCGCGAACTGAAACTCGACGCCAACGAGTGATCCCCGGATCTTCCGGCGTCGTGGCGGCTCAATGGCCCAGACCCTTCAGCCGCAGCAGCGCCACCACCGACATCACATCGCGGATTTCCCCCCGCTCGGCCATGGCGATGGCTTCGGCGAGGGGAAGCCGTCGGATGGCGATCTGTTCGGTGTCCTCCGGGTCCGTCTCGGCCTGCGTCAGCCCACGGGCCACATAGAGCCAGGCCCGCTCGTTGCTGACCGAGTTCGATAATTGCAACTCGCCCAGCAGCAGCTCGTAGCGCTCCGCCAGCAGGCCGGTCTCCTCGCGCAGTTCCCGCGCCGCCGTCTCCAGCAGATCCTCGCCCTCGGGACAGCCGCCCTCGGGGATCTCCCATTCGTAGGTGTCCTGCGTGTAGCGATACTGGCCGACGAGCCAGGTGTGGCCCTCCTCGTCGATCGGCACCACGCCGACCGCCCGGTTGCGATACTCGACCACGCCGTAGATGCCGCGGCCACCCGCCGGATTCGTCACCTGATCCTCGCGCACCCGGATCCAGGGGTTCGTGTAGACCTCCCGTGACGAGTGGGTGATCCAGGGATTGCGGGTTGGGTCCGGAAAATCAGACATGGCGGGGAAAGCTGGGGGCGGGGTGCTCGATGGCGCAGAGGAAAGGGGACGAGTCGCCCGCCGTCAAACGGCCAGCGCAGAACCGTCACGGAAAAGTGCGAGACAGCCACTGAAATCCGGCTAATGTCCGACCGTCATGCAACTCTCGTCCACCGGTTTTCCGCTGCTGGCGGTCCTTTTGGCCGCGCTGTTCTGGTCTGGCTGCGAATCGGCCCCGCCCGCGCCGCCGACCGTGATGGGCGGCTACACGGCCCCGCCGCTGAACACCGTGCCGGCCGACTTTCTCGCCACCGATTTCGCAGCGTTGCAGAAGTGGCTCGACGAGCGCTTCGAGGTGGAATACCGCAACATGACCCCGGCGATGGTCTTCGAGCAAGAGCCCATTGCAGACATCAAATACGACCTGGTCAACATCCCCGCCGAGGCCCCGCTGTTCCACCTGAAGTCGTCGAATCTTTCCCGCCGGGAGATTCTGCACAAGATCGCCACATTTTGGAGCTTTGACATGAGCATCGTCAACGACGCCAACGGCGTGCCCTCCATCGTGCGCGTCGCGCCGCGTTGAGGCCGGGTGGGCTGGGCGTCTTCCGATGAGACCCTGTTGCATCGGCGATCATACCCTGTCTGATCGGAATGGGTAGGCCGCAGGCCCTGGCATTGCGGGCGCCGGATCAACGGGGGCACCTCTGATCTGCCGGACAGAGTCGCCTGTTGGCGCGGTGGGCTTTCACGCCAGAATCTCCTGCGCCACGACGCCCTCGGTGTCGGTGAGGCGGAAGTTGCGGCCGGCGTAGCGGTAGCTGAGCCGCTCGTGGTCGAGGCCGAGGAGGTGCAGGATGGTGGCGTGGAGGTCGGCAAAATTCAGGATGCCCTCGACGGACTCGGCGCCGAGGTCGTCCTTCGATCCGTGGACGTAGCCACCTTTCACGCCGCCGCCAGCCATCCAGAAGGTGAAGCCGCTGCCGTTGTGCCCTCGTCCGCCGGCATTGTCCTCGTGGGCGCCGCGGCCGAATTCGCCGCCCCACACGACGAGGGTGTCCTTGAGCAGGTCGCGCTGCTTGAGATCGGCGAGCAGGCCGGCGATGGGCTTGTCGTTGGCGGCGGCGCGGTCCCGGACGCCCTGGGCGACATTCATGTGGTGGTCCCAACCATTCGAAGTGAGCTGGATGAAGCGTACCCCGCGCTCGGCGAGGCGGCGGGCCATCAGGCACTGGCTGCCGAAGCCATCGGTGACGCCGTCGCCGATGCCGTAGAGGGCGCGCACCGACTCGGGCTCGGCGGCGAGGTCGAAGGTCTCCGGGATGGAGGTCTGCATCTTGAACGCCATCTCGTAGCTCTGGATCACGCCGTCGAAGGCGGGATTGCCGGGAAACCGCTCCGCGAGTCGCTGGTTCGACCGGCCGATGTGGTCGAGTTGGGCACGCTGATCGGCGGTGGAGAGTCGGGCGTTCGACAGGTGCGGCACGCTGCCGGCTCCGCTCCCGGCGATGCGGGTGCCCTGGTAGCTGGCCGGCAGGAAGGCGGAGCCGTAGTTGCCCGCGCCACCGAGATCGGCGATGGGACTGATGGTGACAAAGCCGGGCAGGTCGTCGGCTTCGCTGCCGAGGCCGTAAACGACCCAACTGCCCATGGAAGGCCGCACGAAGCGCTCGTTGCCGGTGTGGAGGCGCACCACGGCCTGGTGATGGCCGTTGGTGTCGATCTTCATGCCGTTGAGAATGCAGAGATCATCGGCGTGGCGGGCCAGCTCGGGGAAGGCCTCGGAAATCATCAGTCCGCTTTGTCCGGCCGGACGGAAAGCCACGCCCGGTGCGAGGAGGCGCGGCGTCGAGGCGGCGGCTTTGGCCAGTTCCGGGCGGTAGTCGAAGGTTTCATGATGGCTGGGGCCGCCATTCATGAACAGGAAGATGACGCGCCGGGCTTTCGCCGGATGGTGGCCGGTCTTGGGCGCGAGGGGATTGCCCAGCGCGCTGGGCAACCACTGCGGGAGCAGCGCGCCGAGCGCCAGGCTGCCAAAAGCCGGGCCGGTGTGGAGGAGGAAGTGGCGGCGGTGCATGAGGAATGGGGAATGGGGGGAAATTGAGTTTGCTGAGTCGGCTCACAACACGTAGCGAAACTCGGCGCCGGCGAAGAGGGATTGGATGAATACGGACCAGCGATGGATCTCGGGATCGTCGCTGCCCGCAGCGTCGAGGGTTGTCATCAGCGATTCCGCGTCGGCCACCTCGGCGGCGGCGGGATCGCGGCTCAGAATGAGGCGGTAGGCCGCCCGAATACGGTCAGCGTCGCTTTTTTCCCCCTCCAGCAGGCGGATGGCAGTGCGGCGGGCGGCATCGGCGACGAAGCGGCTGTTCAGGAAAAAGAGGGCCTGGGGCGGCGCGGTGGTGACGTGGCGCAGGCCGTTGACGCCGCTGGGATCGGGGAAATCGAAGGTGGCATACTCGTCGGGCAGAAGGTCGCGCAGGATGGGCAGGTAAATGGTGCGATAGGGTGAGTCGAAGCCGAGTTCACTGCGCAGGCGACCATTGCCGCGGCCGCTCATGCCGGCGAGATGACCGGGGGCGGGTGGCTCGGGCTCCAGATCGCCGGAGACGGCGAGCAGGGTGTCGCGAATCGGCTCCAGCTCGAGCCGACGTGGTGTTGTGCGCCAGTAGAGGGTGTTGTCGGGGTCTTTCTCCATCCCAGCTGGCTGGGCAGAACCATCGAGGGAATAAGTGCGGCTGAGCAGGATGGTGCGGATGAGCCGTTTCACCGACCAGTCGCCCTCGACGAAACGGATGGCGAGGTGATCGAGCAACTCCGGATGGCTGGGTTCGCGGCCGGTGGTACCGAAGTTGTCCACTGTCTCGACCAACCCGCGCCCGAAGAGGTGCTGCCAGATGCGGTTGACCATCACCCGCGCAGTCAGCGGATGCGTGGGCGAGGCGATCCACTGGGCGAGCTGGAGCCGGCCGCTGGCATCGGCGGGGACGGGCGGAAAATCGGGCAGACCGGGGATGCGGATGTCTCCGCGGGGCGGGGCATCGCCGAGGTCGTAGGCGATGCCTTTGACCCGCAGCTCGCAGTCGGCCGGCTTGCCCTCGCGCATGCCCATGGCCCAGTCGGCCACGAGATCGTAGGGCGGGGGAGCCTTTCCGCCGAACTGCCGCAGATCGCCCATGGTGTGGACGCCGGAGGGGATGGAGGAGACGCGTTTCAGCGGTGAGTCGAGGTCAGTGGGCAGGCTGACGAGCATCTCGGGATCGAGGTAGCCGGCGGCGGTGTGGTCGCTGACATGAGCCTGACCGGGATAGGTCCAGGAGCTGTGAAAAATGCCGGCGAGGGCGTAGTAGTCGATCTGGGTGACCGGGTCGTAGCTGTGGTCGTGGCAGCGGGCGCAGGCGATGCTGAGGGCGAGGAAGCCGCGGGTGGTGACGTCGATCTGGTCGTCGATCTGGTCCAGCAGGTAGCCGTCGCCGCCGCCATTGTTGAGGGTCAGGGAGCCGAGGGTGAGAAAGCCGGTGCCGATGACCTGCTCGCGGCGCTGCTCGACGGTCGCGGCGGGCAGCAGGTCGCCGGCGATCTGCTCGGCGACGAATCGGTGATAGGGTTTGTCCTCATTGAACGCCGCGATCACCCAGTCGCGGTATTTCCACGCATAGGGAAAGGGGGCATTCCACGTGCGCCCGACGCTGTCCGCGTAGCGGGCCACATCGAGCCAGTGACGCGCCCAACGCTCACCGAAGCGCGGGCTGGCGAGGTAGCTGTCCACGACGCGGGCAAAGGCCTCGTGCGTCGGCGCGGGATCAGCGAGAAACCGGTCGAGTTCTGCGGTCGTCGGCGGCAGTCCGGTCAGGTCGAAGGCGGCGCGGCGGATCAGCGTCGGCCGGTCGGCGTCGCCATTTGGCCGCAGCCCGGCGGCTTCCAGCCTCGCGGCGATGAGCCGATCCAGATCGTCGCGGGCCCAGTTCGCGTAGGCAGTCGGATCGATCGCTGGCCGGGCCACGGGCCGGAAGGACCAGGGAAGATCCTCATCCTGGGCCGGGGCATTGCCCGCGGGGAGCAGAAGCGAGAACGCAGCGGCGAGGGGCAGGCAAGACAGGGCTCTCATGGCAACAAGGCAAGGGGAAGCCGCCAGCCAGGCCGGTGTGGCTGGCGTTCATCAGGAAGGCAGCCGGGACGGCGGCGGTCCCGGGGCGTCTGTCGGTGAGGAGCCAGCCAATCCCGGGCCTACCCGGACTGGCTGGCTGAGAAAAAAGGGTCGGCTTTCAGCGGTCGCCCTCGCGGCGGGACTCGCTGCCTTCGCGGGCACCCTCGCGGGGGGCGTCACCCTCACGGCGGACTTCGCCTTCGCGGGCGCCTTCGCGGCGGACTTCACCGTCGCGGGGGCCACTGGGCCGTTCGCCTTCGCCATCGCGGGGACCCGATTTCGGGGCACCTTCACCGTCGCGGGGGCCCGCTTTGGGAGCGCCATCGCCGTCGCGTGGGCCAGTGGACCGTCCGCCGTCGCCGTCGCGCATGCCTTCGCGGGACGCTCCACCGTCGCCGTCGCGCATGCCTTCGCGGGACGCTCCACCGTCGCCATCGCGGGCGGCGGTGGCGGCGTTACCGAAGGAAATCTCCTGGATGCCGCTGCTCTTCAGCGCGGTCATGACGGTCTCCACCGTCTGGAAGGGCACGCCCTGGGCGGCTTGGAGCACGGCGCTCTTGGCGCTGACGGCTTCCAGTTCGCGGCGCAGGTTGACCAACGGTACGGGCCGGCCGCCATTGATGGACACGCCGTCGCGCTGGATGGCGATGCCCACGGCGCCGCCGCGCATGGCCGGGGCGCCCTCGCGGTCGCCGCCTTCGCGTTCCCGGCTGCTGCCGCGCTCGCCCTCGCCATCGCGGGCGCTTTCCCGCTCGGAGCGTTCGCGGCCGCGCTCGGGGCTGTCGCCTTCGCGTTCGCGCTCGCGCTCGCCTTCACGGGAGGAGCGGGGCGTTTCGCGTTCCCGCTCGCCGTCGCGGGCGGATTCGCGCTCGCCTTCGCGGGAGCGCTCCGGGGATTCTTCGCGGCCTCGTTCGCGTTCACCATCGCGGGCGGATTCGCGCTCGCTGCCGCGCTCGGGGCGTTCCTCGTCGGCGAGGCTCGGGGCGGCGGTGAAGGTGACGAGTCCCGTGGCCACGGCGAGCGCGGCGACGGTGAGTTGGATCGACAGGGGGGTGGATTGGGGTTTAAGGATCATGGTTAGGCGGTGTTTGATTTCAGAGGTTTGAGAGAAGAAAGGGGCAAAAGCCGGATGCGCTGTTGTCGCGGGGCGCCCCTGCTCGATGGCTTTGAGCAGGGCGGCTCCGTAGCTGCGGCGGTCGGCGTCGGCGAGGCGCTGCACCGCGTCGCGGTCACAGAGCGTCTCCCGGAGAGCGAGAAAGCGGCGGCCGGCGATCCAGATGAGGGGATTGAACCAATGCAGACACTGGATGACATGGGTGGCCCAGTTCCAGATAAGATCGTGTCGGCGGATGTGGGCCAGTTCGTGCAGCAGGATGCCTCGCTGCTCGGCGACCGAGTAGCGGTCGGCAAAATCCGCCGGGATGATGAGATGCGTCACACGCAGACCGCCAAAGACGGCCACACCGCCGCCAGCCGGTCCCGCGACGACCTGAAAGCCGGGAGCCACTCCGGCCTCTCGGGCGCAATCGGTCAGCAGCGCTCTCACCGTCGGCTCGGTCCAGCGCGGAGCTTCGTCCAGACGACGGGAGGTAACCCACTGCCGCCAGAGAGTCAGCCCCAGCAATCCGATAGCCACCGCGCCCCAGAGCGATCCGAGGAGAGCCAGCCAGGGCACCGGGCTGGCGGGCGCGGCCACCGCCGCCAGATCGCCAGCCGGCACGTGAAACGGGTCCACCGAAGCCACTACTTCCCACTGGCCCGGCCAATCGGTCTGTGCCGGGGCGGGTTCAGGTGAACTGGGCAACAACCGGGCGAGGCTGAAGGCGCTCTCCGGAGCAACCGGCAGCACCAGACGCACCCCGACGGCGCCCCAGAGCCAGGTGGCCAGCAGCGGGTGCAGGCGACCGCCCAGCAGGCGCGTCACCAGGAGCACGATGATGGTGAGCACCGCGGCGGAGAGGGAATTGCGCGCCGTCCACGCGACGGCGGCGGTCAGAAAATCAGCGATCGGTTCCATCGGTTTGGCTATCCTCCAGGATGCGTTTGAGTTCGGCGAGTTCCTCGTCGGAGCAGGGATTGTTTTCCACAAAAGTCGCCAGGAATGGGGCGAGCCGCCCCTGAAAGACCCGGTCCAGGAATTCCCGGCTGGCAGCCCTCTCGCAGGTCTTTTCATCCACCGCGGGGCGGTAGAGAAATTCCCGGCCCTGCTTCTCATAGGTCAGGGCACCTTTTTGCACCAGCCGACGAATCAGCGTTTGAATCGTCTTCGGCTTCCAGTGGGTCTCATCCTCGAGCGCCGTGACGGCATCGGAGGCGGTGGCCTCGCCGCGATTCCAAAAGACCCGCATCACGGTCCATTCGGAGTCTGAAATACGCGGAGCTGGCGGGGTCTTGGGCATCTGGAACGGGAGGGAAAGAACTTCGGCTTACAGTTGTAAGCGAATGAAATCTTACACTCGTAATCCATGCAAGAAAAAAATGTCGCCGCCGCCGAAAAAATGCCCGCCGGACCGATCGCGCCAACGGGCGAAAGCCGGAGTCCGGGATTTCCGATGCAACAGGGTCTGATCGCCGATGCAACAGGGTCTGATTGAAAAACCGCCCGCCCTCACAGGGCGAGGTGGCCGAGGGCGAGGAGACCGTAGTAGGTGTATTCGATGTCGAGATCGTCATCGTCCCAGGTGCCATGGAAGCCGCCCTCGGCGGTCCAGAGGGTGTCGATGTAGTCGAGCAGGGGCTCCTTGATCTTGCCGAAGGGAACCTGCAGGCCGTCGAGGGCGTGCAGGGCGACGGCGGTGGACAACAGATCGGGCATGGGCGCCTCGGGAAAAGGGAGAAAGCCACCGCTTTCGAGATGAAAGGCACCGAGCAACCAGTCGGTGGTGGCGGGGGGAACGGGCAGCCGGAGATTCCGCCGCACGGTGATGGCGGCGGCGGTGGCGGGGACGTTGGGAATGGGAAAGACGGTGTCATTGGCCCAGGCGCCATCGGGGGTGGCGAGCCCGTCGAGGCAGCGGGCGACGCCATCGGGATCGGGCAAGGGCAGGCCGTGGTCGGCATGGGCGCCGTAGGCGAGGAAGCAGGCGTAGGCGGAGCCGGTCGGGGCGTCGTCGATCTGGTTGTAGCCGCCGTCGGCGGAGCGGTAACGATGCAACTGGCTCAGCACCTCGCCGACGCGATCGGATCGGCCGGGCCGGGCGGAAAGCAGCCGGGCAAGGCAGCAGAGGTGAACGAAGTCGAGGTCGTCGAGGGCATCGAACTGCCGGTCCAGGTAGGGCGACAGTCCTTCCCAAGGCACCTCGACCTGGAGAGCGGTGAGGGTGTCGACGGCGAAACTGGTGTAGTAGAGGTCGCTCTGGCCGGCGCGGTCGCTGAATCCGCCGTCCGCGTGGTGCTGGCTGCGGATGAAATGCTCAATGAGACCGCTGGCTTCGGCTCCCAGAACGGCCGGGGCGAGCCGGGCGACCTGGAGCATCTCGAGGCGCAGGGACATGGAGTCGGGGCGGTGGCGCGATCAGTTGGCCTTCAGATAGGCAACGAGGTCGGCGACATCCTGGGCGGTGAGGCCGAGCTGGGCGGCGCTGAGCATGAGGGAGCGGTTCATTTTCTGCCGCGAGGCGATCTGGCCGCCGGGGACGATCTGGGTGACGCCGCCCATGCTGACGATGATGAAGGGATTGCTGTCCTTGATCAGGAGGCCGTGGATGGTCTTGCCGTCCTTGGTCTTGATCTCGGTGGCATCGTAGCCGTGGGCGATGGAATCGCTGGGATGGACGAGGGCTTGGGCGATGACCTCGGCGGTCTGGCCGCGCCCCCAGCCGTCGAGCCCGGGGCCGACCTCGACGCCGATGCCGCCGATCTGGTGGCAGAGTTGGCAGCGCTGCGCGGTGACTTTGCCGCGCTCGGGATCGCCGGTGAGCTTCAGGATTTCGGCGAGCGGAGGCAGGTTGTCGGGCACGGTGGCGGGATCGGGCGCGATGATCTCCTGGAGCACGATCTTGGAGGGATCGAAGATGCCGCGCTGCTTCAGCTCGGGCATGAGGTCGTATTTTTCCCAGTCGTTGGAGGTACGATTGAGCAACCACCAGGTGGCGCCGGGTTTGAGCGGGTTGTCGAGCTGCGCGAGGGTCATCATGGCCTCGGCGGCGGCGCGGGTGTCGATGAAGGCGAGGGCATCCATGGCCTGCTCGCGCTCGGGCATGGGCACGACGTCGCTGCTGGCGCGGATGGCGAGGTCCTCGACGGCTTTGGGCGGATGGAGGAGCCAGGCGATGTCGCCGAAGGCTTTGCTCCAGCGGCGGGAGTCGTCGCCGCCGAGCTCGTCCTTGAGGGCTTTGTAGAAATCCTCCTCCTTGCCGGTCATGCCGATGCCGAGGGCCTCCAGGTAGGTGCGGTCGGCGCCGTCGTAGCCGCGGGCGATCTCGACGAGGATGTCGTGGCTGAGCTCGATGGACAGGCCGCGCATGGAGAGGGCGACCTCGCGGCGGACGGCGGGGCTGGGATCGCGGGCCAGTTCCAGGGCGGGCCCCGAGATGTCGAGGCCGGCGCGGCGCATGGCGCGGTAGGCGGCGATCTTCAGTTGGGGATCGGCGTGTTGCTGGGGATAGCCGGCGTAGCGGGGACCGCTGACGCCGAGTTGGTAGAGCAGGAAGATGGCACGGCCGCGCAGGTAGGGATTCGGGTCGCTGAGAAGAGGAGTGACGGCGTCGAGCGAGGCCCGACCGCGGGCCTTGAGCGACTCAAAGCCGGCGGCGCGGGTGTGGACCGCCGGTGACTTGAGGGCGGCGATCTGTGCCTCGGGTGTGGCGAGGTCGACGGCGGGCACCTGGGGCTTGAAGCCCTTCGGCGCGATGCGGTAGATGGCTCCGGAGAAGGTGGCATCGAGCGCCTGGTGTCCGCCGACGCGGGGATCGATCCAGTCGCTGACGTAGAGGGCGCCGTCTGGGCCAACGGCGATGTCGGAGGGGCGGAAGAGGGTTTTGGCTTCGGAATTGACTGACTGGCTGCCGCCAATGAAGTCCGAGCCGGCGAATTCGCCCTCGGGATTGGTGGTCAGAAAGTCGGTGCGCTCGAGGCGGAAGCCGGCGCCTTCGAGTTTCGGCTGGTAGGCGAAAATGGTGTTCCGGCCCGGCTCGCAGGCGAAGAAGGTGCCGACCCAACTGTCCCCGAGGGCGCCGTTTTCATAATAAACGTTGCCGGTGGGGGATCCGCCGCCGTAGACATCACCGGCGGGTGTGATGCCGGGGTCTTCCTGCCGCCACTCCGCGACGGCGGTGGACTGGCCGGGGCGCTTGTCTGCCTGCCAGGAGCGCTGGCCGTCATTGGAGGCAAAGCCGAAGTTGGCATGCTCCATGACCCAACTGACACGGCAGGCGGGCGGGTCGTCGTTGTCGTTTTGGAAGACGTCGCCGAGCGAGGTCACGGACTGCTCATAGCTGTTGCGGAAGTTGTGCCCGATGATTTCGGCCTGGGTGCCGTCGGGGTTCATCCGCACGGCAAAGCCGCCGACATAGACGTGGCCGTCATCGCTGGGCTGGCCGGCATACTGGGCGGCATCGTGGGGGAATTGGAATGGCCCGATCGGCTTGGGTCGGTAGGGGCCGAAGATGCGGAAGGTTTGCCCCGATTTGTCGGTGAACAGGCCGCCGCAGTTACCGCTGTTGAAATACCATTTCCCATCGGGGCCCACGGTGACGGAATGGAGGGAATGGTCGTGGTTGATGCCGCTGAAGCCGGTCAGGAGCACCTCGCGGGTGTCGCCTTTGGCCGCATCGAAGACCCGGTCGCCGTCGTTGTCGGTGTAGACGATGAGGTCGGGCGGTTGGGAGACGACGACCTTTTTTCCGATCACCGCGACGCCGAGCGGGGCGACGAGGCCAGGTTCCTGGACGAAGGTGTGGCTTTTGTCGGCTTTGCCATCGCCGTCGGAGTCCTCGATCACGATGATGCGGTCTCCCTCTGGCCGCTTTCCGTGCTGGCCGCGGTAACGCACGCCTTCGGCGACCCAGATGCGGCCGTCAGAGTCGATGTCGATGTTGGTCGGATTGTGAAAGAGAGGAGACGAAGCCCACAGGGTGATTTCCAGCCCATCGGGCAGCTTGAACAGCTCCAGCGGCACCTGCGTGGGGGTGACGGCGGCGGGATCAAAGCGGTCGGCTTCCTGCGACTCGGCCAGCGGGAGACCGAGGGCGGCGGCGGAAAGACCGAGGGCGAGGGAGCGGCAACCTTTCAATCGGGAGGCGATGGGACTCATGGGATACGGGGGCGGCGTCAGGTAAAACCGGTAGAGGCTACGCCTATCGGCGATGCCCGGTTGTGGGGTCCGGTGGAGCGATTGTGTCCCACAGGCCGCCGCCGGGGTCAAACACGGATTTGGGCCGCCAGCGGGGGTGGAGACGGTCGCGGGGCGACTGGATCAGGAGGACAAAGCCAGCGCCTCCATGGCGGAGGAGGGCGGGGATTGGCCGTTGTCGTCGATGAGCAGGCGATCCAGTTTTTCCTTGAGATCGAAGAGGTCGAAGGGCTTCGGGATGAAGTCGTCCATGCCGGCTTTGAGGCACTGGTCGCGATCCTCGCGGAAGGCGTGGCCGGTCATGGCGAGGATGCGGGCCTTTGACGAGGGGGCATTGAGGGCCCGGATGCGCCGGGTGGCCTCGCGTCCATCCATCACGGGCATCTGCACGTCCATGCAGATGAGGCCGTAGTCGGTGGTGGCCGCCTTTTCGACGGCTTGGGCGCCATGCTCGGCGAGGTCGACCTGGAAACCGAGGCGCTCCAGCGTGAGGCGGCCGACGCGTTGATTGACGGCATTGTCCTCGACCAGGAGCACGCGGCAGGCGGGCTTGAAGGCGGTGGCGGCAGTGGCGGGGGATTCAGGGGCGCCAAGCCGGTCGAAGGGCGAGACCGGGCAGGAATCCTCCGGGCTGGGGCCATCAGCGAGGCCCTTGGGCATCGTCTTGGAGACTTCGAATGAGGCAGTGAAATGAAAGGTGGAACCGATGCCGAGGGTGCTCTCGACCCAGATCTTGCCGTCCATCAGATCCAGCAGGCTCCGGCAGATGGAAAGGCCCAAGCCCGTGCCGCCAAAGCGCCGCGTGGTCGAGGAGTCGGCCTGAGTGAAGGGACGAAAGAGCCGTTCGATCTGATCCGGTGCCAGGCCAAGCCCGGTATCCGCGACGGAGAACTGGAGTTCGATCGTCGGCGTGAGGGTTCCGGTGGAGCCACCAATCTTGGTCACGGAGACCTGGATGGAGCCAGACGAGGTGAATTTGATGGCATTGCCGACCAGGTTCGACAGGATCTGACGGAGGCGCAAGTCATCACCCACCAGGCAGGCCGGCACGGAGGGATCGAGGTGCCAGGAGAGATGCAGGCCCTTGGTCTCGGCATTGGCGCGGAACGTGCGGCCGACATCGCGGACCAGTCGGTCCGGCCGGAAGGGGCGTGGCTCCAGGGAAAGCTGTCGGTTGCTGAGTTTCGAAAAGTCGAGGATGTCGTTGAGGATGTGGAGCAGGGACTCGGTGGAGGAGCGGATCGTCTGGATGTAGTCGCGCTGCTCGGGGGTGAGTTCCGTGTCGAGGACCAGATTGACCATGCCGAAGATGCCGTTCATCGGCGTCCGGATCTCGTGGCTCATATTGGCGAGGAATTCGCCCTTGGCGGCATCCGCAGCGCGGGCTTTGGCGGTGGCCTGCTCCAGCAGCGAGTTCTTCCGGTCCAGACTGGCCACCAGATGCCTCACGGTGGCGATGAGAGGGTTCTCACCCGGCCGCAGTACCGGTATGGACTGGGTATGCTCCGGAAAAGAGGAAATGAACTCAGACACGATGCGGTCCAACTGCTCAAGAGTCTTGTCTTGTTCGGCCGCGCGGGCCGAGAGGGCCTCATACTGGGCAGGATCCACTGCCGACTCGGGCACAGCGATGGTCACTGGAATGGCCTCGTCAGTCGGAGGGGCTGCGGTCGGTTTCGAGCGGCGAAAAACGCCGAAATGGGGTCTCATCGGCCGAAATTTTACGAGAATTATACCGTAAATCAATCAAAAATATAAAAACAATAAATATTAGAAGTCATCGTTCCGCCATTTTCCCGATCCACCATACCGGCTTCCGAGGTCGCAGGCTCTGTGCCCGATGCAGTGGGCGGCGCTAGCCTGCGAGGCATCGGAATGGGTTGAGCTGGAATCGCTTCCGACTGTGAAATCGCACGTCCAAGGCCGTGCGCGCCACTTGACAACCAGTCCGGCGTTTTCAAACGCCGGACCAGCGGGAGAATCGTCTAATCGATCACCTCAAACGGCAGAAATCAGTCCAACGGCACGACTTGAACGGCGTCGGCGTGGGCGTTTCCGTCGATTCCCTCCGTGCTGATGATGACCGCTCCGGGCTGGCCGGCTTCGAACCGGTAAGCTCCCAGAGTATAGAAGCTCTTGGCCAGCGGTGGGGCGACCTTCTGGTTGACCTTGATCGTCTTTTCGCCAGCCGCCGCAACGACCGTGACCGGCGTGTTGCTGGCCCGGTTCTCGTGGGGCTGATATGAAATGCGCACTTCGTATTCGCCAGAGCGGGGCACGGTAAACTCGTAGCGCGCGGTGGAATCGGACTTCGGTCCAGCGTAGTGATAGCCGTCCTCGACATGCATCGGCAGGCCCGCGCCTTCGGTCCAAGTGCCGGTCAATTTGGCTTCCCGGTCATCGACCACAATGCCGGACAGACTGCTCCGGGGCACAAATTCCAAGTCCGGCTCCACAATCTTGGGTAGCTGGGGATCTTCGAAGAACTCGTCCTTCAGAGTGGCACGGCGCATGTTGCCGGGGAGGCGCAGGAGATCGATCAACTCATCGAGATGTTGGTAATAGACATCGCGCGGGGAGACATCGTGCTTGGCACAGATCGCGGCGGCTTTGCCAACTACGACGCCCATCATGCCGCAGGTCTTCATCACCCGGACCGTGCCGAGCGCTTCATGGGTGACGCTGATGTTGCGGCCCGCCATGAAGAGATTTTCGATGTTTCGCGAGTAGAAACAGCGATAGGGGATCGGATAGCCCCGTTTGCGATCGACCCCGGAGCCATGAACGGCCTTCGAAATGAAGGGGTTGTCCGGGAATTTCTTCACATATTGTTCAGCCGGATAATGGAGGTCAACCGACCAGGTGGTGAGGACACAGCCGTCGGGGAAGGGCTTCTTGGAGACGATGTCCTCCTCGGTGAGGATGACGTCGCCCAACAACTGCTGGGTCTCCCGGGTGCCGCCGACATAGGCCATCCAGGTGAGGCGGGCGTTGCGGTGTTCGGCCCCGGTTTCGTCATAGCGACCGAAGGCGCCTTTGTTTTTCATGGCGTTCCAGGCACCAAAATTGGCGCGCAGGTTCCAGTCGCGGATGCCTTCGAGGTCGTCGAGAGGGTGTTTGTCGTAGCCGCTCTCCCAGAACCATTCGGCGTGGAATTTACGCGGGTAGGGGAAGTCGCCTTCCTCCAAAGCCAGCGCCCACGGGGTGGCAGGGAAGGTCTGGGGTTCGGAAGCATTTTCCCAGCGCCACATGTTCGACATGCCCATGCGCCCGCCGTCGATCATCTCCCGGTCGGCATTGGCCAGCATCCCGATGGTGCCGTGGCCAGTGGCGTCGCAAAAATTGCGGGCGGTGAAACGGCGCACCTGACCCGATTTGGTGTCGAAAGCAAGGACGGCCCCGATGTGGCTCTTGTCTGCCATCTCGACGGCGTAGGCGTGATGATGAAGAAACAGGCTGAGGTTTTTCTCCGCCCGGACAATCTTCTCCTTCTTTTCGTCCTCAAACTCCTCAAAAGTGCCGGGCGAGGCCTTCGCTTCGTCGGTGAATTCCTGGATGATGTCACCCACTGGATAAAGTCCGGGCGGCGTGTTGCCCTTGGCCCATACGCGAACTTCAGACGAGCCGTTGCCACCGAGAACGCCGCGATTCTGAATCAGCGCCACCTTCAGCCCCATGCGGGCCGCGGAAATCGCTCCACAGCTGCCGGCATAGCCGCCCCCGACGAAAACGATGTCGAAGGGACCCTCATCGGCTGGCTTGGGATCGAGGCCGAGCAATTCACGGCGCCAAGCCGGCAAGACTGCGCTGGAATTGTCCGGTTTGAAGGCGGGATCACTGGAGAAAAGGATCGCGTCGCACCGGCCATTGAAACCTGTCAGATCATGCAGCGACACTTGTGCCTTGGTGCCAGCGATCGCCACTTCGCCGCCGTCCTGCCAATGCCATTCGGCTCCGGTGGCCCCGAATTCCGCCGCGATGGCCTTGCCGTCGATCACCACCTGAAAGCGTCCCGGAGCCGCCGAACCCGTGGCTCCCTGCGCCGCCGGGTCGGAGAACTTCGCCACCCAGTTCTTCGTCCTGACCCACATGCGGTAAGTCCCGGCTTTGGGGAAGGCCACGGAAGTCTCTGCATCCGCCACGGGATTCCCCAGCCCATGGGCAATCAGGTAGGGAGACCCCATCTGATCGATGAACTGGGTGTCCAGCAGCCAGCCGCCGGTCGTGGAGAAAGACTCCGCCTCCACCAGGACGGTATCGGCAGCGGTGGCGAGCCACGGCAGTCCAACAGCCAGAGTGGCGGCGGCGAGAGCCTGAGGGAAGTGGGAAGAAGGGGGCTTTCTCATCATCCGCACATACTGAACCGGAATTGCCGGAAATCCAGACCCGCACCGAAAAAAAGCCTCGCCGGCATCAGGCCGCCCGCCGCTGTTGATACCGACCGCGCTGGGGAGACGAGGGGGTGGCTGCGCCACCAGGCGTGGATTCGCCGGCCGGCTCGGAAGCTTCGGACGACTGCTCATGGCTGCCCGCTCCGCCGAGGAACTGGAGACGATCGCCGATGACCCGCAGTTTGCTGCGATCCTGACCCGTCTGGGCATCCTTCCAGGTATCGAGCTGCAGCCGGCCCTCGACAAAGACGCTTCGCCCTTTGGTGAGGAATTTGGCCGCGTTCTCCGCGGTGCGACCCCACACGGTGATGTCCACGTAGGTCACTTCCTCCCGGCGTTGGCCGTCCGGTTCGGTCCAGTTGCGATTGATCGCCAGTCCCAGCTCACAGACTTGGGCGCCGTTGCCGACGGTCCGGAGTTCAGGAGTGCGGGTGAGATTTCCGATTAGCATGACACGATTGAGATTGCTCATGCGAACAGTAAACAAAATAGTGTTCAGAAAGGCAAGTGAAAAAAATAACAATGCAGCATTTTTTTCGAGACAGCCTCAGGCAGGTCGAAGTCACCGGGTAGCGGCGACGTTTGTCGGATCGCGCAGTAGCCCCGGTCGGGCAGGATTTCCGCGTTCCAGGCGGGGAACGGGGCGGAAAAGGCATCGTTTCCCGCCGACGGGATGGTGCCGGGGCGTCATGCCACCTGCCGACGAGGCACGGGCTTCAGTTTTTCGCGACGGAATTGATCAGTACGCCCGAGCCAGCTTCCTCGCGGGGGTCCCAGCGGTTGGAGAGCGTGTCCCAGTTCAGCGCCAGATGCTGGCGGGAGAGATCGGATTGCTGGTGCAGGACATGGCCTTCGGCATCGACGAGCCGGATCAGCAGACCGGCCGGCCGGTCCTGGGAGATTTCCCGGTCGAGATCGCTGCTTTTCAGCGCATCGATGGCGAGCGAGGCCGTTTCGGTCGCATGAGGGCGGTTGTAGGTCAGCTCGGGGAGGTCAATGGTGCCCCGAAAATAGCGGATCTCGCACTCCGGCAGCGTGCGCCAGCGGGGCAGGGCGTCGTCATCCTCATCGCCGGGGGTGGGGGGGCTCGCGTCCTTATCTGGCTCCGTCACCTTGACCACATCTTCCATCAGGAGCGTGTATTCCAGCTTCAGGCCGCTCAGCGGGACACTCGACAGGCTGGTCAGGCGGATATCGTAGCGATATTCCCGCTTCTCCCACAGCGCGTCCTTCACCGCCGAGGTCAGCCGCTCGCGGGAGAGGGGCTTTTCCGCCTTGGCGATCGTCAGGTCGAACCGCATCTGGTCCGGCTTGGGAGTGGCGAGGGAGAGATACCAATCCCGCAGGTGCTGCTGATCGTCCAGAGAGAGCCGGGTCACCGTCAGGTCAAAGGCACGCCCGTCCCGGCGAAGGATCTGGACCCGGCGGAAATCGGACGAGAGCGCGACCGCGCGGGCTTCGATCCGATTGCCATCCTTGTCCTGAAACGCCCGCCATTCACCCGGATTTTCCTCCTGCCCCATCGCCGCGGACCACGCTCCCGCGAGCATCAAGACACTCAGCCAACCGGCTCTGAGACTTCTGTCCATGAACCCTGAATCTGGTAACGCGGTGAATTTTAGCCAAGATAATTATAAAAACCATAAATAATTTCGCCGTATTTGCGGAAACCGGCTGATCCCATGACCTTCCGGGTCGCTGGACCGACAATCTCCCACCGCAGCATCGATGCCGCTCCAAAACCCCCGGACGCACCCCGCCTCGACCCGTGGAGAAATCGGCGGAAAAACTCTTGCCGCGGGCGCCTTCCCCCTTGCGCCTCGGGCGGCTGTCCATACCTTCCGGGCTCCCGGCCACTCCGGGAGTCTCCGATCCGTTTTTCCCCGTCAATCATGTCCATCCACCACGTTCTCGTCGCCGATCCCATTGCAGACAAAGGGATCGAAGAACTCCGCGCCGCCCCCGGTATCGAAGTCGATGTGAAACTGGGTCTCTCCGAGGCCGAACTCATCGCATTGGCGCCCCGCTACGCCGCCATCATCGTGCGGTCGGGCGTGAAAGTCACCGCCCCCGTCATCGAAGCCGGCGCCGGCGTGCTGAAAGCCGTCGGCCGCGCCGGAGTCGGAGTGGACAATATCGACATCCCCGCCGCCACGAAGCACGGCGTCGTGGTCATGAACACCCCGGGCGGCAACACCATCTCCACCGCCGAGCACGCCTTCACCCTGATGATGTCGCTCGCGCGGCACATCCCCCAGGCCCACCAGTCCGTCGCCGAAGGCCGCTTCAAAGAGGGGCGCAAAGCCTACAGCGGCGTCGAGTTGTATCACAAGACCCTCGCCATCCTCGGCATGGGCCGCATCGGGAGCGAGTTCGCCCGGCGCGCCATGGCCTTCGGCATGCGGGTGGTCGTTTACGATCCCTACCTCTCCGCCAGCAAAGCCAAATCCCTCCGCGTCGAGCTGTGCGACACCGTCGATGAAGCCGTCGAGCAGGCGGATTTCATCACCCTCCACATGCCGAAGACCAAGGAGACCACCCACCTCATCAATCGCGAGCGCATCGCGAAGATGAAGCCCGGCGTGCGCATCATCAATTGCGCCCGCGGCGGCCTCATCGACGAGAAAGCCCTCGTCGAGGGCCTCGAGAGCGGCAAAATCGCCGGCGCCGCCCTCGACGTCTTCGAGACCGAGCCGCCCCTCGCCGACGATCCCCTCCTGCAGCGAGACGACGTGGTCCTGACGCCCCATCTGGGAGCCTCCACCGAGGAAGCCCAGGAAAACGTTGGCATCGAGATCGCCCTCGCCATCCGCGACACCCTGCTCAGCGGCACCGTGGTGAATGCCGTCAACATGCCCAATATCGACGAGAAAACCCTCGCCGAGATCGGGCCCTACCTGAGACTCGCCGAGACCCTCGGCAAACTCGTCGCCCAGATCGCCCCCGCCCAGCCCGCCTTCTTCCGCATCAACTACTCCGGCAAAGTCGCCGAAGTCGATACCACCCTCATCACCCGGTCCGCCCTCAAAGGCTACCTCGAAGTCGGCGCCGGCGAAGGATCCGCCAATTACCTCAACGCCCCGACCATGGCCGAGACCCGCGGCATGCGCGTCACCGAGTCCCGCGCCGGAGAGCTGTGCGAATTCACCGACCTCATCGAAGTCGTCGTCGGCAACGATGACGACCAGACCAAAGTCGCCGGCACCTTCTTCGGCTCCCTGCCGCGCATCGTGAAACTCGGCGACCGCTTCGTCGAAGTCGTGCCCGAGGGCAGCCTGCTGCTGTTTGAGAACACCGACGCCCCCGGCATGATCGGTCAGGTCGGCAAATGGATGGGCGATCACGGCGTGAACATCGCCAGCATGTCCCTCGGCCGCGATCAATCCGGCGGCACCGCCATCAGCGTGCTCAATCTCGACTCCGCCCCGAGCCCCGAGATCGTCCAGGGCCTCCTGCAGATCCAGGGCATCCACGACGCCCGGCTCGTCACCCTGTGATGGGGCTGCGGCGGGATCCGCGGAGACCTGCTGTGTGGGACATCGTGCTCGGGTTGATCCAGCGGACGGCACGGGGCGAGTGATCCCAGGTGCCGCAATGGCTCCGCATCGAAGAGCCAACCGCCCCGGCATGCCCGACTGGTGGCTGAGCCGTGAGCCCGGCCCCTACCGATCGCCCTAGCCGAGGGAAATCCCCAGGGCCAAAGGCCCGGCCGCACCGTAGCCTGGGGCAACGCCCCAGAGATCGCCCCGACCGAGGGAAATCCCAGCGCCAAAGGCCCGGCCGCAGCACCGTAGCCTGGGGCAACGCCCCAGAGATCGCCCCGGCAGATGGCAATCCCAGCGCCAAAGGCCCGGCCGCAGCACCGTAGCCTGGGGCAACGCCCCAGAGATCGCCCCGACCGAGGGAAATCCCAGGGCCAAAGGCCCGGCCGCAGCGCACCCTGGGGCAGCGCCCCAGAGATCGCCCCGGCAGATGGCAATCCCAGCGCCAAAGGCCCGGCCGCACCGTAGCCTGGGGCAACGCCCGAGAGATCGCCTCGGCAAAGGAAAATCCCCAGGGCCAAAGGCCCGGCCCCACCGTAGCCTGGGGCAACGCCCCAGGAATCGGCACCGAGCCAGGGCCCCGTTGGCTGAAAGCCAACATCACCCGCCGACCCCCGCCCACGATGAAATGCCGCGGCATCACATACCGCCGCTGGAGAATGTCCACCACCATCCCCCGGGCCGTCCGCGTCGGCGTCGGCCCCCCGGCTCGCCCTGGCGCGGGGGCGGCCTCTGATCCGACCGGGTATGTCTTCCGATGATACCGGGTTGGATCGGAGAAGCGACCGGGTTGGATCGGAGAGACAACCCGGTTCGATCGCGAGCGGCTGCGTCGAGAAAGAAGGCCAAAAGAGGGAGCCGGAGGCTTCCGGGAAATCAGCCGGTGGCGACAGCCACCGGATATCGGCCCACCCTGACGAGACCGCCCCGGCAGGGGCGGCAGAACGGCATCGGGGGCGGCCGCTCACGGCCCGGCGGCCTCTTGTTGGCGCCCCATCCGGGGCGCTCGTGCTTTTTTGGGACGGGTACCGGTGGCTGTCGCCACCGGCTCATTTCCGTCGAGCCTCCGGCTCGAAAGCTGGGAAAGTGGAACTCAACGGCCAGCCCGCCCGACGGTCGCGCTCGATCGCGTGCCTATTCCGATCAGACCCGGTTCGATCGCGAGCGGCTGCGTCGAGAAAGAAGGCCAAAAGAGGGAGCCGGAGGCTTCCCGGAAATCAGCCGGTGGCGACAGCCACCGGATACCGGCCCACCCTGACGAGACCGCCCCGGCAGGGGCGGCGGAACGGCATCGGGGGCGGCCGATCACGGCCCGGCGGCCTTTCCAAAATGGCGGCATGCGCCCCTCCCTGCCGCCGCATGCCGGGTCCGCCTCGCTCGCTCAGGAACGGGTTCCCGTCGTCCTGAGGCCGTGATATTCGAAAGGGAATGGTGGAACGAAGCCAGCCGTTCCGCCAGACCCGATAGACGCACTCCCACTGGGAAAATCCTTGTCAGGACGGGGATTCACCGGCATTCTGCCCTTGGATCGTCAGGTGGATATCACTGCGGGCGGTCATACGAAAAGCACTGTTCGCAAGAGAAAATGAAACGCCCACAGATTATCGCGCTTGCTTTATTGGCGGCGATGCCGATGAAGGGGCTGGCAGACATTCCGGCCGCTCCGCGGCCTTGGGTCGCCACGAGTGAAGGGGGCAATTTCTTTTTCAAGATGGTGCCTCCGAAGAGGAAGAAGGACGGCGACAAATACGTGATAGAGCGGGAGCCGTTCGGTGTCGCCTACGAGATCTCCGAAGATGGCGAGTTCAAAGAGGTTTGGCGAACCGAAGGTTGGTATACGTTCGAAGGGTACCTTTCTGAGGATGGGCGGTATTTCGTCAGAATTGGTCCTTGGGCTAGTGACCAAGAGAATCACACAGATTTGGCAATCGCATTCTACGACTTCGGGAAGCTACTCAAAGAGTATCAGGTGAAGGAACTGATTAGGAAGCCCGATCTTCTTGAGGATTCTGTGAGTCACTACATGTGGCGACCTGAAATTCAATCCGAGCCGAACGGATTCTACGGAGGAACGTTTCATTTGGTCATGATTGATAAGACAAGCTACAGCTTCGACTACGAGACAGGTGAGATCATCATCCAAGAGAAGGACAATAAGGCGAAGAGCAGTCGAGAGATTTGGGCCGAAGAACAAGCTGCGGCCAACAACCGAGGACAGGAGCTTTACGAGGCGAGCCCATTCAAAGAAGAGTTCGAACCCCACTTCGAGATCACCCGCATGGAAGCGATGCTGGGCAGTTTTTCGAGTTGCTCTTTAGAAGGTCCCGCGTGGGTCGCGGAGTTCACTCCGAAGCAGAAGTTTGAACACGAGGCACGTGTACGGCCGGTTTTCCCCATTCGAGACGACAGTCGCGTTGTGGTTTCATTGACCCCGCAAGAGATCACTTCAGCTTTCGAACAGGCGTTCAAGCATCCGTTTGTGTCGAAGCGATTCAAGGATGGCGGTGCAACCGGAGTCCGGCTTAGAATTCAAGGGGATCGATTGCACTGGAATACGCCAGAGTTGCAGGAATTCGTCGAGAAGATCACAGGGAAAATGCCGAAAGAAGATGAGCTGCGTCATTGGGCGTACTTCATCATCGATGACAAGAACGGCAATTGCACCTCAATTTACTTCAATACTAAAACCAGTGAGATTATCGACGAGGATGAATCGAAGTGGCCATCGGAGCACTACCTCATTGATTCGAACGGAAACCGACAAAATGCGAACAATAAAGGATGTTGCCAAGGCGAGGAACGTGCCCGTGGACGGCACCCATAGTTGAACAAGCCCGGTCGAGGGGCCGGAGGGCGCTGATGCGCGTCGTGTTGAGCGGCTGAGCCAGGTGGTCAGTCGGCTGTCGTTCCCGGAGGGCGGAATGAGGGCTTGTCCTGGCGGGGGGATGGCTTCACTGTGTCCGAATGTGCGATGGGCGCCTGTGTGCCGGTTCATTGAGCTGTCACTCTCAACGCATGCCCCACCGCGAGTTTTAACGCGCCAAGACCTCTCAATTTTCAGCCCTCGATCGAAGCCTCGCCTTTGGGGAGGCGTGAGAGAACTTCGACGAGTGGCGAACAGCCGACTCCATGACTGCAATCCTATGGCTCATCGAGTTTGTGTTCCACACCGTCTGAGGGTGGGTGGGATACATTTCCGTGAAGGCGCTCACGTTCGGGAAGGTAGAGCTCGATTGGGGGGATTCGTCGGAGTCCGTCATTGCCGAAAGCATCGGGGCCGGTGTGCTGCTGTTGCTGGCAGGGCTCCTCTCGCTGCTCATCGGAAGGGGATGACCATGGGCTGCGGTTCTCGGCGATGTGCTGGAGATCCGTCCGGGAATGGGCCGCTCCGCATGAGTCGCAAGATAGCCACATGAGGACAATGTGAGGCCCACGGAATGCACGGAGTGCAGGGAATGCACGGAATACATGGATTTCCACGGAAGGCTGCGGGTCTGAATCGATCCTCAAGACTCGCCTTTTTGGAGAGTTTCATCACTCTTCCAGTCAGCTCCTGTTCCGTGCCTTCCGTGAATTCCGTGGGCCTCCCACTCTGGATTTTGGGTAAGTGCCGCGCCCCGTCCCGCTGCCCCAACGCCGCCTTTCGCCTCGCCTTCTGCCGCGTGGGACGCTACCCTGAGGCCTTCCGCCGCGCCCGATGCCTTTGCTCCTGTCCCGCCTGATCAGCTTCTCTCTCCTCGCGGCGTGGGTGGGGATGGTGGCGGGGTGTGCGACCACGGGGGGCTATCGCTATCGGGATTTGTTCCTGCTGCTGGACCGGATGGAGGTGCCGGCGGATCGATTGGAGGTGCTGCCGGTGTTCCTGGTCGAGGCGGACTCCGGGGCGCCGGCTCGTGGGGCGAGGGTCGTCGTCGAGACGGAGCCGGAGCCGTTGGTGCTGGTGGGCGATGAGGCGGGGCAGGTCCTGATCCCGGTCGAGGCGGCGCTACGGCGGCGGAATCCTCCGATCCGGATCGAGCCGGCGGAGGCGAAGGTGCGGCTCGTCGTCACACTCTCGGGCAAACTGTCCGGCCGCGAGATCGAGGCGGTGGAGGTGCGGACGGCAGCGGGGAAGCAGCGGCTGGGCGACTCGCGGGTGGCGGTGTATCACGGCAACGGCGAGACGGCCCTGGCCCGGGAGGTGCGGGCGGGCTTGATCCGCTCGCGGCAGGTGGTCCGGTCCATCACGGGCCTGGAGCCGCCGCGCTGGGCGGTGGTGATCGAGTCGGCGCCGAAGCGGCCGAATGTGCTCTACTTGACGGTGCCGCCGCCGGGCCAGGAGTCGGCCTGGATCTGCTTTCGGGAGGAGTGGGAGAGCGGGGATTTTCTGGATGTGAATCCGCACGAATGGGCGGAAGCGACGCTCACGTCGGCCCTGGGGCTCTATGATGATCCGCGCAACCGGTTCATCGGCGATGGGCTGGCGGAACTGGTGGCGTGGAAAGTGAATGGTCTGCCGGAGGACTACGGGGATCGCCTGTCGACTGAATGGGTCGGCGATGGGGCGGCGGTGGATCTGCTGACGGCGTTTCAGGTGGTGCCGGGCCGGGTCTTCCACCGGCGCCGGATCGAGCGCGGGCTGGAGAAACACGGGTATGTCCCGGGATACGCGCTGGCGTTTGCCTTTTGGCATGAGGTCTACGAGGCGCATGGGGCGGGCCTGACGCGGGCCTATGTGGCGGAGCTGGCGCGGCAGCCATCGGTGCGGGCGGAGGAAGCGATCGCGATCCTGGCCCGTCTCACCGGCGACGCATCGGTGGAGCAGCGAATCCGCGCTGCGAATGTGGTGGAGGCGCGGCGGCGGATCGAGAGGCTGATCGAGGCCGGGGAATAATGCGCCGAAACGGCGGTCGCCTGGTCCCTTGGCTCAGGCTGCCGAGACCGACAACGAGTGCGCTGGCACATCAAGCGAGCCGGCGTCTTCAGTCAGGCATTTTTGGCAAGGCGTAGCCGCGCTCGCCAGAGCGTGGAAGTCGGTCCGGCCCTTCTATCGCTCCGGCGCACCACCGTCTGGCGACGGCGGCTACGGGATGCTTCCAATAGACGGCTGATTTCGATCGGTAGCCGCACCCGCCAGAGCGTGGACCTGGGCATCGAGCCACCCTCTGGCGAAGGCGGCTACGACATGGTTGAAGATGCCCTCATCGACTTTCCGACTGGTCCCTGTTCCGTGCCTTCCGTGAATTCCGTGGGCCTCCCTCTCTGGATTGAGGATGACCGGACGGGAGGAAGAGCCTTGGGGCGCCCGAAGACGAAGCCGGCTCGTAGCTCTCGCCCACTCAGCCGCCGGGTCTCAAAACTCCACCGTCTCCTTCCACTGCGGCGTGGAAATCTCGCCGCCGGGGTGGCGGGCGCGCAGGGCTTCGGCGAGGGCATGGCTGCGCTCGGGCTCGCCGTGGACGAGCCAGACTTTCTCCTTCGGACCGTGGGTGCCGTCGAAGTAGTCGAGCAATTCGCTGTGGTCGGCATGGCCGGAGAAACTGTCCAGGATCTCGACCTGGGCACGGAGCTTGAAGGGCTCTCCGAAGATGTTCACCTCGGGCCAGCGGTTGCGGATCTTCCAGCCTAGGGTCTGCTCGGCGCAGTAGCCGACGAAGAGGATGGTATTCTTCGGGTCCTCGATGTTGTTGCGCAGGTGGTGGAGGATGCGCCCGGCTTCGCACATGCCCGAGGCGCTGATGATGATGCAGGGCTGGTCGAAGTGGTTGAGCTCCTTTGACTCGTTGAGATTGCGGATGAGGCGCAGGTTCTCGAAGCCGAAGGGGTTGCGCTTTTCGAAAAGGAACTCGTAAACCGACTCGTTGAAGCACTCGGGGTGGATGCGGAAAATCTCGGTGGCGCTGACGGCGAGCGGGCTGTCGACGAAGATGGGCACCTCGGGGATGGCGCCGGCTTCGGTCAGCTCATGCAGCACGTAGATCAGGGCCTGGGTGCGCTCGACGGCGAAGGAGGGGATGATGACCTTGCCGTTTCGCTCCAGGGCGCGGTTGATGACGCGCTCGATGTGCTCGTTGGCCTGGGTGGGCAGTTCGTGCTCGCGTCCGCCGTAGGTGCTCTCCATGATGAAGTAGTCCACGCCGTCGCACAGCACGGGGTCGCGGAGCAGCTCATTGTTTCCCCGGCCCACGTCGCCGGAGAAAAGGAGTCGCTTCTTGCGGCCATCCTCCACGATATCGAGCACGACCTGGGCGGACCCGAGGATGTGGCCGGCATCGATGAAGGTGAGGGTGACGCCGTCGGCGATGGGCAGGGGGCGCTCGTAGCCGATGTTGACGAACTGGCGCAGGCACAGCTCGGCATCGCGCTCATCGTAGATGGGCTGGATCTCGCCCTGGCCGTTTTTCTTGCGCCGTTTGTTCAGCCACTTGGCGTCGTAGGTCTGGATGTGGGCGCAGTCCGCCAGCATGATAGAGCACAGGTCGCGCGTGGCGAAGGTGGCGTAGATATTGCCGCGGAATCCCTGCTTGCACAGGTTCGGCAGGTTGCCGCTGTGGTCGATGTGGGCGTGGGACAGCACCACGGCGTCGACTTCAGCCGGCTCAAAGGGGAAATGCTGGTTGCGCTCCCAGGCGTCGTCCCGTTTGCCCTGATAGAGCCCGCAATCGAGCAGGATGCGGGAGCCGTTGACTTCGAGGAGGTGTTGGGACCCGGTGGTGGTGCCGGCGGCGCCGCAGAATTGGAGTTTCATCGCCAGCGGTGATAGTCCGGGATGGCCGGGATGACAAGTGCGAATGCCACGGAGTCAGCTGCGGGGCGGGCGGATGATGAGAGCGAGCCAGCCGATCATCATGGCCAGTCCGCCGAGCGGCGTCACGGGGCCGAGCCACCTGGCCTGGTCGAGCAGGCACAGCCCGTAGAGGCTGCCGGAGAAAAGCACGACTCCCACCAGCCAGCTCCCGCTCGCGACCGGGTGGCGCCGACCGCTGATGGCGAGGGCGAACAGCGCGACGCCGTGGAGCAACTGGTAGTGCACCGCCGTGTGCCAGGCATCGAGACGACCGGCCGCCTCGAGCTGGGGTTTCAGGGCGTGGGCGCCAAAGGCACCGAGTCCCACGCCGAGCAGGACGATGAGCGCGGCGACGCGCAGCGGGGTGGAGGAGGTTTGCATCTTCGGACCCAGCTAAAGCCGGGCCGGAGCGTCACGCAAGCGCCGAACGGACTCTCCACGACGCCCGCCGCGGTGGAGCCGGTCAGACTCCCCAGAGCGGCACCTCGAGGTGGTAGTCGGGGATGCGCGCCGTGAACAGGCAGCCGTTCTCGTCGCTGAACAGGAATGCCCCCGACACCTCGGCATTCGCCCCCACGGTATGATAGCTGTTGTAGGAAAACGTCTCGCCGACCTCGATCGTCGGGGTGCGGCCGACCACGCCGCTGCCCTCCACGACCAGGGTGCCGCCGGCCTCCTGCCTCACCACCCACTTGCGACCCAGCAGGGTGACGGGGCGGTCGGAGCGGTTTTCGATGGTGATGAAATACGCGAAGGGGTGGGGGCGATCCGGCGGCGCCTGCAGTGCCGGCATGTAGAGCAATTGATCGACTTGCACGCGCAAGCCGGCGAGGCAGGGGATGATGACCTTGGAAGAGCCCACGGGTGCGAGGATTTCAAAAATCGACTTTTTCGTAAAGAAAAACCGGAAGAAATCTTGGGGGGAGTGGGTTTTAGGGCGCCAAGTGTCAACGAGACGCGGAAACGGAGCTCCAGACAGGATTGACAGGATTTGAAAGGCAGGATTGACAGGATGGCAGTTTCGATGCCGGGGCGCTTCCGGGGTGGACTTGCTGATTTTGGCGCAAGAGCCTGATGAAGAATGGGTTGAAGGGGAGAGGGTGCTCCGACGCGCGTTCTTGTCCCGACAATGGGCTGCGGAAACGTTCCGAAGGGCGTCTTTGCCCCGACAAGGGGCTTTTCATTCGGTGAGAAGCCCGTTTTCGTCCCAACAGGGGAGTTCTCACTCGGTGAGAAGGGCATTTTTGCCCCAACAATGGGCTTTTCACTCGGTGAGAAGGCCATTTTTGCGCCGACAATGGGGTTTTCATTCGGTGAGAAGCCCGTTTTTGCGCCGACAATGGGGTTTTCACTCGGTGAGAAGGGCGTTTTTGCCCCAACAATGGGGTTTTCACTCGGTGAAAGGCCTGTTTCCGGCCAGACAAGCGAAAGGGGCCGGATCGTGCCCGGAAAGATCGTTTCCCGTCGCCCCCTTGCCCCGAGCCCTCTCCGATGCGACCGGGTTGGATCGGAGACGAGACAGGGTTGGATCGACTGGAAGACTACGTTTCATTTTGTCAGAAATCTTTGGCTGACCCATAGCGGAGCGCCCCTTCGTGAAATCGCCCCCATTCAGAAGCCCCGTCGCCGGATTCAGAACCCCAAGCAGCGATCCCGCTCCCCCGGCAGCACCGCCTCGCCCTCGCCACCCCGACTGCCGGCACAGATCCACGGCCCGACGCAATCGCGTTGGCAAAAGCTCGGGTGGTCAGGCCGGTTTTCATGGTCAGACAGGTGAATGCCAAATTGTCGCCGATCAGATCAAGCGTCTTTTCAAAAAAAACCAACCGCGGCCATCCCGCCATTGATGGGGAGTATCGGCACCCCGCCAGGCCCTCCCGCCCCAGAGCCCTTGAGCCGGTCCCCGCCCGTGAGCCCCGATTCCCTGCCCCGAAAAAGCCCCTCCCACGCCACGGCGCGATCCAACAGGGTCGGATCGGCGATGAGACAGGGTTGGATCGCAAACGGCCCCGCCGAGGAGGAGCGAATGACGGATCCGCTGAAGAAGCCGGAGGCGGAACGGGACCGAGCCGCGACCAGGCACCGCCCCTACGATCTGCCCGCGATCAGACCAGAAAGAGGAGGAAAGCGCTGTTGGTTTGTTGTTCATTTTGTCGGGAATCGGCGTCTGCCCCTTGCGGAGCCCCTCCTCCCATGCGGATTCCTCATTTTTTGAGGAAAAGCGATCTATTTGAGAAGCATGAGTAAAGCAATTCAATATATATGTCAGCTGATTGCTGATCCAAACTAAAGACAACAAAACCGGATTCCAAATCCGTCTCAGTGACTTCTACAGCATTTCCAAATAGCGACCTAAAATAAAAATCAAAAAATGAATTGGCTAGATCGCCCGACATCCCTTCCACCTTAATCCGCTCTTTGAATTTTTGGGCGTCTACAAAGTTTTTGCTCTCTCCAAAAATCTCTGGAGGCTTTACGGTGGAATCTATTAATATATTAATTGCATTTATCATCCCATTCTTTCTCATTGGAATGTCATCGGTGAAGCTGTCCCTTGGTTCAGTGCTAGCCACGAAAAAGTCTGGATAGAACAAGGACCATTTTTTTGCTGCGATTTCGAATAGTGATCCAAAGGAGTCGGTATGGATTCCAGCCTTATATTTCACTCCCTCGTTCCCTCCATCTCCGCTCGGAATTGTGGATTCAGGGGTAATGCTCAAATTGGAATTTGGCCTATATACAGGCAATCTTTCCTTAATTCCATTTCTCCAAA
Source organism: Verrucomicrobiales bacterium (assembly GCA_016795505.1). Taxonomy (GTDB): domain Bacteria; phylum Verrucomicrobiota; class Verrucomicrobiia; order Verrucomicrobiales; family DEV007; genus JAEUHH01. The sequence continues at coordinate 991 of JAEUHH010000047.1, read as the reverse complement.
TCCAAATCTTCGGATTTAGATGGGTTGACTGATCCTTCTCCCAAGCTGTAATGCACCAAATCGGGTGATCCCCAATGCACGCAAAATCAATCCTCCCTTTGACTTTGGTCCCTTTTTCAGGCTCTTTAGATAAAGAAAGAAAAGAAATTGACATAAGAAAACATAAGAAAACATTTTTCATAATATTTTTCGCAAAATTTGATCTCTAGAGATCGTTATCTCTCGCGGCGCAACAAAGCGCTTTTACGACATTTTTTAAATAGTCATAGAATGACTGCATTGTTTGCTGTCCTGTGGTCTTATTGATTGGAGTAACAATTCTTTCCAGGCCTTCGGTATTTATTCCAGATGAATGGCAGCAATGAAAGCTAATTGGACCACCCCTTTTTGCGTCACTTGAAGCAATTTCGCTCATTAAGTAAAACATCCATTTTATATATTTTCCCGTCGAATCTAAAGGCGCCCCGTCCGCGATTAGAAACAGCTTGCCTCGGATGCTGCCATGGAGAGCTATAAGGTAAAAATCCTTTCCATCGGAAAGCTCCTCTTGAAGAGCTGCCGGCGTAAGGGGATTCGCCTTAGAGTGAATAATTGTTTCGTAATTATTCCAAGTGCATGGGACTTGGTAATTTTCTTCGGAGTGTTCTTGCTTCGCCCTATCTACTATTAAATCAATTATTCGAGGATTAAATACTAATTCAAATCGTGCCCATGCCCAATGCCCTCCATCAGAATCTGTACTTTCAGTGGGAACCCCATTTGGACCAGTTCCATCTGGTCCGATAATGATTTTTACAGCTTCAGTTCCATCCAGTACCGTTAATCCCAAATGGTCTACAATATTTTTGGAGCACAGCCGTCCCACAGGTTCGCGCTGACGCAAGCCTTGGCCTGATTTGGCGGTGATTTGGGGTGGTTTTTCCGGGCGGGGCGATTGCGAGTTTTTGCCGTGTAGGGCCGCAGACCAGCTTTGGCGGGCCGATGCTGTCCC
>JAEUHH010000022.1 GCA_016795505.1 Verrucomicrobiales bacterium | reverse complement strand
CCGAGCCCAAGTCCGAGCCCAAGTCCGAGCCCAAGTCCGAGCCCAAGTCCGAGCCCAAGTCCGAGCCCAAAGCCGAGCCCAAAGCCGAGCCCGACCTGACCGTGGTCATTCGGCCCATCCCTTACGCCAAAGCCCGCGAACTCCTCCAGGACGCCCGCACCGAGGCCCGGCGCGCCCTTGTGGACCGTCTCAGCGGCGGACGCATCGGCTATGTCACCGTCGAGCGCATGGATTGGAGTGAGTTCCTGCGTTTCGAGGAGGAGATCTTCGCCCGCGGTCATGGGAAAGCCGCCCTGCTCATCGACGTGCGCGACAATGGCGGCGGCTTCACCGCCGACCATCTGCTCACCGTAATCACCCCGGCCGAGCACGCCTTCACCGTGCCGCGCGGTGGCGGGCCTGGCTACCCGCAGGACCGCCGCGTCTATGCCACCTGGCACCGCCCCCTCGCCGTGTTGTGCAACCAGAACAGCTTCTCCAATGCCGAGATCTTCAGTCACGCCATCAAAGAGCTGCGCCGCGGCCCCCTGATCGGCGTGCCCACCGCCGGCGGCGTCGTCTCCACCGGCAGCGCGACCATTCGCGACATCGGCACCCTCCGCATCCCCTTCCGCGGCTGGTATCGGCAGAGCGATGGCGCCGACCTCGAACTCAACGGCGCCGTGCCCGACGCCCTCGTCTGGCCCGAGCCGGCCGACACCGCCGCCGGGCGCGATCGCCAGATCGAGAAAGCCGTCGAGATCCTGCTCCGCGACCTCGCCACCGAAGCCGCCCGGCCCCGCCCCCAGCCCAGGCCCGCCAGCGCCCTGCGCGCCAAACCGTGATGCGATTTCGACCGGTGCCGTAGGTCAGAGACGAGGTGAGAGTTGCGAAGAAACTCGAAAGCCCACCAAACTGAGCGCCACCGCTCCGCCCGAATCGAGCGCCACCGGTCCGCCCGAATCGAGCGTCACCGGGCCGCCCGAACCGAGCGCAACCGGTCCGCCCGAATCGAGCGTCACCGGGTCCGCCCGAACCGAGCGTCACCGGTCCGCCCGAATCGAGCGCCAACGGTCCGCCCATACTGAGCGCCAACGGCGCGCCCGCATACCAGCCCAGGGCAACGCCCTGGGTATCCGCACGCCCCAGATAGAACGCCCTGAAGGGGCGTCGCATCCGCCATCTCGTCCGGCCAACGATGCGGCGCCCCTTCAGGGCGCTCTATTCTATCTGGGGCCGGTTCCCAGGGCGTTGCCCTGGGCTGGTATGCCGTCGGGCCTTCAGCCCGGTTGCCAGCACAGCTTCACGCTCGCCCGGTTTCCGTCCCCCCAATCTCCCACCCAATCTCCCACCCAATCTCCCACCCAATCTCCCACCCAATCTCCCGCCCAATCTCCCGCCCAATCTCCCACCCGGTTCCCTTGCCCACTCTTCCCCTTCATGTCCCCCAACCCTTTCCCAACACCGCACGCCGACCCGACCATACCCGCCGAAAAGAACCCACTCCTCAAAACCGGCCCCGGCTACTCATTCCGATCAGACTGGGTCTCATCGCCGATCAGACAGGGTCTCCACTCCGATCAAACCCTCTTCGATCGGAAATCGCCCCATTTTTCGGCTTTCACTGTTCCGGCAGGTGGGACTATCCTTCCGCCCATGGATTGGTACTACGAGAAAGACAACCAGCAAAACGGCCCCGTGCCCGTCGAGGACCTGCTCGCTCTGCTGGAAAGCCGGGAGATCAGCCGGGACACTCTGGTCTGGCGCGACGGACTGGACGGCTGGCAACCTCTCCATGCCGCCGGCGTGCTGATGGCCGAGACGGGCGAGGAAATGGCCGTCTGTGCCTACTCCGGCGCGGTGCGCCCGAAGTCGGAGATGATCCCCTACGGCGACCGTTGGGTGCTGCCCGAGCATCGGGACGCCTTCGTCCAGTCCCTCATGTCCGGCACCCAGAGCGAGGGCAGCACCGGCAATCTGGTGCCCGACGACTACACCGTGCCCATCGGGGCGTGCTTCTCGCGGGGCTGGCAGTCGCTGACCGCCGATTTCTGGCCCAATATCGGCGCCTCTGCCATCGTCTTCGGCATCTATTTCGCCCTGTCATCGATCCCCTATCTCGGCTCCCTCGCCGGGTTCATTCAGGTGCCGATCTACGGTGGTCTGTATTGGTATTTCTTGCTCAAGGTCCGCGGTCAGCGCCCGGAGATCTCCGCGGTGTTTTACGGCTTCAGCCAACCCTTCCTCCAGCTCTTCCTGCTGGGGCTCGTCGTGATGTTGATCGTGCTCGCTGCCATGATCCCCGGCGGGGTTGCCTTTGGTGTCGGCATCGCCCTGACCAACAACGCTTCGACCGAGATCGCGGGAGGCGTGCTGGTCGGCCTCGGCATCCTGCTGTTCCTGATCCCGGCCATGTATTTGCAGGTGGCCTGGATGTTTGCACCGCAGTTGTGCATCGATCGGAAGCTCGATTTCTGGCCCGCCATGCTGACGAGCATGCGCACGGTGAACAAGCACTGGTTCCTCTGTTTCCTGTTCTCCCTGGTGGCGGGTCTGCTGGTCTTGGCCGGCATCCTCGCCCTCTGCCTCGGCATCTTCATCGCCGCCCCGTGGATCTTCCTCAGCCTCACCCACCTCTACGAGCACATCTACGGTCGGCAGCGGGCGGAGGACATCCTGAGCACCTGATCCCGGCCCGCCATCCCGCAAACGCGGCGAAACATGGCATTGCCGCCGGGGCGGAAAAATCGACCCTGTCCGGCATGTTGCAAAAACGCTTCCCCACTGTCATCCTCGCCGCTGGATTCGCCCTCAGCGCCCACGGCGAGCCCACGCCATTGTTCAACGGCAAGGACCTCACCGGCTGGCACGGTGACAATCCCCACACCACGGTCAAAGGCAAGACGCCCGAGGAGAGGGACAAGCTGATCCAGGACCAGCAGGCCGAATTCAAGGCCCACTGGTCGGTGCAGAATGGCGAACTGGTCAACGACGGCCACGGCCCCTACGCGACGACGGACAAGGACTACGGCGACATTGAGTTCACCGTCGACTACAAGACCGTGGCCCTGGCCGACAGCGGCATCTACCTGCGCGGCACCCCGCAGGTGCAGATCTGGGACTACACCGAGGAGTCGAAGTTCAAGCTCGGCGCCGACAAGGGCTCCGGCGGCCTGTGGAACAACAGCCCCGGCACCGCCGGCAAGGACCCGCTGGTCCGCGCCGACAAGGCGTTCGGCGAGTGGAATGCCTTCAAGATCCGCCAGATCGGTGCCCGCACCTGGGTGTGGCTGAATGACAAGCTGGTGGTGGAAAACGCCATCATGGAGAATTTCTGGGATCGCAAAGCCCCCCTGCCGGCGCGCGGCCCGATCCATCTCCAGACCCATGGCGGCGAGATCCGCTGGCGCAACATCACAGTGCGCGAGATCACCGGCGACGAGGCCATCGCCCTGCTGCGCGGCGACGATGCCGCCGCGGGCTTCACCGCCCTTTTCAATGGCAAGGACCTGACCGGCTGGGCCGGCGCCACGGACAACTACGAGATCGTCGACGGGACCATCCGCTGCAAGGCCGGCAAGGGCGGCGTGCTCCACACGGCCGAGGAATACAGCGACTTCGCCGTGCGGCTGGAGTTCATGGTGCCGCCGGGCGGCAACAACGGCCTCGCCATCCGCTACCCCGGCCAGGGCGATCCGGCCTACACCGCCATGTGCGAACTCCAGGTGCTGGACAACGACGCGGAGAAATACGCCAAGCTCGACCCGCGCCAGTATCACGGCAGTGTCTACGGCATGGCCGCCGCCGCCCGCGGCTACCTGCGCCCCGCCGGCCAGTGGAACTACCAGGAAGTCACCGTGAAGGGCTCGACGATCAAGGTCGAGGTCAACGGCACGGTCATCCTCGACGCCGATGTGTCGAAGGTCACCGAGTTCATGGGTGGCAAGCCGCATCCCGGCAAGGACATCGCCAAGGGCTACTTCGGCTTCGCCGGTCACAACGACCCGGTCTCCTTCCGGAATGTCGCCATCAAAAAGCTGTGAGCCGCTCCGATGGCTGACGATTGACAGCTCTTTCTCTACAGACGGCCTGCCGGTAGCCACCCCGGCAGGCCGTTTTTGTTCACAGGGAGGTTGCCGGCAGGGTGGCTTATGGCGGGGGCTTTTTGGCCTCCATGTGGAAAGGGACGCCCACGGAAGGCACGGAAGGCACGGAAGGCACGGAAGGCACGGAAGGCACGGAAAAAGAACGGATTGGATCGCAGGAAGCGAGCGCCACCGGGCCAACGCCACCGGTCCGCCCGAACCGAGCGCCACCGGTCCGCCCAAACCGAACGCCACCGGTCCGCCCAAACCGAACGCCACCGGTCCGCCCGAACCGAGCGCCAACGGCGCACCCGCATACCAGCCCAGGGCAACGCCCTGGGTATCCGCACGCCCCCGACAGAACGCCCTGAAGGGGCGTCGCATCCGCCACCTCGTCCGGCCAACGATGCGGCGCCCCTTCAGGGCGCTCTATTCTTTTTGGGGCCGGTTCCCAGGGCGTTGCCCTGGGCTGGTATGCCGTCGGGCCTTCAGCCCGGTTTCAGGAACAGCAGTCCCTCCCCCTTCTCCACCGGCCACTACCGACTTCCCGCAGACCCCGCCCTTCGGATCTGGCGCACCCGCATACCAGCCCAGGGCAACGCCCTGGGTATCCGCACGCCCCCGACAGAACGCCCTGAAG
>JAEUHH010000019.1 GCA_016795505.1 Verrucomicrobiales bacterium | reverse complement strand
AGGGCGGTGTAGTCGGAGCCGGCGGTCGCCGTGCCACTGACGGTGTAGGCGATGACGGTGTCGGTGCTGCTGGCGTTGGTCAGGGTGACGGTGAACAGGCCGTCGGTGCCCGGCTCAGCCGCTTGGGTGGTGGCGGCGATGGAGGCTTCAGCCGTGTCGTTGTCAGAGATATTGGCGGTGGCTGACGCGGTACCGATGGTGACGGCGCCGTTGCTGGGGTTGCTGATTTGAGCGGTCAGGGTTTCGAGTGCTTCGACGAGGGTATCATCGCTGACGGTGACCGTGAAGGTGCCGGTGCTGGCGCCGCTGGCCACCGAGATCTGGGCTCCCGGCGGGATGGCGTTGTAATCGAGACCGCTGGTGGCCGTGCCCGAGCCGAGATCGGCGAGATCGAAGGTGATAGGGGAGCCGGTTTCGTTGATCTTGGTCAGGGTGACGGTGAAGACGATGTCAGTGCCGCCCTCGACGCCATGCGTGGTGACGCTCAGGTTGGCGACGGCGGTGTCGTTGTCCGTGATGGTGGCCGTCGCGGAGGCAGTTGCGATCGAAACCGAACCGAGGCTGGCATTGCTGATCTGGGCAATAACCGTTTCGGAAGCCTCCAGAGCCACATCGTCGGTGACGGCGACCGTGATGGTGCCGGTGCTGGATCCGTCGGCCACAGAAATGACGGCGTTCGCGGGGAGGGCGGTGTAGTCAGAGCCGCTGATGGCGAGACCGGTGCCGAGATCGTCAAAGTCGAAAACGATGGCCGAGCCGGTGTGGTTCACCTTGTCGAGGGTGACGGTGAAAACGATGTCGGTGGAGCCTTCGGCGCCATTGGTGGTGGCGCTGAGGCTGGCGGACGCGGTGTCGTTGTCAGCGATGGTGACCGTGGCCTCATTTGCTCCGCCGACGGTGATGTCAGTATCACCCGTGATGCCGGTGAGCGTGACAATGACCGTTTCCGCGCTCTCGAGCAGGGCGTCATCGGTTGCGGTCACATCGATGGTGGCACTCATCTGGCCGGCGGCAATGGTAACCGAACCGCTTAGCGGCGTGAAATCGCTTCCAGACAGCGCGGTGCCGGAGACGGTATAATGAACCACCGTGTCGGTGCTGCTTTGACTGGAAAGGGAAACGGTGAACTGGCCGGCGGTGCCTCCCTCTGCTGCGGTGGCGGTTGAGGCGACGATGGTGGCGACGGCGGTGTCATTGTCCGTGATGGATGCGGTGACCGTGGAACCCGCCGAGCCATCGATCTTGATCAGGGTGCCGTCGAAGTCGGAACCGGGGAGGTCGGAAGTGACGCTGATCGTGATCGCTCCGGATTCGAGCGCCTCGACGATGGCGTCGTCCGTGGCGGTGACGGTAACGGTCTGCGTGACGAGAGGATTGGCACTGGTGAAAGTGCGGGTGACAGCGACGCCCGCGCCAGCTCCGAGGTCGAGGTCGGCAACCGGGGCGAAAGTCACCGTTACGGTTTCGCCGACGGCGGGAGTGCCCTGCAGCACGACGGAGAGCGAATCGGTGGCACCGCCTTCGGTGACCGCAGTGGTGCCACCCGGCTGGGTGACGAGGACGGCGGGCTTGACGAGTTCGATCTGTCCCGCGCTGTATTGTAGCGCGTAGCCGGAAGGTATCGCGACCGGGGTGAAGGCACCGGTCAGGGTGCCGGTATAGGTGGCGATGGTATAGGAGTCGTCAGTACCGGCAAAGGCGGAAAGGTCGAGCGTGGCGCCGGTGATGTCGAGGTCGCCATCCACCATGAGGAGATCCGCATCACCCGGAGTCGGGCTGGCTCCGATGGCCAGGGTGCCGGCGATGGTGGTGTTTCCCTCAATCGTCAGGGTGCCGATTCCTCCCGGAGTGGCTCCGGTGGCGAGAGTGGCACCGGAGGCGATGGAAACGGCGGCGCCGATCGTGCCGGCACCTCCCAGGGTGGCACCCGATGCCACTGTGTAGCTGGCGCCGCCGGTGTGGGCGCCGTTCACGAGCAGGGTGCCGGCGGTCACGGTGGTGGTTCCGGCATAAAGATTGTCTCCCGAGAGATTCAGAGTGCCGGTGCCGGTCTTCTCCATAGCACTGCCGCTGATGGCCCCGGTGATTTCGAGGTCAATGCTGGCACCGCCATTGCCGATATCGAGGCGACGGGCGACGGAACCCAGATTGAGGGTGGTATCAATCGTGGCCCCGGTCGTTCCGGCCTGATACTGGATGCCGCCGGCATTGGCCGTCTCGCCGGTGAGGGAAATGCCGCTGTTGGCGGTCAGAGTGACATCGCCGAGCACAAGAGCGTTGGTCAACTCGGCAAAGGCAGTGCCGGTTGTCACATTCTCGGCGTCCAGATTGATCGATTCCACGTCGGTGATTGTTCCGGCGATGAAATTCAACTGGCTGGCGGTCAGATTGCCCCGCGAGGCATCGCCGTCGGCTTGTCTCTGGAGATCGAGAATGGCCGAGGCACCGTCGATGGTGACGATGGCCGCAGAGCGATCGTTGTCGGTTTTGGTCAGGTTGCCGCTGATGGTGAGAGTGCCACCGGTCAGGCTGAGGGTGCCTTTGGCAGTGCCGCTGGTGCCGGTGAACAACCCGAGGGTGACATCTCCGCGCACGTCGAGGGTACCGGTGGACATGTTCAGCGTCCCATTGGCAATGGCGGCGGCATTATTGGCAGCGCCCGCCATGGAGCCGATGGTCAGCGCGTTGGTCACCACCTCGTTGCCGACGGAGCCGAGGGTCAGGATGCCGGTGGAGCCCGCGTTGCCGCCGGAGGTCTTCTCGGCGATCACGAGATTGTTGAGCGTGGCGTTCAGGGTGCCGCCGGTCAGGTCCATCGTGCCGCTGTTGGATACACCGGTGTTGACGTTGTTTCGGCCGACGTAGAGGACGGCGCCTTCGCCATCAAAGTCCGCGATCTCCAGAGTGCCGCCCGCTGCGATGGTGGCGACGCCGACGGATTTCATGCCGCCGATGGTGATGAGCGGAGAAAGCAGGGTGTTGCTGCCGGATCCGAAAACGACCGAGTTGGATTCGCCGACGACCGTGTTGCCGACATCGGCGCTGTTTCCCAAAATGAACTGAGTGCCGGCGACGATGTGGCTGTTGGTGCCGAGAATGAGGTCGCCCTCGGCGGAGCCATTAGAGCCGGTGGTGGTCACGATGCCGATCCGGACATTATCCACCCGGGCGCTGAAGTCCGTCGTCCCGGATAGGTCCAGGGTGCCCTCCGTATTGGCGGCGGCTCCCGTGCCGGTGCCGATGGTGCGCACCCCGATGTCGAGATTGCTGCCGATCTGGTCGAAGCCCACCGTCAGGCTGCCACCTGCGACCGAGACCGAAGCGAGGCGCTGGTTGGTGCCCACGGAGAGTCCGCCCCCGATGACATGGGTGCCGCTGGCCACGGTCCAGTCGGACTGGGGAGCCGCGGTCGCCAGCACCGTGGTCGTGTCGTTCGTGCCGATGGAAAGTCCTCCGCTGCGCAGATCGATGTCGCCGCTGATGCTGGCATCGACGGCATTCTGGAACACCAGACCGCCGATCCCCGAGAGGCTGCCGGCATAGGTCAGCGTCTGCCCCGTGGCACCTCGGACGGTGGCGTTCCCGATGGTGTTGACCACGATGGCGTCGAATGAAGTGCCGAGATTCTCGCTGGCCGTGCTACCGGAGAGATTGAGGGTGCTGCCGCCGGCCAGACGGATGGTGCGGCCCGTGCCAGTGCCCAAGGCGGCCAGTGAATCGGCGATGAGACTGCCCTGAGTGAGGTTGATGTCACCGCTGAAGGTGTTGCCCGTACCCGTGAGTTTCAGGTCGCCAGCACCCCACTTGGTCAATGTCACGGCGTTGCCATTGTCGGTCAGGTTGGCCGACAGGATGAGGTCTGCGATGGTGCTGGCCGCGGAGGAGTTGTCGATACGCAGGATGATCTCGTTCGATCCGCCGGCGGTCAGGGAGCCATTGGAAATGGTCTTGTCGGTCGCCGAGGCGGTGTGAATCCCGAGGATGCCGCCGGTGTCGACGGTGAGAGTCTGACCGTTGAGATCGAGGTCGATTCCGTCATTGAGAATCAGTGAATTCACCGTCTTGGCACCCGACAGCAGGGTGGAAAGTGCCGCTGCGAGTCGGACGTTATCCGCGGCGGCCCAGGTCGTGGCATCCGTCGAGGTCTGGTAGGTCGCCAGGCCGGTGACGGAGTGCTGGATGCCGGTGGTGCCGGTATCAAGATCGCCTGAGATCGTTGCCCAATTCAGACCATTGTTATCGGTGACGACCGCGTAGCCGCCGATCAAGCCGTCATTCAAGCCGGTCGGTGCTGTGGTGCTGCCGAACTGGACCCGGGCGCGGATGGAATTGCCCAGCACGTTGGTGCCATTGGTGACAAAATTGACGATGGCTCCGTCCTGTCGAACCAGATTGGTCGAAAGGGCGGTCGCGTTCGACGGATTGAAAATCAGCACCGCGTTGCGGCCTGACGCAGCCGTGGTTACGGAGACCGTGTTGACCCCGGCGAGGGCGTTCAGAGCACCGACGGTCTCGGAGTAGCTGGTAGAGGCTTCGGCATTGTTGCTGAAGCTGAAAGTGCCGCCGGAGAGGTTGATCAGAGCGGTGGTCGGCAACCGGTCTGTCTGGCTGTTGCCTCCGTTGGTGTTGTGCAACTGGAAGGTGCCGCCTTCCACATTGATCTCCGACACGGCTGTCCAGCGGGCCTGGTTTCTAAGATCCAGAGTGCCCGCCCGGACGGTGGCGGTTCCGGTAAAGTCCGGAAATGTATTTGTCGAGTTGAAAGACAAGCGGCTGGCGCCGGTCTTGACCAGATTCAGGACACCGAGCCCGCCTCCATTGCGAAGCAGGAGGGCGGCATCCCGGTCGGATGTCTGGTCAATGGTGATGGTGGCATCGACATCGGCGCCATTCTCGATGGTGCCCGTCGTCTGGGAGCCGATCGAGCCTTCGCTGATGGAGACGCCATTCAAGCGCAGGACAACATCGCCCAGCGAGCTTTCGCTCGCGAAGATCATGGCATTGCGAGTGAAGGGATTGAAAGCATAGGTGTGACCGAGTTGGACGATGCCCTGATTGAAGTTGTACTGCCCGGTCACCGAACTGGGACCTTCCAGCGACGTGACGCTGCCCGGATTCCCGGCCGTGAACGTCAGACCGCCAGTGCCTGAAAGGCCCGTGTCCACGACAAAGGTGACCGGAGTCATGGCATCAGCGCCGCTGTTGTGGATCAGGCCGTTGACGGTGCCAAAGCGGATCTGTCCACCGCTCAGGGTTCCGTTGGTCGATGCATTGACCAACGAGCCGGAGTTCAGGGTGAGGCCCAGGCCAGGGGCGAGAGTGAGATTGGCTCCGTCCTCCAGTCGGAGGCCATTGATGGTGGCATTGCCGCCGAGCAGGGAAACCAGGCCCGAGAGGCTGATGTTGTCCGAGGTAGTGCCGGGGGCTATGGTCGTCAGGTATTCGGATGCCGTGAGACGCAGCGGGCGCAGGCCGTTGGTGGCGTCGTGGGTGACCAGGGCCGTGCCGGAGCCGTTGACGACGGTGTCGCCCACGACCCAGGGGACCACGCTCTGGGTGGCAGTGCCGGCCGCGCCGCCGCCGCCGCGGAAATTGCTGCCCGAGGGAGCGGTGGCGACGAGCAGTCGCGAGGAATCCAGCGTTCCGGCTGCCGCGCCGAGGTCGTCGCCGCGGACCAGGAGGGTTCCGCTGCTCGATCGGAGGATGGATGTGGCATTGACCTGGATTTCCCGTCCGGCGCCGGCGTTCAGGGTCACGGTGTTGTGACCGGAGTTGGTTTCGATCTGACCGATGCTCTCGGTGTAGTTGGCCGCGTCAGACCCGAAAAAGAAAACCTCGGCGCCGTCCTGCAATTCGATCTCAGTGGTGTCACCGATGCGGTTGGTGGTTCCGACTGTGTCGCTGGCTGCTCCGACTTCCAGCCGGGACAGGGAAGTGGTCAGGGTGATCTGGGCGGAGCCTGCGATCGAGGCGTTGTCGCCGCGGAGGGCGAGGATGCCGTTGGAGACGGTCGTGGTGCCGGTATAGAGGTTTGTGTTCGTCAGCACCATGGTGCCCGTCCCGGTCTTGGTGAGGGCAAGGGCACTCACACCATTCTGGATCACGCCGTCGAAGGTGAAGGAGGGATTGTTCTGTCCCACCGTCAGGGTCTTTGCGGCGGCTGAGTCATTGGTCACCAGACCCGCCCCAAGCAGGCTGCGGAAGGTGTCGCTGCCCTGGACATCGAAGGTGCCGCCGGATTCGACGGTGATGTCAGTGTTGTCACCGATGCGGTTGTCTCCAATGTTGCGCAAAATCGCGCCGCTCTGGACGACGATGTTGGCATCGGTCGCTCCAGAGTGATTCAGAATCACAGTGCCGGCAGCGATCGTAAACGTGCCGCCCATGTTGGGATCGGCGGTGAAAGTCGTTGTTCCACCACCGGACTTCAGCAGGGAGTTGACGTTTGTACCCACGCTGCCAGAGATCGTGATATCTCCCGCGCCTCCGATCTCCAACGCCGTCGCGGCGGCAGAGCCGTTGGTGGCGCCGCTCACGGTCAGCAGACCGGCTTCGGACAGGATTTTGCCGCCGGAGGCTTGATTGATGGTGATAGCGCCGGCAAAGCTGTTGGTGCCGGACAGATTGACCAGGGAGCCGCCGATCAAGTTGAGGGCTTCCGCGCCGACGGTGATGCCGCCGGAAAGTTGCAGGACGCCCTCGCTGGCGACGGTCACGCCGCCAGCGGTGGTGCCGAGAGCAGTGTTGTTTGAGATGGCGAGAGTGGTGTTGGCGCCGATGGACGTCGAACCCGTGTAGGTGTTGGCTGCCACCAGACTCAAGGTGCCACCGCCGGCGACGGCGAGGCTGCCGCCCGTGCCGCTGACGATGCCGTCGAGGGAGGAGGTGGCGCCGGAGACGTTGAGCGTCAGCGCATTGGCCCCGAGACTGGTGGTGCCGGTCACATTCACGGTTGTTCCCTGCAGGGCGAGCGCGGTACCAATGACGGCATTGCCTGTATAGGTCTGCGAGCCTCCCGTGGTGATCGCGGTGGCAATGGAAATGGTTTCCGCCTCGATCGAGAGATTGCCGGTGACGTTCAGTGCGCCCGACGTGACCGGGATGGTGACCGAGTCGGTGCCGGAGCCGGCCACAATGCTGATGTTGCCGGTGACGACGGCGGCATCGATGCGCACCTCGGAGGCACTGGGGCGGGTGAAGGTGCCGGCAGCGAGTCCGGACAGGCTGATGACCTGGCCCGCGTCCGAGATCACCCATTCGCTGGTGCCGCTGTCAAAGGAGACCGTGATGGCGTTTTCGGAGGCACTGTTGATGTCCGTGATGGTCAGATTTCCGGAGCCATCGAGAGAGACTTCCGTTTCCGCAGCGCCAGCAAAGAGCACCACATCATTTCCATCACCGCCGACATAGCTGATGAAATAGGTATCCGCTCCCACCGTGACCGTGGCGCCTTCGGCCAGACTGGCAAACGTTCCCGTGACCGGGTCGGTGCCATCGTTCGAGATCAAGGTGATCGTGCTGCCCGGGGCGGGGGCTGTGCCCGAAAGCGACAGGCTGCCGGACAGGGTGACGGTGCCGGTGACGTTCACCCGGTCGGACGGGAGCGCGCCGTCGACCTGGAAAGCATTGCCTCCGGCGAGCGAGAGGTTGCCGTTGATGGTAAGCGTGCCCGTCGCCGCGCCGCCGGGCTGGAGGGTGCCCATGGTGTCGACCACCACCGCTTTGCCGGTGGCTTCGACCGTGCCCGAGCCGGCCAGCACCTGAGCGGTGGCTCCGCCGACGGTGAAGCTGGCGGCCGTCAGGCCGGAGACATCCAGTGTGGCGCCCGAGCCGACCGTGATCGCACTGCTCGATGCGATGGTGCCAAAGCCGGATAGCGCCACCGTGCCGCCGCTGACGGTCGTCGCTCCGGTGTGGGTGTGCGGGGCGGCATTGCCCAACGAAAGCGAGCCGGCTCCCGCCTTCTCGATGCCAAAGCCGGCTCCAGATACCGTTCCGGAGATAGACGAGGCGCTGGCCACCGTGATGACGACATTGGCGGTCAGTATCACATTCCCGTTCAGGGTGATCGAGTCGGCGGAAAGGTTGGTGCCGAGTTCGATGGTCTCCGCGGACACCGTCACGGCGCCGCTGAGGGATGGTGGCAGGCTCACCAGGGACACCGTGTCCGATGCGCCGATCTCGGTGGGATTGGCGGTCACGATGTTGATGCCCGTCACGGACGAAGCCAGGACGCGAACCGTGGTCGGATTGATCAAAGTGGCTCCCAAGCCTGTGTCGAAAGTCGTGCCGGGGTCGGTGATTTCGATGTGGGTGCCATCGAAGGTGAGAGTCAGGTCGTCCGCCGTTTCGGTGTTGATGTCGGTGATGTTGAGCACCCCGAAGGCATCGACTGTGACCAGCGTCTGCTTGGAGCTATCGTTGTCGATGATGGAAACCGGGAGTGTCGTGGCCGGCGAACCATCCACGTCAGGCGTCAGGGCATTGAAGAGCGAGTCTCCGGATGCCACCGACAACGTGATGGCGCCGGTCTCGAAGCCTTCTTCAGACGTGTCGTTGAATGCCGTCACCGTGACTGTCTGCGCGGTGGTGGCATTCAGCGGGGTGAAAGTGAGGACGATGGCGATGCCCGCGCCGGCCCCGAGGTCCAGGTCGCCGTCCGGTGTCACAGTCACCAGGACATTGGATGCCGGTGCTCCGGTCAGGACTACGGTGAAGGTGTCGGTGGCTCCGCCCTCGGCGACGTTGGTCGATCCACCGCTCTGGGTGACGATCACAGCCGGGCCTTCGAGGCGGATCTCGCCGTTGGCATTGTCGTAAACCACCGCGTAGCCCGTGGGCAGGCCGGTCACGGTGGCGAAGCTCGCTCCAGTCAGAGTGCCGGTGTAGGTGGCGATGGTGTAGCTCTTGTCGCTGCCAGCAAAGCCGGAGAGGTCCAGCGTGGCGCTGGTGATGTCCAGATCTCCATCGACATTGAGCAGATCCGACTGGCCGGGACCGGCGGCGACGCCGTATGCCAGCGTGCCGGCGAGGGAAAGGTTGCCGTCAATGGTCAGCGTGCCGATACCACCGACGGTGGCGCCGGTCGCCAGGATGGCGCCGGATGCGACCGAGACATTTGCGCCGATCGTGCCGGCCCCGCCGAGGGTGGCGCCGCTGGCGACCGAGTAGTCTCCGCCGCCGGTGTGGGTGCCATTGACGAGCAGCGTTCCCTCAGCCACGCTGGTCAGCCCGGTATGGGTATTGCCGGCTCCGGCGAGGATCAGGGTGCCCCCGGTGGTTTTGGTCAGGGTGCCGCCGCCATTCAGGGCGCCGAGATTCGAGAGGGTGCCGGATTCCGCCTCCAGTGTCACCGAGGCCGTGCCGGACCCGATGGCATTGCCACTCATGTCGAGCGAGCCTCCCGCGAGCGTCACCGTGGCGGTGCCGGCTCCGGTGGAGGTGCCCTTGATGATGTTGCCGAGCACGGTCGTCACCCCGCCGGTCAGATTCAGTTCCGCCGTGGTGGTGAGACCTGTCGCGATCGTGTTGTTGGCCATCCGGATGGCGGCGCCGAAGGTCGTGTTGTTGCCGACGGTGACATTCCCACCGCTGATATTCACGGAGCCGAGGATGGTGTCGGTCCCGGTGACGGCGGTGTCTCCCTTCGCTATATCGATCCCGCCCGTGCCGATGGTGGTGGCGCCGCCACCCAGGGAAAGGGTGGCCGTCCAGATATTGTTGATCGCGGAGGCATTGGCGGTGCCGCCATTGTCTCCGACCACCACGGTGGTCACGTCGAAAGTGCCGGTGTCGAACGACAGGGTGTCGGTGCGGTCCGTATTCCGGTTCTGGCCGCCCAGAGTCAGCGTGCCCAGCATGAGGTCGGCGCTGTGTCCCGCCAGCAGCAGCGAGTTCCCCAGCGTGGCTGCTGCGCCGGTGGTGGCGTTGCCGGTGCCGATGTTGACGTTGGCCCGGGTGGTACCGCCGGCGAGGCCGCGGATCGTGATCGAGCCGGTGGACTCGTTGAAAGCGATGGAGCCGATGTCCCGGCCGCCGGTGCCGATGTTGATGGTATTGGCGTGGATGGTGTTGGCGGTGCTGCCGAGCAGGAGGGAATTGAGCTGAGTGCCGGTATTGTTCGTTGCGGATCCGCCGACACTGAGCGTCGCGGCCCGCAGTGTGCTGGTGTCGGCCAGGATCAGGGTCGATTGGAGCCCATTCACATTGGTGCCATTGACCGGATTCACCGTGATGACACTGCTCGTGCCGGTCAGATTGACCTCCATCGTGGACAAATCACTGAAATCGGCCGTCACCACGCTGCCGTTGCTGCCCGACGTGGTCGCGCCGACCTGGAAGCTGCCATTCGAGATCGAATTGTTCACCACAAAGGAGCCGGCGCCTGAAACGTCCAGATTCGTCGTCGTCAGGCCCGATACGCTGCTACCGATGCGCACGTTGCCCGTGGCGGTCAGCGTTTCACCGGCTCCGATGGTGATGGTGCTGGCCGTCGTCGAGTTGGTGTTCACCGTCAGCGCTCCCACCTGTTGGCTGGCATTGGCCAGATCAAAGGCCACGACTGTGCCGGTGGGGCCGCCCAGATCCAGCGCAGTGGTGGTGGAAAGGGCATCATCGGTCGTCAGGCGCAAAGTGCCGCCCGACACGGTGGTCGCTCCCGTGTAGGTGCTCGCACCGGAGGTGCCGCCGAAACTCACCTGCCCCGAAGCGGTCTCGTTGAAAATCGTCAGGCCGCCCGTGCCGTTGGCCAGGATCGGCGCGTTGATGGTGATCGCGCCAGCCCCGTTGTAGTTGGAGATCGTGACCGTATCGTTGGTGGTCGTTCCCCGGATGCCGCTGCCGGCCACCGTGCCCCCGATGTTGTAGGCATTCCCGCCGACGAGGTGCAGGGAAGATGCCGTGAGGAGGAAGCCGTTCAGATCGAGCGTGCCCGGGCGGGCGGTGGTATCCACCGAGACTGAGGCTGTGTCCACGTTTCCGGTCAATTGCATCTCATCACTGCCGTCATCCGTACCGTCGTGGTTGTCGACCAGGTAATGGACGGTGGTGGAGCCGCCGGTCTCCGGCAGCAGGGTGGTCGCCAGGCGTACCACCTGACCACCGGACACAGTGGCCACGCCGATGCCGGAGTCATCCTGGACGAGCACGTTCGCGGCGATGATTCCGTTGGTCAGGGCGGGGTTCCAATTCACCACGCCGCCGCCGCGCAGGTCGAACAGCAGGGTCGAGCCAGCCCCGAGGGAGGCGGTCGTGCTGGTCACGGTGAGGCTCTGGCCCGATCCCAAAATCACGGAGTTGCTTTCACCCGCGCCGATCACGAGGCTTCCAATCGTTTCCGAACCGGCTCCGGTGAAATCCAGCGTCGCGCCATTCAGCGTCAGTGCCGCCGTATCGGACAGCTTCGAGGCGGAGGAGGTCGAGTAGTCGAGAAAAAGCGTGCCCTCGTGGATCGTGGTCGCGCCGGTGAAGGTATTGGCTCCGCTGAGTGTCAGGGAGCCGGCTCCGTCCTTGTTCAGGGCCAGCACGCCGGTTCCCTGATTGGCCACCGTCCCGGAGATGACGTAGTTTCCTGCGCCGCCCAGCGTCACCGCGCGGGGCTGGTTGTTTTCCGTCCGCAGGGCGGCGGTGGCGTTGGTCAGGTTCAGCGTCGCGCCGGCTTCCACCTGAATGCGGTTGGCGGTCCCCGAGTTGGCGGTGATGATGCCACTGATGGTGTTGGAACCACCGGTGACTCGGATTGCTCCGCCGTTCGCGATGCCGCTGCTGTTGGTCAGGGTGATGGTTTCCGTGATGGAAATGTTGTTGGAAATCTCCAGAGCGGCATTCGCGGCGATCGTCGTGCCGCCGGTGCCGGTGCCGCCGTTGATGGCGCTGCTGTTGGTGATGCGCACAATGCCGCCGTTGATCGCCAGGCCACCCGTGCCGACCCAGTTGTTGGCGGCATTGAAGGTCAGGATGCCGCTGCCGTTCTTGGTCACCGTTGGATTGGTTGTGCCGGTGGTAACAAAGGGATCGTTGAAGATCAGCTCGCCAGCGACGTTGAAGATGACGCTCGAGTTCGTCGTCAGCGAAGTTGCCGCCGTGGTACGGTCGTAGGTGAGGGTGGAGCCGGCGTCCACCGTGATCGTGGCGGCTCCGGTGATGGTCGTCAGGCCAGTCAATGTGTTGCTGCCCGAGACGTTCCGGATGACCCCGTTGCCGCCGACACCGGTGCCCAGTGCGGAGGAAAAGGCCTCCCCGACGGTGATGTTGCCACTCAGTTCGACAGTGGCGCCGTCGTGGATCTCCACATTGCCCGCGGTGGTGCCGAAGGCGGTGTTCGACGCGATGCGCACGATGCCCGACTGTACGTCTGTGGCTCCGGTGTAGGTGTTGGCTCCGGTAACCACTGTCACCGTGCCGCCCGCCCCGCGGTAAAAGACATCCACCGCGCCCCCGGCATTGTTCGCGATGATGGAATTGACCGTCATCGTGCCACTGGTGCCCTGATTGTTGAACACCAGGTCCGCACCCGCCGCCGTCCCGGAGGAAATCGTGCCCGTGCCGGGAGCCGTGCCGATGGTGACATCGCCCGCTGCCGAACCACGGATGATCGCACCCGGTCCGCCGAGCCGGAGCGTCTCCCCGGCGGCAATGTCGATGGTGCGGTTGGCGGAGTCAGTCAGGTTGATGGCAGCCAGTTGGGTGGTGCCCGCCGCCGTGGTGACATTTCCGGTGGAGGTGTTGTCCACCAGCAGGGTCGAAGCCGTGGTATAGCCCGGGATCGCACCGATATCCGTGGCCGTCTGGTAAACCAGATTGCCGTGGAAAGCGACCACCTTGCCGCCCACGATCTGGGCAAAAGTGGCGCCATTGTTCAGCGTCACTGTGGCAGGGAGCACACCGTCGGCATTGGAGACGGAAATATCCCCACTGGCCGGCAGGACGATGTCGAGGAAGGCACCGCTGGCGACCGTGAGCAGGCCCAGGTTCACGTTCATCGTGCCGCCCGCACCCGAGTTGACCACGATCTGGTGGCGGTTGCCCGCCCCGGCCGAAAGCACCTCCGTGCCGTTGAATGTCTGGCTGTTGGTCAACCCGGCCTCACCGTTGATGGTGAGCACCTGATTCCGCACCGCCGAGGTGTTGCCGAGGTTCATCACCGAACCGGAGTGGACGATGTTGTCGGTCGGACCACCCACGGCAGCGAAGTCCAGCGTCAATCCGCCGCCGGTTCCGCCGATGCGGGTGATGCCGGTGTAGGTGTTCGCGTTGGTCAGCGTCAGGGTGCCGGTACCGATCTTGGTCAGCCCGAGCGTGCCGCCGCCGCTGCCGTTTTCCATCACGCCTGCAAAAGTCGTCGTGGCATTGCTGCTGCCATAGGTCAGGGTGGCGTTGGCGACGCCGCCATTGCGCACCACCGTCGTCGCCGAGGTGCTCGTCAGACCGTTCACGGTTTCGTTGCGGCCGTTGAGTTCAAACACGGCCGAGTCGTTCATCGTCACGCTCTGGCTGTCGACGATCTGGTCGCCGCCGGCGTCCACGATCCGCACCACCCCGTCGCCATTGATGGTCAGGCCGGCTCCGAGCACGCGGATGCCTCCCACGGATTTGCCCATTTCCACCGTGCCGTTGTTCACCGTCATGGCCATGGCGGTGTTGTCCGTGCCGCTGCCGCCGATGAATCTCAGCAGGCCCTCCCCGTCCTTGATCACCGTTGGGCTGCCCGTGGTGCCGTTGGTGCGGGCCACCCGAGTCAGGGCGATCGTGCCCGTGCCGTCCACCCGCAGGTTGCTCGCACCGTCGGAGTGAATCGTTCCCGTCACGGCGGCATCGGTGCCGCTGCTGTTCATCAGCGTGGCGTTCGTCCCGCCAAAGCCGTCCCCGCTGGCACCTGCAAAGCCAAAATCTTCTGCCACACTGAAGCCATTCAGGTCCAGCGTCGCATTGTTGGCCACCGTCGTGTAATTGCCGAGGCCCGTGGCGCCGAGGGCGGTGGCGTTGCCCAATTTCACCACGCCTCCGGTGATCGCGGTTGTCCCCGTGCGCGCCGTGTCGCCGAACAGGGTCGTTCCGGTTGATCCTCCATTGATGCTGACGGCGAAATTGCCCGCGTTCAGCGTGGCGTCGAGGGTGAGGGTGTTCGTCCCATCGCCGAGATTGACCACGATCTTGGTCACGCCCGTGGTGGCGCCCACCACCACGGCGCCGGCACCGGCGTTGTATTCGAAATTGCCGGCATTGATGCTCAGAGAGATGGCGTCGTCAGCCGCGTCGCCGACGATGGTCAGCGTGTCACCGGCGATCGTCGCGCTGGTGATGGCCTCGTGCGCTCCCTCCAGAGAGCCCGCCGCGGCCCCTACGGCCTGACCGGCGACCGGCAGACGGCGTTCGCCGCCATTGAGCACGCCGCTCATCACGTTCGTGGTGCCCGAGACCTGGTCGAGCAGGCCGAGGATGTGGCCCTGCTCGTGCATCAGCGCCGTGAGCAAGTCGATGCGCCCGTCGGCCTCTGCGATGGAAGCCATCAGCCGACCGTCGATCCAGGCAAACTCCTCGTCGAGGTGTGGCGTGGCGTCGATGAACCAGCCGCGGTTGGCGGCGTCCAGATCGACCACGATGCTCAGCCCCTGCGCCTGCCCGAGAGTGTTGCCGGGCAGGTTGCTGATCTGGTAATTGATCTGTCCGAGGGCCGCCAATTGGTCCGCACTCAGCCCCGTGCTCGTCCACCGCGCCGTGGCCTCGGCGGCGATGGCGGAGAGTTCCGTCTGGGTCAGCGGCGAATGCAGCGAGACATACTCGACCGTCTCGGCATTCAGGGCGGCGGAGGTCTCGTCCAGACCGACCAAGGCGACGGCGGCATCCTGAT
The DNA here is from genome assembly GCA_016795505.1 of Verrucomicrobiales bacterium. Classification (GTDB taxonomy): domain Bacteria; phylum Verrucomicrobiota; class Verrucomicrobiia; order Verrucomicrobiales; family DEV007; genus JAEUHH01. The sequence goes on along the minus strand of JAEUHH010000019.1, from coordinate 51,015 downwards.
CCAACCCTGTTTCATCGGCGATCAGACCCTGTTCGTCCGAAACGGCCGTCTCATCTGCCGCCGCGGGGGCTGCCTGGCTGGCTGCGGCGCTCTCGGCTTCCGGCTCGACCGGGGCGCCGGAAAAAAGGACGCGGGGTTCGAGAGCGTCGAGTTCCACCTGCCGGATGGCAGAGGCGTCGGTTTCGGCCGCATTGGCACGATTTGTGCGACTTTTTTTGTTTAATGCGCGACTCAGGACCCGTTTCATGGTTTTAGGAGGATTGAGGGGGGGGAGCAGAGGATTTGTTTTCGGACCAGACTCATCGGCACACGTCGACCGGGGAATTCCGCTCTGGTGGAATCTCCGGTATCTGTTGTTCTTGAGGGGCTGGCAGCTTGTAGCGGTTTTGACTACAAGATTTTGGCGGATTACGTCAATAACTAATTACGATTTCCTTGATTGTTTTTTAGGGGCTTTCCGTGACAGGGGGCGGTGGCTTTTCTGATGTGAGCCACCCGGCGGCAGGAGAAAGTCCGCCTCCGTCTTCCCGATCTGACCGCGATCAGCGGCGCCCGAGCCAATCGGGTTGGGCATAGCGGTCGCCGGCGAGGGAGTCGGCGAGGGCGTGGACGGCATCGAGCCAGTCCTGAGGCGGCGACTCGCAAATTCCGTCCGGTGACAGCCGCCGGGCCAGGGCATCGAGCCAGGCGTGATCGGGACGTGACCAGGGAGCCGGGAGCCGGATGCTGCCCTGATGCAGCAGGCCGGACCGACCGAGGCGCTGGGCTCCGCCGGCGATTTTCTCCCCGCTGTCGCGATCCAGAAGGTCCCAGGCCACCGGGGCCGCAAAGCAAAAGCCGGGCTGCACCGGATCGGGTCGGGTGGAGGGCGTCGGGACGGCCCGGTCGTAGCCGGCATCGCGGAGGGCTGACGCGACAGCCTCGTGGATCTCCCGATAGCGATCCGCCGCGCGCGCCAGCGGGGGCAGGCAGGGGCGGGGGATGGCGAGGGCAAAGGTGAGGTCGGAGCCGTGTTCGACCACGCCGCCACCGGTCCAGCGGCGCGTCACGGGCAGAGGGCTGTCGGCCACGGCTGCCTGAGGAGTGAAAAAGCCGATCGTCAGTTCCGAGGCCTCCCAGTGGTAGGCCCGCAACACGGGCTGCGGCGCCAGTCGCAGCAGCGCCTCGTCGAGTGCCATGTGCGCCACGCCACTCCGCGGCGTGAGATCGCGCCAGAGCCAGAGGGATGATGATGACATGGCCGGTTCGATCATCGGGAGAGTCAAAGAAACGAGAAAAATTTTAAAAAATTCAGAAAACCGCTTGAATTATAAAAATTATGATAAATATTGGATTTACAAATTAGCTCACCCCTGCGGTGAGACGCTGAATTTTTGCTGCTTTCTTTGTCATCGAATTTGTGTTGAGGGGTTACAGGGCGGCGTCGAACCGGTGCATTCCGATCGGCGCCGCCTTTTCTTTTCCGGAAAAGGGAGGGGTCAGGCGGAGGCGATCCCGGCGAATTGCAGGAGGCAGTCCGCCAGCGTTTCGATGCCCCAGCGGAAGCCATCGAGCGGGATGCGCTCGTCGTCGCCGTGAAACATCGCCGCGAAGTCGAGATCGGGCGGCAGGCGCAGCGGATAAAAGCCGAGACACGTGGCGCCGAGGCGGGCGTAGTTTTTGCTGTCAGTGAATCCCGGCACGATGGATGGCACCACGATGCCCTGCGGGTCGCGCCGGCTCATCACGTCGCGGATGGTGTGAAAAAGGGGAGTATCTGGCGAAAAAACAACCGCTTCGGACGTTCTCAGCACCTCGATGGAGTAGCGTCGGCCCTCCGGATCGCGCAGCACGGTGCGAATCTCCCGGATCAGATCGTCCGCCGTCTGTCCCGGGGCGAGCCGGCCATCCAGATCGATGCTGGCGAGGCCGGGGATGACGTTGATTTTTTCTCCACCGTGGGAGATGAGCGTGGGATTGACCGTATTGCGCAGCACGGCTTCGACCGAGCGGCGTCGGGAAGGCTCCGCGATGGCGAGGGGCAACAGCGTCGGGCCGGTGAGTGAATTCAGCAGCAGGGGCGAGAGTGTCCGCGCCAGCCAGCCGGAATGCGCCGCCATGCCGCCAATGAAATCGCGGGCCGGCTGGCTGATGTGCCAGGGCAGACGCGCCGAGGCGAGCCGGCCGATGGCATCGGCGAGGTGGGCGAGGGCATTGTCGGCCGTGGGCAGGGAGCTGTGGCCGGGTGTGCCGCGGGCCGTCAGCCGCAGCCAGGCGAGGCCTTTTTCCGCCACCTGCACCGGGTAAAAGCGCTGGCCGGCGCGATGCACGGTGAAGCCGCCGACTTCATTGATCACATACTCCGGATCGCCGCCGAGGAGATCGGGGCGGTGGTGGACGAGCCATTCGCTCCCAAGCGTGGCGCCGGCTTCCTCATCCGAGACGGCGGCGAAAATCAGGTCCCGATTCAGCGCCAGGCCTCGGCGTCGGAGCAGGCGGAACACGGTGAGCCCCATCGCGGCAAAGCCCTTCATGTCGATGGCGCCGCGGCCCCACAGGCAGCCGTCGGCCTCAATGCCGGCAAAGGGCGGATGCGTCCACCGGGCCGGATCGGCCGGCACCACATCGAGATGACAACTGAGCACGATCGGTCGCCCGGACCGCCGGGTGGCATCGGCCGGGAGCCGGCACGCGAGATTGGGCCGATCGGGCTCGGCGCCGGCGATTTCGGGCTCGAAACCGTCGGCTTTCAGCCAGGCCGCCACCTGCTCGATCGCCGGGCGCTCGTGGCCGGGCGGATTGGTCGTGTCGATGCGCAGGAGACCCTGCAGCGCCGCGACGGCTTCGGCAAATTCGGCATCGGTGAGCTGGAACACGGCGTCAGAGAGCGGTCAGGGCGATCACCGCGATCCTCAGGACCGGCTGCCGCCGATGCAGAACAGGTGCGATTCGCCCCGGATCAGCAGCGCGCCGTCGTGGGGCACCGGGGAGGCGCTGGTCGGCTCGCCCAGCGCGACCTGGGAGAGGATTTCCAGCGTCGGGCCCGGCTTCACCACGGTCAGCAGACCGCCGTCGGAGAGAAACCACACGTGGCGGTCGTCGGTGATCAGCGAGGCGCTGTGGCCGCCCGGCTGGCCCTCGGGAGTCAGCCGCTCGCGCCAGAGGCGCTCGCCCGTTTTGGCGACGAAGCAACTTGCCACGCCGTTGTCGGCCACCACCACGAAATACGGCCCGACTGCCACCGGGCTCGGTACGTAGGAGGCGCCGGCCGTTTCGCGCCAGACGATGTGGCTCTTCGTGACATTGCCCGATCCGCCGGGCCGGATCGCGACGATGTGCTTTTCCGGAAAGCCGCAGGTGAGGAAGAGCAAATTCTCCGTCGGATTGTAAACCAGCGAAGCCACGAATTGCTCCGTCGGCCCGTCGATCACCCAGTGTTGCTTGCCGGTGTCGGGATCGTAGCTGGCCACCGACTTGCTGCCTGACAGGATCATTTCGTGCCGGCCGGCGATCTCGCGGATGATCGGGGTGCAGTAGCTGCGGGTCTTGTTCGGGCGATCCGTCTTCCAGATCGTTTCTCCGGTTTCCTGATTCAGCGCCACGATGTAGGCGTCGCCATCGTGGTCGCCATTGACGATGACCTTGTCCCGCCAGAGCACCGGACAGGAGCAGTAGCCATGCTTGCTGGAGAAGGTGCCGGGACGGGTCTCCCAGAGCCGGTTGCCATCCATGTCATAAGCTGCCACGAACATTTCGGTGCCGTCCAGAAAGGTCACGAAAAGCCGCTTCCCGTCTGTCGCCGGCGTGCCCGAGGCGTGGCTGTTGAGGCGATGGAGATCCTCGAAGGGCGACTTCAGCACGGATTTCTGCCACAAGATCCGGCCGCTCGCCCGGTCGAGGCACAGGAGGGCGCGCTCCGCCGTCTCGGGCAAGGCGGTGGTGAGGTAGATCCGGTCCTCCCACACGATCGGCGAGGAGTGGCCTTTGCCGGGAATGGCGGCTTTCCACGTCAGATGGTCGGCGGGACTCCACTGGATCGGCAGATTCGTCTCTGTGGTCGAGCCATCGCCGCGCGGACCTCGCCAGCCGGGCCAGTTCTCAGCGGCCGGTGCTGCGGGGAGCGTGAGGGAGCCGATCAGACAGGCGCCGAGCAAAAACGTGCGGGAGATCATGCGGAGTTCGAGTGAGAATGGGCAAGCGGGAGCCGACCCGAAAGCCGGCGGCCGGAGTCACTCTAGCGCAGTGCCTCCGCCGCGCCAGCATTTCGCCGCACCGGTGCGCCATCGCGGGTGGATCGGCCGAGGAGGACGAAATTTGGGAGGGATCGAGGGGATCACCAGCAGATTGGGCTTGGGGAAGGCTCTCGGACGAAGGACTAACTGGTTCTGGGCCAATTACGGAAAATTGACCTGAGAAGAAATCTGCTGACCTCCCTGAATCTGCTGGAAGATCCATACCCCCTGGCTTTGCCGCGCCGGAGCCAGCCAAGCGGGGGCTGATTCTCGATGAAAGAGGGTCTGATCGGCGATGAGACAGGGTATCATCGGAACGGGCTTGCCCGTGAATGCGCCAATTGAGAGGGGGAGCGGGTCGCGGAACGGTTGGGTAAGATTTCCAAAACAATCATGACCAACATCAACCACAATTGCGAGGGGATGGGACGCCGCGACTTTCTCCAAGTCGGTCTGGGCGCTCTCGGGGGCTTGGGCCTGACCGAAATGCTCTCGCTGCGGGCTTCCGCGGCCTCGAATCCGAAGGCGGCGGCGATGTTGAAGGGCGGCAGCGATCTGCGCTGCATCTTTGTCTGGCTGGACGGTGGTCCGTCGCACTACGAGACGTTCGACCCGAAGCCGGACGCACCCTCGGAGATCCGGGGCGAGTTCAAATCCATCCCGACGGCGGTGCCGGGGGTGCATTTCTCCGAGGTCATGCCGAAACTGGCGAAGAGTTTTGACAAGTTCACGGTGGTGCGGTCGATCGCCCACAAGCAGAACAATCACGGGGCGGGCAACCACTACCTGATGACGGGCCGGCCGACGCCGGTGCCGGTCGGTTGTGGGGCTTTTGTGACATTCCACCCGAGTTTCGGATCGGTGGTGAGCCATTTCCGCGGGGCGGACAAGGGCCTGCCGGCCTATGTGACGACGCCGCGGATGTCGCGCTCGGGCGGTCCGAATTTCCTCGGGGCGGAGCATTCGCCCTTCGTGATCGGCGACGATCCGAATCGTGAGGGCTTCCGGGTGCGCGACGTGAGCGTGCCGAAGGACATCGCCGAAGGGCGCGCGAAATCGCGCATGGCGCTGCGGGCGTCGCTGGACAATCTGAAGCGGATCAATGAAGCGGTGGCGGAGGATCCGGCGGTGTCGTTCGATGAATTTTACGCCCAGGGCTTCGACCTGATCGGCTCGCCGGAGGCTCAGGCGGCTTTCGACATCTCGAAGGAGCCGGAAAAGACCCGTGAGAAGTACGGGCGCAACGATTTTGGCCAGCGTCTGCTGATGGCCCGACGGTTGACCGAGGTGGGCGTGCCGTTTGTCACGGTTTACTCGGGCGGTTGGGATGATCACCGGACGCTGTTCACGAATTTCAAGAAGGACAAGGCCGAGCGCCTCGACACGGGCGTGGCGGCTCTAATCGAAGATCTGCACGAGCGCGGAACGCTGAAGAACACGCTGGTCTTGGTGCTCGGTGAGTTCGGTCGTACGCCGAAGATCAACAAGGATCAGGGCCGCGACCACTGGTCGTTCGCGATGAGCGTGCTCTGCGCGGGCGGCGGCGTCCCGGGCGGGCAGATCGTCGGCGCGACGGATGTGAAGGGCTACTACGCGAGCGAGAATGTCTATGCGCCGGAGGATTTTGCCGCGTCCCTCTATACCAAGATGGGCGTCGATCCGGCAACGGTGTTGCTCGATCAGGCGGCCCGTCCGGTGCAGTTGGTCAACAACGGACGCCTGATCAAGGAGTGGTTCGCGTGAACCCGATGTGCAGGAAGCCGGCGGCACTCGCCGTGGCGGCGGCTGGTCTCGCATGGCCGTGGCTGTTTTCGGTGGCTGTTGCAGCACCGCCGACTCTGGACGCGCTGATCCCGTCAGGCGGTCGGGTGGGGGAGGAAATTGCGACCCTGACGGTGGTGGGCAAGGCCGAGCCCTGGCCGTGCCAGGTGTGGTGCTCGAATCCCGGCGTGACCTTCCAGCCGGGTGAGAAAGCCGGGCAGTACAAGGTAAGCGTCAAGAAAGACGCCGCCACGGGGCCGGCTTTGGTTCGTTTGTTCAATGGCGACGGGGCGTCGGAACCACGATTTTTCGTCGTCAGCGGGCTGCGGGAGATCGCCGAGGATGAAAAGGTGGCGAACGACAATCCTGGTCAGGCCACCGATGTCGGGGCGCTGCCGGTGGTAATCAATGCCCGGCTCGAGAAGGCGCAGGACTTCGACGCGTGGCGGGTGTCCCTGAAGAAGGGGCAGACGCTGGAAGCGCGGATTGACGGTTACGCGCTGCGGTCGGGCATCGACCCGTTTCTGCATCTCTACGACGGCAAAGGGGCTCGGCTGGAGTTGGTCAGCGACGGTCCAAAGAGCCTCGATCCGCGGCTGCGGCACGTGGCGGGGGCCGATGGCGATTTTGTCGTGGCGGTGATGGCGATCGATCATCCTGCCTCGACCAACGTGGCGTTTTCCGGGGCTCCGAAGGCGGCCTATCGGCTGACCCTGAGTGTGGGGCAGGCCGATCCGAAGGTGGCCGGGGTGGGGGATGGTCCCGCGGCGGCGGCCGATTCGCTACCGCCGGCTGACGGGGCACCGATGGCGCTGCCGATCAAGGGCTGGGGCACGCTGGCCAAGCCGGCCGAAGCGGACCGGGTGAAGTTTTCCGCCAAGAAAGGACAGTCGATTCGCATCGAGGTCGATGCGTTCGGGCAGGGGTTTCCCACCGATCCGGTGCTGGCGGTCGAGAAAGGCGATGGCTCGCTGATCCGGGAAATCGACGATGACAAGGCCGATCGCGACGCGGTGATGGTCTATGCCATCCCGGCCGATGGTGAGTATGCCTGCCGCGTCTATGACCGGTTTGGCCGCGGCGGGGCGGAGATGCGCTATCACCTGGAAATCAAGGAAGCGAAACCGGATTTTTACGCGACAGCGGATCAATTGGGCTACGTGGTGAAAGCCGGCGAGAAGGGCTCAGTGAAGCTGAAAATCGAGCGTCGCGACGGTCATGCGCAAGCGCTGGTGGCCACGCTGACCGGTCTGCCCAGCGGAGTGACAGCTGCGGCGGTGAAAATTGATGCCAAGGCGGCGGAGGCGACCGTGGAGATCGCAGCCACCGGCGAGGCGGCGGCCTTTTCGGGCCCGGTGCGGGTCGTGGTGGTGGAGGAAGCCGGCGACGCGAAGCTGAGCCATCCGGCGGTGTTCACGTTTCAAAATGCTGATTCCCGCGGAGCTTATTTGATCGATGAAGTGGCGGATCTGTGGCTCACCGTGACGCCCAAGGCGGCTCCCAAGCCGGAAACGGCGAAAGACGATAAGAAAAAATAATGGATTTTGGGGGCCGGACCGTCTCAAAAGGTGCTTTTTCAGGTCTTTAACCTTTTCCCATTAAAAATTCTAATTGAAGCCGATTTCTGGCATTTTCCCGTTGCCTTGCCCTTGACCCAAAATTAGCGTCCCGTGCCAGAAACGGCAGTTTTCCGTTCTTTTCATCATGAAACCCCTCCTGAAAATCGCGATCTGCATCGCCAGTCTGTCGTCGGTCGTGCCTGCCTACTCGCAGGACGCCGATATTCACCAAGGGAATTGGGTCTCCTGGCGCGGTCCGTTGCAAACGGGCGTGAGCTTGGAGAGCTACCAAGGCTACGAATTCGATCCCAACCCGGTCTGGACCGACCCGATCTCGGGGCGGGGCAATCCGGTGGTCTTCAAGGGACGCCTCTACTCGTGGGGCTACCGCGGCAAAGGACCGGAACTGATGGAGGTCCTCCAGGCCCGCGATGAGAAGACCGGCAAGATCATCTGGGAGCGCGAGACGCAGGAGTTCATGTCCGACACGGTTTACAACCGCTACACGGTTGGCGCGCCGACGGTGGACCCGGCCACGGGCAATATTTTCCTGGCCAATACCTATGGCGAGGCGATGTGCTTCGATCCGGATGGCAACGTGCTGTGGTACCACTCGATGGTGGAGCGGTTTGGCCGGCTCACCTTCCCGAACGGTCGTGCTGGTGCGCCAGTGATCGACGGCGATGTGTGCATCATCCGCGGGGTGACGAGCTACTGGGGCGCGGATGGTCCGGCCCGCGACCGTTTCTTCGGTTTTGACAAAAACACGGGCGAGCTGATCTGGTCGTCGACCCCGGGCGTCGGACCGCCCTACCTGAAGGACAGCTCCTTCAGCACGCCTTTCCTCGCCACCATCGACGGGCGGCGCGTGTTTTTCGCCGGCACGGGCTGCGGCAACATCGTGTGCGTCAACGTGAATGACGGCACGCCGATCTGGCGTTTCCAGGCCTCCAAAGGCGGGGTCAATGCGTCGCCGGTCATTTACAAGGACAAGGTGATCTACATCCATGGTGCCGAAAACATCGACACCACCGAGACCGGCCGTCTGGTGGGTCTGAAGTATCCGACCGATCTCGATGCTCCCGGTGGCGCGGTCGAGGAAGGCCAGGGCGGAGCGCCGAAGCTCGGTCTGGAGATCGAGGCGTGGCGCTACACCTTCGAGCAGTTCAATTGCTCGCCGCTGGTTCACGACGGCAAGGTCTATCAGATGGACAAAACCGGCGAACTGATCTGTGTCGACGCCGAGACGGGCAAGCTGCTGTGGGAACTGAAGCTGGCCAACGAGCAGCTCTTTGCCTCTCCGGCCTATGCCGATGGCAAGCTCTACGTGACGACCTCTCCCGGCTGGCTTCACGTCCTCGATGTGACGGGTGCCGAGCCGAAGGAGGTCGCCAAGGTTGAAGCCGAGGGCGAGTGCGTCGGGTCGCCGACGATCTGCAACGGCCGGGTCTATGTCCACACCACGGAAAAGCTCTACGCGTTCCAGATCAAGAATACCGGCATCGCCTGGGCCAAGGCGCCTGAAGTGGAGCGTCCGGCCCCCGGTGCTCCCGCCAAGCTGATGGCGGTGCCTTCCGACGTGCTGCTCCAGCCGGGCGGCTCGCAGAAAATCCGTCTTTACAAGGCCGATGCGGCCGGCAACCGGATCGCTCCGGTGGAAAATGCCACGTGGGAGTCTTTCATCCCGCCGACGGCGAAGGTGAAGGCCACCATGGACGGTGGTTTCGAAGGAAATACGATTCTCGCCAAGCCCGAAGCCAAGGAGTCCGCCGGCGCGTGGAAAGCCACTGCCGATGGTCTCTCGGGCATCCTGCGCGGCCGTGTCGGCGCGAAGCTGCCCTACGCTCAAAACTTTGACAGCTTTGCCCTGCCCGATGAGCATCCGGTGGACAAGGTGAAGTTAGGTCACCCGCCGCTGCCGTGGATTGGAGCCCGTCTCAAGTGGGATGTGCGCGAGATCGAAGGCAACAAGGTCCTCGCCAAGACGCTCGACACGGTTCTCTTCCAGCGCGGCCTCACCTTCATCGGCGAGCCGACGGCCAAGAACTACACCGTGCAGGCCGATGTGATGACCGACGGCAATCGCCGGATCAAGTCGGTGGTGGGGCTGATCAACCAGCGCTACATCATCTCCTTGGTCGGCAACTCGAACATCGTCGAAGTCAGCTCCAACCATGAGCACCTGAAGGAGAGCGTGCCGTTCCCGATCTCGGCCAATGTCTGGTACACGCTGAAGACGCGTGTTGATGTGGCCGAGGACGGCTCCGGTGTGATCCGGGCCAAGGCTTGGAAGAAGGGCGATCCGGAGCCCGAGGCTTGGACCATCGAGACGAAGCACAAGGACGCCCACCAGATGGGTGCGCCGGGCGTCTTCGGATTCTCCCCGCAGGCTCAAAAGAGCGTCTACATCGACAACATCACGGTCACGCCGAACTGATACGTCCCCGACATTTCCCCGCACTCCCGACAAACCTACCCCATCCACCGCTCACCATGAAATCGATCGACAAACTCCTCGCCGTCTCGGCCGCGGGCGCCTTGCTGGCTGTCTCCTGCGACCAGGGTGCCGCTCCTGCCTCCTCGGACACGCCGCCTGCTGGTGGCAGCGACTCGGCTGCGCCGAAGGCCGAAACTCCGCCGCCTGCCGCTCCGAAAACCGAGGAGAAACCGGCCACTCCCGCTCCGGCGGCTCCGAAGGCGGAGGAAAAGCCGGCTGCCCCGGCTCCGGCTCCCACGCCTGCTCCGGCGGCTCCGACGCCTGCGGCTCCCGCGACTCCGGCGCCTGCCGCTCCGGCGCCTGCCGCTCCGGCTCCCGCGACGCCCGCTCCCGCGACGCCCGCTCCCGCGACGCCCGCTCCCGCGGCTACCCCGGCTCCGGCGCCTGCCGCTCCGGCAACCCCGGCTCCGGCGCCTGCCGCTCCGGCAACCCCGGCTCCGGCTCAGCCTCAGGCTTCGACGGCTCCGCAGGATGCCAAAGTGGTTGAACGGGCTCCGGCGGCCGCTGCTGGTGCCTCCGGCGCCGAGTGGACCCAGTGGGGTCGCGATGGGTCGAAAAACATGGCTTCTCCCGCCAAGAACATCTCGATCGACATCACCTCCGGCGAGGTGGATGACAAAGGCGAGATCGTTGGCGCGAAGGGCGCCAAGTGGGTGGCCAAGCTCGGCTCACAGGCATACGGCACTCCCACCATCTATCAGGGGCAGGTTTTCGTCGGCACGAACAACGAAGAGCCCCGCATCGACACGGTCAAGGGCGACTACGGCATCGTGATGGCCTTCAACGAGCAGACCGGCGAACTGAACTGGCAGTTCAGCGTGCCGAAACTCGAGGCTGGCAAAGTGTCCGACTGGGAATACCTCGGCATTTGCTCATCCATTCTGCTCGATGGCAAGCATGGCTACGTCGTCACCAACCGCGGCGAAGTGGTCTGTCTCGACCTCTACGGCCTTAGCGACGGCAACGACGGTCCCTTCCAGGACGAAGCCAAGTATGTCGTGGGTGGTTTGGAAAAGCTCGATCTGTCCGAGCCCGTCGACAAAGGACCGAAGGGACCCGACATTGTGTGGGGCTATGACATCCGCTCGGAGTTGGGCGTGTTCCCGCACAACATCACCTCCAGCTCGGTGGTGCTGGCCGGCGACAAGATTTTCGCCTCGACCTCCAACGGGGTGGACTGGTCGCACATCAACATTCCCGCGCCCACCAGCCCCTGCCTGATCGCTCTGGACAAGAACACGGGCAAGCTCGTGGCCGAGGAAGCCAGCGGCATCGGCGAACGCATCATGCACTGCAACTGGTCCTCGCCCGCCTACGCCGAGATCAACGGTGTGCCGACGGTGATCTTCGGTGCCGGTGACGGCTACACCTACGGCTTCCACGCGAACGAGTTCGACGTGGAGGAAGACGGCGGTGAGAAATTCCACCTCCTCAAGGAACTGTGGAAGGTCAACTGCTGCCCGAACGAGTACCGCTTCGACGACAAGGGTGAGCCGATCAAGTACGCCACCTATCCCGGCCCGTCCGAGATCATTTCCTCGCCGGTCGTTTACAACAACAAGGTCTATTCCGTGATCGGCCAGGACCCTGAACATGGTGAGGGTGTCGGCGCCATCACCTGCATCGATCCGGCCAAGGGCAATGGCGACGACGCCATCGTCTGGCAGTTCAAGGGGGTCGGACGCTCCATCTCGACACCATCCATCGCCGATGGTCTCGTTTACATCGCGGACTACTCCGGCAAGCTCTTCTGCCTGGATGCCGAAACCGGCGAACTCTACTGGGAGCACGACACGCTGTCCCACATCTGGAGTTCCACCCTGGTGGTCGACGGCAAGGTCTTCCTCGGCAATGAAGACGGCGAACTCGTCGTGCTTCAAGCGGGCAAGGAGAAGAAAGAACTGGCGACGATCGAGTATCCCGCCCCGATCTATTCCACCTGCGTCGTGGCCAACGACACCCTTTATGTCATGACCCAGACGCATCTCTACGCCTACGCGGCGAAGTGATGCGCCAGGGACTCCGGAGCACACGGCGGATGGCAAATAGGTCCGCCGTGGGAGTCGAACCCTTCCTTGTTCCCGAAAGACCGGGTGGCGCCGTGCCGCGGCGCCGCCCGGCAATTCCCCTCCGGTTCCCCCGGGTATCCGTTGGCTTGCCTCCGGCTCTTCGGTCGGGCAAAGCAGCGGGTTGCGGTTTTGTCGCAGGGTTTTCGGATCAGCCGGGAAGCCCATCTGGAAACAGCTCCCACCCCATCCAACCGTTCGAAAACGCATGAAACCGATCGTCGTCATCGTCGCCTTTTTCGTTCTCTTCGCCCTGCATCAGGACACGTGGAACTGGTCCGACAGCACTCTCTGGTTTGGCTTCCTGCCCGCCGGATTGGGCTATCACGCGGCCTATTCGGTCGTGGTGTCGATCTTCTGGCTCCTGGTCAGCCGCCTGGCTTGGCCGTCACGGGTCGAACAATGGGCCGAAGAGGGATCCGATTCCCCGCATTGATCGTTTTGGAAGACCAGCCCCCAGCAATCCGGTCGTACCAACCCAAACTCTCATTCGAATGACCTCCTTTTACATCCTCGTAGGCTATCTCCTGCTGCTGGTGGGGCTGGGCCTCGTCACCAACCGGCTTTTCAAGGGCACCAGCGCCGACTACTTCGTGGTTGGGCGATCCGTTGGCTCTTTCCTCCTCCTCATGTCGGTCTTCGGCACCACCATGACGGGGTTCGCCCTGGTCGGGTCCACCGGCAAGGCCTATTCCAGCGGGGTGGGTGTGTATGGGATGATGGCCTCCTGGTCCGGGCTGATTCACTCGGCCGTCTTCTTTGCCGTCGGCATCCGCCTCTGGGCGGTGGGCAAGCGCCACGGCTACCTGACCCAGTGCGAGTATTTCCGGGATCGGTTCGAATCTCCGGCTTTGGGCTATTTCCTGTTTCCCGTGTTGGTGCTGCTGGTGATTCCCTATCTGCTCGTCGGCGTGATCGCCGCGGGCAAGTTCATCCAGCCGACCACGGCGGGTCTGTTCCCCGAGGCTTTTCCCATGCCGCCGCTGCCGGATGGGCGGCCGCATCCCCTGACCGGTGGCATCCCGCCGGCCATCGGAGGCGGAGTTATCTGCCTCATCGTGCTGTTTTACGTCTTTTTCGGCGGCCTGCGCGGCGCGGTCTGGGCGAATGCATTTCAGACCATCGTTTTCATGGCCACCGGGGTTATCGCCTTCTGGATGATTTCGAAGAACCTTGGCGGATTGAAAGCCGCTTCGGAGGCCGTTGCGGCGAGTGAATTCGGCGCGCCCCGGCTGGCCCGCGAGGGGATGATGGGCCAGCTCCAGTTCTTCAGCTATTTCTTCGTGCCGCTGTCGGTCGGGATGTTCCCGCACCTCTTCCAACACTGGCTCACCGCCAAAAGCGCCAAGAGTTTCCGCCTTACCGTGGTCGCGTTTCCGGTGTTCATCATGATCGTCTGGCTGCCCTGCATCCTCATCGGCGTCTGGGCGGCCGGCTATCTGGACCCGGCCCAGGTGCCGAATGCCAATGCCGTGCTTGGTCGCATGATCAACGATCTGGTCCACTCACCGGTCCTCACCGGCCTCGTCGGTGCCGGCGTGCTGGCGGCCATCATGTCGTCGCTCGACTCGCAGTTCATGTGCGTCGGCACCATGTTCACCAACGACATCGTGGTGCGGGTGTTCGGGCGCGATCGTTTCAGCGACACGCAGAAGATCTGGATCGCCCGCGGCTTCATCCTGGCCGTGGTCGGTGTCACGTATGTTCTGGCGATCTGGCTCAAAGACAGCGCCCATGTCTTCGATCTGGGCGTGTGGTGCTTCAGCGGCTTCGCTTCGCTGTTCCCCATCGTGTTCGCCTCGGTGTATTGGAAGGGCGTAACCAAGGCCGGCGTGTTTGCCTCGCTCCTCACCAGCGTGGTGTTGTGGTCGATCCTGTTCTACCGCGACATTTTCGCCACCAAGACGGCCGCCCAGAAAGGAGAGGAACTGCTCGTCGCCGGCATGATGCCTGTGATGCCGCTGGTCATTGCCTCCGCAGTGGCGCTGGTCGTCGTATCTCTCCTCACCAAGCGACCCTCCGACGCGACTTTGAAGAAATTCTTTGCCTGAGATTTCCGATCCAACCCTGTTTGATCTCCGATCCAACCCTGTCTAATCGATTGCCAATCCGGCTCCAATCACCCACATTCAAGTCCCAACCGCGACCCTTGACCCAATGACGACTGACGAAGCGAAGTCCCAGCTCGACGCCCATCTGCGAGAGATCATCCACTGGCATTTTTCCGAAGAGACGGGCTGCCCGTTCTGGCTCGACTGGATGAAACAGGCCGGTTGGGATCCGAGGGAGGAGATCAAGACCTACGAGGATGTGGTGAAGTTTCCCCACTTTCAGGACGAGTGGCTGCGCGACGAGAAAAACGAGCGTTTCGTGCCCAATGCCTACAAATACCGGCCCTTCAACGTCTTTGAGACCGGCGGCACGACCGGCCTGCCGAAACAGCGCGTGGGTTGGGAGGACTACAAGCACGACTATGAGCAATTCTCCGAGACTCTGAGCGACGAGTTCTTCCCGAAGGGTGGCAACTGGATCATGGTCGGACCGACCGGCCCCCGGCGGCTCCGGCTGGCGGTGGAGCATCTCGCCAACTTCCGCGGCGGCAGTTGTTACCACGTGGACTGCGATCCGCGCTGGGTGAAGAAGGTGATCGCCCGGAAGGCCTTCGAGGAAGCCGAGCGCTACCAGGCCCACGTCATGGAGCAGGCGGTGGAGATCATCAAACACCGCGACATTCAGTGCATTTTCACGACTCCAAGGCTGCTGGCGTCGATCGGTGAGCGGATTTCGATCCCGAGCCACGGCATCAAGGGCTGCTTCTGCGGCGGCACGTCGATGACGCCCGAGTATGTGCGGTTCCTGCAGGAGGAAGTGCTGGAGGACAAGGCGCAGTTCGTCCCGACCTACGGCAACACCCTGATGGGGCTGGCGGTCAGCATTCCGGAGGAGTTGAAGGCCAATAACTACAGCGTGACCTACTACGCCCCGCAGCCGCGGGCCGTTCTGCGCATCGTCGATCCTGAAAAGACCGAGAAAACGATGGACTACGGCGAATACGGCCGCGTGGAGCTGACCACCCTGACCAAGGAGTTCTTCATGCCGCGTTTCCTGGAACGGGATGAAGCCATCCGCCGCAAGCCGCACGCCAAATACGCGTGGGATGGCGTCGGCGACGTGCGTCCGTTCGGTGCCCTGACGAAGACGGTGATCGAGGGGGTTTATTGATGATGCCACAATCTCCTTCGCAAGAATCCATGAGCGCTCCCCACATTCCCATTCTCCGCCAGGGCCGCATCCACAAGTCGCTGGATGTGCAGACCGTGAACAAGCTGGGCACCGACGAGGCGGCGGCCGAGATCAGCTTCGCCTGCGCGGACATGATCAAATACGACCTGGCCAAGATGGGACAGGCGCGTGCCAAGCTGAAGGCGATGAAGTCGGCCGACCTCATCGAGATCACCAAGAAGGCGGGCGAGATTTTCCTCAATGACAGCCTGCCGATCGGCGTGGACGGGGCGATGCAGTCGCCGGAGGATTATGTGTTGTCCCTGGCGTCCACGAGTGGCCTGCCGCATTCGCTGATCCGGATGAACATGAAGCGCCTCGGCTCGATCTTCGGGCAGATCGAGGACATTTTCCGCGGCCTGACGCGGGGGCTGGACATCGCCGTGATCGACAAGGGCTACGGCGAGCAGGGCGGGGCGCCGGTCAGCTTTTCGGCGACCACGAATGAACTGGCAGTGATCTTGCCGAGCAATTCGCCGGCGGTGAACGCGCTCTGGATCCCGTCGATCGCGATGAAGGTGCCGGTGCTGCTGAAACCCGGCCGGGAAGAGCCGTGGACGCCGTGGCGCGTGATTCAGGCTTTCATCAAGGCCGGCTGTCCGGCGGAGGCTTTCTCGCTCTATCCGACGCAACACGACGGCTCGGGCATCATCATCCGCCGCGCGGGTCGCGTGATGCTGTTCGGCGACGACTCGACCGTGAAGCAGCACGCCCACGATCCGCGGGTCGAGGTGCATGGCACGGGCTATTCGAAATTCCTGATCGGCGAGGACGAGATCGAAAACTGGCGTGACTATGTGGACACCATCGTCGAGTCGGTCTCGGCCAACTCGGGCCGGAGCTGTATCTGCACATCGACCATCGTGGTGCCGAAGTATGGCGACGAAATCGCCCGGGCGGTGGCCGAAAAGGTCGCCCAGATCAAGCCGCTGGCCCAGGACGATCCCGAGGCGAAGCTTTCCGGCTTTGCCAATCCCAAGTTCGCCGAGTGGATCAACGAGGCCATCGAAAGCGGCCTGAAATCCGGTGGTGCCCGCGATGTGACCGCCGATTTCCGCGAGGGCGAGCGCTTTGCGAGTCGGGATGGGATGAATTACCTGCAGCCGACGATCATCCGCTGCGATTCCTTCGACCAGGATCTGGCGATCCGGGAGTTTCTGTTCCCGTTTGCCAGTGTGGTGGAGTGCCCGCAGGCGGAAATGATCGGAAAGATCGGTTTCTCGCTGGTGGTGACGGCGGTGACGAAGGATCTCGAGTGGATCAACCAGTTGTTCGACTGTTCGCACATCGATCGGCTGAACATCGGCAACATCCCGACCAACCGGATCCAGTGGAACCAGCCGCACGAGGGAAATCTCTTCGAGTTCCTCTACACGCGGCGGTCGTTCTCGATCGCGGAGAGTGCGTGATTTCTGGCTTCATCGGGCACTTGTTGGCGGTCGTTTTCGACTTACTCTGCGCGATGTCATCAGGCGACCTCTCGATTGATCAGCTCTGCGAAGGCTTCGACGTGCCGGAATTTGTCCGGCGCTTCGAACACGTGCCGGGAGGCGAAGTGGTCTTCGGGGTGGGGGCGATCTCGGTGGTGGGGGAGAAGGCGCGCTCTCTGGGAGCGAGCCGGGTGCTGTTGGTGACCGATCCGGGGCTGCGCAAGGTGGGGCATGAGGAGCGATGCCTGGGCTATCTGCGCGATGCGGGGCTGGAGGTCTTCGTTTTCGACGATGTGCATGAGAATCCCACCACCGAGGACGTGGACCGGTGCGTGGCGGCGGCCAAGGGACACGACATCGACCTGATTGTTGGGCTCGGCGGTGGCTCCAGCATGGACACGGCCAAGGGCTGCAATTTCATCCTCACCAACGGTGGTCGGATGCAGGACTACTGGGGGGTGGGAAAAGCCGGCAAGCCGATGCTGCCGCTGATCGTGATCCCCACGACTTCGGGCACCGGCAGCGAGTGCCAGAGTTTTGCCCTGATCGCCGATGCCGAGACGCACATGAAGATGGCGTGTGGCGACAAGAAAGCCGCTGCGGCGGTGGCGATCCTGGACTCGGAGTTGACGCTGACCCTGCCACGCGCCGTCACGGCTCATACGGGGATCGATGCCATCGCTCACGCGCTGGAGACGGCGGTCTGTCTGAAGCGGAATGAAACTTCGTTGGCCTACTCGCGGGCGGCATGGCATCTGCTGAATGCCGGCATCGAACGGGTGCTGGAGTCGCCCGGTGACCTGGAGGCGCGGGCCCGGATGCAATTGGGCGCGGCATTTGCGGGAACGGCGATTGAGAACTCCATGCTCGGGGCCGCGCACTCCTGTGCGAATCCGCTGACCGCTCATTTCGGCACCGTCCATGGCGAGGCGGTGGGTGTGATGCTGCCGGCGGTGATCCGTTTCAATGCGGGCGATCCGGCTGCCAGCGAAGTTTACGATTCCCTGGGTGGGGCGGAAAGCCTCGCTGCCCGGGTGCGGGAATTGACCTTGCGATGTGGGATGATGACCGGTCTCGCCAGCATCGGCGTGACGGATGAGGTCATCGGCACGCTCTCCGCCGAGGCCGCACGGCAGTGGACAGCGCAGTTCAATCCCCGCGCGGCGGGCGAGTCGGAGATGGCGTCGTTGTACCGGGCGGCGTTGTGAAGGGGCTTCCCCGGATGAGTCCGGGTGGATTCCGCCTTGCAGGGAGGGCTGCATTCGCTTAGAGCGAAGGCAGCTGCCTGATGGAAAACGACGACGAAGAAGAAGAGTTCGATTTCGACGACGCAATCGACTATCCCGAGGTCGAGGATGGCGGCTTTGTTCCGGGCATTTACAACTACTGCGATCGCTGGTGCGAACGGTGCACCATGTCGGCCAAATGTCGGCAATATGCGACCGAGGCGCTGGCTGATGCCCTCTATGGTGAAGAGTCGCAGGATCCCGAGAATGAGGCCTTTTGGAATCGGCTGGCCATCTATCTGGGCGAGACCCGGGCGCGGCTTGACGAGATGCGCGAGCAGTTGGAGTCGTTTCCGCCGGCTGAGCCGATGGGGGAGATGTTCCTGACGGTCGAGGATGAGGATCTGGAGGATATCGAAGAAGACGAGGAGGATGAAGCCGAGGAGTGGGTCGACCAGCAACCCTGTTCCCTCGAGTCGCGCCGTTACATCGATCAGTCACGGGCCTGGTTCGATGCGAACGAGGCCCGGCTGGCCGAGTTGGGGGTCGATTTGCAGACCCGGTCGCGCCGGGAGGGCGTGGATCTATCCGAGGGGCCTCACCAACTGGACGAAGCCTGCGAAGTGGTGGCGTGGTATCAGTTCCAGATTCACGTGAAGCTCCAGCGGGCTCTGAGCAGCCGACTGCGGGAGAGAAGCTACGGGTGGGAGCGGTCTGCTGACGAGGATTGGCCGCTGGACTCGGATGGTTCCGCCAAGGTGGCTTTGATCGGGATCGATCGCAGCCTGGCGGCCTGGGGAGTGATGCTGAAGCGGATGCCAGAGCAGGAGGCGGCCATTCTGGAGATCCTGATTTGTCTCGACGGCGTGCGGCGGCTGGCGGAAAGGGCTTTTCCCGAGGCGCGGCGGTGTCGGCGACCCGGCTTTGACGATTGAGCCGGTCGATGGCGGCATTGCGATATTCGATGGGACAAGCCGCGAAAGACCCGGTAGGCTCGGGGCCGATGAGTGACGAGCCACCTCCTTTGCCCGGACCGATCGGGCGTCATCCGGCGGAAGCCGGGCCGTGTCGATTCCGGCCGGTATGGTTCTTTGTCTGGCTGCTGGCTCCGGCTTTGCTGTCGATGGGGAGCATCATGACGACGGGCATGAAGAACTACGGAATGCTGGCTTTTTCGACTCTGGTGATCGGTTCCGTGCTGGCGGGTATTGTCTGCGGGGTGCATTTCACGGTGATCCAGCCCCGGTTGTCGCCGGGTGCCCGATTGGGATTGGGGGTGGTGTCCGTGATCGGCTGCATGGGAGTCGCCTTCGTCATCGGATGGGGCGGGTGTTTCGCGCTCGATGCGGTCAAGTTGATTCCCAAGTGATGAAAAGCTCCCCGATCGCATTTCGCCCCGCCATGGCTCCCGCCGGGCTGGTCCGCCGGATCAAACGCACGACCGGGCGATGCCTCGTCTGCCATCGATCCTGTCCTGCCGAGGTCTGGGTGGCGGGCGGCACGCCGGAGACGGTGCATCTGGCGAGAACCTGTCCGGAACATGGCGAACTATGGAGCCGGATCAGTTCGGATGCCCGGTTTTACTGGGAATCCCATGGGATGTCGGATGCCTCCTGCTGCGGGAGTGGGCGCAGTTGTGGTCCAGAGGAGCAACGGGAGACCGTGGAGCGGCTGTCCACCTGTCTGGCGCTCATTGAAATCGTCCATTCCTGCAATCTGAAATGCCCGACCTGCTTTGCGGATTCGCCGTTCGGCAAGGGCGGGGCGGTCGATGCCGTTCCGTTGGCGGAGATCCAGTCCCGAATCCAGGGCGTGATCGATCGCAAAGGCGGGATCGAGATTCTGCAGCTGTCCGGCGGGGAGCCCACCCTGCATCCGGACTTTTTCGAGTTGATACATTGGATCAATGACCATCCCGGCATCGACTATCTATTGGTGAATACGAACGGGGTGCGTCTGGCCACGGACGATGCCTTCCTCGGGGAGATGCGCGAGGCGGTGCGGCCCGGGCATGTCCAGGCGTATCTCCAGTTCGATGGTGTGGGCGAGTCGGCGCAGCGCTCCTTGCGCGGCGGAGACCTGCGGGAGATGAAGCGCCGGGCGGTGGAACGGTGTGGCGAGATCGGGCTGCCCGTCACGCTGGCGATGACCGTGGTGCCGGAGAATCTGGGCGAGATCGGAGACACGATCGATTTCGGCCTCGCCCATCCCCATGTGCGGGGAGTGAGTTTCCAGCCCATGTTCGGCAGCGGACGGGTGTCGGCCCCGGCGGTGCCTTCCGCGGATCGGCTGAATGTGGCCGATGTCGTTCTCGCCGCCGTGTCGCAGAGCGCGGGGAGGCTGAAAGTGGAGGACTTTACCCCGCTGCCCTGTGGCGATCCCAATTGTGCCACGATCGGCTACTTGCTCAAGGTGGGTGGCGAGGTCAGGAGCATCAGCGATTTCGTCGATTTCAGCCAGGTGCAGGGATTCCTGGCAGACCGGGTGCGGTATTCCCTGGAGGACTTGGAGCATTGTGGCTGCGAATCGGAGCCGCTAGGGGCGCTGCTCAAGCAGTTCGAGATGGATGCGTCGCACACGTTCCGGTTGTTCATCAAACCGTTCATGGACGCCCACTCGTGGGATGATGACCGGATCGCTCGCTGCTGCACCCACGTGATTCGTCCGGACGGGCGGCTGGATTCGTTTTGCCGCTATTACTCCGGCTTTCCGGACATCGGGCGACCGGCCTGAGCGCCTTTTCGAGGGATTCATCATGCCATCCGGTCCGTTCGACATGCCCGATCATCGTCTGTTGCCGGGAAATGGGCTGTATCTCCTGGCGATGCTGGCGAGCCTGATCGGGGCGGCGATCTGGTGGTCCCGGCGCTTCCGGGGCGACGGGCGATTGGCGCAAATCTTCGCCGGTGCGGTGCTCGGGGCGTTTGCCGGAGCCAAACTGGCTTACTTCCTGGCGGAAGGGTGGATGCACTGGGGGCAGGCGGGATTCTGGGTTCGCCTGGCTCATGGCAAGACGGTGCTGGGGGCCCTGCTGGGCGGCTACGCGGGGGTGGAGGCGGTCAAATGGCTGATCGGCTATCGGCAGGCCACCGGAGATGGCTTTGCCACGGTGGCTCCGTTGGGCATCGCGGTGGGACGGGTGGGGTGTCTGGCCCATGGTTGCTGCCTGGGGCGTCCCTGCGATCCCGGGGCGTGGTATGCGGTCGCCGATGTGGCGGGAGCGGCCCGCTGGCCGGCTCCGTGGGCGGAAATGATCTTCAACCTGGCGGCTTTTGCCGTTCTGGCGGGGCTGCGGCGTCACGGCGTGTTGCGCGGGCAGCATTTTCATCTCTATCTGATCGGCTATGGGCTTTTTCGGCTGGGGCACGAGATGCTGCGGGAGACGCCCCGGTGGCCGGCCGGCTTCTCGGGTTATCAGGTCCTGGCTTTGGCGGTGTGCGGTCTGGGAGTCTGGGGTTTTGTCCGGCGTTTCCGCGAGCAGGCGGTGCCGATCCCGTAGCGGCGGACGAGACGAGGTGCGGCCGCGGGGCATCACCCGGCCATCGCCCATTCGGCTGTGCCGAGGGCCGGACGCGCGCGTGTCGTGGAGTGGCGGACGGGTTCGTGACGCAGGTCATTGGTGAGAGGCAGCCGGTCGATGGCATCGAGAGACCAGCGTTGGTGGATCTCCAGTCGCCAGGCCGAGGAGGGAATCATCGGCTCTGGCGTGAAGGAGAGTAAGATCGTGCCCGCCTGCTCGGCCAGGGTGCGCAGCCGGTGCCAGGTACGGTGGCCGCCGGGGATCGAGCGGCGGATGTCGGCGGGCGGGCAAAGCTGCAGATCCAGCAGGAGGACGGGCAGATTGCCATCGCGCAGCAGCAGATCGACGGCTTTCACCGCCTTCTCGACCTGACGCTGGCAGCGGATCCAGCACAGGCGGCGGCAGAGCGCGCTTGCCGAGGCGGGGCTGTCGCTGAGGGCGGTGGGATCAAAGCTGTCGGCGGCATCGACCAAGCCGAGTGGAAAGCGGCGCTCCGCGGTGCTTGCGGCCTGGATGAGCCCGGCAATCAGGGAGCCGGCTCCGGTCCGGCGCGGCGGCACGACGATCTCGGTCAGCGTGCCGCGCCCGGGACCGAGCCCGCCATCGAGGCTGTCGAACAAGGTCACACCGAGGGGAAACTCCGGATGGACTTCGGCAGCCACCGGAGCCGCGGCCAGCGGATGCAGACGGGCGGGGGACGCATGGGCGCCCGGGAAACGCTCCCGCAGCAGGTCACGCAGATGGATGATCTTGTCTGTCTTGGCCTCGGTGGATGACACGACATACTGTTATTATGAACAAATAACCCTGGCAAGCCGAATGCCGCCCGGCGCTGCGACTTTTCCAAAGAAACGATTGGCGACCGGGCTCCCGGCCCCGTAGATTCCCGGTTCTCTCATCGGGTCCGGGGAGGAGGTGTGCCGGACCGGGTGCATCGGCCCATGAAAATCCCGTTTCGAAGCAAAGAGGTCAGCTGGCTTTCATTCAACGCGCGCGTGCTGCAGGAAGCGGGCGATCCCGAGGTGCCCCTGCTGGAGCGGATCAAGTTTTTGGGAATCTACTCGTCGAACCTCGACGAATTCTTCCGGGTCCGAGTGGCCACGCTGAAGCGTCTCACCCAACTGGGAGACTACTGGAAAGAGCTGAGCATTCCCGATCCCTGCATCACTCTCCGGGAGGTGAACGCCATGGTCGCCAAGCAGGGGCGCGAATTCAACGACGCCTACGAGCGGGCTCTCGCGGACCTGAAAGCCAACGGGATCGAGATCGTGGACGAGCACAAGGTGCCCGCCGACCTGCGGGACTGGCTGACCAATTACTTCCGCACCGAGGTCAGCTCCTACCTGATGCCCATCATGCTGAAGGCCAACGAGGATGTGCCCCGGCTGAAGGACCAGCCCATGTATCTGGCGATCCGGTTGAGCCGGAAAGGGAAGGGGGGCCGGCCGGCTCATGCGCTGATGGAGATCCCCGGCGACCTGCCCCGTTTCGTGGTGCTGCCCAAGACGGGGCGTCGCCAGTTGGTGATGTACATCGACGACATCATCCGCTTCGGGCTTCGGGAGATCTTCGGGCATCTGCCCTACGACGTTTACGACTCGTATGCGATCAAGTTCACCCGCGATGCCGAGATCCAGTTCGACGACGACTTCACCGAGAGTTTCTACGTGAAGATGTCGGAGGGTCTGAAAGCGCGCGAAGAGGGGCTGCCGGTGCGGGCCAACTACGACGCCGCCTTCCCGAAGCCCTTTCTCAACCTGGTGCTGCGCAAGCTGAAACTCGCCACGTCGGACACCCTCTACCCGGGAGCCCGTTACCACAATCGCAAGGACCTGATCAGTTTTCCAAAACTCGGCCGCGACGACCTGCTCTATCCCAAGTCGGCGCCGATCCTCAATCAGGCGCTGAAGAACCGGGAGAAACTGGGCTTTTTCAACATTCTGCGCCGCCAGGATGTGTTGCTCCACTTTCCCTACCATCTCTTCCGCCGCTACATCGAACTGCTGCGCGAGGCCAGCATCGATCCGCTGGTGCAGGAGATCTGGATGACCCAGTACCGCCTCGCGAAGAAGTCCTTTGTCGCCCGCGCCCTGATGGCGGCGGCGCAAAATGGCAAGAAGGTCACCGTGCTCGTCGAGCCCACCGCTCGCTTCGACGAAAAGGCCAATATGGGATGGGCCGATGCCTACCGCGCCGCGGGGGTGCGGGTGGTGCTCGGGGTGCCCGGCTTGAAAGTGCATTCCAAGCTCCTGCTCATCCGCCGCCGCGAGCATGGCTCCGACCGTTACTACTCGGCGCTGGGAACGGGCAATTTCAATGAGGACTCCGCTTCGATCTTCGCGGATCACCTCCTACTGACTGCCCATCCCGAGATCGGTGCGGATGTGGCGGCCATTTTCCGCTTCTTCGAACACACCTACCTCCGGCCGACTCTGAAGCACCTCAAGTGCGCTCCGTTCGACCTGAGATTGTTCCTCAAGGAAAAGATCCAGCGCGAGATCGATCTCGTCCGCGAGGGCAGGCCGGGCATGCTGTCCATCAAGGTGAACAACCTCTCCGATGTCGAGACCATTGAACGACTCTACGAAGCGGCGCGGGCCGGGGTGAAAATCCGGATGATCGCGCGCAGCATGTTCTCGCTGATCACCGGCCCGGACAGTCCGGCCGAATCGATCGAGGCCATCGGCATCGTCGATCGCTTTCTCGAGCATTCCCGCGTCCTCATCTTCCACAACGATGGCCAACCCGAGGTGTATCTGTCGTCGGCGGATTTCCTCCCGCGCAATTTCGACACCCGCGTCGAGACGATCTTCCCCGTGCTGGATCACGCTCTCCGCGATCAACTGATCCGGTATTTTGAGATCCAGTGGTCGGACAATGTCAAAGCGAGGGTCCTGGATCGCGATCTCACGAACGAGTATCGCCCGCGGCCGAAGCGTCGGGAGGAGCAGGTGCGCTCCCAGTATGCGATCGAGGACTATCTGCGGTCTCTGACCTGATCGGATCCGGCTCGCCGGCCCGGACGACCCACGCCGGACCGCTGCGCCGGATCAAGCGGACGGTTTCCCCGCGTGCGATGGCATGAGACTCGGCCACGGCGTCGAGTTTTTCGGCCCCGTGCAGCAGCACCCGGCCGGACGGGCTCAGATCGGTCAGGGCCACCGCCGTCTCGCCCGTCAGGTCGATGAACGCGGGTGCGCTTGCGCTGCCGGCGGACCGTTCCTGCAAGATCAATCCCCGGGTGAAGGGGAGCCGGTGAAACTGGCGCATCCACCAGCCGATCAGGCCCAGCCCGATGCATCCCACCACGACCGAGTAGGCAAAGCCGGCCCAGAAGCCGTACTCGTAGTGACAGAGCACCGCCGCGACGACCAGACAGATCCCCCCGGCGATACCGACGATGCCGCCGGGCACCACCAGTTCGATGAGCAGGGCGGCCACACCGGCGACCGTGAGGATCAGGATGGTAGTCATGGCATGCGGTCTACGTCGGAGCCCCCCACGGGAGAGGCGCCGTCGCGAGTCGTCGTCGACAGACAGAATGCCGGGACCGGGATATCAGCGCTCCCGGAACTCGCCGAATTGGCGGAATTTCTCGTAACGCTCCTTCAGCAGCGTCGCGGTGTCCTTTTTCTCCAATTCGATGAGATGCTTCTGAATGGCCGATTTCAGCGCTCTCGCCGCGGCGACATGGTCGTGATGAGCCCCGCCGAGCGGCTCGTCGATCACCTCGTCGATGATGCCGAGGTCATTGAGGTGCTGCGCCGTGATTTTCATCGCTTCGGCGGCTTCCTTGGCGAACTTGCGGTCCTTCCAGAGGATCGCCGCGCAGCCCTCGGGGCTGATCACCGAATAGTAGGCGTTCTCCATCATCAGCACGCGATCCGCCACGCCGATACCGAGGGCGCCGCCCGAGCCGCCCTCGCCGAGCACAACGGCGATGATGGGCACCTTCAGCAGCATCATCTCCCGGAGGTTGTAGGCAATGGCTTCGGCGATGTTCCGCTCTTCGGCTCCGATGCCGGGGTAGGCGCCGGGAGTGTCGATCAGGGCGATGATGGGGGCGCCGAATTTCTCGCCGAGTTTCATCAGGCGCATGGCTTTCCGGTAGCCCTCGGGGTGGGCGCTGCCGAAATTCCGGCGCAGGTTTTCCCGGGTGTCGCGGCCTTTCTGGTGGCCCACGATGACGCAGCGGCGGCCTTCCAGTTGGGCAAAGCCGCCCGGCATGGCCTCGTCGTCGCCGATCTTGCGGTCGCCGTGCAATTCCAGGAAATCCTCGAAGCAGCGCTCCACGTAGTCGAGCATGAAGGGCCTCTGCGGATGCCGGGCGATCTGCACGCGCTGCCAGGGCGACAGGTGGCGGTAGATGTCGAGCTTCGTCTTGTTCAGCTTTTCCTCGATCTTGCGGATCTCGCTTTCGAGGCCCAAGTCGTGGCCTTCGGACTGGTCGCGCAACTCCACGAGCCGG
Organism: Verrucomicrobiales bacterium; assembly: GCA_016795505.1. GTDB lineage: Bacteria > Verrucomicrobiota > Verrucomicrobiia > Verrucomicrobiales > DEV007 > JAEUHH01. The sequence continues at coordinate 24,995 of JAEUHH010000019.1, read as the reverse complement.
CGCTCCAATTCGACGATCGGTTTCTCAAATTCCAGAGGTTCTACGTTCACGGCAGTCACGGCGGGGCGGGGTGGAAGGTGGGAGTCGATGGGGAAGAAATCAAACGATTCTGTCACAGGGAAAAGCGGGTGGGTGGCGGGTGTCGTCAGGGGACCAATTCGATGGCATTGGAGGCCCGAAGAAAGGCGAACATCTCCTCCAAATCGGCCCGGTCAACCTTCACGCCGAGTCCGCCCGACGGATCGCTGGCGCCGCCTTTCTCCGCACTGGCTTGGTCCGTCGAGGCAGCCTCCTCCGGTTGCGCCCGGATGAAGAGCCCGACTTTGTCGGCCCGGATCCACTTGTCCGCGTCGAAGTAGTTCGGCGATTCGAAGGTCACGGCCCGGCCCTCGTGCCAGGCGACCATTTCAGCGATCTTAGCCGATACTGGCGGCTTCAGCGCCGGCGGCAGATTCACCGATCGGATCTCGTAATCCTTGAAAAATTTCCCGTCATCCGGCGTGAGCACGGTCACCGTCTGCTTGCCGAGGCTGATGCGGAGCCGGAAATTCAGCGGATACACGATCAGACGGTCTCCGGGATAGATCAGGTGGTTGAGCCGACCGCCGGCACGCATCATGTAGTTGATGGTGGTCTGATAGCGCCGGGCCAGTGGAGCGAGCAAGTCGCCGCTCTTCACCAGATGCTCCTCCTTGCCCGGAATGGGCGTGGGCGAGAGCAGCAGGTCCATGTTGATTTCCCCGACGATGTGCTTGGCCTCGTTGTAGGCCTTGGAATCGGGGTAGTATTCCATCAGGTAGTGCAGCCGGTCGCGGGCGGCGGCCCACTCACCGTCGATCAGCAGGGCCTGGGCGGCTTCGAACTCCCGGATGCCGAGATCCGGCAGCTCGCGCTTGGTCTTCGGGTTGCCGCGTCCTTCGATCTCCCGGGTCGCCTCCCAGTTGGCGCGCAGGAAATTCTTCCAATACCACGCCACGCCGAATGCCCCCGCGGCCAGGATGCAGAGGGCGAAGAAGGCGAGGAGCAAACGGACGCGGGCCATGTCGGAGTCAGGCAGGGGAGGGGCGACAGGTCAGAGCAGGCCGCGCCGCTTGAAGTCGAAGACATTGATCTGGTGGGAGCGCTGGATCATGTCCATGGTGAATTTCAGCAGCGAAATCTCCCAGGTGTCATCGACGCCCACGATGACGGCGCGCAGGGGATTTCCCCGGCTTTCGACCTCGGCCACGACCCGGTCGCAGACGGCTTCGATGCTGTCGTGCACCAGACTCTCGGAGAGATCGGTCTTGGAAAAGGTGAAGCCGTATTTCAGGAACGCGAGATCGCCCCCCGATTCCCGAAACCACTGGCGGAAAGACTCGGCGTACTCGCCGAACCCATCGAAAACCAGATCTTCATAGCCCTCGGGCTTGAGAATCCGGGGCCGGTCGGCTTCGATCCGACCCTCGCGCACCCGCACCTCGCCGGCGCGGTCCATCAGCTCAGAGATCAGGTGAAACTCGAACCGGGTCGCGCCGAAGGTGTCGATGCGCCGGTCGGGCTCCCGCAGGATGCGGGTCGTCTCCAGAGTGTAGAAAATGTCGTCGTGAGTCAGTCCGGCCATGTCGGGGGGCGTCTAGTGACGATACCGAAGTTTCCGCAATGCGCCACCCGGAAACCAATCGGTGGCTTCGGGCAGGGCTGAGCCTGGAGGCTGGCAAAAAAAATGCGCCCGGTTGAGGGGCGCATTCTGTGGGGCCGGAGGATGGGATCTGATGATCCGCTGCCCGGCTGGCCCCGGATGAGCCGTCGCGGCTCGGAAAAGGAACAATCAGCCCGCGGCCGATTCGATGTAGCGAACGACATCGCCGACCGAAGCCAGCTTCTCAGCTTCTTCGTCGGGCACTTCGATGCCGAACTCTTCTTCGAACGCCATCACCAGCTCCACCGTATCCAGCGAGTCGGCACCGAGATCTTCGATGAACTTCGCCTCGAGCGTGACTTGTTCCTCATTCACGCCGAGTTGCTCGACGATGATGTTTTTGACCTTTTCTTCGATGGATGCGTCAGCCATTTCGGTATGCTTGGGTTGTGGGTTGCGAGAGGGGTAAATAGCGATGCTTTGCCCCTTTGGCAACTCAATTTTCAGGCGATTTTTCCCGCCATTTTCGCGGCCCTCCGCCGGTCTTTCGATCGGGGGGCGGCCACGGTTGCAATCGGCGCGCCGTTCCCTAAGTTCAGGCATCGCTCACGCCGCCCTTGATCGCCCATGTCCTTTGTTGAAACGCTGAACCGCATCGACCGCGATGGCTGGCGCTCGCCCCTGCTGCGGCGCTTTGAACGGCTCATCGAGCCGGCGACGCCCGCCGCGTTGGAAGCTCTGGCGGCGCAGTCGGCGGCGATCACCCGCCGGCATTTTGGCCGGACCATGCGCCTCTTCGCCCCGCTGTATTTGTCGAACGAGTGCGTCAACAACTGCGCCTATTGCGGCTTTTCCCGCGACAATCCCATTCTGCGGGTCACGCTCTCGGTCGATCAGGTCGTCCGCGAGGCCCGGCACCTCGCCGATCAAGGCTTCCGCCACATCCTGCTGGTCGCCGGGGAACACCCGAAATTCGTCTCCGAGGGCTATCTGGAGGCCTGCATCGAGGCGATCCGCGATTTCATTCCCACGGTTGCCATCGAGGTGGGCCCCATGGAGATGCCGGAATATGCCCGCATGGTCCAGGCCGGTGCCGAGGGGCTGGTCGTCTATCAGGAGACCTATCACCGCGAGGCGTATGGGGAATACCACACTGCCGGGCCGAAGCGCGATTTCGACTGGCGGCTGGAATGCCCGGAGCGGGGCGTGGCCGGCGGCTTTCGGCGCATCGGCATCGGGGCGCTCGTCGGTCTGGCTGACTGGCGCTTCGAGGCGCTCCGACTGGCCGCGCATCTGGAGTACCTCTACCGGCACGGGTGGAAAGCCACCTACACCGTCAGTCTGCCGCGCCTGCGACCGGCGGCGGGCTGTTTCCAGCCCCGCCACAGCATGACGGATGCCGAGTTTGTGCAGTTGATCTGCGCCCTGCGCGTCATTTTTCCCCAGGTCGGCATCGTGTTGAGCACCCGCGAATCGCCCGCGCTGCGCGACGCCCTGTTCCCGCTCGGCATCACCAGCATCAGCGCCGGCAGCCACACCGAGCCGGGCGGCTACACCGGCGAGGGGCGCGACGACCTCCATCTCACGGTACGGGGAAGACGGGTCGAATTGGACGAAAAGCCAGAGGACCGCGGTGCCACCGGCCAATTCGCCATCGCCGATGAACGCAGTCCGGCCGCCATCGCCGATCTCCTCTGCCGGCAGGGCTTTGATCCGGTGTGGAAGGATTGGGATCCCGCCCTGCTCGGCGCCGACCCCGTGGGAGCATCCGCCTGACCCCGGGAATACCCGCTTGCGCAAAGCCGGCGGATCGGCTCCCCTTTGCGCCCATGAAAATCCCAGGACTCAGACCCGCAGACGCCACCGTGGGTGGCCTCGTTCATTTCGGCCGCATGCTCGACAAGATCCGCCTCCAGGCGGCCGGCACTCTGCCCGAGGGCTACTTCCTCGGCGACGAGGACTTCACCTGGTGGGACGCCCGCTGCTGCCGCTTTCTGGGCGTGAACTATCACGAACTGGCGCCGCTGGTGCGCGATGGCCTGGATGACGACGCGGCACTCGCCTGGTGTCAGGTCCACGGGCGGCAGACCACCGCCGAGGAGATGCAGATCTGGAATGCCTTCATCCTGAAGCGGGGCTGGCGTGACGAAAGCACCCCCGGCCTTCAGGCCGACAAGGAGGGCAGCGGTCTCGGCGACCGGGACGACATCGTCACCTGGGTCGAACTGTTCAAAGCCCAGGAAAGCTGACCCTCTGCGGTCGCCCGGTCCGTCAATCGGGCATCAGGACCACCCGGAAGCCGATCTCGTGGCTGTCCGCTGTCGACGGGCGCATGCCGTAGCGGTATTCGCGGTGCAGATCGTTCGTCGATGAGCGGTTCCACGAGCCGCCGCGCAGCACCTTGCGCTCGGTGCCGACCCACGAGTTGTTGGTCGACGCCCCGGCATCGCGCGCCCGGTTCACAATGTCGAGGGAGTACCAGTCCTCGCACCATTCCCAGACATTGCCCCGCACATCGTGCAGCCCCAGCGCATTCGCCGGCAGGCTGCCGACCGGGGACGGTCCCTCGCGACGGCTGCCGCTGCTGGTCACCGCCTGTTCCAGCCCGGCATCGCCGGCAAACAGGCTCCACATCTGATCGGTCGGCAGCCGGTAGCGGTAGCCTTTGGGCAGCCGGCCACTGCTCCGCTCGCTAGCCGTGAGCTGTTCGCAGAAACGGGACGCGTCATACCAGGTCATGCCCTGAGCCGGCAGATTGGCGCCTTTGACCGGGCTGGGATTCTTCCGCATCACCGCTTCAAATGCCGCCTGAGGCACCTCGTGCGCGCCCACCCAGCCGTGCAGTTCGTCCACCCACTTCATTTGCAGCCCCAGACTGTTGGAGAAGTCACTCTGCGTCTTCGGCACCGGATCAAAGGTCAGTTTGGCGTCGAAATTCAGCGCCAGCCCCGGCTTCACCTCGCCCGCGACCTGGGTCGAGCGATGATTCGGCAGGGAGAGATCATAGCTTTGCGGTCCCGGTCGCACGATCTGCTGGCGATAGGGAGTCCGGCCCAGCGGACGACCGGCGGCGATCACCGTCGCGCCGGGAGGCTCGCTGACGATCGATACCGAGCCGTAGGCAAATTCAAAGCGCACCGTGGCCGGCGTGTCGGCCCGCACCTCGACCTCGCGGGTCACCGGCTCCAGGCCCTCGAACTGGGCCACAAACGTGTGGGTGCCCTCCGGCAACTCGGCCGTGAACGGAGTGCCCTGCTGCCCGTCGCCGGAGCCGATCGGCTCATCCCGCAGCAGCACCCGCGCGCCCGCCGGATCGCTGGTAAATGCCACCGTGCCGCGCTTCCACGCAAAATCGAGTTCCACCGGTTCCCCCTCGCGCACCTCCACCGTCCGCTGGATCGGCGCCCAATCCCGGTAGCGCAATTCCAGACGATGCCGCCCCACCGGCAGTTCCGAGGCCATCAGCGGCGTCACGCCGAGCTTGCGGGGCGGCAGGGAGGCATCGGTCGTCAGCCAGACTTCGGCATCGATCGGATCGCTCGTCACCTTCAGGCCGCCGCGGGCAAAAATATGGGACACACTGGCTTTCCGGTTCGACTCGACCTGCACCTTCTCGCGATAGTCCGGCCATCCGGACAGCGCCATGTGGACCTGGTACTCGCCCGCCTGGAGTTGCGGGATCGTCGCGGGCGTCTTGCCGATCTTGACCAGTTCCTCGGGGCCGTCAGTCCGCACCAGCCGATACTCCACGCCCTCCGGTATGCTGCTCAGCCGCAACTCACCGGTGCTCCGACTCAGATCAATGCCGGCCAATTCCGTGACCGGTCCGTTTACCGTAAGAACCTGCGTAAATGGCTCAAAACCAGCCAGCGAAATCGTTATTTCATGCTCGCCGAACGGCACGCCCTCGAAGACCGCCGGCGAGGCCTTCTCCCCGAGCGAGCCGAGTTTGACCGTCGCGCCTGCCGGGACCGTGTCGATCCGCACCGTGCCGCGGGCCGATGCCAGATGGCGCTCGATCAGGGGGAGCGCGGCCTTGGCGACGGCATTGTCGGCGTCGGATGCGAGCACCTGCTGGTAGAGCGACTGGGCGCGCAGCCAGTCGCTCGCCGTCGTGGCATCCTGGGCGGCGGTCAGCAACTCTCCGACCGCCTGGGGCGGGGCGACCGGCGCCTTCGGCGTGACCACGGCCGGCGGCGGCGTTTTCACCACCACCGAGCGCACCGGCACCAGCTTCTTGCCCATGTAAATCCCGGCCGCCAGCCCACTGATGAGGGCGGCAAAGATCCACAGGAACCACACCGCGTCCGGGACGCGCTTCGTTCCCGGCTTGCGCGGCGGCGGGAGCTGGATGGTGGTTTCGACAGACATCTTTTCCCTTCCTTTTCGCGAAAGGGCGCCCTGTGACGGCGCGCCCTTCCGATGATACCCTGTCTGATCGGAGATCCAACCCTCTTTCATCGGAGATCAGACCCGGTCTGTCCCCGCCGAATCGCTCTGCTCTACGCCTGGCTTTCCGGAGGTAGGGGGGGCCGTGCACCGCCTTTCCCATCGACCCGTTGCAGGCCACTAGGGAAAAGCCGCCCCTTCTCTCCCGGTTCAACGCGTTTCCCCAGCCTGCGAGAACCTCTCCAGATTCTCCCGCCTGATGCGTCCTTCTGCCCCAGATGACCCTGAAACACCGCCGCCAATCCCTCGCTGCCGTTCCCGCTCCGGGAGCCACGGTCTTTGGTGGGCAGCGACCGTCATGACGACCGTCCAGATGAGCCTCGCAGGCCGAGCCTGCTTCCCAAGTGAGGAAGGTTGGTAGCAAGCAACCGCGACGCCGAGATCGGGGAGGGGAGCGGGCGCCGGTGGGACGCCAGCGAGTGGCGAGAATACGCGCACTTATCTCTGAGAGCCCCAAGCCGCGCGCCGATCAAGGAGAGCTGGCGTGCGACAGGGGCGCCACAGAGAGGGGATGGCGGAGCAATTGGGATCGCACAGCGCGGCCAATGTGAGTCAGTAATTTTGGCGATTCGAGACGATGAACCCGAGAAGATTGCCGAAGGAGATTTGAGAATGGAGCAGAGAAATGTCAGAAATTTTGCCTGACCCGTAGCGGAGCGACTGTCCGTAGCGGAGCGCCCGGAACGGTCGAACTACGCAAGAGTCGCAAAAAAAGGTGGACCTTACGAATACGGTCCGAGAAACCGCTCCCCATTGAAATGGATCATGTGGTCTGGTGCGTTGGCGATCCAGACTTCCGTTTCCCAGGCGATCACAGCGTGGAATTTGGAAAAGGTTTTGCGGTCTGGAAACGCGGAGACAAACACGAGTCCGGGGCGGGCCTTGGAAAAGAGATCTGTCAGTTCATTCTTGCGCTTCTGATCGATGGGACCGTGGGATGTCACGGCTTCGACGATGATGAGCCAATCGCGTTGGGTGTCGTGGATGAGCGCGTCCGGGGCTTTGCCTCTCCCGGGGAGGACGATTCCGAGTTCCTTCATCGTGAACCCATCGCTGATGATTTCCTTGTTCGCTGCGTCGCCCAACAGGAGAACTTTTGGGCTGCGGACGAAGCGAGGAGCGAACTTTTCGACGATGGCCCGGATCAGAGTGTTCTGACCGCCGGCGGAAAGCTCAATGACCGCACCATCCGGCATGAGGACGGATTCGCGAGGCAGGTCGCGGTGCCGTGCCTGGAGTGCGCTGGCGGCGGGATTCTGCCGGAATATCTGGAGTTCCTTTTTGAAGTCCTGGGAGCCGACCGCTTGCAGGAGTGTCAGCGTGGGGGGTGACAGTTGATAGCACCACTTCGGACTGTTGATTGGGCGGTCGGGTTTGTCGGGATTTTCGACCAGCAGGCCGTGCTGGACGAATTGATGCACCGTCTGGCGACGGATGGTCTCCCGTGTGTTCGGCGCATAGCGGACTCCGTAGTGATCGTGCATCCAGTTCATCATTTCGGTGATCCGGCGGAGCGGTGCCTTGGCGGATTTCCAGGGCGTCCGCGGTGGGAGGTCGGCCAGAGCGAGCAGGGTGAGCGCGGATCGCTCGTTCTGTTGCTCTCGCGGGATGCGTACGGCGATGAGCACTTCTAGAGCCTCTTTCACCCGCTTTGTCGCCGCCGGTTTCATCGTCATGCGAAGGATGGCGCGCCGAGCAGTTCGGTCATGGCCCGGTCGATGGCGGTTTGATCGCCGTCGTCCAACTGGGTTTTGCCGAGTTGTTCGAGGCTTGCGGTGTCCGGATAGCGGAAGGCGCGCAAATCGGTGGCATTGACTTGGGTGTGACCGTTGAACTGGCGGAAGTAGCGGTCTGCGACCGAGGAGTTGAGGAAACGGCAGAGACCTTTGGCCATGTCGACGGATAGTCCGGCGCGCTTGCGATGGAAGAAGTTCAGGTGATTCTCGATACCGATCAGGCCATCCGCAAAGTCGTTGGGGTCAAGGACGCCAGCGACGAGGCGTCGTTTCTCTTCCTTCGACGAAAAGCGTTTGATGAGCACGAAACGCGAGGCGGGAATTAGCCAGCGGCGGGTCTCGTCGTTCACCGTGATGGCGACCGGCTTCTTGCTGACGCGGGAATCCCCGTAATCCGAGGCATCCGGCAGTGGTGCCAGCACGCGCCCCGCCCGGACCGTGTGCGGATAGAGCAGAGGCACCTCCTGTTTGCCCAGCCGCGAGGAAAGCGATGATTTCAGCCGGAAGTCCACCACCGGCCCGGTGGAGACCTCGATGCCCAGTTCCTCGATCCGGCAGGGCAGGGACTGGATGAAATCCCGGATCTCTTTCGCATCGCTGCCGGTGGCGATGTGGATGACTTTCTCCGGATCGTCCGGGCAGACCAAGCGCTCTGCGGGGATCCGGACTTCCTTCGGCGATTCCAGGCTTCCGGTGGAAACCGTGATCGTGGTACGCCTTCCCCTCCTGCGGGTGAGGTGGAACAGGATGTTCTCCTGCAGCACCTCATCCCGACCGAAAGCCTCGGTGCGGGAGTCGAAGACATGCACCCGGTGGAAGGTGGATTCCGCGACCAGATCACGGCGAAAGTCACGGAAATACGGGCCGTTGCAGAAGCTGCGGGGCAGGATGGCGCTCAGCTCGCCACCCTCGACGAGCTGGCCTAGGGCGAGCCAGACGAAAGCGGCATAGAGATTCGAAGTCTCCATGCCCAGCGAGTGCAGCAACTGGCGCTCCCGCGAGCGGGTGGGGATCTTGCGGTAGGGTGGGTTGAGAATGGCGTGGGTGATCGTGGGGCCTGTCGTGGCGCCGAAGAGACCGCCGTCGAGCGCCTCTACGGCTCCTTCGACGTAGCTGCCGTGCCGGAGATGGATGGTCGCTCGGATACCGGCCTTCTTCAAAGCAGCCGCGCAGGCGGAAAGGTTCTTCCGCAGCGCCGGCAGGAAAGCCGGGTCCAGTTCCCATGCTTCCAGCGTGATCTCCTCTATTAGGGGAAGGCTTCCGGAAACCCGCAGGCCCGTGATCCGGTCCACCACCGCCGCAGTGAGCGCCCCACCACCTGCTCCCGGATCGAGCAGGTGCAGCGAGGGGCGGTTGAGTCCTTTTACGTGAAACCACCCTGCCAGACAGCGGGCAATGGGAGCCGGGGTGAAAAACTGCCCGGCCCCGCTCCGCTCCTCCCGCGTCTTCTCCGCGCAAGTCGCCCAGCCTTCCGAATCGGCCATGGAAAGCACCTGGACTGTGGCTGGCGGGTTCATGCGGACATTGGAACCAATCAAGGGTGGGTTGTCAAAAGGGAGTCAGCTTCGGACGAAACAAAAAAACGACCCGGCAGACAGCAGGCTACCCGCTTCTTCCCGTTCCCGCCACTGACAGGTTGATTGCTGCTGGTGTGGAGACGGGGGCTTCCGTGGCTGGGAGGAAAAGGGGGGGCGTCAGGGAGGGGCAGCGGGTCTCGATGGGCGAGGGGCTCAGCGGAGAGGCCATCCCGTTTGCGTCAGGTGAGACGGTCGTAAAACTGAGCGAATACGAGGTCACCGGTAGTCACTGGCGCTGGCTGGATGTGACTACTATGGAATCCTTGAGATAAAGGGGGCTAATTGGTTGCCAGTGCTAAAGCTGGAGTTGTGGGACTGCGCAATTGGCAAGATCGGAACGGGCGCTTGAAGAGAATTGTTGATTGATCCGAATTTCTCTGATTGCGGAGTTGCCGTGGGATGCCTAGATTCATCGCGCCGTCTGCCGGTATTTTCAAAAATTAGGTTTTTATGGCCCGAAACAGTCAAGAAAATTGTTGCTTTAGCAGCTGTCTCTTCCTATTTTGTGGAATCGGGGTTTCGATTGCTCTACTGATTAATTTTTTCACCAATAAAATCCGGGGGAATTATTTCGTCAAGAAATCGAACGTCGTTTACAGTGAGCCCATCGAGACTGGAGGGAGGGTCGCCGAAATTGTCGGCCTGGCTGCTGTGGTGGGCGCCCCGAAAGAAGAGCGGGGTGGGTGGTCACTAGTAGATCTCCACGGAATGTCGGGTTGGGTTAAGACTTCTAGTCTAACGCAGGTTAGTTGGCGTGCCGATGAAAATGAGATGGTCGTCTGGGCTGGCAATAATACCCAGGTCGGTAGAGTGCCGGGTTTAGCCTTGGAAGCGGTCTTAAACGAGTTTTTCTTGGAGTTTGGTGACGAATTGTATCCTTATGCATTAACTAGAGATCGCGTTTATTACTACACATCCGATCATCAGCCCTGTTCATTCAATCGATCGACTGTTGCAGCAGCTCCGGTCAAAAAATTGGATGAAGGTCGAATACTTCCTTTTACTGACAGTGGTGATCAATATGTCACTAAAGACTGCAATTTTTATCACCTCAATGCAGCCACGGGCAAGTTGTCAATTGCCGGTATGCTTCCCGCGGGTTATCCTATAACGCTTTTTGAACCCCACTTTTCCTTTTCTGGCCGCACCCCAGACATCCGGTTTGTGATGCGGGGGCGTTCACGATCTCAGTATCCCTACGTTGTCCGAATTTCCGAAACCTCGGTTACCACAACAAAACCAGGCATTATTCCTGAAAGGATTCCGGGGATAGACTAAGGCGCTCCGCTAAGGGTCAGGCAAAAATTTCTGACATTTCTCTTTTCCATTCTCGGATTTCCTTCGGCAACCTTCTCTGGTTCATCGCCTCAAATCGCCGAAGCCACTGACTCACATTGGCCGCGCTGCGCAATCCCAATTGTTCCGCGATCCATCTCTGCGGCATCGCTGTCGCGCGCCAGATCGCCCACTCCCCGCCACTCCCTGCAAATCGCCGCAAATCGCCCGTGGGTTCTTTCAGGAGAGCGACTTCTCCCCGGCTCCAAACCCAACCGCCGAACGGCCGGTGCCGAATGCCGATGCCACCACGGCGGTTGGAAACCGCCGCTCCTTGGGCAGGGGCGCCGACTACTCTGGTCGGTCGTGGCGATCGGGATAGATGGCCGCTCCGGTGACCCGGTCGAAACCGGAAAGCGGTGGGCGAAATGACGCATTCCGTTCACGATTTTGCGAGAATAGTGAACGAATGGCGGCGTTTCGTTCTCGTTTTGCTGAAAAGGGTGAACGAAATGGCGGGAAAGTTGAACGAAATGGCAGGAAAGCTGAACGAAATGAATCGTTTCGTTGGGCGTTTGGGCCGTTTCGTTGAGCTTTTGATCAGAAAGGTGGGCGAAATGACGAAATGGGTTAGCTGGTTTTTCAGAAAGGTGGAAGGAATGCACTATTTCGTGGACGAAATGGATTATTTCGTTCAAAGTTCTCTTCGTTTCGCTGAGCTTTTTTCAGATCAGATGGACCCTTTTTGCGCTATCTCTGGGCCTTTGGATGATCTGCGAGCCTTGTGCCTCTTCAACGGGTCTGGCCTTCCGCGCGTCTCCCGTGGGATTGTCTCAAGATGGGTGCCTGGCTGCGGTTTCGGCGGGCGGTTTTTGGGACGGGGCCCTTGTCAGCGGGGCGAATGCCAGGTCATCGACTGCGCCGGCCCAAGCTCCGGGTGCATTTTCTCCAGCCATGAGCAAAATCAAAGCCATCATCGACTTCACCGACTACCCGGCCAGCGAACTCGCGACTCTGGCCGGGGCCATCCACGAGAGGTTGGTGCTCCACGCGGATCGGTTTCCTGATCCTCCGGTGTCCACGGAGACGCTGGGGATGCTGGTGGCGGATTACCGGCAAAAGCTGGCGGCCCGCGCGAGCCGCGCCTCCGCCGATGTGCTGGCGCTGAGGCAGGCGCGCCATGCGCTGGAGCAGGCGCTGCGGACGCTGGGATACTATGTCAATACGGTGGCCGGGGGCCGTGCCGAGGTGGTGGAGATGAGCGGATTTCCCTCGTTTTCGACGGTTCGGACGCGGGATCTCTCGCCGCCGGCGGCTCCGACGGACCTGCGGCTGCGTCATCTGACGCTGTCGGGCTCCATTCTGGCCCGCTACCGTCCCACCCGCCGCCACGGCGGCAATGAGGTGCAGGTGACGACGGGTGATCCGAACGACGAATCGAGCTGGCGGCGACACGGCATTTTTCCCGGCGGTCGGGCGGAAATGACCGGTCTGCCGCCTGGCGCCCTGATCTGGGTGCGCGTCCGCACCATCGGTCTGAGGGGCGTGATGGGCGCCTGGAGCGATCCGGCGCAGATTCGGGTGATTTGAGGGAAAGAAGCGATCCTCTGGGAGTCGGTCAAAATTTCCCGATAGAATCTGCCTCGGTCATCACGATTCCGGTGGCGGCTGGGCCGTCCGGCGCTTCTTGGGGCCACTTTGGATAACTTTCCATCGGCTGGAAATCAGGTGGTTCCAGCTCGTCCGTTCACCAGTCGCCAGCGTCGCCGTCCTCGGCCCGGAAATTCGGGCCGCCGGTGGGGCTGGTGAGTTTCCCTTTTCAGGCGGCGGAATGGGATGAGGTGGATTCCGATGAAAGAGGGTCTGATCGGCGATGAAAGAGGGTTGGATCGACTCGACTTGGTCAAGCGGAAGAGGGGGCCATGGGGAAGGTGAAGGCGTGTGGTGCCGGGTGGAAAGATTGACGAAAACAGGCATCTTGAGGCAGGATGGGCGTGGATCTGTCAGAAAATCGGATCATGGCTCGTTCATGGAGAATATGTCGTCTTCCCGCCCCATCGGTCTCATTGCTTGTCTCGTCGTTTCGGCGGCTTTTCCCGCGGCGGGGCTGGACACCGCTCCGTTGCAGGCCTTTTTCGACCGGCATTGCTACGAGTGTCACGATGACGCCTCGGCCAAGGGCGGGCTGGATCTGGCGGCGTTGAAAACGGATCTGTCGGATGCGGCGGCGTTTGAGACCTGGGAGCGCATCTTTGACCGGGTGAAGTCGGGCGAAATGCCGCCGGAGTCCGAGCCGCGTCCGGAAGCCGGAGCGATCGAGGGATTTCTGGCCCACCTGACGGGCGATCTGACGGAGGCGCATCTGGCGGAGAAGGGGACGGTGCTGCGGCGGCTGAACCGGCGCGAGTATGAGAACACGCTGAATGATCTGTTCGGCACCCAGGTCCGGGTGGCGGCGATGCTGCCGGAGGACGGGCGGGCGGAGGGATTCGACACCGTGGGGGAGGCGCTGGGGCTGTCGACGGTCCAGATGGAGCGATACCTCCAGGCGGCGGGCGCGGTGCTGGATGCGGCGATCGAAAAGCGGACGGCTCCGCCGGTGAGCGAGGTGCGGACTTTTTCCTACGGCAACTCGCGCGACGGGAAGGAATTCATCGGCAAGGCCTGGCATCGGAATCCGGACGGGGCGGTGGTGTTTTACCGGCGGAATGGCTATCCGAGCGGGATGCTGCGCGAGGCGAATGTCCCGAAAGCCGGCTACTACCGGGTGCGGGTGACGGGGTATGCCCATCAGTCCGATCGGCCGGTGACCTTTTCGCTGGGGGCGAACACCTACAAACGCGGCGCGGAGATCCCGACTTTCGGCTGGTATGCGATGCCGCCGGGGGCGCCGACGACGGTGGAGGTGGAGACGTGGATCGACGGCAATTACATGATCCAGATCGAGCCGGAGGGCATTTCGGACCGGAACAATGAGATCCGCGAGAAGGGCATCGCGAACTACCGCGGGCCGGGCCTGGCGATCCTGTCGATCGAGATCGAGGGGCCGATCGTGGCGGAGTTTCCCTCGCGGGGGCACCGGCTGATCTTTGATGGCATGGAGCGGCGGGAGATACCGCCGGGGAATCCGAAGGACCGGGAGAAGTCGTGGTATGTACCGAAGTTCGAGACGGTGGTGCCGGGTGATCCGGCGGCGCTGGCGGCTCCGGCGCTGCGCCGGGTGGCCGAGCGGGCGTTCCGCCGGCCGGTGGACGAGGGGGCGGTGTCGCCCTACGTGGCGCTGTTTCAGGCGGAGTTGGCGGGCGGCGCTGATTTCGAAACGGCCCTGCGCACGGCGGTGACGGGCATCCTGTGCGCGCCGGATTTCCTCTTTTTCCGGGAGCGGGCGGGTCGGCTGGACGACTATCAGGTGGCGTCGCGGCTGTCGTATTTCCTCACCCGCACGGCGCCGGATGAGGACCTCCTCGCCGCTGCGGCGGCGGGCAAGCTGACCGGCGATCCGGCGGCCTTGATCGCCCAGGCGGACCGGTTGCTGAAGAGCCCGAAGGCGGCGCGGTTCGTGGCGGACTTCACGGACGCGTGGCTGGATCTGCGGAACATCGAGTTCACCAGCCCGGACGAGCGGTTGTTCCCGGAGTTCGACCGCTGGCTCCAGCAGTCGATGGTGGACGAGACGCGGGCTTACTTCGCGGAGTTGATCGCGTCGAACCGGCCGGCGTCGCACCTGGTGAAGTCGGACTTTGCGATGCTGAACAGCCGGCTGGCGGCACACTATGGAATCGATGGAGTCGAGGGCCCGAAGCTGCGCCGGGTGGCGCTGCCGGCGGACAGTGTGCGTGGGGGCTTTCTGACTCAGGGCAGTGTGCTGAAGGTGTCGGCCAACGGCACAAACACCTCGCCGGTGGTGCGGGGCGCCTGGGTGCTGGAGCGGATCCTGGGTGTGACGCCGCCGCCTCCGCCGCCGGCCGTGCCGGGAGTGGAGCCGGACATCCGCGGGGCCACCACGCTGCGGGAGCAACTGGACAAGCACCGCCACCTGGAGAGCTGCCAGGGCTGTCACCGGCTCATCGATCCGCCCGGCTTTGCGCTGGAGAGCTTCGACCCCATCGGCGGGTGGCGCGACCATTTCCGCAGTCTCGGGGAAGGGGAACGGGTCGACACGGAGGTGAACGGTCGCCGGGTGCAATACAAGCTGGGCCGGCCGGTCGATGCCGCCGGGGCGTTCCGCGATGGCCGGGCCTTTTCGGGCTATGTGGAATTCCGCGAGCATCTCGCGGCGGAGCCGGACACGCTGTCCCGGACTCTGGCCACCAAGCTGCTGGTCTTTGCCACCGGCCGCGAAATGGGCTTTTCCGATCGACCTGTCATCGACGAGATTGTCCGCAAGAACGCCGCCAAGGGCCACGGAGTCCGCGATCTCCTGCATGCGGTGATCCAAAGCGATCTGTTTCTCACCAAGTAAGCCAATCACGCCTCCTGACCGCCATGAATCTGCCCCACATCGCCACTCACGCCGCCATCGACCGCCGCCGTTTTCTCAGAGGTGTCGGGGTGGGGCTGTCGCTGCCCTGGCTGGATGCCATGGCTCCGGCTTTTGCCCGCGCCGCCGGGGCGGAGCAGCCGCCGAGGCGCTTCGTGGCGATGTGTGCCGGGCTGGGATTCCACGCGCCGTTCCTGATTCCGACTCAGGCGGGGCGCGACTATGAAGTGACGCCGTATCTGGAGGTGCTGCGGGACCTGAGGGCCGACTTCACGGTGCTGTCCGGCCTGTCGCATCCGGAGCAAAACGGCAACAACGGCCACGCGTCGGAGATCACCTGGCTGACGGCGGCGAAGCGCCCGGGGCTGGCCGGTTTCAAGAACACGATCTCCCTGGATCAACTGATCGCGGCGAAGGTGGGCAATCTGACGCGTTACCCGTTCCTCGCGTTGTCGAACAGCGGCGACTCGCTGTCGTGGACCGATACCGGGGTGGAGATCCCGGGCGAATCCTCGCCGGCGAAGCTGTTCAACCAGCTTTTCGTCGAAGGCACGCCGCAGGAAAAGGCCCGGCAGATCGGCGAGCTGAAACGGGGCCGCAGCATCCTCGATACCGTGGCGGGCGAGGCCCGGAAGTTGCATGGCGAACTGGGACACCGCGACCAGGAAAAGCTCGACCAGTACCTCACCTCGGTGCGCGATCTGGAAGTCCGGCTCCAGGAGACCGAAGGCTGGGTGGACAAGCCGAAGCCGAAGGTGGAAGTAAAGCCGCCGACGGACATTGCCGACCGGAACGACGCGATCGGGCGGCAGCGCCTCATGTATGACCTGATCGCCCTGGCGCTGCAGACGGACTCGACCCGCACGGTCACCTACAAGCTCGGTGGTCTGAACAGCGTGCCCACCATCCCGGGAGTCACGCAGGACTGGCACCAGCTTTCGCATCATGGTCAGGATGAAAAGAAGATCGAGGAGCTGAAGATCATCGAGATGGCGGAGTTCCAGGCATTCCGCGATTTCCTCGCCAAGCTGAAGGGCATTCAGGAGGGCGGGCGGTCGCTGCTCGACGGCGCCACGGTCCTTTACGGTTCGAATCTGGGCAATGCCAGCAGCCACAGTTGGCGAAACCTGCCCATCCTGCTGGCCGGCGGCGGCTATCGGCACGGACAGCACCTCGCCCACAACGCCGAGGACAACACGGCCTTCAGCAATCTCTTTGTCCAGATCGGACAGCGGATGGGGCTGGAGATCGAGCGCTTCGGCAGCAGCACGGCGGCGTCGATCGATGGTCTGGAGGCGGCCTGACGGGCCTGCTCAGAGCAGGTGGCCGAGCTTGTCGCGCTTGGTCTGGAGATAGCGTTCGTTGTGCGGATTGGAGGAGGAACGGATCGGCACCTGCTCGACGATCTCCAGGTCGTGGCCTTCCAAGCCGACGACCTTGCGGGGATTGTTGGTCATGAGACGGATCTTCCGCACGCCGAGATCGTGGAGGATCTGGGCGCCGAGCCCGTAGTCGCGCAGGTCCGAGGGAAAGCCGAGGCGTTCGTTGGCTTCGACGGTATCGAGGCCTTCCTGCTGGAGCTTGTAGGCCCGGATCTTGTTGACGAGACCGATGCCGCGTCCTTCCTGGCGCATGTAAACGAGCACGCCGCACCCGGCCTCCTCGATCTGGCGCAGGGCGGTGTGGAGTTGGTTGCCGCAGTCGCAGCGGCGCGAACCGAAGACATCGCCGGTCAGGCACTCGCTGTGAACGCGCACGAGGGTCGGCGTGGCGGGATCGATGCGGCCTTTGACGAGAGCCAGATGATGTTCGCCGGGATTGAACACGCTCTCGTAGAGATTCAGGCCAAAAGTGCCGTAGTCGGTGGGCAGCTCGATGTGCTCGACCCGCTGGATGAGACGCTCGCGGGTGCGGCGATACTGGATGAGGTCGGCGATGGTGCCGATCTTGAGTCCGTGGAGGCGGGCAAACTCCACCAGGCGCGGGAGGCGGGCGGATTCCCCCGAGTCATCGAGGATCTCGCAGATGACCCCGGCGGGCTCCCGTCCGGCGAGCCGCGCGAGATCGACCGCGGCTTCGGTGTGGCCAGCCCGTCGCAGCACGCCGCCGGGCTTGGCCTGGATGGGAAAAATGTGACCGGGCTGCACGAGATCGTGAGGTTCGGAGAGGGGATTCGCGATCACCTGGATCGTCCGGGCGCGGTCCGAGGCGCTGATGCCGGTCGAGATGCCCGAGGCGGCGTCGACGGCGACGGTGAAATCGGTGCCGAAGTGTTCGGTGTTCCGTTTCACCATCGAGCGAAGGCCAAGTCGTTGGGCATTCTCGGGGGTGACCGGGCAGCAGATCAGGCCACGGCCGTGGGTGATCATGAAATTGATCGTTTCGGCGGTGGTGGCCGAGGCGGCGGCGACGAGGTCGCCTTCGTTCTCGCGGTCGGCATCATCCACGACGATGACCATGCGGCCCGCGGCGATGTCGGCGATCAATTCCTCGACCGGACTGAAGGGCGAGGCGGGCGTGGGGGAGTCTGTCATGGGAAAAGAGATACGCGGCGACTTTAGCACCGGACGGGGGCGGCACCAACCGGGCGAATTATAAACCATCCGGGAATTTGTATTGGGCGGCCGGGCGCGGCGCGATACGATGACGCCATGGAAAATCCCGATGTGCCCCCTGCCTTTCCCGAGGAAATCGTGCCGCCGACTCCGCCCACGCGAGAGGAACGGACCTGGTCCT
This sequence comes from Verrucomicrobiales bacterium, assembly GCA_016795505.1. GTDB lineage: Bacteria > Verrucomicrobiota > Verrucomicrobiia > Verrucomicrobiales > DEV007 > JAEUHH01. The sequence continues at coordinate 7,121 of JAEUHH010000019.1, read as the reverse complement.
TCATCGCCCATCTGTCCGCGCTGAGCGGATACGTGGGCGTGCCGCTGGGCAATATCCTCGGTCCACTCATCGTCTGGCTGGCGAAGCGCGACTCCTCGCCCCTCATCGCCGAACAGGCCCGCGAGGCGCTGAATTTCAACATCTCGATGATGATCTATTTCATCGCATCGGCGCCGCTGATCTTCATCCTCATCGGCATCCCGCTGCTTTTCGTGTTGCCGATCATCGGCGTGGTGTTGACTATCGTGGCCACGATCAAGGCGGCGGACGGTGAATTTTTCTCCTACCCGCTGACCATCCGCCTCGTCAAATAGCCTGCCGACACACCCCGCCGTCCCATGAGTGCCGAAATCATCGCCGACCGGTTTCAGATCGCCCGCCTCGCCGAGATCCCCGCGACCCCGTGTCCGTGCGGGACGGCCAAGCGGGCCTTCATGAATGATCACAACGACGTGGCGTCCATGCATCTCGTCCGCATCAAGCGCGACAGCGAGACCCACTACCACAAGCGCATGACGGAAATCTACTACGTGCTGGAAGGCGAGGGACACATCGAACTCGACGGCCAGAGCCATCCGCTGAGTCCCGGCACGGCGGTGATGATTCAGCCTGGCTGCCGCCATCGGGCGGTGGGCGAGGGGCTGCTCATTCTCAATGTGCCGGTGCCGAAATTCGATCCCGAGGACGAATGGTTCGACCACGCGGAGTGAACCGCGACCGACAGCCTGCCTCCCAGCCATGAACGATCTCCAGACACCGCCCGACCTGCCGCCGGATATCGACTACCAGCCGCCCAGCCAGCCCGCCGGGCTCAGCACCGGCGCCAAATGGGGGCTCGGGTGCAGCATTGGCTGCCTGCTGACGCTGCTGATAGCCGGGACGATCATCTACTTCGTCTATGTGAAGGTGAAGGACTTCGGCAACGCAGTGCTGGACCAGTTCACCGCCGAGGCACCGATCGTGTTTCAGCAGCCGGAGGCCGATCCGGCCGTGATCGAGGCGCTCACCGCCCGCTTCGATGCTTTTGGTGAGGCTTTGAAAACCGGAGCCGAGACGGAGCCCTTGTCACTCACCGGCGAGGAGATCAATCTGCTCATCCACAACCATCCCACCTGGAAGGATCTGGCCGGTAAGGCCGACGTGGCCATCGCGGAAGACCAGCTCACCGCCCGGCTCAGCATCCCGCTGGATCAGGTCGGCTCCCTGGTGAAGGGCCGCTACCTCAATGCCAGGGCCTCCATCCGGCTCTCGCTGTCCGCGGGTCATCTGGAGGGCTACCTGACCGACATCGAAGTGGCCAACCAACCGATCCCCGAGCCCTTCCGTCAGGAATTGGAAAAGCAGAACATCTTTGAAGGCTCCCGCTCGGACCCCAACTTGAAAGTCGAGCTGGAGCGCATCGCCGAAATCCGCATCGAGGGAGGCCGTCTCATTCTCGTGCCCAGGCCAGCCGCGGAGCGCCAGCCGCCTGCCGCGACACCCGCGCCGGTCCCGGCTCCGGCCGCTCCCGCTGATGCTCCGCCGCCGACGATCTGAAACGGGGGGTAGTGTGAGGAAAAAAGTAGCCGCCATCCCGTAGCTGCCGTCGCCAGACGGTGGCCCGTTGCCCTGGTCCACGCTCTGGCGAGCGCGGCTACGGATGCACTCAAATTGCTCTCGCACCCACGCTAAACGGGCGGCCTGACCGACTCCGGTCCTGCCGCCCGCTCGAGGGGGACTATCGACTGAAAGAAAGACTCACATGCTGCCGCTCCCATTGAGCAGCCACCAGAGCACCGCGCACACCGCGCCGAAGAGCATCAGGAAAACCAGCCCATGGCGCTGCCGGGCTTCGTGGTAGTGGCGCTCCTGCCAGCGGCTCATGCGCTGCCCGGCCCGGTCGCGGGGCAGATCGCCCCGATCCGGTGGGGGAATGATGTTTTCCAGCTTGTTTTTCCGCTGCTGAGCCGCCTTTCGCTCGATGCCGTGGAGAAAACTCTCCAGGGCGCCGATCTGGGCGTTCAGGGTTTGCCACTCGTCTTCGATGCCCTTGCGGCCATCCGTTTTGTTCTCGGGAGCCTTCCCGAGGAGTTCGTCGCGTTCGGCGGCGCGCCGCTCGTCGCGGCGGTTTTTGGTCAGCTTCTGGTTGCCCATGGCTTTCGGTTGTTTGTGTTTGGAGTTCTCCGCCGGCGAACCGGCTGGAAATACGAAAGGGAGAGAGACAATCGGGGTTTTTCACGGACCGTCGGCAGACTCGGCAGTCGCCCCCGGCCGAAATCAGACCGGAGCCGTCAGGCGCCGCCGAAAATCAGGAAAAACAGCCCGAAAATGGCGGCAAAAATCATGATCGGCAGCGTGAAGGCCAGTCCGCTGCGGAACCAATAGAGGAAACCCTGCTGATCGCTCTCGGCTTTCGGGCTGGCGGCCTTCTGGACCTTCCGCCCGCCGCGAATGCTCTGGAGCAGAGGCGTGGCATTGGAGAGTTCCTCCTCGGCTTCGCCCAACTGGGTCTGGGCATGAATCATTTCGTGGCGCACCTGGGTCTTGTTCCACGTGTCGGGACGCAGGCTCTCGATCGAGCGCAGGGCGTGCTCCAGCGTCTGCCGCGTGTTGACGCAGTCATCGGCCCGGCGCTGCGATTCGTCGGCTTCGCGATCCAGGGCAGCCAGCGCCCGCTTCAGCTCATCCTTGAGCTGGTCGCGACCGTTGATGAAAGCCTCCTTGCGCTGCTTCAGCTCCTCCAGTTCGCGCTGCTGACGCTCCAGCTCTTCCTCGCGCTGGCGCAGGATGGCGAGCTGCTCCTGGGCCTCCCGGACTTGGGCATCGAAGTTCTCCGGCACCACCGACAGGGGTTCCAGAGCATTGTCCTCGAACTGGATCAGGACATCCCGATCTTCGTCGTCATCGTAAAAGGGAGGGCGGGCGTGAGCTGTGGTGGGCATTGTGGAAAAGACGGATTTTCGTTCAGAAGAATTAATATTACAAACTTCCTAAAAATTCCAGTCTTTTTAGTCGCCTCATCGCAAAAATTAGCGGGCCCACGGTGAGCAGTGCCGTCAGACCGAGCGCCGAGCCCAGTGCTTTCAGGGTATTCGGGCCGTCGTGCCAGTGGGTCGGGAACTCATTTTCTTTAAAAACTTCCAGCTTCGACCACGCAATCAGGAGCAAAAACAGGACAATGTACACAAAACTTACCACCAAACACAGCGTTCCGCCGAAGCCCGAGACGATTTTCGCCGAGTTGGTTTCCTCCAAATTGGGGAACAAAACCCCGAAACCGACCGCCATGGCATTCAGACCCACCGACATCGCCATCATCGCCAGCGTGAAGAAAACGGTGTCTTCTGGCCTGAGTTTCAGCGTGTTGCCCGATACGAGGATGATCGACGACACCGCCAGGCTGGTACAGAGGGTGCTGGAAATAAATTTTTGCATCACCACCCAGGACAGCGACAGCGGCGACATGGCCAGAATCCAGAGCCGACGCCCCTCCAGGCTGAATTGGGGAAACACGAAGCGGGTCGTCAGCGTGGACAGCGCCAGGGCGCACACCGCCAGGTTCAGACAGGCCACCATGTAGAGGTCGCGTGGCTGGGCGATATACTCATTGAGCTGCCGCAGGCCCGTCGCATACATGGCCAGCAGCCCGAAGACGATCAGGAACTGGATCCACTGCGCCGGCTCGCGGCGGAAACTCAGCACATCCTTCCACGCCACCGCAGCCATCGGGCGACCCAACAGGCGGGCGCCGACCGGCTTTTCCGGAAAATGGCGCTCGATCAGCCCCGGCATTTCGTCCGGTCGCGGCGGGCGACGGCGCAGCGCGGCGATGGCGGCATTCTGGACGCTGCGATTCCAGCTCGGATAGAACCACTGGCGCCCCAGCCAGATGAGCGCCGTCACGCCCATCAGCGACCAACTGACCAGCAGCGACGGCATCAGGGCCGACTGGGCGATCCGGTGGGGGCGGCTCCAGGCGATCACCGATTCCGAGTACCAGGCGCTGGGGATGAGTCGGTTCGCGCTCAGATCGGTGTGGTGCATCACCTGCTGGAAGGTCATTGCCGCGCTGAATCCCGCCCGGGTGGCCAGATCGCGCTCCACCAGCACCGTGTGCGTCAGCCAGCCCACAAAGAACAGCCCGCAGGCCGTGCCGAGCGCGATCATCTGGGTGCGCCCCAGCCAGCGCACCGCCGTGAGCAGCAGCAGCCCCGCCCCGGTGATGGCGATAGTCAAAAAAGGCAGCAGACCCACCGCCGTCCGCACATAAAAGCCCGCTGCCGCGCCGCGAAAATCGGCAAAGGCGATGAGCAGCGGCGCCGCGATGAGCAGTAGCCCCCAGCTCGAAAAGGCGCCGGCCTCGAAGACTTTCCACAGAAACATCACCCGGTGCGAGATCGGGAGCGTGAGCAGCCAGCGGGTGTCCCGGCTGCGATAGAGCGCGATGTAGCCCGAGACCGCCACCGAGAAGGTGAGCATCATCAGAAAGCAGAAAAAAACGATCTGGATCATCCGGTCCACCAGCAGCCCGCCCGCCGCCGGCAACTGGCTGAAGTAGATGAGCCCCCGGTGGAACATGTGGTAGGCCGTCACCGAATAGGTCATCAGGAAAGCCAGCAGCGTCAGAGCCATCAGCCGCGAGCCCGTGACGAGCTTGAGCAGGCGGGTCCGCACGATGCGGAGATGCACGCGCAGGAGGAGGTAAAACTGGGCCGTTTCAGACACGCGGGAGCAAGGACGACGGGGAGACGCCCCCGATCATAGGGGAAAAAGCCGCCCAGGGAAAAGCGGGAAATGCGATTTTGCGGCCCATCACCGATCACCCCGCCAGCCGCCCCTCCCGCAAAATCACCCCGCCCCCGCCGGGCCGATGCGATTCGCGGCATTCCTTTCATGCGTCACCCTCCGCGTGACAATCATCGGTCACCACAGAGGCCAGTTCCGATGGAACAGGATCTCATCACCGATGGAAGCGGGTTGGATCGGGGCGGGGCTGACGCGGTTCAACCTGAATTGTTTCCGAAAAATTCTTCGGCTCGACGCCACAATCAAGGGATGGGGGCCGTAGGGAGCAAACTGTGAGGCCCAGCGGAATCTGGAGAATGATTCGAATCCAGCATCCCCAGGGGCACGACGTGACGAGCAAACCCACGCTAGGTTGGACCTTCTGCGGCTTCTTTTCCGCACCGACGATAATGATTGATCCGAAGGCTGTACCATCGCAGATGATAGCTTTAGAGTTACCTCTACTTGAGGCTTCCCTCCAACCCGCGTCCAGACTGCTGCCGAAAAAACGGAAGACTTGGGTAGCCTAGAGCGTTTTAACAAAAAACGTAGCCGACTGCTCGATGCTCTGGTCCACGCTCTGGCGAGCGCGGCTACCGATGGAAATCAGCCGTCTCTCAGACGCATCCCGTAGCCGCCGTCGCCAGACGGTGGTGCGCCGGAGCGGTAGAAGGGCCGGACAGGCTTCCACGCTCTGGCGAGCGCGGCTACGGATCAATTTAATTTGCTCTAATGGTGATTGATCGGGGCGGCGCGGTTGACTTTTTGGGGCGGTCATGGAAAGTGGGTCGGCTACCTTCGGGGAGGCCCGAGCGCCGGTGGAACTTCGCTTCTTTTTATCCCTCTTGCGTTTGTTGATGGAGCCGTTAGCTTGAGGAACTCACAGCCCACCCCGACGCCTCGCCATGCCAAAGTACTGGATGATCACTAATCGGAACGCCGAGAAGAAGCAACTCGGAAGGAAACGCGACAAATTGCGATTCTACGTATCTGATGCCGCGAAAGTGGAAAAGCTCGAATCTTGGACTGAGAAGAAAGGATCGGAGTTTCGGGAGATGCTGATCCAAGAAGCGGACGCCTTCCCCGAGGTTCCCGAACACCTCCACGAAAAACAGAAGCACGTCTCTGTATTCATTCACGGTTACAACAACTCGTGGGATGATGCGGCGAAGCGATACAAGCAGATCACGGACGACCTTTACTTGGGAGACAGCGGTCTTGGCATCAACATCCTCTTCAATTGGCCCAGCGATGGAAGCAAATTCGGCTACTACCCCGACCGTGAAGATGCCCGAGAGACCGCCCCGGACCTCTCCCACGTGCTGAACGAACTCTACGAGCACGCATTGAAGATGCAGCGTCTCGCCGCCAACGGTACCCGGTCCTGCAAAGCTAAAGTCAGCGTCATCGCCCACAGCATGGGCAATTTCGTACTTCAGAACGCGATGCGCTACACATGGGAGAGGCAGAACAAACCGCTGTCAATGAGCCTTTTGAATCAATGTCTTATGGTGGGGGCAGACGTCGACAACGATCTGTTTGGCTCGGGCGAGGCCGTTGGTCCCGGCGACGGCGAAGGAATCGCCAATCTCTGCTACCGCATCGTTGCGCTTTATTCGGGGCGGGATTCCGTCTTGGGAATGAGTTCCGGGTTGAAGCACTTTGGCAAACGTCGATTGGGCCGTTCGGGGCTCGATCTAACGGTTCCGGCACCCGATAATGTCTGCGATTTGGATTGCAGCAGGCTCTTTCCTGCTGACGAAAACAATGTCCACAGCGCATACTTCTGGACTCCTAATATTCAGGCGGTTATGAGCGATCTCCTTCGGGGATTTGATCGGAAAGTGGTGGCGGAAAAGCACGGACTTTGATTTTCTCCTGCGGAAGAAAGAGGAACTGGCGGATTCTGGCCGTCACCGGTGCTGGAATCATCCGTGTCGAAAACTCGTATGCGTCTTAAATCCATCCCCGGTCCATCGGCCCGGTGATCTGGGGGCAGCCGGATCACCGGCGCATCAAGCGGCGACGGATTTATCGACCTGTTCACGGGCCGTTTGTTCGGCCTTGAGGATGGGCGCCAACAGGGCTGGCGTCAGCGCGGCAGTCTCTTCTACGGTGGCCGCTGGTCGCAGCCGTTGGATTGAGCTTCCTCGAACATTAGAGCGTTTTAAATAAAATTATAGCCACAAGAAGCAAACCAACCCAAGGCATCCTGTTGGGTGACTTTTTCGAGGGCGGCGGCGATCGCCTTGTCCAGTTCATCGGGCGTTCGGGCTTCCGCGCTACGCAGACTGGACTTCACCTTGCTCCACATCTTCTCGATTGGATTGAGATCCGGTGAGTAGGCCGGCAGGAAT
>JAEUHH010000018.1 GCA_016795505.1 Verrucomicrobiales bacterium | reverse complement strand
ACCCAGGACGATGAACGACCGCCAGCCCCCTCCACCGGTGCGCTGCCGTTGATTTCGATCGTCGTTCCCACCTACAATCACGCGCATTTCCTGCCCCGCGCGCTCGATTCGGCCCTGAGCCAGGAATATCCCCGCGTCGAGATCGTCGTGGTGGACGATGGCTCGAAAGACGACACCGCCGCCGTCGCGGCCGGCTACGGCGATCGCATCGTCTATGTGCGGCAGGAGAATCAGGGCCTCGCCGGCGCGCGGAACACGGGTATCGGCGCCTCTTCGGGCGAATGTCTGTTTTTCCTCGATGCCGATGACTGGATGCTGCCCCACACCCTCACGCGGCTCTGGGCGACGCTCTCGGCCGAGGGCGAGGACTGTGGCCTGGTCGCTTGCCTGCCCAGCCTGATCGAGGTCAAGGACGGCGTCGAGCGCGAGGTGCCGCTGCCGCCCCCGGCGAACGCGGGCAGCACGATCGCGGTGTCGTGGACGGATCTGGCGGCGAGTTCGCGCTTCCCCTGCACCGTGCTGGCGCGGGCCCGGGCATTCGAGAAATGTGGGCTGTTCGACGCCTCCTACCGGCATTTCGGCTGCGAGGATCGCGACATGTGGCTGCGCATCGCCAAGGACTACCGTATCCGGTTGTTACAGGAGCGGCTGGTGGTGCTGCGCTACCACGGGGCGAACATGAGCAGCGACCCGACGCGGCAGCTCGCGGGCATCCGCAAATTGCTCGGCAAAGCCGGCAGCATGGGCGTGATGCCCTGGTGGCGTCTCGATTTCTGGGGCGCGCTGGCTTCGCTCTATCAACAATCGGCCTCCCTGCTCCATTCCGAGGCCGGCAAGCCCTTCCGCGCCTGGTGGCACGCCTGTCTGTCGCTTGCCATCTTCCCCCTACCCGGGGTGCGGCGCTGGACGCTGCGCGGGCATGGTTTCCGCCTGCTGCGTCTGCTGGCCACGACCCGGGCGCTGGCGCGGCATGTCATCGGCCGGGCTCTGGGCCTCTTTCGCCGCCGGTCGGCCGCCGAATCGTGCTGACATGGCGGTGTCACTCCAGATCCACGCGTCGATCGCGCCGATTCATGACCGGTGGCTGGCTCTGTGGCGCGAGGCCGGTGGCTCGGCGCCGTTTCTACACCCCGGCTGGCATCAGGCTTTCCTCGATGCTCAGACGGATCCCGTCGCGCCGGCCCTCCTCACCGCCAGCGAGTCCGATCGTCTGCTCGCCGTGCTGCCGCTGCGACGCGACCGGGACGGCGTGCTGCGTCCGCTGACCGCCCCGCGCGCGGACTACGACGACATCCTGCTGGCTCCCGGGGCACAGGACGATGCCCTCGCGGCCATTGCCGATCACCTGATGCGTGAGCGCTTCGATCTCGGCGAGGTGCCGCAGGCATCGCCGCTGATTCCCGCGCTCACCAGCCGCGGCGCCCAATCGACCCCGGCGGCGCACTGTCCCGGCATCACCCTCGATCCCGCGAGCGTCCACGATGTCACCCGCCGCGAGAGCGTGCGGCGGCATGAGAAAAAACTGGCCCGCCTCGGCCCGGTCGCGCTGCATCCGGTGGCGGCGGCCGATCTGGGCGACTGCCTGCGCGAGATGATCGACCAGCACATCGCCCGCTGGCTGGCGACCGGGTCGGAAAGCCTCTTTTTCGACGAGGCGAACGTCGCCTTTTATGAAAAGCTGGTGACGCGGCCCGACTTTGCCGAGTTCGGGCGCTTCGACGTGCTGACCTGCGGGGAGCGCCGGGTGGCTTACCATCTCGGGCTGAGCGGGCGGGGCGTGTTCATTTGGTACAAGCCCTCCTTCGACCTGAACCTGATGGCCCACGGTCCCGGCGAGGTGCTGATGAAACACCTCATCGTCGCGGCGGCGGAATCGGGCGCGGCTTACTTCGATTTCACCCGCGGCAACGAGTCGTTCAAGACCCGCTTTGCCAATGCCGCCACCCGGAATGTCCGGCTGTATCACCGGCGGCCCCTGCTGCCCCGGGTGCGGGGATTCACCCTCGGTAAATGGCGGCGCGTGCGCCGGCTGCTCGGCGAGGCCCGGCACCGGCTGCAACCCGTCCGCGAGCGGGCGCAGCTTTTCTTTGAGCTAACCGCGCCCGACGCCACCCCTGCCGACCTCGCCGGCTTTGCCACCACCTGCGGGCCGGTCGATCTGGTGGCCTTCGGCGCCGCCTCGCGCGAGGTGCCCGGCTACATCAGCCCCGCGCGCATGCGGTCCGCCGTGGAGCGCGCCCGCCGCGGAGACACCCTGCTGACAGTGCGCCGCGTCGCCGACGGCCAGCCGGTCCACTTTTCCTGGCTCCGCCTCGATGAGGGCGCCATCGTCGGTGATGTGGCCGACTGTCCCGTGCCGAATGCCGGGCGCGTCGCGGTCATCTTCGACTGCTGGACCTCACCCGACTGCCGCGGTCAAGGGCTCTATCCCTGGGCCATCCGCCGCCTCGCCGCCGAAGCCACCGCCCACGGCCTGGCGGCGTGGATCTACTGCTACGAACAGAACACCGCCTCGCGCCGCGGCATTGAAAAGGCCGGCGTCAGCCGCCAGATTCGCCTGACCGGCCGCGACCGGGCCTGACCCACTCGTGAAAACCCTCGCCAAGCACCTGCTGAGACGCTTCGGACTGCTCGCCCGGCAGATCCGCGGGCGCGGCGACTCGTTCGTGATGATGTTCCACGGCGTCGGTGGACGGGAAATGCCCCGGGAGCAATTCGCCGCCCTGCTCGACGAACTGAGCCGGATCTTCGACATCCGCCCGCTCGATGCCCTCGACGCCGGAGCCGGCCGCGCCACCGGTGGCCGCCGGCCCTCGCTGTATCTCACCTTTGACGACGGCCTGCGGAACAACCACTCCATCGCCTACCCCCTGCTGCGCGACCGCGGCCTGCCGGCGGCGTTTTTTCTCTGTCCGGGTCTCATCGACACCGGCCGCTGGATCTGGACCCACGAGGTGCGCAGCCGTCTGGGCAGCCTTGATGCCGCCGCCCTCGCCGGTCTGACCAAGGATCTCGGCTCGACGGCGCACTCACTGGAGAGCCTCGTCCGGGAGATGAAAGCCTCTCCCCTCGCCCGTCGGCTGGCCTGGGAGGAGCGGATCCGCGAGCACACCGCCCGCTTTGCCCCCACCGCGGCGATGCATGCCGACTACGACCTGATGTCCTGGGACGAAGCCGCCACGCTCGACCCCGCCATCATCACCATCGGCTCCCATTCCCTGACCCATCAGATGCTCGACTCGGCCACCGACGAAGAGATCGAGCGCGAGATCGCTGGCAGCCGGCAGTTGTTGGCCGAAAAGCTGGGACGCCTCGTCGACCATTTCTGCTATCCCGATGGCCGCCACAGTCCCGCCGCCATCACCGCCGTGCGCGCCCACTACCGCAGCGCCGTCACCACCAAAGCCGGCCCGCTCACCGGCCCGCGCGATCCCCACATCCTGCCCCGCATCGGGAGCGATCCCGACCTCGCCGAGGCCCTCTGGCGCCTCGCCCGCAGCCCGGCCGCCAGCGGCGTCGCCTGAAATTGCCCCGACTCATGGAATCGCCGCTCCGCTGCCGCCTCATCGCCTGCTCTCTCGATGCCCGCGTCGAGCAGATCCACACCGGTCTGGCCCAGCTCCACCGCGATGGCCGCATCCGCCTGCGCCAGAACGTGCTGCGACACGATCCCGCCACCGGTCGCCGCGCCGCCGATCTCCCGCGTGCCATCCACAGCGACACCGGCTACACCCGCCTCGCCATTGAGGACGGCCCCACCCTGCATTTCGACCTCGCCGACGGCGACGCCATCTCTCCGACCGGCCTGGCGGAGGCCGATGTCTATTTCAAGCGCAGCTACTCACCCACCGTCGCCGCCGCCCAGCCGGGCGGAGGAGCCCAGATCCGGCCACTGGGGCTGAATCTGCCCTTTTTCCCCGATTTCATCGACCGCTTCGCCATCCAGCGCACCCTGCACCTGCTGCCCTGGTCCCAGGTGCCCGCCGCCCTCGTTCGCGCCGTCGATACCGGCAACCGGCTGACCTTTCTCCCCCGGGACCGTTACTTCGGAGCCCAGCCCGACTATGACGCGCCGCCCCGGGCGCTCTTCCTGGTGCGCGCCTGGGATCCTCACGACGATCCCGCCCGGCCGCCCGAGAAAGTCGCCGAATTCCACGCCGTCAATGAGACCCGAGCCGCCTGCATCCGCGCGCTCCGCAGCGCCTTCGGCGACCGCTTCCTGGGCGGCTTCAGCCACACCCCCTACGCCGTGCAGCACTACGGCGACTTGCTCGCCCCGAGCGCCTCCCTGACGACCAAGCGCAGCTACTTCTCCCTCCTCGCCCGCTATCCCATCTGCGTCGCCACCACCGGACTGCACGGCTCCATCGGCTGGAAAGTCGGCGAATACACTGGTCTGGCCAAAGCCATTGTCACCGAGCCACTCTGCTACACCGTGCCCGGCGGCTTCGGCCCCGGCAGCCACTACCTCGAGTTTGCCGACGCCGACCAGTGCGCCGCCGTCGTCGCCCGCCTGTTTGACGACGCCGCCCTGCGCCGCCACCTCATGGAGCAGTCCCTGGCTTACTACCGCGAGTGGGTCCGCGCCGACCAGCTCGTGTGGCACGCCATCCAGACCGCCCAGTCCCGCTGACTCCGTTTTCGCCCTACCTCCCTTGCTGCCCATGCCGCCGCGTCTTCTCGAGTTCCTCAAAACCATCAAAGCCTGGTGGGTCTACCGCATCCTGCCCCGCTTTCGCCGCGACCAGCCCGAAAACCGCCGCGTGCTCCACGCCTACCGGCTCGTCTTCGTCCACATCCCCAAGACCGCCGGCAGCAGCATCGCCGAGGCCCTCGACCGCCTGCCGCTGCGCAACGGCCCCGGCCACCCCGTCATCGACACCCCCAAACACGCCAAAGCCACCGAGCTGCGCCGCATCCTCGGCCGGCGCCGCTGGGATGACTACTTCTCCTTTGCCATCGTGCGGAATCCCTGGGACCTCATGGTGAGCTGCTATGAGTGGTGGCTGCAAAAGGCCGACCGCTACCCCCACATCCGCGAACAGGCCGACGCTGTGCGCCGGCTCGGCTCCTTCGAGGCCTTCCTCCGCTCCCCCTGGGGCAGTCAGCGGATCAATCAGTTCAACGGCGACATCGAAGACTGGTACATGGATGGCGACCGCCAGATCGTCGATTTCATCGCCCGCTTCGAGCACCTCGACGAGGACTGGCCCGAGATCTGCCGCCGCATCGGCGTCGAGCCCTTTCCCATCGCCCACGAGAACCGCACCCAGCGCCGCGACTACCGCAGCTACTACACCGACGAGACCCGCGCCCTCGTCGCCCACCGCTTCGCCCGCACCATCGAGCGCTTCGGCTACGAGTTTTGATCGCGCGGCATCGTGGCAACCGTCGGGGCGAGGGCTTTTCAGTTCCCGTCTGAGCCTCCCAAGGGGGTGGCAGCGTTTTTTGACTCCCGTTTGAGCCTCCCACGGCCGTGGCAAGGCTTTTCGGCTCACGGCTGAACCTCCCACGACCATGGCAAGGCTTTTCGGCTCACGGCTGAAACTCCCACGGCCGCGGCAGCGCTTTTCGGCTCCCGGCTGAACCTCCCACAACCGTGGCACCGCTTTTCAGCTCCCGTTTGAACCTCCCACGGCCGTGGCAGCGTTTTTTGACTCCCGTTTGAGCCTCCCACGGCCGTGGAAGCGGTTGAAAACTGCCGCTCCTTGCTTCTTTCGCCGGCTTGCCGTTCACCCAAGCCACGCCTATCCTGCGTCCGCTCATATCACCAACCCATTCCCGATCCCGCCATGAACCAACCCAAAGTCGCCCAAGCCTCTCCCATTCCCGTCACCGTCGAAGCCGGCAAGACCTACCACTGGTGCTCCTGCGGCGAGAGCAAAGCCCAGCCCTTCTGCGACGGCTCCCACAAAGGCACCGAATTCGCCCCCGTCGCCTACACCGCCACCAAGGACGGCCCGGTCTATTTCTGCGGCTGCAAACACTCCGGCAACGGCGTCCTCTGCGACGGCTCCCACAAATCCCTCCCGACCGAGCCGGCGACCAGCGACGCCTGACGCCGCCCGGTTCCGATCCAACCCTGTCTCATCGCCGATCCAACCCTGTTCGATCGGAAAGCCAACGAGGCACGGTTCCAGACCAGTTAGCCCGAGAAGGGCTGAAAATTGGCAAAAATGGCGGCGAATCCGCGAAGTCGGGTTACAGGCTGAATCGTCTCTGCCGACGCAGCGGAGGCGTCGTTCCACGCTCCCTCAATACGGGACCAGTCATTTTGCCTGGCTTTCCGTCGTCGGCGAGAAGACCCACTGGGACGCGGGCGTCCCGCCCGCCCCAGATGGCTTCGCCTGCACTGCGAGCCTCGGCGGGCCGTCGTGGGCGGGCGGGACGCCCGCGGTCCCGGTAGGTTTTGCCCGAAGTCCTCGCCTCTTCCGGTCACATTCCGATCCAACCCTGTCTGATCGGCGATCCAACCCTGTCTGATCGGCGATCCATCCCTGTCTGATCGGCGATCAAACCCTGTCTGATCGTCATCGCCCGATCACTTCCGCCCCTGATCTTCAGCGGAGCCCGCCGCCGACCTTGGAACGGCTTGGAGCGATTCCAGGCGCTTGTGGCCAGGCAGGGGCGAGCGCTCGATCTCGACATCCTGAACTTTCAGGAAGGTGCCCTTGGCTTTTTCCAGCGTGGCAAAGGACATGTTGTAGGTCACCACGCTGATCAGGAACTGCTCTTCGGCGATTTGGCTGCGCTCCAACGCGTCCATCACATTCTGGAGGCGATAGGCGACGGTCTGCTCGTTGTTGGCGTCGACATCGAGCCGCTCCCGCAGGCCGCGCAACTCCTCGCGGGTGGAGAGAACCTGCTGGTAGTTGCCCTGCATATCGCGATAAACCGTCATCAGCTCACGGAAGGTGGTCACCGACTCCAGCAGAATGGTGTCCATTGTCGCCTTGACCGAATGCTCCTGCTGCATCAGCTCATACTGGAGACGCTCCTGGCGCGCCTTGGCGGAATTGTTCTCCAAGGGCTGGGAAAACTGGAAACCGGCCATCCAACTGGCCTGCTGGCCGAGCATGTCGTCATACGCACCGGCCACGCGGCGGTTGGCATCCATCCCGGCGAGCCGGCTTTCGGCCATCAGGTCGAGTTGGGGCAGCATCTCATTCTTTCCGGCTTCGTGGCGAATGGCGGCGGAGCGGAGTTGGCCAAAGCTGTGGGCGATCTCGGCGCGGTTGTCGACGGCCTGCAGGGCGGCGCCCTGCACCGATTCTTTCGGCGGCGTCAGAATCGGCGCGGTCACGGGAATGAATTCTCCGGGGCCACCAACGGGAAACTCCGGATCATTGATCAGGCTGCGGAGTTTCTCCTCGGCATTCCGCACCGCCATTTCGGCGCGATTGAGCGCGGTGCGACGACGGGAAAGCTCGGACCGCGCCCGGAGCAACTCGCTCGCAGTGGCTTCGTCCGCGCGGGCTTCCAGCGTCTCCACGATCTCGGAGGTCTGGGTGACGAGGGACTTGCGCAGCAGGTAGGCGGCGCGGTTGAAGTAAACTCCCCAGTAGGCGTTGTTCACCTCCATCAGGTGGTTTTCCAACCGAGCCACGTATTCGGCGGCAGCCATACCGGCTTCGATCTTCGCGACCTTGAGCCGGGCCTTGTTGTAGTGATAGCCAGCGCCCTTCAGGAGTGGTTGGGCGACGGACAAAACCAGACTCGAGGTGGTCTGGGGATTCGGATCGAGGAACTCGGAATTGCTGTCCAGCGTCATGAAACGGTTGGACAAAGACAACATCCCGCCCGTGGCAAAGCGGCGCCGGAAACCGGCCTCGGCCTCGCCCCGGTTCTCCAACCGCCGGCCGATGTCACCGGTCTCCAATTCCGGAGAACTGGTCGGATCATCATTGTGGCTGTAATTCCCGGTTGTGAAGGCCTCCAGATCGAACAAGCCCTCGGCTTCCTGAATGCCCGTCTCGCGGATCAGGGGATCGTAGCCATAGACCTTGACCCGGTTCGAATTCGCCAGCGCTCGCGCATAGACCTCCTCCAGCCGGACCGCGAGCGGCTCATCGCCTTTCCGATGCACAGAGCGGATTTCCTTGAGCCAAACGGTTTCCAGATCCGATGGCACCGGAGCCAGCCCCTTCTTCCCGTTGGCGACGAGATCCTCGGCCGTGATCCGCGACACCGCGTCGGAATAGTAGCCATAGACGCGATCGATGATGGCCTGAGCCTCGTCCTCGGTCTTCGACGGCTTGGTGCGCGGGGCATCCGGGCGGGGAAACTGTTCCACGGAGGAGCGATTCGCCGCGGCGGCCAGCTCGGCGGCGCGCTCCTCGCGAGTGGGCTTTTTGGCGAACAACCGCCCCAGCAATCCCTTCCGCTCGGGCGAAGCCGGCGGCGGCGCGGCAGCGGCCACATCGGCAAATGGCGCCGGAGCGGGATTACCCACTTCAGCAACGACCTGTTCCTCTCCGGCGACAGGCGCGGCAGCCGCGTAGGCGCCGCCTTCCTCCTCGGTGCGTTCGGCCGCCAGCGTGCGGGCGGACACCTGCTGACCGATATTCGGACGAGTCCGGACCGGCTGCGCAAAGGCATAGGGCTGCGGAGCCTCCGCAGAGTCGGAGCCCACTGCCGGGGTCGATTCGCGACGGGGAGCGGCCTGGGCAGGCGCCTCATCTTTGGCACGCGCTTCCGACGTGGCCACGACCGGCACCGCCGAAGCCGGAGGCGCGTAGGTGCCGGAACGCAATTCTTCGATCTGACGAATCAGAGTCTCCGGCGTCCGCTGCTCCGGTTTGGGCACATCAACGCCGAATGCCGGCAAGGGATCGTTGCTCAGCGGCGCCCGGCCCGATGTGGCCACGGACACGGCCGTGACGGCGGAACTGGACACCACCTCGGTCGCCGCGGGCTTTGCCGCTCCGGCGGCTGCGACCGGAGTCTGAAACCGGTCATCAAGCGCCCGCACCCGGGGCTCGGCCTGCAAAAAAGTCTCCACCGGCGCCGTCAACGACGTTGACCGGGCATCGTCACCAGCCGCCGGGGTTGGCTTGGCGGCCAACAAAACCGGCTCTCCGCCCGACAGGCCCACCTCACCGGTTTGGATGACCGCCGGATCGCCTGTGGACAGCGTATCCGTGCTGGCCCCACCCGGAACAAAGGCACCGGTAGCCCGCGGCGCCCGCTCGCTTGCGCCTCCGTTGGCCACGCGGTCCTGCCCTTGGGACAACGCCACGATGGCGAGAACCGACGATACGGATATCGCCGGAAGAGAAATCCCCTTCGTGTTTCGTCTGACTCGTTTCATGTTTGTTCCCCAAACCGGACGGGTCGAGCCCGTCCAGTCACGGAGCCGCTAAACCCCGCTGCAAAGATAAGCCGTAAAGATGGCCGCCAACCGCTTCACATGCAAGCCGTTTCTGGGCCAATTCATTCGTTTTCGACGAACTTTGTTTCGGATGGGCGAAATTTATCGCTTTCGCGAAAAATCCACTCCCAGGGCGCTTCATTTCTGGATGAAGATCGGGGTGACAAGTCGGAACTCTGCGCGACACTACCGCTTCATGCCCCCCCTGCCGCCATTCTGGAGCCGCGCCCGGCAGCCCCTCGTGCTGGCGGCTGCCACGTCTTTCCTGCTCGGCTGTGAATCGAGCCGCGGCGTCTTCCGGGCAGAGAACCTTTTCGCCAACGAGACCCAAGCGATCGCAGGGGTGTTCGATCCGTCAAAACGAGTCGAAAAGCCCGAAAAAAAAGGGCGCCGCGGAGGTCGTTCGGCGAGCTCGGGGGAAATGGAACCGGATTCCGATCCCTATTTCGGCCGGGGCGAGGTCCGAGCCGGTCGTGAAACCCGAAACGCCCAAGCCGACTCGAAAAAGGACCGCGGCGAATCCTCCGGTCTCCGGCTTTTCGGCCCCAAAGAACCCCCGACCGGACGCGCCGAGCCACCGGCCGAGATCGCCACAGCCGCCGCACCGGCGCAGAATGTCCCGCCGCCTCCCGCTCCCGGCACCGGCACGGGTGCGGTCTGCTACTTCTGCAACGGGAAAGGCCGCGTCCTCGCCGCATCGATCAAAGATGGCGAATTCCACACTTGCGAAGCCTGTGGCGGCAGCGGAAGACGTTGAACCGCCCGATTCGCCCGCTCACGACCCGCTTTTTTTCTCTCCATCCACCCTCCCGAACCGTCACCCTGTGAGCACCGCCTACGCCGAACTGTCCACCCGCCTCCGCACCGAACCGCAACGCTGGCTTGTCACCGGCGGCGCGGGCTTCATCGGCTCCCATCTCATCGAAACGTTGCTGGGACTCGATCAAGAGGTCGTCTCGCTCGACAATCTGGCCACCGGCTATGAGAAAAATCTGGAAGCAGTCCAGGCCGCCCTGCC
This sequence comes from Verrucomicrobiales bacterium, assembly GCA_016795505.1. Taxonomy (GTDB): domain Bacteria; phylum Verrucomicrobiota; class Verrucomicrobiia; order Verrucomicrobiales; family DEV007; genus JAEUHH01. The sequence goes on along the minus strand of JAEUHH010000018.1, from coordinate 3,302 downwards.
CCCCACTCAGGCTGCGCGACTGACCGTGGTGAACGGCGATCTCGCCGACTACGACGCCTGCGTGGAGGCCTGCCGCGGTGTCGATCATGTCCTGCATCAGGGTGCCCTCGGCTCGGTCCCCCGCTCCATTGATGATCCGCTGACCAGCCACCGGGCCAACGTCACCGGCACGCTGAATCTCTTTACCGCCGCGAAGGAAGCCGGCATCCGCCGGGTCGTCTATGCCAGTTCCAGTTCGGTTTATGGTGACGAACCCGGCCTGCCCAAGGTGGAAACCATCACCGGCAACCTCCTTTCCCCCTACGCAGCGACAAAAGCGATCTGCGAGACCTACGCGGGCGTCTTTTCCCGCTGCTACGGCATGGAGTTCGCCGGACTGCGCTATTTCAACGTCTTCGGCCCCCGCCAAGACCCCGACGGCCCCTACGCGGCGGTCATTCCGCTCTGGATCGCCTCGATGTTGCGCGGCGAACCGGTCTATATCAACGGCGACGGCGAGACCTCCCGCGATTTCACCTACGTGGCCAATGTGGTGCAGGCCAATCTCCTCGCCGCCACCGCCCCCACGCTGGCCGAGCCGAGCCGGGCCTACAATGTCGCCATCGGCGGCCAAACCACGCTGAATGAGTTGTTCCACGAGGTCCGCGCGGCCCTGCAGAAGGTCCGGCCCGGTCTGGAGATTCCCGATCCCGTTTACCGCGAGTTCCGCGCCGGAGACATCCGGCATTCCCACGCCGACTACTCGCGCACCCGAGACGAACTCCGCTTCGAGCCCACCCACGATCTCGCCGCGGGGCTCGCCATCGCGATGCGGTGGTATGTGGACCATGCCGCCTGAGCCGCCGATCCCGCTGTAGCCGCCCCGCCTCGGAAACCAGCCGTCCGATGCCCGAGTCCGCCCCGCTCCGCCTGCTCTGGGTCAAATCCGGCCCGCTCCACCCGCTGAATACCGGCGGACGGCGTCGCACCCACGCGATGCTGCGCGAGCTGAACCGCCAGCACCGCGTCACCTGGCTCGCCGGCCTGCCCGAGGGCACCGCGCTCGACCCGGCCGAGCCGGACGATCCCTACGCGGCGGAGAAAATCTGGATTCCGACCCGCGAGTCGCGCAAGGGCAGCCCCCGTTTCGCCGCGGAACTCGCCGCCAACCAGTTGTTTTCCCGACTGCCCTACGTCCTGTCCCGCTACCGCAGTGCCGCCGTGCGCGACCGGCTCATCGCCCTGGACCGCAGCGGCGCCTTCGACCTCATCGTGTGCGATTTCCTCACTCCGGCCGTCCATTTCACCGGATGGGAGCGCCGCACCCCGGCCGTCCTGTTCCAGCACAACATCGAGGCCCAGATCTGGCAGCGCCTGGCGCAGGAAAAGACCCAGCCACTTGTCCGCGCCTACTTTCAGGGCCAGTACCGCCGCATGTGGCGGGCGGAGCGTGACCTGTCCGCCGCCTTTGACGGGGTCATCACCGTCTCCCCGGAGGACCACGATCTCGCCTTGCGGGAGTACGGGCTGAAAAACCTGCTCGGCGCCGTGCCGACCGGGGTCGATACCGATTTCTTCCAGCCGCCCGCCGCTCCCCGCGACCCCGCCGGGCCGATCGCCTTCCTCGGCTCGATGGACTGGATGCCGAATGTCGAATGCGTCCAGTTTTTCGCCCACGACATCCTGCCGGCCATCCGCCGCCGGTACCCGGACTGCCGCTTCCGCATCATCGGCCGCAATCCCACGCCAGCCGTCCGCCGTCTCGCCGTGGACCTGCCCGGCATCGAGATCACTGGCACCGTGGACGATGTGCGCCCACACCTCGATGCCGCGTCACTGCTCGTCGTGCCCCTGCGGTCCGGCGGCGGTACCCGGATCAAAATCTTCGAAGCCATGGCCCAAGGCGTCCCCGTCGTCTCGACCACCATCGGCGCCGAGGGCCTCCCCGTCACCGACGGCCGCGACATCCTCATCGCCGACCAACCGGACACCTTCGCCGACGCCGTGATCCGGCTGCTGGACCAGCCCGACTTTGCCGCCACGCTGGCCCGGCAGGCCCGCGAAAAGCTGGTCGCCTCCCACAGCTGGAGCCGCGTGGCCGCCACCTTCATCGACCTGTGCGCCCCGGTCATCCGCCGCTCGTGATCGGATGAAAACGGTCGCTTTTTCTCTCAATTTCAATCAATTACCCTGAAAGCCATGCCCGCCGACCGCCGCACTCCCGATCGTATCCGGCACCATTTCGAGGTGGAACGCGAATTGGCCGCCCGGATGCGGGCCTCGACCCGCGAGGAGCGAACCGAACTCTTTAAGACACTCTACACCGAGCTCTTCGAGCGCGTCCCCGACCACCCGCGACTCACCCGGCGGGAGACACCGGAAAGCTCGCGCCGCAATGTGGAGAACCAACTGCGGCTCATCCGTCCCCACCTGAATGCCGACGCCACCCTGATCGAGATCGCGCCCGGCGACTGCCGGCTCGGCCACGCGGCCGCCGGTCTGTGCCGGCAGGTCATCGGCATCGACATCTCCGATCAGCGGGCCGCCGGCGATACCTCGCCCGCAAATTTCACTCTTGTCGTGTACGATGGCTACCACCTCGATCTGCCCGACGGCTGTGCCGATGTCGTGTTCAGCTACCAATTCCTCGAGCATCTCCATCCAGACGATGTGGACCCCCATTTTCAGCTCGTTCACCGTCTCCTGAAGCCCGGCGGGCACTACATTTTCGATTCTCCGCATCTTTTTTCGGGACCCCACGACATCTCCAGCGCCTTTGGCGACACCTTGCAATGCTTCCATTTTCAGGAGTGGACCTACCGCGAGATGCGCGCCCGCCTGCGCGGCCATGGTTTCGACCGGACCTGGCTCCACCGCAAGGGCCGCGAATGGCGGAGCCCCGTCGCCAATGGCCTCCACGACACTATTGAGGCGCTCGTCGGCATCCTCCCCGGCCGATTGCGAAAGACACTGGCTGAAAAACTCTTCCAAAGCGTCACCCTCACTGCGAGGAAATCGCCCACCGGTGGCTGAACGGATTCCGATCAGACCCAGTTGTATCGGCGACCAGACCCGGTTGCATCGAAAAGGTCAATCCCGCCAGGAAGCGCTTTTCCTGGACCGCTAGAGCGTTTTAAATAAAATTATAGCCACAAGAAGCAAACCAACCCAAGGCATCCTGATGGGTGACTTTTTCGAGGGCGGCGGCGATCGCCTTGTCCAGTTCATCGGGCGTTCGGGCTTCCGCGCTACGCAGACTGGACTTCACCTTGCTCCACATCTTCTCGATTGGATTGAGATCCGGTGAGTAGGCCGGCAGGAAT
>JAEUHH010000002.1 GCA_016795505.1 Verrucomicrobiales bacterium | reverse complement strand
GGGGGGGTTTTGCTCCTCCCCCGTGTTGGGGGGCCCCCACCCCTTCGGTGGGTGGTGCCCTCCGTGGGGGGGGGCCCCCCCACGACCCTAGATAGGGTACTGCACTACCCCAGATAGGGTACTGCACCACCCTAGATGGGGTACTGCACCACCCTGGATAGGGTACTGCACCACCCTAGGTAGGGTACTGCACCACCCTAGATAGGGTACTGCACCACCCTGGATAGGGTACCGCACCACCCTAGGTAGGGTCCCGCACCACCCTGGATAGGGTACCGCACCACCCTAGCCAGGGTGTCGCGCTCCCCCGGCGGAGAAATCGGTCGTCCCGCCGATTTTCACCCCCCGACCGATAGACCTTGGCATCGGGTGGCCATTTCCAGAGCCTCCCCTCATGGCTGCGTCGCCCTATTTCGATCTCCTCTCGGCGCACCGCTGGTTTTCGGCCGGGTGTTTCGATGGAACCTCGGATCTGATGGATTTGCCCGACCGAACCCTCGATCAGGACGAGGCGCGGCTCCTGTCCGCCCCTGCCTCACGGTGGCACGGGCGGCGCCGCGAAACCGGCCCGGACGACAGGCCAGACGCGACGGCGGGGAGCGGAAGACGCTCCGGGGCGGGAGAGGGTGTCGCCAGTCATCGCGGGGTCAGCGGCGGAGGTCGTTCCGTCACTGAGTCGCGGTGAAAGGAAATCTCGGGAAAAAGGGCAAGCCCAAAAAAGAAACATTTTCCCAGGCGGGTTGTTCGGGGAGTGGCTGGGAGGGGTCTGCCGGGGTGAGAGACAACGCCCGAAGTCAGACAAAAGGAACTGCGGGCGTGACCCGACGTGTCTGCGCTGATGGTTCGCCCCTATTATTCAGTGATCTTGACCGGGACGATTCTTTCGCGACCAAAAGAACCAAGCAATCAGCGTGATAACTGGATGAATAACCGAACCAACAATCATGCGTAAGACAATCTCCTTCGGGGAAAATTGTTCCGAGGCAATCGCGTAAATCGCGATATTTGCGAGGACGTTCGACGCCATACCGACCCCAAAACAGAAAAGAATCGCGATCAATTTCTTCTTGATCGATCTGGCGATGTAGTATGCGCCTAGTAGGTCAGCAATAAATGAGAGCATTCGAGTTATTCTTTTGCGATTGACCAGCGTAACCCGGAGGCAACATTACACACTGATTTCAAGTTTTGCTCGAATTGCCCCTCATGCTCACGCAATGGTTCATTGTCAAATTAAGTGCCGACGCAGGACGTCACGAACCAACGCCCGAACATTGATAACCGAATCTTCGTTCGCCTCAATATCAGACCCTCTGGTATTGTGAGGGTAGGGTACTCACTTCCAACATCGATATTCCCACTCTCGATTATCGAAACGAGATTGCGATCTTTCAGTCTCTGCGAGATAGTTAGATGATGCCCTTGTCCACCGAACTGAGCAAAGTCGAAATTCGCTTTCAGGCGGGATACAATCAAGTTTTTTGCCGGGTCTCTGAGGTCATCAGTATATTGATCGCGTGACTTCAAGTCGGCGAGTAACAGAGCTTCTAATGGCGAAAGGCTTTTGATTATTGCAGGAAACTCGGGACTCAGCTTTTGCGATTGCTGCTTATCGATTGCTTTTGCCATCAATTCTTCGAACATCGACATCAGCGGACTGTCGTCGCTTGTTGATGCAAACGCCTCCATTACCGGTTTGGCAATTTCTGGAGGAGCGTCGCATTGCTGTTCTTCGGGTACTCTTTCACGGACTCGTTCGCAAAATGCTTTAAAGCGGTCCTGATAAGCAGCGAGAAGTTGAAGGGGCGCCGTGAAGAGGCGAAACGCTTTGAGTGTATCTTCTGTCAGTCCACCAAGTTCCTTCAACGCTGGCGAGAGTGCGTCATCGTACGCCTTCTTCGCTACTTCTGAGTTTATCAATTGCCCCGCACCAGCAAGATCCCCAATAAGCGGGCCGGGCTTTATTGCAGGCGTTTCAGCATCAGACATTTGGAGTGAAAGGGCGGCAGAAGTTGGGTTAGTGACGAACGAAAGAAATACAGATTACGGCGAAGCCGTTGCCTGCGCCAGCGGGTTCGGCTTTTGGATTGCAACATAAACGTAGGCGTGAATGCGTACGCGTCGCTCTGCTGAAACCTCAAGTCCGATATTTCCTGCTCGATTTGTAGCCTGAATACCTGAAGTAAATCCATCTGAAATGGGACTTGGTCTGACGACAACATGCCAGATAGCCTGAACTTTTCCTTCTGGAAGGCTTGGCGAGAATGTAGCTGTAAAAAATGAGGTTTCCCCGTTTACTTCTGCAATAATTTCATCAGATTGAATTACGACGAGACCATCGCCCGGCTCTCCCTTTGGTCCAGGAGGCCCAACAGGAATCTCTCCATTCTCAGCCATTTTCCTGATTACAGTTTTCACCTCGGCCTCGACCTTCTCCTGAAGAAAAATCCAAGTCATAATTCCAGCAACAAATGCTGTGATGATTGATGCGAGGAAGATGAAAACTGGGGAATTCCGTGGATTGGGTTTATCGAATTCTCTGCTCATATTTTTTGGCTTTTGGTTTTTCTCTGCCTAACGTCGAAGTGGCGGCACCGCTGCCAGCGGGAGCCGATATTGAACCGGGAGGAAAGGCATCAATCCACGCACGACTCCGCCGACAAGGGGGCTGGCAGCGGTTGTCCGCCCACGCCTTCTTCGGCTTCTGTTTTTAGGTGTCTTGGTTGACGCCCTCGAGATCATCGGAACGCTGCCTCCGCTTGATGTGGTTAAGAAGATTCGCAAGTTCGGTGTCGCCATTTGAACCTACGTAGCGAAACGCATTGAGGAGATTCGCGACAAGTGATCCAGTTCGGATAACTCGAACATATCCGTCTTCCGCGTCTTCAATCGCCGGGTAGATGGTAAAGCCGCGCTCTAGCAGCGCACTCCTCAGCTGCTCGGACGTATCCGCGCCGCTGACCCTTGCACCATCGCCCGCAACGGAACGGATCATCGCGTCGAAGTCTGATACTTGGTATGTCTTAAACGCCAAACGGAAGGAATTGCAGTAATCCGCAATTTGCTTGGCAACTTGCATGTAGTGGTCTCGATTTGCCATTGTGTGTTTATTTGGGAAAATTTTTCTGCCGAACAGTGTGATATCCGATTTCGCTATCGGTCGCAATGTTCAGCGAGCGGCAAAACCGACTCGCTGTAACGAGCGGGACCTTACTGCCTTCCCAAAAACGCCGTCAAGCCCCAAATTGTCCAAAACCCCACCGCCGCCCTGCTTTCTCCCCAACCACTCCCCTTTCGCCTCCCCCAGCGCCCCATCCGCCCTCTCCCGCGCCTACCGACCGCGCCCCGGCTCCGTTGTTCCAACAACGGGCCCCGGTCTGGGCGTCTCGGTCGCGCCTCCCCCCCTCACGGAATCCCCAGCGCGGTGATCTCGGCGGGTGAGAGGGCGCGGTCGAAGACGGCGATCTCGTCGAGGCGGCCTTCCCAGTTGGCCGCGTTGTCGGAGCGGCCGGCGAAGAAGAAACGATCGACGGTGGCGGGTAGGGCGGAGCCGGCGGCGGTGGTCTCGATCTCCAACCGGCCATCGAGGTAGACCCGGACGGTGGCGCCGTCGCGCACCAGCACGACGTGGCGCCAGGTCCAGCGGGGCACCTCGGTCTTGCCGGCCACGGCGGTGGCGGGATCGTCTCCGGTGAAGAAGAGGAGTCGCCCGGGATGCCCGGCGCTGCCGCCGATGCCGAGGTGATCGCCGAGCCGGCCCAGCCCGTGGTCGTGGCCGCGGGAATAGAACCAGCCGCTGACGGGCCGGCCGTCGGCGGGCATGCCATTCCAGATCCACAGGGAGACGCTGTAGGCGTCGCCGAGACCGGCGACGCGGCCCTGGAGCCGGCCGCCGACAAACAGGGGGGCGCGGTTTTTCTCGCCATTCTCGCAGAAGTAGTCGGAACGCGGCCCCTCCAGGTAATAGGCGACGTCGGTCTCGTAGAGGGCATCGCGGTGGTGGCCGGAGGCATCCTCGGCGAGGGGGCCGGCGAACTCGTCGAGGCGCCACCAGGCGGCGGGCCGGGCCTGGAGGATGGCGCGGGCGGCGGGTCCGTGGCTGAGGGAGGCATCGCGGCGGGGCTGGGCGGCGACTTTCTCCAACAGGCCGATGGCGGCAGCGGCGATCTTCGGCTCGGCATCGACCTCGAGGCCGGCGGAGCGGGCGGGCCAGGTATTGTAGCCGCCCCAGCGGTGCATCTGCGGCGGGGGGATGTAGCCGTCGCCGCCGTTGGCGAGCTCGATGACGAGATTGTGCCGGATGGGGCTGGCGGCTTTGATCTTGAGGCCGGTGATGGCGTAGGTCTCGTTGGGCGTGGTGGCGATGCCGATGTCGCCGATGCGCAGGCCCTGGACGACGATCTCGGTGCTCTGGCGCTCGTGCAGGATGATCTGCTCCATGGCATAGACCTCGGTGGTGTCCTTGGGATCGGTGCGGTCGCCCATGGCGGCGACGACGCGCTGGGCCCACTCGAGCCGCTGTTGGTCGGGGACGCGGTATTTCAGCTGCATCCGCGACTCGGCCATGGCGACATCGGCATCGGCGCGGTAGTCGATGGCCTGGTAGGCTTTCATCGCGATGTCGAGCAGGCCGGCGGTGTAGTCCTCGATGGTCTGTTTGGCATTCCACTCGCTCTCGGGCCGGGTGTAGTCGCGCCGCCAGATGTCGCCGCTGCAGCCGTGGGACATGATGCCGACGAAGGGCCGGGAGCCGCCGGCTCCGGCTCCAGCAGCCGCGCCATCCCCTCCGCCGCCGGGGGCGATGCGGGCTTTCAAGCCCTCGGAGAACAGCCCGAAGTAGTCGGAGCTGAGGGCCTGGTCGCCGAAATAGTGCATGGAGAAATTCGCCAGCACGGCGATGGGCCGTCCGTCGCGGCTCTGCAGGGAGACGAGGGAGACGTCGGGGTCCTCGGGGCCGGACTCGCTGATGGCGTCGTCCCAGACGCGCCCGGCATGCATGTTGGCCCGCACGGTGAGATTGCCGAAGGGATCCTCGACGACGCGGTCGGGGCGGCGGATCCACTGCCGCACGGCGGTGTAGTCGGCGGCGTCGGCCTTGGCGAAGCCGACGCGGGCGGGCTCGAGATTCGCCACGGCGGCCTGGACGGCCTCGACGAGCTTGGCTTTGAGGAAGGGCACGTAGTTTTCATCGGCCCGGGTGCCGAGGGCTCCCATGCAGCTCGGGGCGGAGTGGGTGTGGGTGGCCGACATGAGCATGTGGGAGATGGGGATGCCGGTCTTTTCCGAAGCGATCTTTTTGGCCTCGTCGAGGAGGTCGCGGGGCATCATGCAACTGTCGACGACGACGATGGCGACGGTGGTGTCGCCATCGGACACGGCGATGGCGCGGGCGTGGACGCGGGTCTTCACCTTGTCGGCCTTGCCCCCGAGCATGGAGCCGTTGACCAGCACGGGGAGCTTCTCCGGCGTCACGTCGATGAGGGCGGCGCCGGCCTGAAACTCCGCCGCCGGCAGGAGCACCGGCACGGTGAGCAGGGACAGGGCGAGGAGGGTGGCGAGAGGGCGTTTCATGCCGGTGAGCCTATCCAGCCGGCTCGCGGCGGAAAAGTCCCTGATCCCGCCAGTCCCCTTCGCCGCGGCGGGAAACACTCAGGAGCGTCCAAGCACCTCGGTGCGGTCCTCGGCATGGACGCGGTAGCCGATGCCGGCCCAGCGGATGCGGTCGGTGAACAGCGCGCTGGTGGTGAGGCCGGCATGGATGGCCATCCAGACCGGGGTCAGCAGATGCTCCACCCAGCGGGAGGGCCGCAGGGCGCCGATCACCTCGGGCTCGAAGAGCTCGCTGACGATGCGCCACCGGCACAGCGCCCGCACCTGATCGCACACCGCCACCACGCCCAGCACCGCCAGGGCGGCCACCGAGCCCTGGGTCACGGCCAGGGTGACCGCCGAGACGAATCCCACCAGATAGACCCAGGTGAGCAGGTGGGACACTTTGTAAAAAATGGGCGCGAAATGCCGCACCTGATAGTACTGCCGCCGTCCGAACTCAAAAAAGCCGGCCCACGAAAAGTCCACCGGGCTCGGCATGAGCAGCGAGCGGACAAAGGCCACCCGCCGACCCGAGCGCCGAGCCGCCCGGCCCAGCCGCAGGTCGTCATTCAGGCTGCCGGCAAACAGCCGCGGCACATCCAGGGCGTCAAAATCGGTCCGCGCGATCGCCATCGAGCCGCCCCACAGGCTGCTCCAGCGCGACGGGCCGCCCAGGGTGGCCACCGAGGCATTGATCACGGAGGCGAGGTGGTTCACCAGCGTCGCCCGGCGCGGCACGAGGTAGCGGTAGGTGGTCGAGACGGGATTGGTCCCGGCATTGATCGGCGCCAGCAGCCAGGCCAGCCAGTCCGCGCGGCAGTGGATGTCGGCATCGGCAAAGGCCACCACGGCGTCCTCCGGCGTCAGCAGGTCGAAGGCCGCGATGAGATTGTGCACCTTTTGCCCCCGCCCCTCGGCATGGCCCGCCACCACGAGGCGGATTTCCTGCAAGCCCTCGCCCGGCACCTCGGCGGGCCGCCAGACCGTCTCCCCCGCCCCCAGGCCCAGCGCCTGCCGCAGCCAGGGCACGATGGGATCGGTCTCGCACTCCACCGCGAAGATCAGCCGGTAGCGCCGGTAGCGCTGATGGCGCAGCGACTCGAAAAAGCGCGGAGTATTGGCCGGATCGAAGCCTTTGATGGCCACCAGCACCGCGGCCGGCTGCTGATTCTCCGGCACCAGCCCGGCGCCCCAGACACGGCCCTCGTCGCGCGCCAGACCGGCATAGCGCGCCGCATTGACCAGCGAGGCCACCGCCTCCACCAGCCAGAGCCCCCAGGGCAGGATGAAAAACCATTCGATCATGATCGGGTTGCAAGATAGAGTTCGCCCCCCCGAGTCCCGCAAGTGCAATTCCCCAGCCCCTGCATGAAAGTCGCGGAAGCCAAAGCCCTCGCAAAATCCTACCATTTCGGCGACACCGAAGTCCACGCCCTCCGGGGAGTGGACATCAGCATCGAAGAGCACGAGTTCATCGCCGTCTGGGGGCCCTCCGGCTCGGGCAAGACGACGCTCTGCAACCTCCTCGGCCTGCTCGACGATCCCACCAGTGGCGAGGTCACCATCGGCCAGCGCTCCGCCAACCGGCTCAGCGATGCCGAAAAGAGCGAACTGCGCAACGCCTCCATCGGCTTCGTCTTTCAGAACTTCAATCTCGTCCCCGTGCTGACCGCGGTGGAGAATGTCATGCTGCCCCTCCAGATCCGCGGCGCCAGCGCCGAGGCGGCCCGGGAGAAAGCCCTCGCCCTGCTCTCCGAGGTGGAGCTCGCCGACCGCGCCGCGCATCGCCCCCAGAAGCTCTCCGGCGGCCAGCAGCAGCGCGTCGCCATCGCCCGCGCCCTCGTCACCGACCCCGTGCTCGTCATCGCCGACGAGCCCACCGCCAACCTCGACACCCGCAACGCCAACCTGATCATCGACCTGATGCGCCGCATCAACCACAGCCGCGGCGCCGCCTTCATCTTTTCCACCCACGACGACCGTCTCCTCGATCGCGTCGACCGCAAAGTCCATCTCCAGGATGGCGAGATCATCGAAGACGTGCGGGTGGGGAAGGGAGGAAGTTAAAAGTTAAAAGTTCCAAGTTCCAAGTTCCAAGTTCCAAGTTCCAAGTTCCAAGTTCCAAGTTCCAAGTTCCAAGTTCCAAGTTCCAAGTTCCAAGTTCCAAGTTCCAAGTTCCAAGTTCCAAGTTC
>JAEUHH010000080.1 GCA_016795505.1 Verrucomicrobiales bacterium | reverse complement strand
TTGATATTGCGGTGGCTCCCGCACGGTTTCATGGCTTAGCTGACTTCCACGCAACACTCGGTAGTCGGTGCTGGCTGGGCTTTACGACATGGTGACTTTCACACCACAAGAAGCGCCTCGCTTAGCTCGGCGCACAACAGTATGATATCCGAAATCGCTATCGGTCGTGATGTTCAGCGAGCGGCGGAGCCGATTCGCTGTAACGAGCGAAATTCTACCGTCTCCCCAAAAATCTCGTCAAGCCCAAAAATCTCCCCCTCGAGCACGACGCACGCGAGCCAGGAAGACGATCACTCCGCTCCTCTATCGCCCCGCTCGGTCGGCCCAAGTTCACGGCCCAACGACCGCTCCGGCTCCTCCAGCGCGCCCGTTGCCCGCGCCGCTCCGCCGCTGAAAACGGAAACCTGAAAATTCCCCCGCCCCTCTCTCACTCCTCCCCCACCGAAGCCGCCCCGCGCCCGATCCCATGATACTCGAACCCGAGGCGGGCCATGGTGGCGGGGTCGAGGAGATTGCGGCCGTCGAAGACGAGGGGACTGAGCATGCGGGGCTTCACCTTGGCAAAGTCGGCCTGGGCAAACTGGGGCCACTCGGTGGCGATGACGAGGGCCTCCGCGCCATCGCAGGCGGCGAGGGGATCATCGACGAGGACGATCTTCTCGCCGAGCGGCAGGTCGCGGACGCGGTCCATGGCTTTGGGATCGTAGGCCCGTACTTCGGCGCCCTCGGCGACGAGTCGCTCGACGAGATCGAGGGCGACTGAGCAGCGGATGTCGTCGGTGTTCTGTTTGAAGGCGAGGCCCCAGACGGCGATCTTCTTTTCCTCCAGCACCCAGAGTTTGTCCCGGAGACGCTTGAGGAAGCGCTCGAGCTGGTCGCGGTTGATGCGCTCGACCTCCTTGAGCAGGGTGAAGGGCACGCCGAGATCCTCGCTGATGGCGATGAAGGCGGCGATGTCCTTGGGGAAACAGGAGCCGCCGTAGCCGAGGCCGGCATTGAGGAAGGCGCGGCCGATGCGTTTGTCCATGCCGATGCCCTCGGCCACCATCTCGACGTCGGCGCCGGAGGCTTCGCAGATGGCGGAGACGGCGTTGATGTAGGAGATCTTGAGGGCGAGGAAGCTATTGGCGGCGTGCTTGATGAGCTCGGCGCTGGCGATGTCGGTGGTGAGGACGGCGGCGTGGAAGGGCGCATAGAGGCGCTGCATGAGGGCGAGGGCGCGCTCGCTGTTGGCCCCGATGACGATGCGGTCGGGCTTCATCAGGTCGGCGACGGCGCTGCCCTCGCGGAGGAACTCGGGATTGCTGACGACATCGAAGTCGGCGCCGGGGGCGTAGCGGCGGATGGTCTCGGCGACTTTCTCGCCGGTCTTCACGGGCACGGTGGATTTGTCGACGATGACTTTGTAGGTCTCGATGGCGGGGGCGATCTCGCGGGCGACTTTTTCGATGAACTTGAGGTCGACCGAGCCGTCGGGGTTCGGCGGGGTGGGCACGGCGATGAAGACGACGTCGCCGTGGCGCACGCCCTCGGGGGTGTCGGTGGTGAAGCGCAGGCGGCCGGCGGCGACGTTCTTGGTGACCATCTCGGCGAGGCCGGGCTCGTAGATGGGGATGTCGCCGCGCAGCAGGGTCTCGATCTTGCGGGGGTCGTTGTCGACGCAGAGGACCTCGTGGCCGACTTCGGCGAAGCAGGCGCCGGTGGTGAGTCCGACGTAGCCGGAGCCGATGATGGTGAGTTTCATGGTGGGAAGATGCGGTGTGAAAAGCGGTGGAGCCGAAGGCGGGTGGCCGGGCGCGGAAAAAGCAGGCCAGCGGGGAGACGAGCCGCCTGGAGGCGGCGGCACTATAGCCGGGAGGCGGGTTTTGTCAGGGGAATCCGGCGCGGTTGCGTGTGGCGGGAGCTTTGACAGGCGCTCGCGGGGGACGCTAGCCTCGGCGGCATGATGAACGAATCTCCCCTGATGACGACGACGGCACGGGACGCGGCGGCCTGGTCGCGGCGCGACTGGGTGTGGACGGCCTGTCTGGGCGCCTGTGGCGCGGCGGGTCTGAACGGGCTGGCATCGGCCCAGGAAGCCCAGGCGAAAGCGGCGGCTCCGGCGCTGGCGCCGTTGAACCGCTTTCCCCGGATGGTGCAGGAATACTACGTGGCCCGGATCCGGAACTGGGAATCGCGGCTGCTGGAGCGGAAGAATGCCCTGAAGACGAAGGCCGACGCCGAGGCTTATGTGCAGGAGGTGCGGAAACGGATCGCGCAGGCCTTTGCCCCGCTGCCGAAAGTGAAGACGCCGCTGAATGCGAAGGTCACGGGCCGGCTGGACCGGGACACCTACACGGTGGAGAACGTGATCTTCGAGAGCCGACCGGGCTTTTACGTGACGGCGAATCTGTATCTGCCGAAACAGCGGGCGGGCAAGATCCCGGGCGTGGTGGGCAGTTGCGGGCACTCGGAGAATGGCAAGGCGGCCGAGGCCTACCAGAGTTTTGCCCAGGGGCTGGCGCGACTGGGGACGGCGTGCCTGATCTTCGATCCGATCGGCCAGGGCGAGCGGTCGCAGTATCTGAGCCCGGAGCGGAAGCTGCTCTACGGGGGCGGCACGCGGGAGCACAACATGGCGGGCAATCAGATGACGCTGGTGGGCGAGTTCTTCGGTTCATGGCGGGCCTGGGACGGCATCCGGGCGCTGGACTATCTGCTGTCGCGGCCGGAGATCGACCCGGAGCGGGTGGGCATCACGGGCAACTCGGGTGGCGGGACGATGTCCACGTGGCTGATCGGCCTGGAGCGGCGCTGGTCGATGGGGGCACCTTCCTGCTTTGTCACGACCTGGCGGCGGAACCTGGAGAATGAGCTGCCGCAGGACAGCGAGCAGTGTCCACCGCGCAGTCTGGCCATGGGGCTGGATCACGACGACTATCTGGCGGCGATGGCGCCCAAGCCGGTCATGATCCTGGCGAAGGAACTGGACTACTTCGACGCGCGGGGCTCGGAGGAGACCTACGCCCGGCTGAAGCGCCTCTACGGCCTGCTCGGAGCGGAGGATCAGGTGCGGCTGTTCATCGGACCGACGACGCACGGCTACACGCAGGAGAACCGGGAGGCGATGTATGGCTTTTTCAACTCGATCACGAAGGCGTCGGGCGAATCAAAGGAGCCGGCGATCACGATCGAGAAGGATGAGTCGCTCTGGGCAACGCCGAAGGGCCAGGTGGGACCGGATCTCGGCTCGCGGACGGTGTTTTCCTTCACCGCGGAGACGGCCGAGAACCTGAAGAAGGCCCGCGAGGCCCAGCCGCTGAAGGGCGATGCTTTGAAAAAAGCGGTGACCGCGACGCCGCGGCTGCCGGAGCGCGATCCGCAATCGCCGCCCAACGCGCGCATCGTCCGGGCACGGGGCGACCGGCGGTATCCGAAGAAGCACTGGATCAACTACGTGCTCGACACCGAACCGCGCATCCAGGCGGTCTGCACGATGCTGGGCGATGAACCGCTCTACTCGCGTCCGCCCCGCGCCCCGGAGGGCCGGCCCGGCCGGGTGCTGCTGTGGATCGGCGACCGCTCGGCCGATGCGGAGCTACGCGACGAGCCGGTGATCCGTGAGCTGATGGACAAGGAAGGCTCGTCGGTGCCGGTCTTCGCCTGCGATGTGCGCGGCGTGGGCGAATCGCTGCCCGGCACAGCCGGCGGGGATCCGCTGGGCTACTATGGGGCGGACTATTTCTACGCGACGTATGCCAATATGTTCGCCAGGCCCTATCTGGGGGGCAAAGCGCACGATGTGCTGCGGACGATCGATTTCCTCGCCGACTACGGCTGGTCGGAGATCCATCTGGCGTCGAAAGGCTGGGGCTGCCTGCCCGCCGGTCTGGCCGCGCTGCTGGACGACCGGGTGAAGCAGGTGACGCTGCACGACCGGCTGGCGAGCTGGCATGGCATCGCGACGGATGAGCATTACCAGTGGCCGCTGAGCCACATGCTGACGGGCGTGCTGCGCGACTGGGACCTGCCGGACGTGTGGAAGGCCCTCGCGGGCAAGGGGCTGGCTTGAGCGGGTCGAGGGCCGGGGTCGGAGAGAGGGAGATGGGTGTGGATGCGGATGCGAGGCTGGTGTTCCGGCGCCCCTCCGGGGCGCGGGGTTTGTTTTGGGCGGGGTCCGGGGGTTCCCCTCGCTGCGCTCGGTCCACCCCCGGCTACCTTCTGTCGTCCCTCCGGGACGCTGGGGGAAGCGGGGCGTTTGTTGTGGGCTGGGGCTTGGTCATCGTGGGTTCTTGAGGGTGTGATTCGGTCTCCACCGGCTCCGATTCGCGTCATTCGCGTCATTCGCGTTCATTCGTTTCCATTCGCGTTCAGACAGCCCCGCCCTCCCGTGGAGTTTGCGCGAATGAAAAGAATGAACGCGAATGACGCGAATCCCGCATGGTGCGGCGGGTCAGGCGGCTTTCCTCTTGGCGCCCCTCCGGGGCGCGGGGTTTGTTTTGGGTGGGGTCCGGGGGTTCCCCTCGCTGCGCTCGGTCCACCCCCGGCTACCTTCTGTCGTCCCTCCGGGACGCTGCGGAAAGCGGGGCGTTTGTTGTGGGCTGGGGCTTGGTCTTCGTGGGTTTTTGAGGGTGTGATACGGTTTCCACCGGTTCCGATTCGCGTCATTCGCGTCATTCGCGTCATTCGCGTCATTCGCGTCATTCGTTTCCATTCGTGTTCAGACAGTCCCGCCCTCCCGTGGAGTTTGCGCGAATGAATAGAATGAACGCGAATGACGCGAATCCCGCATGGCGCGGCGGGTCAGGCGGCTTTCCTCTTGGCGCCCCTCCGGGGCGCGGGGTTTGTTTTGGGTGGGGTCCGGGGGTTCCCTTCGCTACGCTCGGTCCACCCCCGGCTACCTTCTGTCGTCCCTCCGGGACGCTGGGGAAAGCGGGGCGTTTGTTGTGGGCTGGGGCTTGGTCTTCGTGGGTTGTTGTAGGTGTCATTCGGTCTCCACCGATTCCGATTCGCGTCATTCGCGTTCATTCGTTTCCATTCGCGTTCAAACAATCCCGCCCTCCCGTGGAGTTTGCGCGAATGAAAAGAATGGCCGCGAATGACGCGAATCCCGCATAGCGCGGCGGGTCAGGCGGCTTTCCAATAGCAGCCCGGCTCCTCCTTCTGGTTCCGCAAGGCTGTGGGATGCGTCGGGGCTCATATCTGCATTCACGGGGCTTCCATCCGGTTCACAGGCTCCGATTCGCGTTCATTCGCATCAAAACAATCCCACCCTCCAAAACCCCTGACACGCATCTCGCCAGCGCCCGAACCCATTCACGGCTCCGCTTGAGCGCTCCCGCAGGCTGGCGCAGACGCGCCCGCTGCGCCCGTTGATGTCGCGGGAGCCGGACTTTACCGTCCAGCGTTCCCGCCTCTTCCCCATCCATCATGCGTTTAACCCATTTCTTTTCAGCATGGTGCCTCTCCAGTGCCATGGCTTGGTCGGCAGACACGGTCTCCTTCGAGAAGGACGTACGGCCGATCCTGAAAGCCCACTGCTTCCACTGCCATGGCGAGGATGGCGAGACCAAGGGCGGGCTCGACGTGCGGCTGCGCCGTTTTCTCGAAAAGGGCGGCGAATCCGGCCCCGCCATCGTCGCGGGCAAGGCGGCCGAGAGCCATCTGCTGGAGATGATCACCTCGGGCGAGATGCCCAAGGGCAAGCCGAAACTGCCCGAAAAAGACATCGCCACCATCGAGCGCTGGATCGCCGCGGGAGCACCGACCCTGCGACCGGAACCGGAAAAGCTGGGGCCGGAGCACCAGTTCACCGACGAAGAGCGCTCCCTGTGGTCGCTGCAGCCCATCGCCCGCCCGGCGATCCCGGCGATCGACGCGGGCTCGGCCCATCCGATCGATGCCTTCATCGCGGCGAAGTTATCGGAGAAGCAACTGTCGTTTTCCCCCGAAGCCGATCCCGAAACACTCATCCGGCGGGCCAGCTTCGACCTGACCGGCCTGCCGCCGACGCCGGAGGAGGTGGAGTCCTTCGTCGCCGCCTCCAGCGCCGATCCCGCCGCCGCCTGGCAGGCCCTGCTCGACCGGCTGCTCGCATCGCCGGCCTACGGCGAGCGCTGGGGACGCCACTGGCTGGACATCGCCGGCTATGCCGACTCGGACGGGTTCACTGAAAAAGATCCGGAGCGGAAATACGCCTACAAATACCGCGACTACGTGGTGCGCTCGATGAATGACGACAAGCCCTTCGACCAGTTCGTCCGGGAGCAGGTCGCAGGCGACGAGATCGCCCTGAAACTCGGCCTCCACGCCGACTCCCCCACCCCGGCGGAACGGGAACGCTACGCGGAACTGCTCACGGCCACCGGCTTTCTCCGCATGGCCCCCGACGGCACCGCGACGCAGAACGACCTGCTCACCCGGCACGCCAGCATCGCCGCGACGATGAAGATCGTCGGCACGACGCTCTACGGACTCACCATCGCCTGCGCGGAGTGCCACGACCATCGCTACGACCCCATCAGCCAGGCCGATTATTATCGGCTGCGCGCGGTGTTCGACCCCGGATTCGATGTGAAGACCTGGCGCACCCCGCCCGGACGGCTCGTCTCCCTCCAGACCAAGGAAGCCAAAGCCGAGGCGGCCAAAATCGAGGCCGAGGCGAAAAAGATCGACGACGCCCGGCTGGTCAAACAGGCGGCATTCATCGACGAAGTGCTGGAGAAGGAGCTGGCCAAGCGCGACGCCTCCATCCGCGACGCCCTGCGTACCGCCTACAAGACGGTCGCCAAGGACCGCACCCCCGAGCAGGTGAAGCTGCTGAAGGACAACCCCAGCGTCAACAGCCTCAGCGCCGGCTCCCTCTACCTCTACGACACGACCTACAAGACCAAGCACGCCGACACCCTGAAGCAGATGGCCGACGAGGCCGCCGCCGTGCGCGCCACCAAGCCGGTCGAGGAATTTGTCCACGCCTTCACCGAAGTGCCCAAGGCCCCCGAAGCCGTCGTCGCGAGCCATGTCCTCCATCGCGGCGACCCCGAGTCGCCCAAGGATCCCGTCGGCCCCGGCGAGTTGTCCGTGCTGGCCGGCTCGCGGCCCGTGGAGATCGCCGCGGAGGACCCCGCCCTGCCCACCACCGGCCGCCGCCTCGCCTACGCCGAGGCCATCACCGACGGCAGCCATCCCCTGCTCGCCCGCGTGCTGGTGAATCGCGTGTGGATGCACCACTTCGGCAAGGGACTCGTCGCCAGCGCAGCCGACTTCGGCGTCCTGGGCGAAAAGCCGAGCCACCCGGAACTGCTCGACTGGCTCGCGTCCCAATTCATGGCTCGCGGCTGGAGCCTCAAGGACCTCCACCGCACCATCCTCTCCAGCCGGACCTGGCGGCAGCAGAGCCGCCGCGACCCGGAACGCGAGCGGATCGATCCCGACAACCGTCTCCTCAGTCGGCAGAATGTCCGTCGCCTTGAGGCCGAGACGCTGCGCGACTCCCTGCTCGCCGTTTCCGGCAAACTCAACGCCGCCGTCGGGGGCGCCCCGGTGCCGGTGATGTACAACGAGGAAGGCCAGGTCGTCATCGGCGTCGACACCACCGACACCGCCGGCCGCCAGACCGGCAAGTTCATCCCGCTGAACGGCGAGGAATACCGCCGCAGCGTCTATGTGCAGGTCCGCCGTACCCGGCCGCTGGAAATGTTCGCCGCCTTCGACGCGCCGAGCATGACCGATCCCAACTGCGAGATCAGACCCGTGACCACCGTCAGCCCGCAGAGCCTGCTGCTGATGAACAATACCGGCATGCGCGAGCACGCCCAGGCCTTCGCCACGCGCCTCATCGCCGAATGCGGCACCGACCCCGCCCGGCAGGCCGAGCGCGCCTGGTGGCTCAGCTACGGGCGCCGCCCCGCGCCCGACGATGTCAAAGCCGCCGTCGAATTCATCCAGGCCCAGACCGAGCACTACCGCACCCATCCCGCCAAGCTCGACCGCGTCTCCGGCCCCGCCGAAAAAGACAACGCCGCCCCCGAACTCATGGGCCTCGCCGCCCTCTGCCACGCGCTGATGAGTGCGAATGGGTTTTTGTATGTGGACTGAGTTGGGAGTGAAAAGCAAAAGGTGAAAAGTATCACTAACCGTTCAGATACTCATCCCGCCCTCAGAACCCAAACGGTATCGAATTCAACAACTTTAAACTTTAAACTTTGAACTTCTAACTCCCGAAAAATGCACTCCCGCCGCCGCTTCCTTTCCGCCAGCTATGGCATGGGCACCATCGCCCTGGCGACCCTGATGAAAGAGCAGGGCCTGCTCCACGCCTCGCCCGAAGTCGCGGGCGCGCCCCGGCATTTCGACAACCTGCCCAAGCCGCCGCACTCCTTCGGCAAAGCCAAGGCCATGATCTCCATGTTCATGCAGGGCGGGCCCAGCCACATGGATCTGTTCGATCCCAAGCCCATGCTGGACAAATATGACGGCAAGGATTTTCCCGGCGAAGTGAAATACGACGACGCTGCCGGAGCCAGCCGCGAAGTCATGGCCTCCCCGTGGAAATTTTCCAAACACGGTGAGAGTGGCATCGAGATGAGCGAACTCGTGCCCCACATGGGCAGCATCGCCGATGACATGACCCTGATCCGCTCCATGCACACCGGCGTGAACAATCACGGCCAGTCCATCTACGCCCTCATCAACGGCACCATCCTCGGCGGACGCCCCACCCTGGGCAGTTGGATCACCTACGGGCTCGGATCGGAAAACAGCGACCTGCCCGCCTATGTCGCCCTCACCGATCCCCGCGGACTGCCCGTGCTCGGAGTCGACAATTTCAGCAACGGCTGGCTGCCCTCCCTCTACCAGGGCACCGTGGTCCGGTCAAAGGAGCCCCGCATCCTCAACCTCGACGCCCCCATGTCCCTGCAGGGCGACGCCCAGAAGCGCTACCTCCAGTTCGTCAGCCGCTTGAACGACTCCCACCTCCAGGACCGCCCCGGCGAGACCGACCTCGACGCCCGCATCCAGAGCTTCGAACTCGCCGCCCGCATGCAGACCGCCGCCAAGGAAGCCCTCGACCTGAGCCAGGAGTCCGAGGCCACCAAGCGGCTCTACGGCATCGACAAACCCGAGACCCAGGAGTTCGGCTCCCGCTGCCTCATCGCGCGGCGGCTCGTCGAGCGCGGCGTGCGGTTCGTCAGCCTCTTCACCGGCAATCAGACCTGGGATCACCACTCCAGCCTCATGACCTCGCTGCCCGCCGCCTGCAAATACGTCGACCAGCCCGCCGCCGCCCTCGTCATCGACCTGAAACAGCGCGGCCTGCTCGACAGCACCGTCGTCCACTGGGGCGGCGAGATGGGTCGCCTGCCCGTGATCCAGAACCGCGCCGGCGTGAAGAACGACCGCACCAAGGTCGGCCGCGACCACAATACCTACGGCTTCAGCATGTGGGTGGCCGGCGGCGGCTTCAAAGGCGGCCACGTGCACGGCGCCACCGACGAGTTCGGACACAAAGCCGTCGAAGGCGTCGTCAATCACTTCGACTACCACGCCACCCTGCTCCACCTGTTCGGCATCGACGCCAACCGCCTCAGCTACCGCCGCAACGGCCTGGAGCACAAACTCGTCGAGAATCCCCAGGCCCGCGTCGTCTCCGAGATCCTCGCCTGAGACACCCGACCGGCCCCGCGCCGGGATTTTGGTGAATCCCACAGGCGAAAACACTCGCCTTCCCGCCATTCCGTGGCTTTCATGCCCTTGGATCGGCCCGCGTGCCATCCATCCCGCCCTCATCACCCCCGCCTGTCCCACCCATGAGCCCCATCCTCGCCGAGTTCCTCGGCACCGCCCTCCTCATCCTCCTCGGCAACGGCGTCGTCGCCAACGTCGTCCTCACCGGCACCAAGGGCCACGGGGCCGGGTGGATCGTCATCACCGCCGGCTGGGCCATGGCCGTCACCGTGGCTGTCTACGCCGTCGGCACCATCTCCGGCGGCCACCTGAATCCCGCCGTCACCGTCGCCCTGCTCGCCATCGGCAAGATCGGGGGCGCCACCGCCGGCGCCTACATCCTCGCCCAGATGCTCGGCGCCGTGACCGGCTCCATCCTCGTCTATCTCGCCTACCTGCCCCACTGGCGCGCCACAGCCGATCCCGCCGCCAAACTCGCCGTCCACTGCACCGGTCCGGCCATCCGCCACACCCCGGGCAATCTCCTCACCGAGACCATCGGCACCTTCGTCCTCGTGCTCGGGGCGCTCGCCCTGCCGCGACCGGAGAATCTCGATGCCGCCACCGGCTTCAGCACCGGATTCGGCCCGCTCCTCGTGGGCTTCATCGTCTTTTCCATCGGCCTCTCCCTCGGCGGCCCCACCGGATACGCCATCAATCCCGCCCGCGACCTCGGTCCCCGGCTCGCGCACGCCCTGCTGCCCATCCCCGGCAAAGGCCCCGCCGACTGGGGCTACGCCTGGATCCCCGTCGTCGGCCCCCTCATCGGCGGCGTGCTCGGCGCCCTGACGTTTCAGGCCCTGTGGTGAAGCCGACACGTCGGAGCGGCGACCGCTTGCGCTGAAGCCCAAGCACCTTTCCCGATCCCGCCGGCAAGGTCGCGCGCTCCCACGTGCGGGGTCGCGCTCCGAGCCCGAAAAAGTAGCTTGGGCTTCAGCCCAAGTGCTGCCCCCGCCCACCAGACCGGCACTCTTGTGGGTCCAATTCCCCGCTGGGATGGACCATTCCCCTGGCCAGGGTGGTGCCATTCCCTATCTAGGGTGGTGGCATTCCCTAGTCAGGGTGGTGCCTTACCCTAGCTAGGGTGGTGCCGTACCCTAGTCAGGGCAGTGCCTTACCCTAGTCAGGGTGGTGCCTTACCCTAGTCAGGGTAGTGCCTTACCCTAGTCAGGGTGGTGCCTTACCCTAGTCAGGGTCGTGCCTTACCCTAGTCAGGGTGGTGCCGTACCCTATCTAGGGTACTGCCTTCCCCCAGCTAGGGTATGGCACCACCCTAGCTAGGGTACCGCCTTCCCCCGACAGGGAAACCCGTTCCCCGAAATCGGTAAAAACGCCCCCAACCCTCAAATCATCAATTGTTTAACGCGTTTTCAGAAAAACGCCCAAACCTCGACGCCGACCCATCTTCCGCAGCAACCCGGTTGGATCGGGGGACAGACCCTGTTGGATCGACAAACAGACCCTGTTTCATCGGAAAGCCGGCCCGATTGCCGAAGAAATCGAAATGCGACCGGGGCGCGGCCCGCCCGAAACCGGGGCTGCGCCCCACCCGAAACCGGGCCTCGCCCCGCCTAAAACCGGGACTTCGCCCCGCCCGAAACCGGGACTTCGCCCCGCCCGAAACCCGGACCTCGCCCCACCCGAAACCGGGCCGCACCCACCCGAAACCCGGACCTCGCCCCGCCCAAAACCCGGGCCGCGCCCAGCCCAAAACCGGGCTGAAGGCCCGTCGCATACCAGCCCAGAGCAACGCTCTGGGTGCCTGCCCCACCTATAGACGAAAGCCCTGTAGGGGCTTCGCATTCATCCTCGCAGGCGGCGGCGGATGCGACGCCCCTTCAGGGCGTTCATTCTCTTTTCATGCGGATTTCCCAGGGCGTTGCCCTGGGCTGGTATGCTCGCGCGCCGTTGGCGCTCATTTTTGCAGGGCACGTCGCATCGCTCCTGCGGCACCGTTCCTGTGGCCTTTTTCCATCACCCCCATTTTTCGGATCGGAAAGCCGGCCCATTTGCCGAGGAATTGCAAATGCGACCGGGGCGCGACCCGCCCGAAACCGGACCTCGCCCCGCCCGAAACCGGGACTTCGCCCCGCCCGAAACCGGGGCTTCGCCCAGCCCAAAACCGGGCTGAAGGCCCGTCGCATACCAGCCCAGAGCAACGCTCTGGGTGCCTGCCCCACATATAGGCGAAAGCCCTGTAGGGGCTTCGCATTCATCCTCGCAGGCGGCGGCGGATGCGACGCCCCTTC
>JAEUHH010000015.1 GCA_016795505.1 Verrucomicrobiales bacterium | reverse complement strand
CGCGGCGAGGAGGCGCAGTCCGTCCTCCAACGAAAAGACCCCGGCGTGACAGGCGGCGACAAATTCACCGACGCTGTGGCCGATCATCGCGGCGGGTTCGAGACCCCAGTGACGCCAGAGGTCGGCGAGGGCGTATTCGATCACGAAGATCGCGGGCTGGGCGAGCACGGTGTGCTTCAGTTGCTCCGCGGCGGCTTCGAGATCGGTGCCCTCGGCAGGGTAGAGGACTTCGGTCAGGCTGAGCCCGAGATGAGGACGCAACAGCTCGGAGCAGCGGTCGATCGTTTCACGGAAACGCGGCTCGCTCTCGTAAAAGGCGCGGCCCATGTTGACGTGCTGCGAACCCTGGCCGGGGAAGAGGAAATGCACCGGCGGATTGCTGCGTTCGGCGACGCCCCTGACCCCGGCCCCGGAGCGGAGCGCTTCCGCGAGCGAGGCAAAATCCGATGCGGCGACGGCGCGGCGGCAGCGGAAAGGTTTGCGTCCGATCGCGAGGGTCCAGGCGGCGTCGGCGGCTTTCGTATCGCTGGGATTGGCGGCGAAGTTCGCGAGATTCGTCGCGGCGGCGGCGAGCGCTTCCTCGGTGCGGGCGGAGAGCAGGAAGAGTTGGTTCGCTCGCGGCGAGGGTGTCGAGACGACGGCGGGTGCCTCTTCGAGAATGACGTGCGCGTTCGTTCCTCCGACCCCGAAGGCGCTGATCCCGGCGCGGCGCGGCTGGCCGTGGCGTCCCTCGGTCCAGGGCGTAAGCTTCGCGTTCACGTAGAAGGGGCTGTTCGCGAAATCGATCTTCGGATTGGGCGTTTGATAGTGCAGGATCGGCGGCAGGGTCGCCTTCTCCAGCGAGAGCGCCGTCTTGATGAGGCCGCACACGCCCGAGGCCACGTCGAGGTGACCGATGTTCGTTTTCAGCGAGCCGAGGGCGCAGAATTGGTTTTCCGAAACCCCCGCGGCGCGGAAGGCTTTGGTCAGGGCGGTCACCTCGATCGGATCGCCGAGCGGCGTGCCGGTGCCGTGTCCCTCGATATAACCGATCGACGAAGCCTCGACACCCGCATCGCGGTGGGCCATGCGGATGACGTCGACCTGGCCCTCGACGCTCGGGGCGGTGTAGCTGTGCTTCACACCGCCGTCGTTGTTCATCCCGGTGCCGCGGATGACGGCGTGGATGTGGTCGCGGTCGCGGACCGCGTCGCTGAGGCGCTTCAGCATGACGACGCCGGCACCGTTGCCGAAGACCGTGCCCGAGGCTTTCTCATCGTAGGCGCGGCAATGGCCGTCGCCCGAGAGCATGCCTTGCTCGGTGTAGAAATAACCGCGCTTGAGCGGCAGGGTCAGGGTGATGCCGCCGGCGAGGGCCATGTCGCAGAGTCCCGAGCGGATCGCGCGGCAGGCTTCGATGATCGCGACCATGGAGGTCGAGCAGGCCGTCTGCAGGGTCATCGCCGGACCGCGCAGGTTCATCTTGAAGGCGACCCGCGTGGCGAGGTAGTCCTTGTCGTTGCCCAGTTCGCATTGCAACGACCCGACCTGGATCTGCGGGATGAGATTCGCGAGAAACTCGCGGTCGGTGCAGAGATTCGTCAGCAGATAGGTGTCGAAGTAGGCGCCCGCGTAGATGCCGATGCGCTGGGTGTGGGTCTCGGGCGTGTAGCCGCTGCGCTCCATCGCCTCCCAGGCCAGTTCGAGGAAGACGCGCTGCTGGGGGTCCATGATCTTCGCGTCCTTGGGCAGGATGCCGAAGAAATTGGCGTCGAACTTGTCGATGTCGTCGACAAGGCCCTTTGCGGGAACGTAGCCGGGTTTCCCGAACTCCTCGGGATACTCGATTTCATCCTGACGGAAGTACGAAATCGACTCGACCCCGTCGACGAGATTCCGCCAGAAGGTGTCGGGATCGTTCGCCCCGGGGACACGCAAGGCCACGCCGATCACGGCCACGGCATCGTCGTCGGAAGTGCGCGGATGCTCGGTGGAGGTGATGGAAACCGTGGAGGCCGTCCGCTCCGCCTCGAGCTTCGCGGCCTGCGCGGCGATGGTGGGCAGTTCGAAGAGTTCGACCAACTCCAGGGCCGTGCCGAATTCGCGACGGAGCGCGGCGTGGAGGCGCACGAGTTGGATCGAGCTGCCGCCGAGGGCGGAGAAGGGATCCTCGAGTCCGACGTCCTCGAGTCCGAGAATGCCGCGCCAGATTTCGGCGAGACGGGTCTGCGTTTTCGTGCCCGGCTTCACGAAGGCCTGGGCGATCTCGGGACGCGGACGTTTCGTCGCGGTGAGGAGCGTTTGCAGGGCCTGTGGATCGCGCAGTTCGGTGGCGATGCGTTGGGCGAGGGTGGCATCGAAGAGGGGACCGCCTGATTTTGAGACGGGCGTGGTGGTTTTGTCAGGAGTGGCGACAGCCTCCGTTTCCTCCGGCACAGGCGAAAGCTGCGCGATCTTTGCCGCATCGAGCGTGAATCCGCCGAGCCCTTCGAAGAAACGTCGCACCGGTTCGTTGCGATCCGTTTCCGTGAAAGCGATCGACAGTGTCTTGGCTCCCGCCGCGAGGGCGCGTTCGGCGAGCGTCTTGAGCATGACCCGCTCGACACCCTTGCCCATGGCACGGCAGCTCAGGAGGAAAAGCGGAACCGACAGGGTTGAGTCGGAGATCCGACCCTCTTGCATCATTCCG
This sequence comes from Verrucomicrobiales bacterium, assembly GCA_016795505.1. Classification (GTDB taxonomy): domain Bacteria; phylum Verrucomicrobiota; class Verrucomicrobiia; order Verrucomicrobiales; family DEV007; genus JAEUHH01. The sequence goes on along the minus strand of JAEUHH010000015.1, from coordinate 8,455 downwards.
ACCAGACCGTAATCGCCGAAACGGTCCCGGACTTTGACGGAGAGACAGGAAGTGCCGGCCAACTCGCCTTCGGAGAGCCGCAGGGGATTCGCGTTGAATTGATTGGTCCGCTTCGTGATCTGGGCGACCCGGGGTAGATCTTCGGCCGACGTCTCCGAAATATCGATCTGCAGATTCAGTCCCCGGAGGAAATCCGCGAAGCTCGGTGCGGCGGCGCGCAGGTCACGGCGCTCGGATTCCTGGCGGTAGAACTCGGCGCGGGCGGCGTCCTCGGCCGTGGCGGGCAGCGTGTCGAGCGGCCAGAGGTGGGCGAGGAAGTCGGGGAACTCGTCCGAGTTTTCGGGCAATGTCAGGGCGAGCACGCCGGGCGCATTGGCCGTGACCTCACCGATCTCGGCGGGGTTGTCGTCGAGAAAGACGAAGCTGTCGAGGCCCAGGTTCAGTTCGGCGGCCAGTTCGCGGAGACTCTGCGACTTGGGATTCCAATTCACCTTCCATCCCGAGAAATCGGCTTTCGTGAGGACAAGATCATCGGCCCGCTCGGCAAAGACACGATCGACATCGGCTTCCTGATTTTTCGAAACCAGCACGAGGAGCAGTCCTTCGGCGCGCTTTCGGATCGCGAACTCGCGCAACGCCCGATACGGCCCGTCGAGCCGCAGACCGGCCGGCCCGTCTTCGCCGCAGACGCCGCCCCAGAGCGTGTTGTCGGCATCGAGCGCGAGGACTTTCACCGGGGGACGCGACCGCAGGCTGAGGCGTCGGGTTATGCTCGTCGCGAGGGTTGCGAATTGGGCCTCGGTGTAGGGGATGTGGCCCGAAGCGTCGGACTCGGGATCGAAGATGTCAGCGACGGGATAGAGCGTGGCGAGTTCCGCGTCGGTCACGAGATCGACGTTCGCGAGTCCGGAGAGGGGACTGGTGAGCGGCGCGAGATCGGCGACGGGAAACTGATCCGGGCAGAGGATCACGAGCTGCGTCACCGAGGATCGTGCCGCGAGGGCGGCGATGGCTTGTCCCGTTTCTGCGAGGGACTCCCCGAGATCGGAGGGCCGGATGAGAAAGACGTTCATCCCGCCAGCGGCATTGCGACCACTCTCGCTCGAGGGGTCGAGCGCTTGCTGGAGCACCTGGCCGTAGTCGGAAAAGCCGACGTTCGCCTGAATTCCCAAAAAAGTCAGCCAACCCCGCAGCGACGGCCCGAGGGGCTCGGCGGTGAAGGTGGCGGAAATCTGGAGATGCAGGCTCATCAGTGAGTGTTTGGAAGTGCGGGGCGGTCAGATCAGTCGCATGTCTGCGAGGGCGGGGAATCGGCTCCGCCAGTCGTCGAATTCGTCGCGATTCAGGCCGGCGCTCAGCACCTCGGGTAGCGAGCCGGCCCGGGCGAGGACATCGCCCTTGGGGCTCACGATCAGGCTGGCGCCCGAGTAGGCGAGGGTCGGATCGGTGCCGCAACGGTTTACCCCTGCCACATAAGCCTGATTCTCGATCGCCCGAGCCCTCAACAGAGTGATCCAATGATCTTCCCGGATGGCCGGCCAGTTCGCGATGACCATCATGACCTCCGCACCTGCCCGCGCGGCCTGACGGAACAGTTCAGGAAAGCGGAGATCGTAGCAGATGAAGGGAGCCACACGCCAGCCGCCGCATTCGATCACCAGTGGCCCGGAGCCCGGTAGGTAGTGATTGCCCTCACCGGCGAGCGGGAAAAGATGCACTTTCCGGTAACGACCGGCGACCCGTCCTTCCGGATCGAAGCAGACCGCTTCGTTTCGTCCCGCCCCGGAGGGGTCGAGAGTGGGAATGCCAGCGATCAGGTGGCAGGATCGGCGGCGGGAGAGATCTGAGAAAAAGGCGACCGATTCGCCCGACTCGGATTCGCCGACAGCGCCGACGTTCATCGTAAAGCCGGCCACGCACAGTTCGGGGAAAGCCAGCAGAGACCCGGGCGCAACGGCTGCCCCATCGACCATCGCTTCGATGCGGGCGAAATTTTCCGCTCGGTTTTCCCAAGCGATCTCTGTCTGGAAACAAATCAGGTCCATGCGTCGTGGTGCCAAGATTGGCCTCTTAATTCTATTTGATGCGAATATTATCTCTTTTTTTTACTAAAATCAAAAATTATGACAATTTTTTTGAAAAAAATTTCAGAAAGGCTCGATAGGCATAATATTTATGGAAATTAGACTTTTGAAAGCGGAAAATCGCTGTTTTCCCCCTTTTCCGGGGGATTTCTCTTCAAATTCCGTTCTCGACGTTGCTAATTGAGGCGCGACACGGTTCCGCCCGGGCGTTCACGAGCCGCGAAAAAGGCCTGAGAAAAGGCCGTCAATTGCCGCCGCCGGCACCTTTGGCGTCCAGTCTTTGAGCCTACGAGCAGGCCACGTGACCACCCGACCTCCTGAATCGGCCATGCCAGACGGGGCCTCGCCCGCGGCTGCTGTCTGGGGCGTTCAGCGCTACCATTTCACCGTCTTCGACTCGCCGTGCAGCCGGCGATAGCCTTCGCGGCCCTGCCAGGCCCACAGCGAGATCCGGTGCGGCCCGGGACCGACCTTCGCCAGGTCGATGGCCGTGGACATCTCGCCGCTGCTGAGCGGCTTGGCTGGTTTCAGGGTGCCGATGACTTTGCCGTCCACCCGCACCTCGATGCGATCGACATGGCCGCGCATCGTTGAAAAAGTCGCCACCAGGGGCAGCCGCTGTCCGGTGGCCTTGCCCAGAGCGAGACGGACGCGCGGGCGGTAATGGCTTTCCGCGAGAGTGCCCTGTGGTCCGATCAGGCTCCGGCTGGGTGATGGGCGCTGCCCGCCTTTGGGTGCCGCTGAGGCCGGCATGATGACCAGAGCGAGAGAGGCGAGGATCACGGAAAGGCGGAGCATCGTTTTCATGGGAAGGGAAACGCGAAAATAGCGCTTCGTAGTTCTACCGCTGCCGCCGGTACGGATCAAGCCGAACCTCTCTCACCCAGCTTTACACCGAGATTGCAGGCGCACCCGCGGATTTTTCCCGACAGGCTGGATTCAGCGGCGAAACCGGCCTATCATCCTTTGCGAAACATCCTCAACCCCATTATCAGGCTCCGGCTACCCTCCGCACATGGCTTCCGCGTCCTCGACCCGACTTGAACTCATCGGCCAGGAAAACATCCCCCCGTCCGGAGGCGTGATGGTGATCCCGAACCGCCTCCGCTTCGAGGAACTGCTCCACTTGGAGCAGCGTTTCGCGGGCCGGCGCCTCATCTACCTCATCGAGCGCAGTCTCGACTACGACCCGCTGCTGCAAGCCCATTTGGAGAAGGAGGATGTCCAGGCCATCGAGTTCTCCTGCGACGACGGGGTCCGCGAGGCGTTCAAGCGGCAGATCCACCACTCGATCGATGATGGCGACGTGTTGATCTTCGTCCCGGGCGAATCCCTGATCCGCCCCGGCCAGAATCACACCGTGCCGACCCGGATCGTGCAGTTCCTCATCGGGGCGGGGGCGCCGGTGTTGCCGCTGCATGTCGAGCGTCCGTCCGAGACCGCCCTGAGCATTGAGTCCGTCCGCGAGACCGACCACATCGTGCTGTCCTTTGCGAAAGTTCTTGAGCGGGAAGCCGTCACGCTGGCCAATTACCACGAGCGTATGCTGCTCGCCGGCGAGGAAGCCTACAGCCGGCGGCCCATCCTGAAAACCCACCTCGCCTGGGCGTTGCTCCGGGGACTCAAAAGGCACGGAGTCACCGACCGCATCATCGACGGCAATGACGACACCGACCTGCGGTTCGACAAGCTCCTCGCCGCCGCGATCGTATTGTCAAAGCACATTCGTCAGGAGACCAGCCAGCCCCGCGTCGCCATCATCCTGCCGCCCGGCAAAGCCGGCATGCTCGCGAATCTGGCGGTCATCTTTGCCGGCAAAGTGCCGGTGAACCTGAATTTCACAGCCGGCGAGAAAGCCATCGCCTCCTGCATCGCCCAGTCCGGGGTGGACCGCTTCATCACCGCCGATCCCTTCGTGCGGAAAATGAGCCGCTTCCCGTGGCCGCCCACCAAGCAGCTCATCCTCATCGAACGCGTGCTGCCCAAGCTCAAAGCCCGCATCGGCCTCTGGCTGGTGCTCTCGAAGCTGCTCCCCGCCGGCCTGCTGGCCTCGGTGCTGGGCATTCCGAGACGCGGCGATCACGAGGAGGCGGTGCTGCTTTTCACCAGCGGTAGCTCCGGGGATCCCAAGGGCGTCGTTCTTTCCCATCGCAACCTGCTCGCCAACGTCAGCCAGTTCGGCTGCCGCATCGATCTGAAATCCGATGACAAGGTGCTGGGCTGCCTACCACTCTTTCACAGCTTTGGCTGCACCGTGACGCTGTGGTATCCCATCATCGAAGGAGTCACCCTCGTCACTTATCCCAGCCCCCTGGATGCGGGAAAGCTCGCGGAACTCGCGGAACGCTACCGGATCAGCCTCATCCTCGCGACCCCGACCTTCCTGCGCGGCTATTTGAAAAAGGCCAAACCCGAGCAGCTCGAAGCCGTCAAGCTGGTGATCACCGGCGCCGAGAAGCTGCCCGCCAATCTCGCCCAGACCTTCCGCGAGCGCTTTGGCAAGCCCGTCCTGGAGGGCTACGGCCTGACTGAGACCTCGCCGGTGAGCAATGTGAACCTGCCCGATCCCGAGCCCAACGGCCCGGACGACCGCCGGCCGGTCATCCCGAACCACCGCCAGGGCTCCGTCGGCCATCCCATTCCCGGTGTCGCCGTGCGCATCACCGACCCGAACACCGACGAGCCGCTTCCGCTGCATCACAGCGGCATGATCTGGCTGCGCGGCGCCAATATCTTCGAAGGCTATCTCGGCCAGCCGGAAAAGACCGCCGATGTCATTCGTCACGGCTGGTTCCGCACCGGCGACATCGGTCGCATGGACGAGGACGGCTTTCTTTACATCGAAGGCAGACTGTCGCGTTTCTCGAAGATCGGCGGGGAGATGGTGCCCCATGAGACCGTCGAGGCGGCCATCAACGAAACTCTCGGCTTTGATGGCGAGGGGGAACGCAAGATTGCCATCGTCGGTGTGCCCGACGAGCAGAAAGGCGAGGCGCTCATCCTGCTCAGCGCTGCCCCCGGACTCGATGTCACCGATCTGCGTTATCGTTTGCTCGACCGCGGCCTGCCCAGCCTGTGGATCCCGAGGTCCATCATCGAGGTGCCGGAGATCCCGTTGCTCGCCTCCGGCAAGCTCGATATCAAAGGTTGCGAGATGGCGGTCAAGGGGGAGTGACTCGGCTTTCGCCAAAGGCAGGCCAAGGTCAGGAAAATCGCCCGTGCTCTGATCCCACGGCAGAGAAACTCGATCGGCTCACCAAGGCCGGCTTACCGATCAGACCCTGTTTCATCGCCGATCAGACCCTGTTCGATCGGAAACTCGCGCCAACTGCTTCGGGAAAGCTGGAGGTGGGCGGCGCCTGCATCCTGAACTCTGCCTTCCGTCCCTTGAGATTTCAGCCCAAGTGGACAACTACAACCGGGGGTGCGGGAGTTTCCCGCAGGTGACTCTGAGTTTCACTCCGAGCTATTCACGGAGCATCCCTACCGGATGCCCAAATGAACGCGATCTCTGTGCTCGCTCGCTCACCTCGGCGCGGGACACCCTCGCGCTGCGCTCGGAACCGCGGAGGGGTTCTCCATGAATAGCCAGCGGCTCCCCATCCCAGAAATTGGCAACCCCGGATGGGGTTGTCCTTTACGGATTGCACCCCGCCGACACCAGTTGCCGACGCCTTGCACCAGATTCCGGGCTTCTCCGACATGCCCCTGTTTGATCGAAAACCAGCCGCCCGTCAGCCTTGCCGATCCCGCGGTTTCGGCGGTTCCGGGGGGGGGGCGGCGGCCATTTGGTGAAAGGTTGCCGGAATCGGCGCGGTGAAGGTGAGGCGCTCGCCCGAGTAGGGATGGGCAAAACTGAGGGTGTGGGAGTGGAGCGCGAGCCTCTTGCAGTCGCGGATCTTCTTCCCGTATTTCGCATCGCCGACGATCGGCCAGCCCCGGTCGGCGAGGTGGACGCGGATCTGATTCTTCCGCCCGGTGATCAGGGAGATCTCCAGCAGGGCGCGGTCGCCCACGGTTTTGAGCACCTTGTAGCGGGTGTGGGACAGGCGCCCTTTCGACGGATCCTGGGTGGAATAGACGAGTCGGGCGTCGTTCTCGACGAGATAGCTCGTGATGGTGTCCTCCGGCGGCTCGGGATGGCCTTCGACAAAGGCGAGGTAGGTCTTTTCCGCGTCGCGCCAATTGGCTTGGAGGGCCTCCTTGGCCTCCTCCGAACGGGCAAAAACCAGCACGCCGCTGGTGTCGCGGTCAAGGCGGTGAACGATGAAGACCCGCTCGCGGCTCTTGGGATTGCCCTTCCGCACGTAGTCGGACAGGGCGGCGTGGGCGGTGCGCCCGGCATCGCGTCCGGTGCCGATGGTGAGCAGACCGGCGGCCTTGCTGACCACGATGATATCGCGGTCTTCGTGAAGGATGTCGAGACCGAGGGGCTGGTGTTTGCTTCTGCGTCTGGGGCGTTGCGGCGGCACGCCGGGAGATTCGGCGCGCCGCGCTCCGGTGGCAAGCGGTCAAATCCAAGTCAGGCGACCCCGCGGTTCCGCTCGTCGATCTGCCGGTTCAGGGTGCAGAAATCGTAGAGGTAACCGATGAGGAACAGGCCGCCCGTGCAGAGATAGAGGATGCCGGTGAGCCACTTGCCCATGTACATGCGGTGGACGCCGAAGAAACCCAGGTAAGTGAGCAGGATCCACGCGACCGAGTAGTCGATGCCCCCGGAAGCAAAGCGCCGGTCGGCCTGACGGTCCAGGGAGGGGATGAGGAAAAGGTCGATCAACCAACCGATCCCGCACAGGCCGAGGGTGAAGAACCAGATCGTGCCGCTGACGGGTTTCCCGAAGTAGAAGCGATGAGATCCGGTGAAGCCGAAGATCCACAGCAGGTAGCCGATCAGGCGGCTGTGGGTCGAGTCTTTCGGCAACGGGCGGGAGCCGGTGAGATCGGAGGTGGCGAGTTCTGTGTTGGGATTCATAGAAGTGAAATGGTGGGGTGGGTTCCAAACGTGCGACACTCTGGAGCACCGGGACGTTCGATCGATTACAATTTCGCGGGTCGATTATAGGTTGGGACAAGGCAAGCCGATCGTCTTGGCCTGTTTGGCTGCGATGCGGTCGAGTCGGCGCAATCGCGCGTTCCGGGCCGGGGCATTTCCGGTAAGATTCCCCGACAGTATGCTGTTTTCCGGCACCGTCTCGTCCTTATCCCCATTTGCTGTCATGAGAGCCGCTCAATGCGCGATCGCCATCACCTGTATCGCGGTCAATCTGGCTGCCGCCCGGACGCCTGTGCCCGCCGACCACGCCGAACGGATGCGGGCGGGCACGGCTCTGTTCGAAAAATCGATCGGCCCGGCTCTGAAGACCCATTGTCTGGAATGCCACGGAGGCGAAAAGACCCGGGCGGGCTTCAATGTGGCGACGCGCGACTTCCTGCTCGCGGGCGGCGACTCGGGCGTGGCGGTGGTGCCCGGCGAGGCCGCGGCGAGCCTGATGCTGACACTGATCCGTCATGACGAAGAGCCGACCATGCCGCCGAAGAAGGCGAAGCTGCCCGAGGCGCTGATCGCGGACTTCGAACGATGGATCGATCTCGGCGCACCCTACGCGGCCCCGCTCATCGACGGCGCGGATGCGAAGAAACCGCTCACGGTGACGGACGGCGACCGCGATTTCTGGGCCTTCCGGCGTCTCGCTCCGGTCGATCCGCCGACGACGGCCGGGAGCCAGGGAGGCACTGAGGTGGATCGTTTCCTGGCGGCCGGCTTTGCCCAAAAAGGCCTCTCGCCCAATCCCGAAGCCGACCGCCGCACCCTCGCGCGGCGCGCGGCGCTCGATCTCACCGGCCTGCCGCCGACCACGGAGGAGATGGAGGCCTTTCTCGCCGACGCTTCGGATCGCGCCTGGCCGGACTACCTCGACCGCCTCCTCGCCTCGCCCCACTACGGCGAGCGGCAGGCCCGCCACTGGATGGACGTGGCGCGATTCGGCGAGAGCGAGGGTTTCGAACACGACTACGACCGGAAAACTGCCTATCACTACCGCGATTTCCTGATCCAGGCCTTCAACCGCGACCTGCCGTGGGATGTCTTCACGAGCTGGCAGATCGCCGGCGACGAACTCGCGCCCGACGAGCCGCTCGCGCTGATGGCGACGGGATTCCTCGCCGCGGGAGCGTTTCCCACCCAGCTCACCGAGGCGGAGTTCGAGCGCGCCCGCTATGATGAACTCGATGACATGGCCGGCACGGCGGGGGCGGCTTTCCTCGGTCTCTCCGTGAGCTGCGCCCGCTGCCACGATCACAAGTACGACCCCATTCCCGCGTCCGATTACTACCGGTTCACCGCCGCCTTCACCACTGCGATCCGCAGCGAG
>JAEUHH010000086.1 GCA_016795505.1 Verrucomicrobiales bacterium | reverse complement strand
CCGGGCTTGGAGCCGATGCGCCGGTAGCCTCATGGGACAGCATCGGCCCGCCAAAGCTGGTCTGCGGCCCTACACGGCAAAAACTCGCAATCGCCCCGCCCGGAAAAACCACCCCAAATCACCGCCAAATCAGGCCAAGGCTTGCGTCAGCGCGAACCTGTGGGACGGCTGTGTTCAAAGTTCCAGGTTTCAAGTTCAAAGCCCACAGTTCCAAGACCCAAGTTCCAAGACACCAGTTCAAAGACCCCGGAGGGGTCATCCATGAATAGCCCGGCGTGAAACGCCGGGAAATCCGCCAATGGTGACCTCCAACCCCGGAGGGGTTGTCCTATGTTGGGCAGACCAACGCACCACCCCATGCCCACCTACACCGACATCACCTATCACATCGTGTTCGGCACCAAGAATCGCGAGCCCGTTCTCGCCAAAGCCCGCCGCGATGACCTGTTCCGCTTCGTTTGGGGACTGCTCCAGCGCAGAGACTGCCATCTCTATCGTATCGGAGGGGTGGAAGACCACATCCACCTGTTGACCTCGCTGCACCCCGCCGTGGCGCTGGCAGATCTGGTCAAAGACATCAAGATTACCAGTTCCGCCTGGATCAAAGGGGAACGGATCTTCCCCCATTTTTCAGCGTGGCAGGAAGGTTACGGCGCCTTCACCGTCGCGGCCGAAGCCAGGCCGGCTCTGATCGAATACATCAAGGGCCAGGAGGAGCATCATGCCCATGCGCCCGGTGCCGAGGATTTCGTCGCCGAGCTGCGCCGTTTGGTCGAAGCGGCGCAGTTGGAGTGGAAACCCCAGTATTTGCCGTGACTGCCGACGGATTGGGGGTGACGCGATGTCATAGGCGCAATGGACAACCCCTCCGGGGTTGCAGGTCTTGTTCTGGCGGCTTACCCGGAGTTTCACTCCGGGCTATTCATGGATGACTCCTCCGGAGTCCGGCAGAAGTCGGCTTTCGCTCACCGCCAGAGCGAGCCGTCCTCGGCCATGGCATCACCCAGTTCGAACATTTCTCTGACTTCACTCTCTCGCGAATCTCACCTCACTCAACCAACTCCGGGAACTGCCCGATCTTCAACTCGAGCGTGTCTCCCGTTTCGGCCTGGAGCTTGAGGAACTCGCCAAACAACTCGCGCGCCTCGGCCACGACCCCGGCGGAGCGCTTTTCGGCGAGGAGGTCGACGCGCTCATGGGGATCGGCCGCGAGATCAAACAACAGGGCTTTTGGCACCTTGGGAAAGAGGATCAGTTTCCGATCGCCACGGGTGATGGATCGCTGACTTTTCAGGTAAGCTCCGTAAATCGCCGGGTAGCCTTCCGATTTCCCCTCCAAAATGGGACGTAGGGAACGGAACTGCACGTGGGCTGGCTTCTCCGCTCCGGCGAGGTCCAGCGAGGTGGCCATGATGTCCTGCAGGTAAACCGGAGCCGCCGTCCGCGCACCCGCGGCCACGCTCGGACCGGCCACGATCAGGGGCACGCGCGTGCTGTGCTCGAACGGGTTCTGCTTTCCCATCAGCCCGTGCTGCCCCACGGCGAGCCCGTGGTCGGCGGAATAAAAGATCCAGGTGCGATCCGCCTCGCCCGAGGCATCGAGGGCATCGAGCACGCGGCCGATCTGCGCGTCGAGATGGGTGATGATGGCGTAATACTCGCGCCGGTGCACCTTCACCGCCTCTTCGGTGCGGGGAGACGGCGCCAGCGCCTCGTCGCGCAGGCTCGACGGATTGTCGATCTGGTCTTTCCACGGATACTCGGGCAGGAAATTGGGCGGCAGCGTCATCTTTTCCACCGGATACTTGTCCAGATAAGCCTGCGGCGACTGGCGGGGATCATGCGGCGCATTGAAGGCGACGTAGAGGAAAAACGGATCGGCTTTCCCCTTTGCCTCGCCGAGAAAATCGATCGCATCGTCGGCAGTGACCTCGCTCCAGTGTTTGCCGCCCTCCCAGAAGCCGCCCAACGACGGATCGGCCGCGTCCCACGGATCCGGCTGGCCGGGCAGAGGGCGGTTGTAGGCGGCCTTCGTGTCTTTCGGCATACCCGGCCGGATGTGCCGCGCGGTCTGGAAGATCCGGTCGGCCGGGGCGTTGACGTGCCACTTGCCGGTGAAATAGGTGTCGTAGCCGGCCTTTTCCATCAGTTGGGACCACATCCAGCCCTTTTCGGTGAAGTTCGGCCAGGGATTGGAGGCTGCCTGGGCGGCTTTGGCTTTGCCCCCTCCGCCGCCGAGCCGCTGGGCGATCTGTTCCGCATGCCAGACATAGGCCCCGGTATTCAGCATGTGCCGGCTGGCCACGCAGACGGCCCCGCTCCACGAGCCCATGTTGTAGGCGCGGGTGAAGGTGGTGCCGCGCTCCACGAGGCGGTCGAGATTCGGCGTCTCAATGGCTTCGTTACCGAGCGCGCGGATGGTGTCATGGGCCTGGTCGTCGGCGAACAGGAACAGGATGTTCGGCTTGTCCGCCGCGGGCGCCGGCAGCATCGGCCACAAAAGCGCGAGAGCGCCGAGAGATAGGGATCGGGTCATGCCCGACTCTTATCCCTCAATCGCCGGGCTCTGTAAAGCCACCGGTTTGCGCATCGCGCCGGTCGATCACTTGGCCGCCGCCAGTTTCTCGGCCAGGGCGCGGCTGTCGGGCGACAGCTTGTCGAGCGGCACACTGAAACGACGCCCGTCCTTCATCACGATGGACACGGCACCATCGACCACCCGGTCGAAACGCGCCTCGATGGCTTTGCCCTCGGTGTTGGTCCACGAGTGAAACTTCAGCTTTTCATCCTCCGCCGGCGCGGCGGCTCCGGTGGCGAGGAAGGCCTTCTCCTTGTCGCTGGGATTCTTCGCATCGATCACCGCGCCCTTGGCGATCCATTGCTCGATGATGTCCAACTGCGCCTTGGGCAGCGGGTCGCCGTTCCGCGGCATGAAGTCGTCGTGGTCCTTTTCCAGCAGCATTTTTTCCAGAAAGCTGCTCTCCGCCGGCTTGCCTGGGCGGATGATGTTGAACGGGCCCACCTGGTAGTCGCGCATTTCGTCGAGATCATCGAGCGCGAGGTTGCCCTTCACCTCTTCCTCGTTGCTGTGACACTTCCAGCAGTGCTCCTTCATGATCGGGAGCACGTCGTTCTTGTAATCGACCGCCGCGGCAAGCGAGAGGCCGGAAAGGGTGACCAGGCAGAGGGCAAAAGGCGTTTTCATGACGAAGACAGGGGACGGAAAAGACGGCGGAAACATTCGATCACTTTTCCCTCGCGGCCCATTCCTCGATCGCGGGATCGACCCAGGCGTCCTCCAGCGCTTCGCGCGCCCAAGCCTGGCTGTCGGCCTGGCGGCGCAGCAGGCGCAGGCTCAGGGCCTGAAGCGCCGGCACCTCGCTCCAGAGCGACTGGGTGAGAAATCGCCACGATTCACCCGCAACGAAGCGCTTCGGGTGGTCGGCATGCTCGAGGCAGTTTTCGCAGAGAAACGCACAAATGCCAAAGTCCGGCTCGCGGGGCACCGGCGGCACCTCGTAGATGGACAACTTCACGCCCGAAGCCTCGCACAATTCACAACGCGACTTCGCCCGGCGGGCGAGGTCCTTGCCGAATGACGAGAGCACGGCGAGCCGCTCCTGATTGGTTTCGTATCCCTTGGCCATGGAGCCCGGAGTGTAGTCGGTTTCGACGCGAATGCCAGCGGGACCACGGCGGGATCTCCGATCAAACAGGGTTGGATCTCCGATGCTACCCTGTTTGATCGGAAAACAGAAGATTCAAGCACTCACTCCGGCATCATCCGCCGGCTCGGCGGAAAAATCGACGCGTTCGTAGAGATCGGCGAGGGACAAAACGGCATCGATCTCTGGCAGGGGGATCGTCGTGGAAAGGCCCGCATGATATTCCGTCTCGAAGGCATCTGATCCGCCACTCCGCCGATAGAGCGTCACAGCAGGCTCGCCAGAGTCGATGAGCAAAAGTACGCGGAGAGATGGAATCGTGAGATAGGCGTCGCGCTTTTCACACAGATCAACCCGCCGGGTGGACGGACTCAGCACCTCGGCAATGATCACCGGCCGATCCTGAAAAAGATCCGATTGCGGGTTGGAATCGCAAACCACCATGGCATCCGGGTAGTAGAACCGAACGTGATTCGGCAGCGATATCCGGACCTTGGTGTCGGAATTGAATGGCTCGCAGGGCTTCCCTTTCAGCTGCCTCCCCATCTCGACGAGGAAGTTACCGGCAATCCGGTTGTGGCCGACCGTCGCCCCGGCCATCGCATGCACCGCCCCGCCTAGGTATTCATGTTTGACCAGACTGTCGGTCTCCATGGAAAGGTAATCTTCCACGGCCAACAATTCGGGAGGCACCAGACCAGTCATAGTTGCGGCAAAGTTTCAGGCTTCCGGCTTTTTGCCAACCCGCTACCCTCAGCGATCTTTGGAACCGAAATCCCAAGACAAGAGGGCCGCCTCAACTGACTCGTCAGCCGGCAGGATGCGGACATTTTGCACGGTAGCCGATCCGGGCAGGAAAAGGCGCAGGTGGGCGAGCTTGCCCATCACGGGAAGCGCCACCTCGATCGCTCCGGGCTCGCCGGTCAGGTCCAGGCCGACTCGCTGACCGGTCTCGGGAAAGGTCTCCTGCCCGACGGCGCGCCACTGGAACTCGGCCCTGCCGGCGGCGTGCTCACCCAGAGTCAGCACAATCCGCACGGGACCCTCGGCTTTCAGCCCCTGCAGGCGGGTGGTGGCGATGAACCCATTGCGCCGGCCCGGCTCGATCGCGACGCGGAGGCCGTCATCCTGCCGGCTGGCGGTGCCGCCCTTGGGAATCCAGCCGAGCAGCGGATCGGCGGGCGCGGCTTTGGCTTTTGCCGGATCGACCTCGCCCCGCCAGGCGGGATTCGGCTTCGGAACGGCCGCACCGGTGTCGGTGAGGAAGCCATCGATCAATCCATTGAGGGCCGCCACCTCGTCGGGGTGCCATTGGGCGACGTTGGTACTCTCACCGAGGTCGTCGCGCAGGTGATACAGCTCCAGCAAGGCGGGCTGCTCCGGCCCGGTCTCGAACCAGCGGATCAGCTTCCAATCGCCCCGCCGCACCGTGACACCGGGGGGACGGCCGGGACCACCGTGGGGAAAGAAATTGAACAGCGCCTCGCGCCCGGCATCGGCCGCCTTTCCGGTGAGCACCGGCAGCAGGGACACGCCATCGACCGGCTGGCCGGGCGGCCTCTCCAGGCCAAAAGCGTCCAACACGGTGGGAAACACATCGATACTGGCGGCCACGGCGAGGGTGTCGGACGCCGGGGCGATCCGTCCCGGCCAGCGCACGATGAGGGGCACGCGCACGCCGCCCTCGTAGAGCGACCCCTTGCCCTCGCGGAGAGGTGCGTTGTTTGTCGGCGGCTCGAAACCGGCCCATTTCCGCCAGCTTTCCACCATGGGCCAGCGGGGATGGCCGGGCTTGAGGTCGGCGGTCTTGCGGTCGGTCTCGATATTGCTGTGAACGTTGCCGCCATTGTCCGAGGTGAGGATGACCAGTGTCCTGTCCGCGATCTTCAGCCGGTCCAGGGTATCGAGCACGCGGCCGAGTGATTCGTCGACGCTTTTCAACAGGGAAGCCATGATGGGATTCCTCTGCGCGCCGCGGGGATCGGTCTTGTCCTTGAAGGCGGCGGTATAGGCCTCCTTGTGGCCCCAGGGGCCGTGGACGCCGTATTGCCAGAGGTTGAGATACCAGCTTTCCCCCTGATGGGCCTCGATGAATTTCACCGCCTCGTCGGTGATGCGGTCGGTGATGTATTCGCCCTCCGCCCCGTCGGTGACGGTGCCGGCTTTGAATCCGTAGGGCGAGTGATAACTGGGCGGTCCCGGGTCGGGAGCGCCGTGGAAGACCGTCTCAAAGCCCTGGGCCTCGGGCCAATGCTCGGGCCGCAGCCCGAGGTGCCATTTGCCGATGTGCCCTGTGCGATAGCCGGCCTCGCGGAGTCGCTCAGCGAGGGTGATGATCGCGGGATCGAGGAAACGGTTCGTCCTCGGCTGAATGAGCCGGCTGTTAGGGCTGACTTTTTCCGGGTAGCGCGGTGCATCGGCGGGATCGGGGGGCGTGTGGCCCGCGGCCGTGGTGATGCCATGTCGCGCGGGATACTGTCCGGTGATCAGCGAGGCCCGCGTCGGCGAGCAGAGCGGATGGGCGGAATAGGCATTCCAGAAGATCATGCCCGACGCAGCCAGCCGCTCCATGTGGGGCGTCTCGTAGTAGCGGCTGCCATAGACGGAGGAGTCCATCCAGCCCATGTCGTCGACGACGAAGAGGAGCAGGTTGGGCCGCTGCTCGGCAGCCTGCAGGGAGAAGGCATAGATCGCCAGCAGAGGGGCGAGGCATCGGGGGTTCAGCAGTCGCATGTCACCGGCGACGGTCCCGATTTCTCCATCCATCGCAAGCCAGATCATCGGCTCCCATGGCACGATCGCGAAAAAATGAGGATCGCCGGCCTCCCCTCCATCGTGCTACGTGCTGAGCCATGTCGATCCGATTTGCCCTCCCTCTCGCCCTCGCGCTCAGCACAGTCCCGGCTTTTGCCCAGACGCCCGCACCGACCGCTCCCCCACCGCCAACGAAAGCCGTTCCCGACCAGGCCGATGTCGCCTATGGCCCGCATCCGGAGAACCGGCTCGATTTTTTCAGGGCATCCGGCGACGGTCCCCGGCCGCTGATCGTCTTCATCCATGGTGGCGGCTGGCGCGGAGGGAAAAAGGATCTCCAGCCGAACCAGGTCGCGCCCTATCTGGAAAAGGGCGTGTCGGTGGCGTCCGTCACCTACCGGTTCACTCCCGCGAATCCCCTGCCCGCCCCGGTCCACGACGCCGCGCGGGCGATCCAGTTCCTCCGCAGCCGGGCGGACGAGTGGAACATTGACCGCGCCCGCGTCGCCGCGATTGGCGGCAGCGCCGGAGCCTGCACCTCGATGTGGCTGCTGTTCCATGACGACCTCGCCGATCCCAAGGCCGCCGACCCGGTGCTGCGCGAGTCCACCCGGCTCGTCGCCGCGGTCGGATTGGCTGGCCAAACCTCGATCGACCCGAAAGTGATCGAGCCCTGGCTCGGGCCGAACGTGCTCAAGCATTCAATGATTCCCAACGCCGTCGGCGAGCCCACCATCGCGGAGGCGCTGGCCCGCTACGACCAGCACGCCGCCCTCTACCGCGAATTCTCGCCCATCAATCACGTCAGCGCGGGCGATCCACCCCTGTTCATGGCCTACTCCGCCGACCGATCGCTGCCGTCGAAGGACGCCGGCCACGGCATTCATCATCCCGCCTACGGGGAGAAAATGAAGGCCGCCTGCGATGCCGCCGGCGTCGAGTGCCACCTGCTCATACCCGGCAGTGCCAAGCCGGAGGCTTTCGCCAATCCAACGGAGTTCCTGCTGGCCAAGCTGCTCAAATGAAGTCCCCTGCCCCGCCCGCCGGCACCCTGAATCGCCGCCGTCTCTTGCTCGCTCTACCCGCCCTGCCACTGGCTGGTGCGGCCTTGGAATCGAACGCCGAGGACGATCTCGACAATCCCTATGCCGACATCGACTGGGATCGTTGCGAATTCCTGCCGTCGATGTCGCACCAGCACCAGGGGCAGACCGATGCGTCGCGCGATGTCTTCCGCGAGATGGGCTACCGGCATTTTGCCTTCAGCAATTACTACCCGTCGGCACCGACTTATCCCCTGCCAGAGGCTTACCTCGAAAGGCACCCAGACCTCATCGGCGCGCCGAATGCCGAGCAGCACTCCTTCACCGACGCCGGCCTGCATTTCAATTCGCTGGGCAGCCTGCTGGCCACCGGCTACGGCTCCAGCATCGGCAGCGCCGCGCGGGCGACCTCCCCGCTGATCCATCGGTTCGAGGGGCTCACCGTCTTCTCGGAGGCCCGGCCCTGGGCCGGCGTCTATCGGCTCGATGTCCAACTCGAAGCCGTCCAATCTACCGCAGAGACTCAGCCGGAGGCGCGACTGACGCTGACCGGCGCGCAGGCCTGCGATTTCCGCAACGCTTTCGCCGACCTGGGACCGGTGCGGGAAAAGCCGCTCGCCGTCGGCAGTCGCACGCTTTACCTGCGCACCACGGCGCCCGTCATCGAGATGCGGCTCGACTACCCCGCAGCCGGGCTCCGCGTCACCCAGTGTCGGCTGATGCAGGGCTCGAATCGCCCCTGGCGCGACGTTTTCCGCGCCGCCCTCGACGGTGAGGAGATCGATGGTCGCCGATCGGGCGGCCTGATGGATCCCGAAGGAGGCGGTATCACCCTGAATCACCCGACCGGAAAGCTGGACGACTACACCGCAATGCTGGACTTCGACCCACGCGTCCTCGGCATCGAGGTCTGGAATCAGCTCACCTCCGGCTTTGGCTCCGAGCGTGGCTTTTACAGTCAGGACGCCTCGCCCCCGGCCCATTTTTACCGGCTCTGGGACGCCATCCTCGCCACCGGCCGCCGGTGCTGGGGCTTTTTTGTGAAAGATCACAACACCTACGGCAGGGGCCGGAATATCCTCGTCGTGCCTCCGCTCGCCGACCTCGACCGATCCTCCCGCGAGGCGGCCGCGCTCCGCGCCTATCGCCGGGGAGCCTTCTTCGGCTCGATCGCCGCCCTCGCGACCGATGACCAGGGAAACATCGTCGCGCCCTACGACCGGAGCGACTTTCGCTTTCAGCGAATCGACATCCGGCGCGACGCGGCCGGAAAAGCCACCGCTCTGGGTGTCTCGGTCGCGGGACAGGACACGGGGCGCCGGCCGCAGGTGCAGATCCGCTTTGTCACCGACCAGGGCATCGCTGCGGTCGCAGATGCCACCGAGGCGGAGTTTGCCCTGCCGCGGGACGCCGCCGGCCGGCTCATTCCCGCCTTTGTTCGGGTCGAAGCCATCGCCTATCCCGCCACCCACCTCGGCGGGCAGCCGCTGACCCCGGCCTTCGTCCGGGAGCGCTCGGTCGCGGAACTGGCCCGGCTCCACGATCGGCAGGTCGATCGCGGACAACCCGGCTTTTTCGGCAATCCGGCCGAACTCCGCACCCCGATCCCGATCGCCGACCTCATTTTCTCGCAGCCTTTCCGGCGAATCTGATCGCCGCCCGCCTCCCGTCTTTCCCGCAGACACGCCACGCAATCCGCTTGCCTCCGGAGAGCCATCCTGCTTGAATGGCGGGCAAGCACTGTCAGAAAAACCAAATTTCCCAGCAATACCCCGACCATGAGCGATATCACCCCCCTGCCCCACTTTCCGACGAGCGATTCCGACCGCCGCCAGTTCATGAAGGCCGCCGGAGCCGCCGCCCTTGCCGCCTCCTACGCCGGTTCGGCCCGCGGAGCCGGGATCGATCCAGCCCAGAAGCTCAAAGTCGGCTTCATCGGCACCGGCGGACGCGGTACCGGCGCCGCCGCCCAGGCTCTCAGCGCCGATGACAATGTGGAACTGTGGTCCGTCGGCGATGTCTTCCAGGACCGCATCGACACCGCGCTGAAATCCCTCGGTGCCGACAAAAAGATCGCCTCCAAGGTCAATGTCCCCGCCGAGCGCCAGTTCGTCGGTCTCGACGCCTACAAGCGCGTGCTCGACTCCGGCGTCGATGTCGTGCTCCTCACCACCAGCCCGGGCTTCCGCCCCCTGCACCTGCGCGCCGCCCTCGAGGCCGGCAAGCACGTCTTCGCCGAGAAGCCCATGGCCGTCGATGCCGAGGGCGTCCGCCACGTTTACGAGACCCTCAAGATGTTCGAAGGCAAGCCGCTCGCCATCCTGGCCGGCTTCTGCTGGCGCTACTCGCCCAGCCGCCGCGAGGCCTACAAGAAAGTGATGGAGGAAGGGCTCATCGGCGACGTCACCGGCGTTTACGCGACCTACTACTCCAACCACTCCAAGCCCCACCTCAATCCCAGCGAGCGCCCCGCCGGCATGAGCGATGTCGAGTGGCAGATCCGCAACTGGTACAACTACACCTGGCTCGGCGGCGGCGGCCTCGTCGAGCAGGCCGTCCACTCGGTCGACAAGATCGGCTGGGTGATGGGCGACGAGAGCCCCATCTCCTGCCGCGCCACCGGCGGTCTGGCCGCCCCGCAGCTCGGCGGCAATATCTTCGACCACTACCACGTGGCCTACGAATATCCGAACAACGTCTGGTGCCATCTCGCCAGCCGCAAGGCTCCCGGCTGCTTCAATGAAAACGCCGACTACGTGCGCGGCACCAAGGGCACTCTGGTCATCGGCCGCGGCACCGCACCCTACATCCAGGACAACGACGGCAAGCAGATCTGGACCTACCGCCTGCCTCGCGGCCAGAGCGAGCCGAACATGTACCAGGTCGAGCACGACGAATTCTTCGCCTCCATCCGCAGTGGCGAGCACATGAACAACGGCCCCCGCATGATTCACTCCACCATGATGGCCATCATGGGCCGCATGTCCGCCCAGACCGGACAGGAAATCACCTGGGAGCAGGCCATGGCGGCCAAAGAAGACCTCTTCCCCAGCGAGGAGACCATCAAGTGGGATCAAAGCTTCGAGCCCCAGCCCGTCGCCATCCCCGGCGTCACCACCATCCCGGGCATCGGCAAAGCCTGATCCCCGCTCCGATGACTTTCGATCCGATACCGCTCCTGGCCGAGGCCGCCGCCAACACCGGCGCCGTCGTCGCCCAGAGCGGGATCGGCATCGGGTCGGCGCTCGCCATCGTCTGCTCGTGGCAGCGCAACCGCTCCATCCTGCTCGCGATCCTCGCGGGCATCTTCAGCTGGTTCTACGTGATCTATTTTGCGATCACGCGCCGGCCGGACGAGATCCGCTGACGTTGCTCAACGCCGCCGCCGGTCAGTAGCCACGACTGCGGGCCACCCGCTGGAGTTCCCGCTGGAATTCCATCATCTCGGTTTCCGAAGGGCGGAATTCCCGGTCGTCCGGATTCAGCCCGAGCCGGCCCATCTGATCCACCCACCACTCCGCCGTCTTGCCGTTGGCAAAAGTGACCCGGCCGCTCACCGCCGTACCCGGTCGCACCAGTTCGCTGAAAGTCACCCGCACTCCGCCCGGCGACGCCCCGTCATCATCGGCGTCCAGCGCCTCGTCGAAGTCCGAGTCATCAGCTTCCGTCTCGGGTTCCGGCTCCGGTTCGGGAGACTTCAGTTCGATCCCCAGATCGCCGAGCAGGAACCGCACCTCCATGTAGGTGACCTTTACCCCCAGATCCGTCGCCAGACGACGTTGCACCTCGGGCAACTGCGCGCCCTCCTCCGCCCAAGACCGGATCTGGGCCACTTGATCTTCACTCAGGGATTTCGCCACACTCATAAATCAAAAATGCTATCGGTAGGCAAAAGCAATCGCCCGCCTTTCCGCCCCAGTCCAGCGCGAAAACACCCACCGCGGCCGTCACTCCGCCGCCACCACCCGAGCCGTCTGCGAATCCGGGCCGCCGCTCATCACCGCCAGCAGCGCATTCAGGTTCCAGCGATCCCAACCCTCGACGATCTTACCGTCACGTACGCTCAGCCACGTCAGTCCCTCGAATCGAATCCGCCTCCCCGACGCCGGCACACCGGGCAGCTCGCCCAGATGCGTGCCGACCGCCTGCCACCGGACCACCGCGTCCGATTCACTCCCCGTCACGGCCTCACAGTCGACACGGATGTCCGGAAAAGCCGTCACCAGGGGAAGAAAGAGTTGCGACTCGAGATCGTCCCAGCTCCGCGTGATCCCGCCCTCGGTGTATCCCGTGGCCTCGGGGTGCGAAAGCTCGCGGATGACAGAGACGTCCTTTTCATTCCAGAGACGCTGAAACCAGACGAGGGCAACTTCTTGGGCATTCATACGGATTGATGCGGTTATGTGTTTGGAAAAAAGATCAAACCTTTCTCGGATACACAAAGCCACGCGTCAATCCCTTTCCGCAGCCGTCCCGCCCTGTCTGCCTCCGGGACCAAAGCCGGCTCCGGACCGCCCGCTCAGGGTTTCAACCGCCACACCCGCAACGACTCCAGACTGACCACGCTGTTGAACGCCGGCCCCAGACCGACCGGCGACTCCAGACCGTCACTGCGCACCTCCACTTCCGCGAGCACCGTTCCATTGCCCTTCACGACCACCTTCTTGTCGAAGACGTCGATCTCCACGTCGTGCATCTGATTCACCGCCAGCTTGCCCTTCCCGCCGATGCCGATGTTCCGGTTCGTACTGGGCTCATGCACCCGCAACTCATTCTGATTCATCTCCCAGTTGAAAATCGTCAATACATTGTTGTTATAGTAAAACCGAATATTCGTCGAATCCGTCCCCACTCTCGCCTGGATTCGGAACGGCGGCTTGAACGACCGCCTCGTCTCGAACCGGGCCTTGTTCTCGCCCGGAGCGGCGATCTTGATCACGCCATCCGTCGTCCGGGCATCGCATTTCCCCACCGGAGTCAGACTGCTTGCGCCCTTCAGCTCCCAGAGCAGCTCTTCGGCCCCGTTCGCCACCACAGGAGCCGCCCCCTGCTGCGTAGCAGACGCCGCGGCCTTCGCCCCCTCGATCCGACCGTCGATCGACTTCACCTCAGCCTGCAGTTTCACCGCCTCATCGAGCCGGTTCTCCCGCGTCAGCCGCTCGACATGCCCCTGCAGGCTTTGCCGGTAGACGGTGTAAAGTCGTAGCCGTTCCTCTCCGAGCTCACCCGCCAATTTCGCCGCCGCTGTGTCATAGATCTCCCGCAGCCGCTTCAGCTCCGGCCATGAGTCAAAGTTCCGCGCCCCCGCCTTGCGGTGCCCTTCCAACTCCGACTTGGCCGCCAGGGCCGCCTCCAGGTCGCCCCGCTCCTGCGCCGACTTCTGCCACGTCCTCACATTTTCCAGATAGCGGGCGTCGAGATCGATCAACGGTTGCTCCAGGCGGGCCATCGCTTCCACGAAACCAGTCTGCAGGCGCCTGATCTCAGCATCCTCGGCCAGGACCGACCCCCTACCCGTCCAAGTCAAAAAGGACAGCAGCGCCAGGAGGCAAAGCCAGGTGGTTCGGCGATTTTTCATAGCACGCCGATTATCCCGGAAACGCCGCTCCTTGTCAACTGCGCCACTGGCGCCATTCAGCCTCACCGGACTCCCGCCAATGCCGGCGCCGATGGTGTGCTCGATCCCGGCAATGAGGCTGGAACCGGGGTGATAGACATAGATTGCCCCCAAATCGGAAGAGGCGACGGATTCGAGGCGTCCGAAGCCATCGTAGCCGCAGGCGCCGCTTTGCAGGGACGTGCCGCCCAGACTGGCGGAGAAGCCCGTGCGCCGCGCCAGTGTCTCGGGCGCAGTGAAGGGAAGAAGATCCTATGAAAGAGGGTTGGATCGGAGAGGGAACAGGGTTGGATCGGGAGATCGAGAATTTCTGGGAATCACTGATTTCCAACAAAGAGTGCGGATTTCTCCAATAGTAGTCCCGTCCCTCAAAATAGATCGACTCACAGCAAGAGCCGGATGAAGTAATGCTTCACGTCCGGATGTGGGCGGGGGGCTGTCGGCAACGGCGTTCACTACCGCGCCCCCTTAGCGTAGCGCTATTTGGGCAACCGTCCGCTATTAGCTGACCCGTAGTGGAACTGCCTTTCCACTAGGATGTCATCCCCCCTCTGTTTGTTCAAATATTCGAACTGGCCATTTGGGCCCGAAGAAATCACTAAAACAAACTCTCTATTGTAAAAAATCCGATAGGCGCGCCCCCACGGGTCAACGATTGCTCCATCTTTAATGTTAAAGTAGTCTTCTATGGAAAACTTAGAAACAATCTCATTCAAATTTAAATTTTCATTCGGAGAACCGACATCCCCTTCCCTTTCCCAATAATCTCTGATTAAGTCTGCAAGACTACCTACCTGAGAAATCTGGTGATGCCTATTATCCCGCTCATTAAAGCAAGAAATACCCAAAGTCAAGGCTAATACAAAAACACAAACCGCAGTTAAACCACTTAATTCTACTTAGTTAAAGTTCTTGAAAAGTGAATAAGGCTGTGGTATGGGTGCGCTGGCGCTGAAGATCACATCTACAGTCAAGCAACTGCAGCAGCCGAAGCGCCGCGGCTCTGCAAATAAAAAAAGATGACGCTACGCCACTGAGGCAGGTGGCTGGATACTTCATGGACTTTTGTGGTCGCTACTCGCATCATTTTGTCCAACAGGGGATGAACAGTGTCGGTCACGCCCGGCACTACTTGAGCGGTCTGCTCGGCACGCAGCGCCGCAAGAACATCGAATCCATTCACAACGATGTTGCCGACAGCGACTACCAGGGGATGGAGCAGTTCATCAGTTCCTCGCCCTGGAGCCATCGCGCGGTGATGGAGCAGGTCGCTACCGATGCCGGCGAACTTCTCGGCGAAGGGAAGGAAACAGGACTTTATTTTGACGAGTCGAGTTTTCTGAAGAAGGGAAAAGCGTCGGTGGGGGTTCAGCGTCAGTGGAGCGGTCGGGCCGGCAAGGTGGAGAACTGTCAGGTTGCCGTATTCGCCTGTCTCGGCCGGGGCGAGCACTTTGCCATCAGCGATTTTCGCCTCTATCTGCCGGAAAGCTGGAGCGATGACGAGGCACGTTGCGACAAGGCGAAGATCCCGAGGGATCAGCGGGAATACAAGCCGAAATGGCGACTGGCCTTGGAGATGGCCCGTGAAGCGCGGGCGCGGGGATCGCGCCACGGCTGGATCGGGATGGATAGTTTGTATGGCAGCAACGCCCGATTGCTCAACGAGTTGGAAGACATGGGGGAATCGTTTGTGGCGGACGTCAACAAGATCACCAAAGTCTGGTTGGGGGAACCGAAACTGGAACCCCTCGAAGAGGGATCGGCCCGGAATGGGCGTCCGCGAAAATGGCCGCGTCTTCATGTCGGGAACAACGTCCGCTACGTGAGTTTGGAAAAGCTGGTGGAGGAAGAGTTCGCCCAAGGCCATCGCAAACTTTCCTACCGGCAGGGACAAAAAGGCGAGCTCTGGACTCGGTTATGGATCCGGGAGGTATGGTGCTGGGAGAAAGCCTGGGCGAAGCCCCGCAAACGCAAACTGATCGTGCGGCGCGATCTGGACGGGAGCTACAAATACACCCTGACAAACCTGCTGGCCGAGAAGAACTGGAAGCGCTACGGCTGGCTGCAAGGGCAACGCTTCTGGATCGAGCAGGCCTTCCACGAAGCGAAGAGTCAGCTCGGCATGGCGCAGTATCAGGTGCGCGTCTGGCAGGGATGGCATCATCACATGGCGCTCGTCTGCATGGCCTTGCTGCTGAGCACAAAACTGAGAATGGAGGCTCAGAAGGAAACTCCGCTTCTCAGTACCCGTGACATCACCGAACTTCTCGACTACTTCCTGCCGCGGAAAGGAGCAACGGAAGATGAAGTGCTGGCAAGAATTCGAGAGCGGCACAAACAACGCCAACGAGACATTGACCGCAGAAAGAAACACAAACCGACGTTGCCGGAAATTTAACTAAGTAGAATTAAATCGCGCGTCAATATCGCGTCGCAATGGAATTTCATTGGATTCTTCATTTGGATTGGGATTGGTTTCACACCTAAATTTAATGCAGCAGTCGCTACTGTTTCAGTCAAGTGTCTTTGCCTTATTATTCAAGAAGCCTGCAATCATTTGGCAAGATATCTTAATAGTTTTCCCGTCCCTCTAAATTATCGCGTCGCGTTCCTCGAACATGGGGCATGTTTATCCAGAAGGCTTGACCTGGGAAGGATTTTTCAACAGGCCGTAAGCGAAGTGCCCGCGAAGCTTCCAAAAGGCAGAAATTACATCAGTATCGAATCCGAATCTCGTTTCCCATAAGCCTACCGGTGTCAAATGGGCCATCTTGTAAAAAGTACATCCTACCCCCACTCCAAAATGTAATTTGACAAAATCTTGGGTCACCGGGAATTCTTCGAAAATGAACCGGCATTTCTATTAAAGCCCCTTCGCGCCACCAATCAGGAGCCTCCTCCCTGCTTATTCTAATACGAACATTCGAATAATCTTTCAAAATTTCCAATGAGTAATTCGTCACAAATTTTTCAAAGTCAGATTCTGGTAGATCACATCTGAAAAAGAAGCATCCGTTTACATAATCCGAGTCGTGAATAAAGAGAAATGCCTTTTCTTCGGAAGCTGGTTCAGGCAATTCAAGTCCAGTCCACTTAATGAATGCGCTCCTGGGTTTCACATCATTCAAGCTCAATAGAATTATCAAAAACGACCCTAAAATTGAGAGCGTCAATACCACTTTAGTTATCTTTTTAATCGGCATATTAAAGCCATAAATTTATTTCAACATCCTCCCCAATCGGATCCCGCGACGCCCACCGTCCCAGCCGCGTATCCAAATACCGATAGCCGTAATACGACAACCCCGTCCCATCCTCCGGCTTGGTCGAAAACCGATACCGGTTCGCCTCCGCCACGGCCCCGTCGCCCCACGTCGCCAGGGTCTTGCCGAAGGCGTCGCAGTCGTAGCGCGCCGCCCTCTCCGTTCCGGCGCTGCCTCCAGCGACCTTGGCCGCGATCGCCGCGCTGACATTGCCGTTGCCGTCGTACGCGCACACCCAGACCCGCGCCACGCCATCGCCCGGCGCGCTGCCGTCGCAGGTGGTCGCGCCATTGTCCCAGGTGCCCAGCAGGCCACCCACGCCGCCGGCTCCCTGCGGTGTGCCGCTCAGGTCCGTGCCCCACAGGTGCCGCTGCACCACCTGCCCCGCCGCATCGATCTGTGCCACGGGGTTCCACTCGTCATACACCGTCCGCTCGTCCCGCACCAGCACCCACGCGCCGAGGGTGTCGGCGTGAACAGATTTCGAAAATGTGGCGACTAAAATCATGAGCCGGTCGGAGGAATAGCGTTCTGAGGACTCTATCGAAGCTTTCAGGTTTTGACCAGACTTTACTCTGCTGTTGGCCGAGGTCCCTTTTGTCGATATTTTCTGGCAGACTCTTAGTGAAGCGCTCCTACATTCCTTTCTTCAGCATATTTCGAAGCGTTTCGCAAACCAAATACACCGTTCGCTCACAATCGAACCAAACACCCGTCTCAGAATCGATAGCCCCAGAATCGGAGTTTCTCTTCTTCCATACGGTGACAAAGTCATACGTATCTAAGTCGAGCCGAAAAAAGAAATCCCTCCCCTTGGGCTCAATAATGAAAAATCCCGTGAAGTCAGCGAAATCCGGAATACCGTTCGCATCTTCAATTGGTTTTACCACAAATGGATACTTCAGGAGATTATCTCGAAGCAGTTTTTTTGCATCGCCTACAACCAAATATCCTTCATGCAGCCCCCGCGCAATCTCTTCTTTCCTATGGTCCAGATCTGGTCGATAAACAGAAATGGAAATACGCACCTCGGATTCATCGAGGATTTCGGCCATCTCTCCAAATAATTTCGAACCATTTGAATTCTCACCCCTTTCTTCACTAGCGCCGCCCGCGGCTAGAAAAAATATGGAAATAGTCAAACCCAATTTAAGTCCAATTGCATTCATCATTTTTCAATAAATGACCCGTCCCTTTATAATTTTATAGTTTTCCCGTCCCTCTAAATTCAAGGGACAGAAATTTTTGGCTGCCCCTTAGCGAAGCGTTTACTAACTAAAATTACAAAATTTCGGCTTTCATTAACAATACGCTGCGCCTCACTTGCGACAGATTCTTCAACTGAAATTGAATCTGGGAGCCTTGCCTGACCGAATTCAAAAAATTCTTTGCCATCCCAAAGCAGCGACCGCATGCCACCGTCAGCGTAAACGAGGACGACAGATTCAATTGAATCGCTAACGCCCCTGCAAATAATAGATTCGACATCCGATCCCAATTCCAACCCCTCTAATGGATTAGTGTTTAACTCGCCTCTACGCGCAATGGTATCAAACCTGCTCTCGATGGCCGATTTGAATCCACTTCTTTGATTAGCGCACGAACTGCATAGAAATAAAGCCAATACTACCGCCAAATATTTTCGATTTGCATTCATTGACTCCAAATTTAATTCGCCGTTTGATTGGCAGACGGGCAAGCAGGGCACGGAAAATCAGGTTGGCGAGACGGTGTTTCATCGCCCCCATCGGGATCAAGTGAACGATTTCCGATCGGATAAACTCCCACGTATGCAATCGTTATAGGCACTCTCCTAACCCCGGCGCTATGTGTGTCTAACATATGATCAGAAAATTCATCCCAACTCCCCCCGCCTGGAAACGTCAAGCAACCAGCAGATTGATTTCCGCCGTGAATTTCAATCGCTGTCCTTCCGAGATCTGCAGTTCCATACACTGGAAATCCCGCTACATTTCCTCCAGAAGGGGTTGTTCCAACCTCAAAGTTACCTGATGGGGCTCCTGTGTCATCGTTTGGTTGTACTCGATTATTTTCAGATCGGTAACCTCCCGTTACAATTGGGTAGCTTGCTATATCGGTTCCATTGGCTCCATGCAGTGTTAACTGTCCTACAAATATATGCCCACTGTAATCATGCCCTGGAATCGGCGTGAACCAAGGCAGATCTCTAAGGACCCCCATATCCTGAGAGTAATCAAATGTTGCAGTAATGCCGCAAACGACCTCCAATCCCAATCGATCAATATTTATTGTAATATTATTTGAGGGGAGCGTCAAAACATTCACCCCACCCCTCTCCCCAATCGGATCCCGCGACACCCACCGCCCCATCCGCGTATCCAGATACCGGTAGCCATAATACAACAACCCCGTCCCATCCTCCGGCTTGGTCGAAAACCGATACCGGTTCGCCTCCGCCACGGCTCCGTCACCCCACGTCGCCAGGGTCTTGCCGAAGGCGTCGTAGTCGTAGCGCGCCACCCGCACCGTTCCGGCTCCGCCGCCATTACCGCTCGCGCCACCACCCGCGACCGTGGCCGCGATTGCCGCGCTGACATTGCCGTTGCCGTCATACGCGCACACCCAGCCCCGCGCCACGCCATCGCTCGGCTCGCTGCCGTCGCGGGTCGTCGCGCCATTGTCCCAGGTGCCCAGCAGGCCACCCACGCCGCCGGCTCCCTGCATCGAACCGCTCAGGTCCGTGCCCCACAGGTGCCGCTGCACCACCTGCCCCGCCGCATCGATCTGCGCCACGGGGTTGACGGTCCGCCCGCCCCAAGGGCAGCCCTCCCTGCGGGTTCCGCCTGCGGCGGAATCTGACTCGCCGGGACGCCACCCGGCTCGGCTCCACTCGTCATACACCGTACGCTCGTCCCGCACCAACACCCACGCGCCGAGGGTCTCGGCGTGGGAGGTTTTTGGAAACGTGGCGGTGGACATCATGGACCGGCTGGCAGAATCACGTTCCGTCGATCCTACCGAAGTTTCGATGCCTTTGCCAGACTTTCCTTCATGGTTGATCGGCGGCACTTCTATCGCTCCCCCAAGTAATGCCAGACTGGCAAACTACCGTCTGGCGACGGCGGCTACCGACACCCGTATCCGTATTCGGAAGAACGTGGCCGTTTCCTTCCAAGGGCCTCTCTCTCCCCGACAAACTGCGGGCAATGTCCCGTCCCTTTTTCCCCTTGGTGCGGCGGGGAAAAAACGCGATTAGTTGCGTTTCCATCTCGTCTCCTCATTCCACTTCCCCCTTACATGCGCCCCGGCAACCTGCGATCCATCCTGCTCACGCTCTCGGTCGAGAGAGCGGATCCCGATGGTATCGTGATTCCCGCCGAGACCCGCGCCTCGGTGACCCGCGACGCCTCGCGCGCCCTGTCCCGTGAATCGGGCCGCTCGGATCAAGACCGCTTTTTCGCCGACCGTTCCCACCGCCTGCTCGACTGGCTCGCCTCGCACCAGCCGGACAGTGCTCCCAGCCTGCAGCCACCCCATCGGCTCCGGCAGGCCGCGCCGGTGCTTTTCATCGCCGCTGCCGCGCTCGGCTGGTTCAGCCAGGCGCTGGGGGCGGAAAAATCGGTCAACATCCTGTCCTTTCCCCTGATCGGCATCCTGGTGTGGAATGCCGTGGTCTATCTCGTCGAGCTGGTTTCCGGATCAACAGGGTGGCATCGGAGATCAGACCCTGTTTCATCGGAATCGACCGACCCCGCCGAGCCGGGCTGGCTCGACCGACTGGCCGGCTGGCTGGAGTTTTCCCCGCCCCGGACCGATGCCGCGACCGCCCTGCCGGCTCCGCTCAGCCTCGGCCTGGCCGATTTCCGCCGTCGGTGGACCGCCCTCCGCGTGCCGGTGATCCGCGCCCGACTCCGCGCCTCCCTGCACCTCGCCGCCGCCATCCTGGCCGCCTCGGCCCTCGCGGGCATGTATGCGAAGGGCATCGCGAACGAATACCGGGCCTATTGGGAAAGCACCTTCCTTTCCCCCGATTCGCTGCGCCGCATCCTCGGCTTCGTGCTCGGTCCGGCCTCGGCCGTCAGCGGCATTCCCATCCCCGACGCGGACTCGCTCGCCCAGCTCCGCCGCTCGGGTGGATCGACCGACGCCGCGGGCGAAAATGCGGCCCGCTGGATCCATCTCCACGCCGTCACCATGTCGCTGTTCGTGATCGTCCCCCGTTTACTGCTGGCGGCCTGGCAGATCGTCGCGGCCCGCCGCCGGGAGCGATCGGTCGATCCGCGCACGCTGCCGTCGGTAGGACTGTACTTCGAGCGACTCCTCGCCGAGGCGCTCGGCACCGCCCTGCCGGTGCGGGCGGTCGCGTATTGCCATCGTCCCAGCCCGACAGGCGAAGCCGCCCTGCGCCGCCACATTGAACACGAACTCGGAGTGCCGGTGCGGCTCGACTGGCTCCCGCCGGTCTCGCTGGGCGGTGAGGAAGCCTTTCTCGCCGATCTCCCCGGACTGGCCGCCGGCCTGCCCGCACACCTCATCCTCGTCGTCGATCTCGCCGCCACTCCGGAGGATGAAACCCACGGCGAATGGATCCGCCAGATCCGCGACCAACTCGCCCGGCATGCGCCCGACACCCGCCTGCACCTGCGACTCGACGCGGAGGCCTACGATCTCGCCCGCCGCCAATTGCCCGACTTCACCGACCGCCGCGCCGGCCGCATCGCCGCGTGGCGCGAGCTCGCCGGCCCGCTCGACGATACCGTGGCCGCCTTTCCCGAACGCTGATCCCGCCGCCGCCCCATGCCCATCGTCTTCAGCCTCATCTCGCACACCAACGCCGGCAAAACCACTCTGCTGCGCACCCTGCTGCGCCAGGATGTCGGCGAGGTGGAGGACCGCGCCCACGTCACGGTCGAGGCCAAATGTTACCCGCTCATCGAGGCTCCCGACGGCGAGGCGCTGCATCTGTGGGACACGCCCGGCTTTGGCTCGAATCTGTCGAAGCTGGCCAGTCGCATCCGTCAGGAAGCGAACCCCATCGGCTGGTTCCTCCATCAAGTCTGGGACCGCCATCGCGATGCCTCGCTCTATCACAGCCAGACCGCGCTGCGGAACGTGCGCGACCATGCCGACGTGGTCGTCTATGTCATCGACGTGTCGCAAAAGCCCGAGCAGGTCGGCTACATCGACGCGGAGATGGAAATCCTGGGCCTGATGAAGCGTCCCGTCATCGTCGCTCTTAACCAGACGGGTCAGCCCGACCCGGAATCGGCGCGCGCACGGGAGGACGAGATCCGCCAACTCATGCAGCGGCACCCGGTGGCACGCCACGTGGTCACCCTCGACGCCTTCACCCGCTGCTGGGTGCAGGAGCACCGCCTGCTGGACCTCGCCACGGGCCTGTTGGAGGACCGCGGACGCCGGGCCGCAGCCGCCCGGCTCGTGTCGGCGTGGCGCGAAAGCCAGCTCGCCGTTTTCCGCGACAGCGCCGCGCGTCTCGCCCGGCTCCTGGCCGAATCCGCCACGGACAGCGAGGCGCTTTCGCAAACCAACCTGTTGGGACGCCTGCGGCAGCTCGTGGACCGGAAGGCGCGCGATGCGGAGTTCGACCGCCTGCAACAGGCCATGTATGAGCGGCTCCGCCAGCGCACCGAGGCCGCCCTGAACGACCTCATCACCCGCCACGGTATCGACGGTGCCACCGCGCGGCAGTTTGCAGAGACGGCGCGGGAGGAATTCACCGCCACCGGCGGGCGGGTCGATGAGATCATCGCCTCGATCGGCGGCGGCGCGGTCAGCGGACTGCTCGGCGGGGTGGCGCTGGATCTGGCTTCGCACGGCATTTCCTTCGGGTCCGGTGCGGCCATCGGGGCCATCCTGGGTGGCGCGACCAGCTATGCGCTCGCCCGCGGCTACAATCTCACCCAGGGCGACTCCCAGACGGTTCGTTGGACGGAGGCGCACTTCCGCGACGAGATCCGCTTCTGCCTGCTGCTCTACCTCGCCGTGGCTCACTTCGGTCGGGGACGCGGCCGCTGGCAGGACGCGGCGGAGGATCCCGACCACTGGTCCAAGATCGTTGCCGCCGTGGTGGATCGGCATCAGGACACCGTGGCCGGCTTCTGGAAACGGGGCCGGAGCGAATCGGCGGCCACTTTGGCGGATCGCTATGAGAAATCGGTCGAAATCTGGCTGCGCGAGTGCCTGACCGCGCTCTATCCGGAATCCGCCGCCGTGTTTGCCTGACCGGATCACCTCAGTCGCCGAGAATCGCCGCGGAGGCGGAATTTCTCAAGTGTTTCAACAGACTGGCCAGTGGCTCCGCAGACGGATCGCCCAAGGACACAGCGAGCACCTCGGCATACGCCACCGGACGCCGCAAGCGGATGAATACTCCGCCGGTATGGGGCAGCTTGCGGCTGTGGGCGGGCAGCAAGGCCACGCCCAGACCGGTGGAAACCGCGCCCAGCAACAGCGGCAGCGAGTCGCTCTCCTCCACGATGCGGGGCTCGAAGCCCTGTCCCTGGCACAGCCCGCGCAGAAACTGCCGCCGCCCGGGATAGAGGACGTCTGACAGGGAGATGAAGGGGTCTGTGGCAAGATCTTTCAAGTCGATCTGCCGCCGGCCGGCCAGCCGATGGTCCTCCGGCACTACGGCCGCCATCCGGCTCCGCCCCAGGCACTCGACGCGATACGTCTCGCGGTCACCGGCCGCCAGATTGCCCAAAATGGCGAGATCCAGCTCTCCATCGCGCAACCGGTCAAGCTGAGCTCGCGGAGGCAACTCGAAGAGCGAGACCTCCACCCGCGGTGCCTCTGCCCGCAGCGCCTTCACCGCCGGGATGATGACATCGTCGAGAAACGGGGGCAGGAATCCCAGCCGGATGGTCCGCCGCGCCATGCCGAACCGCTCCCGCACCTGCTGCATGCCGGTCTCCGCGTCGCAGAGGAGCTGGCGGGCCTTCGGCAGAAAGTAGCGGCCCGCCTCGGTGAGTTGGATGCGCTTTCGCACCCGGTCGAAGAGTTTCACCCCCAACTCATCCTCCAGCACCGCGATCTGCCGGCTCAGGGCCGGCTGGGAAACGCGCAGCCGCTCGGCCGCCCGGGTCACGCTCGACGCCTCCGCCGCCGCGACGAAATACCGCAACTGATGAAATTCCATGCCGTTCGGGGAGTTCATAACCCAAAGTCATGAACTTGTGAAGCAGGAAGTATTGGCATCGCCTGCGCGTCTCCGGCATGGTGGCTTCATGAAAATCGCCTCATCGCCCCTCACCATTCGCCGATCCGAAGACCGCGGCCATGCCGACCACGGTTGGTTGGACGCCCGGCACTCGTTCAGCTTTGCGGGCTATTACGATCCCGCCCACATGGGATTCCGCACCCTGCGGGTGATCAATCAGGACCGCGTCGCACCCGGCGGCGGCTTCCCCACCCACCCGCATCGCGACATGGAGATTTTCACCTACGTGCTGGAAGGCGCCCTCCAGCACCGTGACAGCATGGGCAATGGCCGCATCCTCCGGCCCGGACAGATCCAACTGATGAGCGCGGGCTCGGGGGTGACACACAGCGAATTCAATCCCTCCTCCTCCGAACCGCTGCATCTGCTGCAAATCTGGATCACAGCCGTCCCACAGGTTCGCGCTGACGCAAGCCTTGGCCTGATTTGGCGGTGATTTGGGGTGGTTTTTCCGGGCGGGGCGATTGCGAGTTTTTGCCGTGTAGGGCCGCAGACCAGCTTTGGCGGGCCGATGCTG
>JAEUHH010000062.1 GCA_016795505.1 Verrucomicrobiales bacterium | reverse complement strand
TGGTTTTTCTCCTTGGCATTGAAGATGAAGCGCTTGTCGACCACGCGGGAGACGACATGAAAATAGCCGTCACCGCGATCGGGAATAAGTCTGGAAGCTCTCATGGGTCAGGCAGGGTGGCTGAGCGGGAAACTGATCCATCCAAAATGGCATGCCGATGGCCGAATGCAAGCATTCTTTCGTTTATTTCTCCGGCACTATAAAAAGTAGATGGAGTAGATGGTGCCCAAGGTGGCGCCGGCACGATAGCAGTGGCACGATAACAGTGCGTTTGACCCCAGTGTGTGGAGGGTCCACTATCGGCTCGATGAAAGACACCGACATCGACCGCCTCTCTGCCGCCGTCCGCGATGTGATCGACTTCCCGAAGGAAGGGATCGTGTTCAAGGACATCGCGCCTGTACTGGCGGATGGCGCCCTGTTCCGGCTTGCGATTGACGGGCTGGTTGAGTCGATCGGCGGGACACCGGTGGACAAGATCGTTGGCATCGATGCACGGGGCTTCATTTTTGGGGCTGCCGTGGCGGACCGGATCGGCGCGGGGCTGGTGCCGGTGCGGAAAAAGGGCAAACTGCCTTGGCGCACGCGCTCGGTGAGCTATGCGCTCGAGTACGGAGAAAGTGTCATCGAGATCCATGAGGATGCCATTTCGCCAGGAGAGCGTGTGCTGCTGGTGGACGATCTGCTCGCCACGGGCGGCACGTCGGCTGCGGCGTTGCAATTGGTCCGGGAGCTAGGCGGCGAGATCGTCGGGGCGAGCTTTTTCATCGAGCTGGCTTTTCTCGACGGGCGCAAGGCGATCCACGAGGCGGCGGACGGGTTTCCCATCTCGGCATTGCTCACTTACTGAGCACGGGCGTCATTGACGGACCGGTAGTGGAGGGGGTGTGCGGCGGCGCTCGCGTCTCTGCAGGGCGGAATTGGCTCGCCCGCGGCGAATCGCCCAGGCGATGGAGACAAACAACAGGTGGACGGCCGAAAAAACCGCAACGATCAGGTATCCCGCCGCGATCGGCAGGCCGAGGAGGGCGAAACAGGCGCCCCAAAGCCCCATATTGAAACCGAGAAAAAGTCCGAACCGCACCCAGCGCGGCCAGCGGCGAAGCCAGAACCAAAGTCGCAACTCGGTATCCGACGCCGCGGAGCCCCGACGGATCTCGGAGACGAGGAGCCACTCGTACGCTTTGCCGCCGGGCCAGAAAATCAGGGTTGCCAGCAGTAGCCAAATGAGGAATGCCGCCACGGCTTTGGCTCCGATGACCAGAAAGATGATCCGCCAGGGCTGCCGCGCGATCGTCGCGGTCACGAGGTGAAGCCACGCAAAGGTGCGACTCGGAATGCTGAAGAGCCGATAGGTGATACTGCGAGCGGCGACGGCCTGGAAAAGATCCTGCTGGTAGATAGGGTTGTCCGGCTCGATGCGCAGGGCTTCGCGGTAGGCGCGCTCGGCTTCGAGCGGATCGGCCAGTTCATTCAGGTGGAGGTCGCCGATGCTGTTGTGAAGCGCTGCATTGTGGGGATCGAGGCGCAGGGCGGCGCGGTAGTCGTCGAGGCGCTTGACCGCATCGGCCGCGGTGGTCTCAGTCGCGCCGTGGATGCGGATATACAGATTGGCGGTGTCGGCATCATCCGGATCCAATTGACGGGCGCGGGCGATGTGTCTCCGGGCGGCAGCCAGGTCGAGCTTTTTCAGGGAGGCTATGGCGGCGAAACGGTGGAAAAAGCCGTGGTCCGGATCGATGCGGAGCCCCTCGTTGACATGGTGCTGGACTTTGGACCAGTGCTCCGCAGAGGCATACAGACAGACCGCCGCGAGGTGGGTGCGGGCTGCCTCTGGTTCGGCGGCGAGCAGGTGATCGAGATGCATCTGGGCCTCGCGCCGCCGTTTCAGATCGGTCAGAGCCAGGACAAGGTAAAAGTGCGCCGTGGAGTCCTCGGGATCCTGCTCCAGAAAGCGCCGTGCCTCGGCGACGACCCGGTCGAGGTTGCCGGCTTCGAGGAGCGTTTGCAGCACCAACCGCGACGATGACAACCGGAATGGTTCGTCGTCAGGTGGAGAGAAGTCGTCGGTATCGCGCATGGTCCGGGCGGAGTGAACCTCGGCGGCATCATCGATCCATCAATCATCGCCAAATTCGAGCAATCCATCGGTCACGTCGGCTTCGTCGTCCTCGGCACCGGCGGAGGCGGCCTTCTTTCGGGTCGGCAGGGCTCTGGCGGCTCCACCGTCCAGCTCAAGAGCCGGTATCTCGGGGATTTGCCCTCCGATGATGCCCTGCATGTCGCCATAGAGCCCGACGGTATTCTTCACGACGCGCTCGATCTGCTTTTCCCGCTCCTTCCACTGCTTTTCCATGGCGCGCCGCTCCCGCGCAAGCTGATCCTGCATGGCGGTGAAGCCCTCGACGATGCCTTCGATCTTCTGCTTGAACTCGGTGCCGGCCAGATACTGGTAGAGCATCTCCATCTTGACGCTTTTGCCGACAGAGGACTGCCGCTCGCGCTCCAGAGCCACGAATTGCTCACGCAACGCCGCCGCGAGGGGCAGGGCCGAGGCCGGGTCTGACACCCACACGCCGTCGACAAGACCGAAACGCTCGATGCCCTCGGGCAAAACCACCGACATCAGGATGGCGAGTGTGGCGCGGGTGTCGATCATGTCCTGTTTCAGCTTGGCGATCCAGTCGCCGCCCCAGGCCTTGGTATTCTTGATTTCCCAGAGGAGAATGCCGCAATCGACCCGGAGCGGGGTGCGCACCGTATGGACCAGATCGGCGCCGCGGATGCCTTTCGGCACCGGTGCGATGTCGTCGAGGGGAAAAAAGGCGCGCAGCCTGGCCTCGAAGTCCTGCTCCAGGACCTCGCCCTGCGTTTCCATCGAGCCCTGCTCAGCCTTGCGTCGCATGGCGTCGAGAGCGGCCTTAAGATCGGCGATGGTCTTTTCCTTTTCGAGTTCCTTCAGCCGGTGCTGTTCGTCGGCCTGACGCTGGACCTCGGACCGGATGCGGGTGCGCTCGGCATCAAGCTGGCGGGCGAGGTCCAGTTCGGCCTGCTCGCGGGCCTTTTCCAGGTCGCGCTTCTCCTTGCGCAGAGCCAACTCCTGCTCCCGAAAGTGCTTCAGATCGGTGTCCCGCTGGTGCAGTGTCTCCTGGAGGTCCCGCATCTGGAGGGCATAGCGCTCTTCGAGTTGCTTGGCGGCCTTGGCCTGGGCTTCGGAAAGCCGGGTTTTCAGCCGGGCCTCGACCTGCTCGTCGAGCTGGCTTTCGCGCGCCGCGATCTCCTCGAGCTTCCGCTTGGTTTCGGCCTCGCGGCGGACGATGTCGGCCTGGAGTTCGGCCCGCAAGTGCTCGCGGATCTGCCCGGTCAGGGCATCGGAAATCTCGAATTCGTGGCCGCAATTGGGGCAGGTGATGTGACCGCTTTCCATGGATGGTTTTGCCGGCGGGTGTTGGGATGGGATGGAGTCTCCGCGCACGGGGAGGCTGCCGCAATCCGTCTCCGGTGCAACGGGTTTTCTCCTTGGTCAGCCGGCCGATCGCACCGAGGCTGCCGGGATGAACGAGACACCCGACTCCGGCCACCTCTTTGCTCCGATCGACCGCGCCATGCCCGTCGAAGTCACCGAGATCCTGGCCCAAGGGCGAGGTCCGGTGCGTATCGAGCGCATCGTGTCGAGGGGTCATGCTTCGCCGGAAGGTTTCTGGTACGATCAGGCCGAGGAGGAATGGGTCGCGCTGCTGAGCGGCTCGGCGACGGTGCGTTTTTCCGATCACCACCGCGCCCTGCTGCCGGGCGACTGGCTCCGCATCCCCGCCCGCTGCCGCCACCGGGTCGAAGCGACCGACGCCGGGACCGACACCGTCTGGCTGGCGGTCTTTTTTGCGCCGCCCAGTCAGGAGGACAAGGCTTGAAAATCGCCCCCGATGCCCGGACACTGCGCCCATGAAACGCTCGATCATCTCCGGTCTCACCTGTGGCCTCCTGGGCTTGCTGTGGCTCTCGCCACTCGTTGCCCAAGAGAAAAAGCCGGAGACGCCCGCGCCAGCCAAGCCAGAGCCGGCTGAAAAGGAAAAGGCCGCGCCAGCCGCAGCTCCGGCGGCCGATGACGAGGATGCCGAGGCCTTTGAGCAGATCGCCCTGTTCACTCGCGTGCTTGAGATCGTGCGGCAGAACTACGTGGATCCCGAGAAAGTCACCTACGAGCGGCTCATCAACAGCGCCCTGGCCGGCATGCTCGCCGAGCTTGACCCGCACTGCCAGTTCATGCAGCCGAAAGTGTTCGAGCAGCTCCAGCAGGACACCGGGAGCACCTACGAAGGAGTCGGCATCACCATTTCCACCCGCGGCGACCTCCTCAGCATCGTCAGCGTGCGCGAGGACGGCCCGGCGGCCCGGGCAGGCGTGCTGCCCGGCGACCAGATCCTCAAGATCAACAATCTACTCACCGAGGACATTGGCCTGAGCGAAGCCGTCGCCCTGCTGAAAGGAAAGCCGGGAGAGAAGCTGAAGCTCACCCTCCGTCGCCCCTCCACCAAGGCCCTGATCGACGTCGAGATGACCCGAGAAGTCATCAAACAGAGCACCCTGAAGGATGTGACCCTGCTCGACGAGAAGCTGACCGCGCCCTACAAGATCGGTTACGCCAGGCTGCTCCAGTTCAGCGATCCGTCAGCCGACGAACTCGCCGACGCCCTTGATGAATTGGAAAAGCAGGGCATGCAGGCCTTCGTCTTCGACCTGCGGAACAATCCCGGCGGCCTTCTGAACGTGGCCATCGACATCATCGGCGAGTTCGTGCCCGCCGGCTCACTGGTGCTCACCACCGAGGGCAAGCCCGGCTCCGGCGAGGTACGCCCCTACCGCACCCTGGCGAACCGGAAACGCCGCGAGCGCGAGTACCCCGTCGCCATCCTGATGAACTACGCCAGCGCCAGCGGCTCCGAGGTCGTGGCAGGTGCCTTGCAGGACATGCAGCGGGCCATCGTGGTCGGCGAGACCTCTTTCGGCAAGGGCTCGGTCCAGTCCATCATGCCGCTCGACGGCACCGACGGCAAAGCCATCCGCCTCACCACCGCGAAGTACTACACACCCAGCCACCGCACCATCCACGAAAACGGCGTCATTCCCAATATCGTCGCCAGCCTCACGCCAAAGGAGGAGGAGCAGCTCGTCCGCTGGTTCAATCGCGAGACGCTCACCCCCGAGGACCGAAAAAAGATCGACGGTTTTCAGGATCTCCAGCTCATCCGGGCCGTCGACGCCATGAAAGGCGCGCTCGTCTATACCAATCGCAAGCCCGGTCCCGCTGCACCCGCTGCCGCCGCCTCACAAGTCGCCGAGGCCGGCGCCCCCAAGGCAGACGGGAAGCCCGCCACCGCAGCCGGAGAGGCGCCCCCTGCCGCGCCGGAGCCGGAGAAGAAGAAGGAAGGCGGCCAGTGAGGCGGCCCCAGGGACCGATCGCCCGGTGACTGCGCCATCTCCAGCCGGCGGGCTCGTGCTCGCCATCGAGACCTCCTGCGATGAGACCGCCGTGGCCATCGCCCGCGGCGACAGCGGCGAGATCCTCTGTGGGGCCATTTCCTCCCAGATCGCCCTGCACCAGCCCTATGGCGGCGTCGTCCCCGAGCTGGCTTCGCGCAATCACAACCTCATCCTGCGGCCCCTGATCGAGCAGGCCCTCGGCGAGGCCGGCATTCGCCCGGCCGATCT
This sequence comes from Verrucomicrobiales bacterium, assembly GCA_016795505.1. GTDB lineage: Bacteria > Verrucomicrobiota > Verrucomicrobiia > Verrucomicrobiales > DEV007 > JAEUHH01. Next base: position 216,639 of record JAEUHH010000062.1, on the reverse strand, counting down.
CACTGCCATCGCCGCCACCTCGGGTCCCGGCCTCGCGAGTTCCCTGCTCATTGGGAATACCACCGCCAAGGCCCTGGCCCTCGCCCTCCGGCTGCCATTCCATGCCGTCAATCACCTCGAGGGACATCTCCTGTCGCCTTTTATCGGCGATCCCGGCGGCGTCCGGCCGAATCTCTCCCTCGTCGTCAGCGGCGGCCACACCCTGCTCGTCCACACGCGCGCCGCGGGTGACTACACGGTCCTCGGCAGCACCCGCGACGATGCCGCCGGCGAGGCTTTCGACAAAGTCGGCAAGATGCTGGGCCTGCCCTATCCCGGCGGGCCGGAGATCGATCGCCGCGCCCGCCGCCCCGGGGCCAACCGCGCCGCCTACGACCTGCCGCGGAGCATGATCGACAGCGGGGACTACCAGTTCAGTTTCAGCGGATTGAAGACGGCGGTCTATTACCTGCTTCAAAAGCTGGAAAGCCCTCCCGGCGAAGACACCGTGACTGATCTCTGCGCCTCGTTCCAGGAAGCCGTCATCGACGTTCTGGTGGCGAAGACCCTCGCTGCAGCAGCCGACACCGGCGAGCGGCTCGTCACCGTCAGTGGCGGCGTGAGCTGCAACAGCCGGCTCCGCGAGGCCATGACCGCAGCCTGTCACTCGCGAGGTCTGGACCTGCGGATCGCCGCCCCGGCCTACACCACCGACAACGCCGCCATGATCGCCTACGTCGCTGCGATCAAACAGGGTCTCTCCGCCGATCCGACCCGGTTGGATCAGGATATCGACCCCAATCTCGGGCTCGGAGCCGCCGGATAGCCTGCCGATTGTGGCTCAGAGCCAGGCTTCCGCCAACTCCCGGATGCGCCGCCGGATCTGGCCGAGACCGCGCAGGCGGGTGGGCGAAAGCTGGCGGTCGATTCCCAGCTCCGCGAGACAATCGGGCTCGACCGCCACGACTTCGGCCGGAGCGGCACCCGAGTAGAGGGCGCACAGCATCGTGGCCACGCCGTGGATGCTCGGGGCGTCGGCTTCGGCGCGGTACTGGCACGTTCCGGTCTCTTCGTCCAGCCACCCCGCCAGCCAGACGCGCGAGGTGCAGCCCGGCACCAGATGGTCGTCATCCCGCGCCTCCTCGGGCAGCGGAGCCGCCCGGCGCCCGCGATCGACGATGGCCTGGAAGCGCTCGGCGGGATCTTCGATGATCGAGTAATCGTCGATCAGCTCGCGCTGTCTCTCCCGCAGACTCATGGCGGCCGTCACTCGTCGAAATTCCGCCGCATCGGGATCATGTGCGAATGGGCAAAGCCGAGCTTTTGGAAAAAGCGCTGCGACTCCGCACTGATGCGGTCGGTCAGCAGCGTGATGCGCTTGAAATCCTTTTTCCGGGCAAAATCGATGACGTACTCGACCAGCCGGGTGCCGAAACCCTGGCCGCGATGGTTGGGGTGGATGATCACGTCCTCCATCAAGATCACGAATCCCCCCTTGGCCGTCGAAATGGTGAACAGCAGATTCACCATGCCCACGATCTGGTAGTCGGTGCGGATGACGAAAATCCGCCCGCGGTTCGGCTGCTCAAGGATGAGCCGCAGGCCTTTTTCCTGCTTGTCACGGTCCGGCTGGAAATCCTCCTCGATCTCCAGCAATGCCATCACCAACTCGACCAACTCCGGCAGGTCCTCGAGCGTGGCGGGCTCGATGCGCATCTGCCGGTTGATCGGAGTGATCGGGGCGGTATGGGAGGTGTCGTTCACAGATTGCCGAGAAGCGCCGGGGCGGGGCACTCGCCGCGATAGTAGCAGAAACGATGCCGCAGTGAAATCGAAGATTTTGACAGAGAACGGGCTGGATACCCATCCGTCCACCCTGTCCGATGACCGATCCCGCCGGCGGCAGGGCGACTTTCCCGTTGCGCGGGCTCGCCCGGTCCTTAGGATGTCCTGACCGTCCGACACCGGCTCGCGCCGCCTGGTAATTTCGAGCCCATCGCTCAGCATCAATCAATTACGCCGTTTTCCCGACCCCTCATGGCCAACGACCCGTTCATCCACCTGCACTTGCACACCGAGTATTCGCTCCTCGACGGCGCCGTCCGCATCGATGACCTGATGGCGAAGGCCGAGCGCTGCAAGATGCCCGCCGTGGCGATGACGGATCACGGGAACGTCTTTGGCGCCATCGACTTCTACATGGCCGGGAAAAAGGCCGGCATCAAGCCCATCATCGGTTGCGAGGCCTACCTGACGCCTCCGGGGGTGGCCATGACTGACCGCAAAGTCGAGTTGCCCGGCAACGGGCGCGGCCCCAGCAAAAAGCGCAACTCCCACCTCACCCTGCTCGCCGCCGACAACCAGGGCTGGAACAATCTGATGAAGCTGGTGTCGATGGCCCATCTGGAGGGCCTCTACTACAAGCCCCGCATCGACAAAGAGGCCCTCGCCGCCCATTCCGAGGGTCTCATCTGCCTGAGCGGCTGCATCACCGGCGAGATCAACCAACTCATCCAGGCCGACGACCTCGACGGCGCCCGCCGCAGCATCGGGGAGTTCATCGACATCTTCGGCCGGGAGAATTTCTACCTCGAGATCCACGACCATGGCATGGAGGCCCAGGCCCTGTGCCGGCGACATCTGGCCGCCTTCGCGCGGGAATTCGACATCGGCCTCGTGGCGGCCAACGACGTTCATTTCCTCAACCGCACCGATCACGAGACACATGATGTGATGATCTGCATCGGCACCGGCGCCCAATTGCTCGATGAAAACCGGATGCGCTACTCGCCGGAGGTCTATTTCAAGACCACCCCCGAGATGGCAAAGCTGTTCAAGGAGCATCCCGACGCCATCCGGAATACCCTGGTCATCGCCGACCGGTGCAACGTTCAGCTCAAGCTCGATTCTGCCTCGTCGGAGAAATATCCCCAGTTCGAGGCGCCGGATGGCAGCAGCCGCGAGGAATACTTCCGCAAAGTGTGCTTCGACGGCCTGAAATGGCGCTATGCCGACCGCGCCGACACCGATGGCGAGCTGCGCCAGCGCCTCGCCTACGAGATCTCGGTCATGGAGAAGATGGGCTTCGTGTCCTATTTCCTCATCACTTGGGATTTTGTGAAATGGGCCAAGGACAATGGCGTCCCCGTCGGTCCCGGCCGTGGTTCGGCCGCCGGATCGCTCGTCGCCTATGTGCTGGGCATCACCGACCTCTGTCCGCTGCGGTTCGGGCTTATTTTCGAGCGTTTCCTCAACCCCGAGCGTATCTCCCCGCCCGATATCGACATCGACTTCTGCCAGACCCGTCGGCCCGAGGTCATCGACTATGTCCGGCAGAAGTATGGCGAGCGCGCCGTGTCCCACATCGTCACCTTCGGCACCCTGGGGGCCAAAAGCGTGGTCCGCGACGTGTCCCGCGTCATGGGGTTGAGCTTTTCCGAAGGCGACCGGCTCGCCAAGATGATCCCCAACGAGCTGAAGATCACCCTCGCCGAGGCGCGGAAGAAAAATCCCGATCTCAAGGCCGAGCTGGAGACCAACCAGCAGTCCGCCGAGCTGTGGAAGCACGCCACCTTCCTCGAAGGACTCACCCGCGGCACCGGCGTCCATGCCGCCGGCGTGGTCATCGGCGACCGCGATCTCACCGACTACGTGCCGCTGACCCGCGCCAAGGAAGGCGAAGTCACCACCCAGTTCGCCATGACCCCGCTCACCGAGTTGGGCATGCTGAAGATGGACTTCCTGGGCCTCAAGACCCTCACCGTCATCCAGGACGCCGTCGAGCTGATCCACGCCCACACCCCCGGCTTTTCCATCCATGCCATCGGGCTGGATGACCAGCCTGCCTTCGATGTGCTGAACCGGGGCGAGACGATCGGCGTGTTCCAGCTCGAATCTGGCGGGATGATGAACCTCTGCCGGCAGTTCGACGTGAACCGCATCGAGGACATCATCGCTCTCATCGCCCTCTACCGACCGGGGCCGATGGACCTCATCCCCGACTTCATCGCGCGGAAAAAGGGCAAGACCAAGGTAAAGTACCTCCACCCCCTGCTGGAGGAAGCCAGCGAGGAGACCTTCGGCATCCTCATCTACCAGGAGCAGGTGCAGCGCGCCGCCAACCTCCTCGCCGGCTACTCCCTCGGCGAGGCCGACCTGCTCCGCCGCGCCATGGGCAAAAAGAAGCCCGAGGAGATGGCCAAACAGCGCAAGATCTTCGTCGAAGGCTGCCAGCGGGTGAACAAAATCCCCGAGAAACAGGCCAACGAGATCTTCGACTTGCTCGAAAAATTCGCCGGCTACGGCTTCAACAAGTCCCACTCCGCCGCCTACGGCCTGATCAGCTACCAGACGGCCTACCTCAAGGCGAACTACCCCGTCGAGTTCATGGCGGCGTTGCTGAGCAACGAAATCAACAACACCGACAAGATCTCCATCTTCGTCGCCGAGTGCCAGCGCATGGGCATCGAGATCCTCGCGCCCGATGTGAACCGCAGCCTGCTGAAATTCGCCCCCGAGACCAAGCCCGACGGGAACAAAGCCATCCGCTACGGACTCGCCGCCATCAAAAACGTCGGCGAAGGCGCCATGGAGAGCGCCATCGCCGAGCGCCGGGCGAACGGCCCCTTTGCCTCGCTCGAGGACTTCTCAGCCCGGCTCGACACCCGCGTGGTGAATCGCAAGATCCTGGAAAACCTGATCAAGGCCGGCGCCTTCGACTTCACCACCGAGCGGCGCGACGCCCTTTTCTCCCGCGTCGGCCAGGTCATCGCCGGAGCCAGCGCCGCCCATCGCGACCGCGCCTCGGGCCAGGTGTCCCTCTTCGACATAAACGAGCTCATGGCCGTGGCCCCGCCCGTCGAGACCTCCGACGAGGAGCGCGTCGAGTGGACCGACGAGGAATACCTCGCCCACGAGAAGGAACTGCTCGGCTTTTACGTCACCGGACACCCGCTCGACCGCTACCGGCCCACCATCGAAGCCGGCAAATACCGACGGATCGCCGAGATCCAGTCCCTCAAGACCGGGGGCAAGATCGACTACCGCTTTGCCGGCATCCTGCAGGAAGTCATCGTCAAATACGGCAAACGCGATGGCAAACCCTTCGCCGTCGTGTTTTTCGAAGATTTCACCGGCAACACCGAGCTTATGGTCTGGAGCGACGTCTTCGAAAAGCGCAAAAATTTCCTCACCAAAGGCGCCGTCATCGTCCTGACCGCCAAGGTCGAGGATGACCAGCGCTCCGAGTCCAAGCGGCTCACCGCCATCGACGTGGCCCCGCTGACCATCGATCCCAAGGCGCCGCCAGTTCCGATCAAACAGGGTCTGATCGCCGATCAAACAGGGTCTGATCGGAATCCCCCCCCGCCGGCTCCGCGCCGGGAGGCCCACCACGACCCCGGCATCCCGCCGGTGGTGCTCACGCTCGACTGCATCCGCGACACCGAGCGGTCCCTGACCGAGATCCGGGCCGCGGTGACGCGCTTCCCCGGTCAGCGGCCGCTCCATCTCCAGCTCCGGCGCGCCGACGGCACCGAGGTCATGCTCGCCGCCGGTCAGGCCTACCGCGTATCGGACGATTTCACCCTCGCGCCCGAGCTGCGGCTCTGGCTGCCGGAATGACCGCCCCGCCCGCCAGCGATAGCGATGCCGGGTGGCACGTCATCCGCGCCAAGCCGAAAGCCGAGCACCTCGCGGCCGCCTCGCTGGCTCGGCTGGCCGGAGTGACACCCTATTGCCCCCGCATCCGCTTTGAGAAAGCCACCCGGCGCGGCCGGGTCTGGTTCGTCGAGGCGTTGTTCCCCGGCTATCTGTTTGCCCGTTTCGATCCCGGCGAGAGCCTGCGAGCGGTGCAGTCCAGCCCCCAGGTGACGGGCGCGGTCCACTTCGGCAGCGGCCTGCCCGCGCTGGAGCCGGCGCTCATCGAGTCGATGATGGCCGAGTTTCCCCCCACCGCTCCGCGCGAAGTCGCCGCAGGCATCGACCCGGAGCCGGGCGACACCGTCGAGATCGTGGAGGGCGCCCTCGCCGGCTGGACGGCGCTCGTCCGCCAGGTCCTCCCCGGCCGCGAGCGGGTCCGCATCCTCCTGGATTGGCTGGGACAGACCCGCGAGGTGGAGGTCGGGTTCCGCGCGGTGGTGAAACGGGAGGGGGATTGATTGACGGAATTTCCAAAAATCCCCGATTGGCCCGGCGGAAACGGGTTAAATTTTATTAATTTCCCCGAAATATCCATCGACACTAAATAAATTTTATGGTAATGAAATTTCTGAAAATTCCAGCCTGCCCGACGGCGGGTGTCCCGGATTTTCGCTGGCGAGACATGCTCTCGGTGGTGTCGGCAACTGCGTTGATGGGTGGATTGGTTTCGATTTCCCCTCGGGGAAGCGATCGACCAAGGGCGGCAGCTTGATCGGAAGATCGCGGATGGACAGGGCGGACTCCCGTCCTACACTCCCCATCCGCTCTCAGATTTCTTTTCCCCGCATGGACGACATCGACGCCCTCTTCGCTGCTTTTTCCCGCCTGCGCCTCGTGGTGATCGGCGACGTGATGCTCGACCGCTTCATTTGGGGCAGTGTGTCGCGGATTTCGCCGGAGGCACCGGTGCCGGTCGTCGAGGTGCAGCGCGAGTCGTTTTTTCCCGGTGGCGCGGCGAATGTGGCCCGCAATCTCACGCCCTTTGGAGCCTCGGTCGAGCTGATCGGCCTGATCGGTCCGGACGACAACGGCCAGCTGCTGCGCCAGACGCTGGGCGAAAACGGCATCGGCGTCGATCATCTGCTGGAGGTCCCCGGCTTCCCCACCATCACCAAAACCCGGGTGGTGGCGCGGCAGCAGCAAGTGGTGCGGATCGATCACGAACGCAAGACAAAGCCGGACGCCAACCGGATCGCCCGCATCCTCGACGAATTGCGCACCCTGGCCCCGTCGCTCGACGGCATCATCATCGAAGATTACGGAAAGGGCCTCGTCACGCAGGAGCTGGTTGATGCCGTCTGCGCTCTCGCCTCCGAGGCGGGGGTGATCGTCACGGTCGACCCGAATCCGAAGAACCCCATCGCCTGGGCCGGCGTGGCGACGGTGAAGCCGAACCGTCTCGAAGCCTTTCAGGAAGCCGGTCTCGACGATCCCCACGACGGCACCGCCCCGCTACAGGACGCCACGCTGCTCGAGGTGGGCCGCCGCCTGCTCGCGAAATGGAAAAGCCGGCATGTGCTGATCACTCTGGGCGAGCAGGGGATGCTGCTGGTGACTGAGGGCAGCGAGGAGCCCTACCACATCCCCACGATGGCGAAGGAGGTCTTCGACGTCTCGGGTGCCGGCGACACGGCGATCGCGGTATTCACCCTCGCCCTCTGTGCCGGAGCCGATGCGAGGGTCGCGGCCCAGTTGTCGAACCAGGCCAGTGGCATCGTGGTCGGAAAGCTCGGCACCGCTCCGGTGGAGCGCGAGGAATTGCGAAAAGCGGTTGCCACCGCAGGCCAGGCGCCGCTCTGTTAGCTCTCATGAGCCCCTCCGACACCATTGCCTCCACCATCGCCGAACATCTCCGGGTGGTGGAAGCCTTCCGCACCGCGTGCTCGGGCACGATCGAGTCGATCGCCGCGGCCTGCGTGGCCTCGCTGCGGGGTGGCGGCAAGGTGTGCTTTTTCGGCAATGGTGGCAGTGCGGCGGATGCCCAGCACTTTGCGGCGGAGTTCGTGGTGCGTTTCGTGCGCAACCGCCGGGCGCTGCCCGCGATCGCCTTCACCACCGACACGTCGATTCTGACGGCCTGCGCGAATGACTTCGGCTACGACGATGTCTTCGCCCGACAGGTCGAGGCGCTCTGCCAGCCCGGCGATGTCGTGGTCGGCATTTCCACCTCCGGCACGAGTCGCAACGTGGTGCGGGGCCTGGAGGCCGCCCGCGCCATCGATGGCGTCGTGACGGTGGCGTTCACCGGCGAAAACGGTGCCCGTTGTGCCGAACTCGCCGACCATGCCCTGCAGGTGCCTTCGCCCGTGACCGCACGGGTGCAGGAGTGCCATCTGATCGCCGGCCATTTGATCTGTGAGCTGGCCGAGGCGGCGTTCGTTTGAGGTTCCTGATCCGGTTTTCCTCCCTGCTCCAAAGCGATCCGAGCCAGCGCCGTCGCCGAAATCCGGCCTTTGCGTGTTATCGCGCGTCGCTGCCCTGTACCCGCGGGTCTCAGTGGGCTCGTTCGCTCCCGTCCGTCCGACTTTCTCGTATCCCCATCCCATGAAACACCTGCTCCTCCCCACCACCCGGCGCACCGACGACCGCGAACTCCACACCATCCGCCGCGGTCTCCTTGGCGGTTGCGAAGTCTATCTGTCGAAAAAGGAGCGCTTCCCGGTTCGGAGCGGCTTCTACCAGCGGGAACTGCGGCGCCATTTTCCCCATCTGGCGGCGGATGCCCATCTTTTCGTCGATATCGGGGCGGGGGAGGGCTTCCTGTCGGCCTACATGTTGCGGCACACGGCGGCCAAAGTGGTCGCCTTCGAGCGGGATCCGCGCCTGTCTGGCATCCTGCTGCGAAATCTGGCCTGCAACACCGCCGAGAGCCACCGGGTCGGCTTTTATGGTGATACGAATCCCGCCGACATCGCTCTCGACCGGCTCACGACGGGCGAGCGCGGCCCGGTGCTGATCAAGATCCAGGCTCCCGGTGCCGAGCGCAAGATCCTCGAGGGCGCCGGCCGGCTGCTGGACCGCGAAGACACCCGCGTGGTCGCCCGGCTCACTGATCGCGAGAGCGAGGCCCGCTGCATGCACCTGCTCGACGAATACGGCTTCAATGTCAGCCTCGTGACCCCGGCATGGTGGCGTCCAGTGGTGCGCGACCATTCCTTCGACGTGGACAGCGTCTGGCTGGTGGCCGAAAAGCCGCGCTTCGAGGTGCTGCCCGACTGACCGCTGCCGACCGGAGACTTTGGCGCTTGAGCAGGGCGGCGTCTCGGCTATCTTCTGCGCCGGCAAAACCCGGAGCGTCCGGGGCGCTGGCGATTTCCGATCAGACCCTGTTGCCTCTCCGACCAGACCCTGTTTCATCACTACTCCAACCCTCTCTCTTCATGGCTATCGTCGCGACACAGCTCAAAAAAGGCCAGTGCATCAAGTATCAGGGCGAGACCGGCATCGTGCTGGGTCTCGAGCACCGCACGCCCGGCAAGGGCAATGCCCTGGTGATGGCCACGATCCGCTCGTTCCAGTCGGGCAAGACCAAGGACATCCGCTTCGCCTCGGGTGACAAGGTCGACACGGTGCAGGCCGACCGGCAGACGCTGGAGTTCAGCTACGCCGACCAGACGGGCTACCATTTCATGGACACCACCACCTACGAGACGGTCTCGCTGGATGCGAAACTGTTCGAGGACTACAAGGAAATGATGATCGACGGCCTCGAGGTCGAGGTGCTCTTCATCGAGGGCAAACCGATGACCGTGGACATGCCCGCCAGCATCGAGGTGACGGTGACCAATTCGCCGCCCGGTGTGAAGGGCGACACCGCCAACGCTGCGACCAAGGAAGCCACCGTCGAGACCGGTCTGCGCCTCCAGGTGCCGCTGTTCATCAACGAGGGCGACCGCATCAAGGTCGACACCCGCACCGGCAAATACATGAGCCGGGTGTGAGCGGGCTGCCGGTCGTACCGGTCCGCCCCGCCTGACGGCGTTTCCGTCGCCGGACGTCTCTTTTTCCTTCCTTTTCCGCGGGATTCCGCCTCCGCCGGGTGACCCGGAGACGGTTCCCTGTGTCTATTTTTCCGTGGCCAACGCCTCCTCCAATCGCGTCGTTCGCGGCGCCCGGCGTCAGCGTCGCTCCCCCCAGGGCGGCGACACGCGGGCCATCGCGGCCTTCCTCACCGGCATGGCTCCGTCCAGGCCGCGGGAGTGGTCGTTCGACACGCTGATGACGGTGAAATTCGTCATCGGCCTGCTGTTGCTGCCGGTGTGCTGGGTGACGATCGAGACGCTGCTGGTCAGCTTCGACGCGGCGGCGCGGGTCGGCGGCTTCTGGCGGGCGGCGGAGTTCTGGTTCTTCACCATCGGCGCGGTGCTCTGGCTGGTGCTGTTCTTCGGTGCCCGGTGCCGGCCGATGCTCTATGTCTATGTGGCGGGTCACGAGTGGACCCACGCCCTTTTCGTGCTGATTTGCCGTGGGAATGTGGCCGACATCCACATTTCGTCCGACGGGGGGCATATCCTGACGAACCGGAATAATTTCCTCATCTCGTTGTCGCCCTACTTTTTCCCGTTTTACACGGCGGTGATCATCCTGGGATGGTGGCTGGCGGAGTGGCTGTTTTATGACTTTCAGCCGCAGCATTTTCCGTGGTTGTTCGGGGCGATCGGGTTCACCTGGAGCTTTCACTTTACGTTCACGATCTGGATGGCGGCGCGGAAGGACCAGCCCGATCTGGATCACAACGGCCGGCTTTTCTCTTTTTCGATGATCGCGCTGGTGAACACGCTGATCATCGCCACCCTGCTCATCGTGGCATCGCCGCTGGTGGACTGGAAGCCCTTTGCGAAGGCCTGGGGCAGCAATCTGATGACGGTCGGCCCGCGTTTCGTGGAGTCTGTCCGCGAGGTGCTGTCCTTTTACCTGTGACAGCAGGAGGCCTTCCGCGGACCCGGATCAGTCCGTGGTGCCGCGCCACTTGTCGCGATCGAGCCGCTCGCCGTTCGCGTTCTCTCCACCGGCCTCGGCGATGAGGCGGTCGATGTATTTCACATGGCCGTGCGGCACGCGTCCGCGCTGGTATTTGTTCCACAGGATCTCCCTCAGGGTCAGCAGATCCGGCAGCGGGAGCGTCGGGTGGGCCGTCCAGTCGTCCTGGGACTTCAGGGTATCCTCGAACACCCAGCGTCCGGCATGAAACATGGCGCGGATGTAGCGGGTGTCGCCATCCTCGGTCGTCTCGTGCCATTCGTGTTTGTGCATGCGGGCGGAGTGTCGCGGCGGCGGCGGCAACTTTCAAGCGCGGCGCCCGGGCCGGCACTTGAAAGCTCGGTGGCATGGCGGAAGACTGCGCGATGTCTTCCCTCTGCCGCAGCGATGCCTTCAAGGTCACGGTTTTTGTCGTCTCCGTGGCCGTGATGGGTGCCCTCCTGGCGCCACCGCTGCATGCGCTGGGGCAGTGGGCGCTGGCCAAGGGCTGGTTCGACTCCGGGCCGCTGGCCTCGGTGGGCGACTCGATGGAGCGGGCGCAGATCACGCGCTACTTCAATCGGGCTCTCCAATTTTCCGCCCTGGTGCTGGCCTGGCCGTTTCTCCGCTGGCTCGGTGTGGGTGGGGAAAAGGGGACGGGCTGGCTGCTGCTGCGGCCAAACCCCCGGCGCTGGCAACATCTCGGCTTCGGCTTTGCTCTGGCGGCGGGAACCCTGCTGTTGCTGGGGGCGATCTATGTCGCGATCGGCTGGTATCGCCTGCACGACGGGGCGAAACCGCTGCCCCGGCTGCTCGCGTCGGCGCTGGGCACGGGCTTTTCGGTGGCGTTGCTGGAGGAGTTCCTCTTTCGCGGCGCCCTGTTCGCCCTGATCCTTCGCACCGCCCGGCCTCTGGCGGGACTGGTCTTTTTGTCGGCCTTCTTCGCGGTGGTTCATTTCCTGAAACCGCCGGACGGGCTCACGATCCCTCCGATCGAGTGGCATTCGGGCTTTTGGGTGCTGGGGCAGATTTTCGGCCAGTTCGGCGATGTCGATTTCCTGCTCGCCGAGTTGATCCTGCTCTTTTGCGTTGGCTGGGTGCTCGGCTGGACGCGGCTGAAGACCGGGTCGCTCTGGCTCGCCATCGGCCTGCATGCGGGTTGGGTGTTCGGGATCAAGCTGTTCAGCGCCGGCACCCGCAAGGTCGCGGCGATCGATGACATGCTGCCCTGGGCGGGGCCGAACCTGCGGGTCGGCTTCAATTCCGTGGTCGTGGTCTGTCTCTGTGGCGCCGTGCTGGTCTGGCTGCTGCGCCGACACCATCCGGAGAGCGCCTTCCGGGAAATACCGCCGGGCAAGGCGTCGCCTCAGCCCTCGAACGACCGCAGCCAGGCATAGACCGCGTCACCGAGCTGCCGGTAGCCCTCGGCGGAGGGATGCACGCCATTGCTCTGCCGGGAGACCTCGACCGGGGAATGCACGTGGGCCTTCGTCGTGGCGGCGGGAAAGCCGTGCACCGGGTCGAGATTCAGCCACGCGGGCACCAGAAACACGCCGCCAGCCTCCTGCCCGCCGAAGGTCTCCAGCATGCGCTCCACCACGCGATGCTGATTGCGGCGATACTGCCACCGGGTCTGGCCGCTGCCGTAGTTCGCGCCAAAGGCGTCCTGCGTCGCGGCCGGCGGCATGGGCAACAGCGCGCCGATGCGGGTGTCGGGGCCAAAGTCACGAATCATCGCCACCAGGGTCTCGTAGTGGCGAAACATGGTGTCGATCCGCTCCTCGATGGTCTCATCGGTCGCGCCGAAGGTGTCGTTGCATCCCAGCAGGATCGTCACGTAGTCCGGTGGCGCGCCCTCGTTGAATTCCCGGCAGTAGCGGGCGAAATCGAGGCGGGGCTTGTCGTCGGCTTCGTCCTTGTAGATGAAAGGGCTGCCGCACTCGCGGTAGGGGCCACCCCGCGCGACGCCGGTGTAGGCGGTGGCAAATCGCTCGGCCGTCCAGCCGCCGTAGCCTTCGTGCCGGTTCGCGGTCGGCGGGCCGCCCGCCTCGGCCCACGGGCCACGCGTGCCGATGAGCCGGATCGGCAGGCCATCCGCGGCGGCGAGGTCGACGATCTGCTGGGAGTAAATCGACGCCGCCGTGAGGCTGTCGCCGATGATCAGCACGCTGAGCGGTTTGGCTGGCGGCGAGGCCGGCTTGCGGGCCTTCACCCGGATGACGGTGCTGCCGCGGGCGACGATCCGGTTGTCCCCATCGCGAAGCTCCAGTGTCAGCGGGTGATCGCCGGTTTCCTCGGGCTTGGGAGTCCAGGTCCAGCGGGCCACCTGTTGCGCGCCCTTCGCACAGGTCACGTCGGGCACGAAAGCGGCGGGATTCAGCAACAGGCTGGCGTTGTCGAAGTAGAGATTGGCCTCCAGGCCCTCCAGGGCCGGGATCGATGGCGGCAGCAGGAGCCGGGCCGGACCGGGAAACGGGCCTTCCGGCACCGGGGAATCGACAGGCTGGCCATCAGCTGCTCCGGCCGGAGCGGACAGCAGGCCGACCAATCCCCACAGGGCGGTCCAAAAGAGGAGGCGGGTGCGCATGGGGACAACGGGTCGGATCGACTCCCCGCCCGGACAAGATGCGCGAATCGGTCACGGTGCCGTCACCGAAAACGGCTGCGGTTCACCGCCCGCCCGCACCAGCCAGTGCGTCATCTCACCATCTTCGCGGGCCGCCTGGAAATAGACCGTCGTCCCGTCCGGCGACGCGGCCAGATGGGCGAGGGTGCCGTTCTCGCCCAGTATTTTCACTGAAGCGAGTGCCTTTTGGTAGGCGGCGATCCGCTCGCCCAGTTCGAATGGATAGCCGTCCGTGCCCCGCGCCGCCGGCTTTGCCAGCCGTACCACACTGCCCCAGCCGCTGCCGCCCATGCGCTGGACATGCACGAACAGCTCAGGACCCGCCACGACCACTGACGAGACGCCGATCTGGGCGGGCGTGCTGTCGGCCGTCTCGCGGGTGGCCAGCGGCGCGAACCGATAGGCATTGAGCGCGCCACCGGGACGTTCGTCCGGACCCGAGCCGACCCCTTCGATGCGCCCCTGCCAGAGATCGCCATCGGCGCCAAAAAACAGCTCGCCGTTCCGGTCGAAAGCCATTCCCTCGATCGCCCGGACCCGCCGGACGGCGGTTTGCGTCGGGGCATCGGCGCCTTTGGGCAAAAGCCAGAGTTCCCAACGCATGGCTCCGTCATTTTCGGTAAATCGCACCACAAAAGCCAGATTCTCGGTCGAGGGATCATAGGCGAGATCGACAAACACGCCGCCCTCGGGCACTCCGCAGACCTGTGAGGTGGCGCCCCGGCCGACATCCCAGGCTTGGCAGACGGACTCCGTGAGGCAGAGGATGAATCCCGCATTCGACCGGTCGACCGCGACGATGGGCTGGCCCGCCATGTCGGGAACGCCGGCCGGGAGCATCTCGCCGGACTTCACATCGATGCCATAGAGCTGACCCGGTCCCTGCTGCCGGTCGAGCAGGTAGATTTTCCCGCCATCCTGTGAAAACACCGCCTCGGCGGCCTCCGGCTGCGACCCAGTGGGCCAGAGAAGGGAAAAAACGGCCAGAGCGAGCGACAATCGGGAGCGGTTCATGCCGGCGATTCTACCTTGCGGCCTTTGGTGAAGCAAGATACCGGAGAGGCCATCATGATGAGCGGAATCGCCGATCGCCTGCTGCAAGCCACTGACACCCTGACCGCCAGCCTCGCCGGGCTTCGATTTGCCGAGCCGACGACCCATGTCTACAATCCGCTGGTTTACGCACGCGCTCCCCACGAGCTTTACTTGCGTCGTTTCGGCGACAGTCGGAAGCGGGTGCTGTTCCTCGGCATGAATCCGGGGCCCTACGGGATGGCCCAGACCGGTGTCCCCTTCGGCGAGATCGCGGCGGTGCGGGACTGGATGGGCCTCTCGGCGCCCGTCGCCAAGCCGGACCCGGAGCATCCCAAGCGGCCGATCGAGGGATTCGCGTGCGCCAAATCGGAAGTGAGCGGCCGCCGGCTCTGGGGTCTGTTTGCCGCCCGTTATCCCCGCGCGGCTGATTTTTTTGCCGATCATTTCGTGGTCAATTATTGTCCCCTGGTCTGGATGGAAGCCGGCGGGAAAAACCGCACCCCTGACAAACTCCCCGCCGCCGAGATGGCGCCGGTGACGGAGGCCTGCGACCGCTATCTCGCGGCATTTCTCGAACAGTTGCGCCCCGAGGTGGCGGTGGGCGTCGGTGGCTTTGCCGAGCAATGCCTCGCCCGGGTGGTCGCCGAGCGCCTGACCGGCCCGGCAAAACCCCGCGTCGGTCGCATCCTCCATCCCAGTCCGGCAAGTCCGGCTGCAAACCGCGACTGGGCGGGCGCGGCGACACGTGACCTCGAGCGGCTCGGGCTCTGGACCTGAGGCGGGGGTCACTCGATTCCGATCAGACAGGGTACGATCGGAGAGGAAACAGGGTACGATCGGATTTCCCGGCCATCTGCCGGGCGCTGCGGTTGACCGGCCGGAGATCCCGACGGACACTCGGGCTCATGAGCAATACCCTGAAGGTCTATGTGAAGCCGGGCTGCCCCTGGTGCATCGATGCCGAGCGCTGGCTGAAGCGCGAGGGATACACCTATGAGCGCATCGATGTCTATGCGGATCCGGCCGCCTACGAGGAAATGCGCCGGCTTTCCGGCCAGAGCTGCGCGCCCACGATGACCTACGGCGACTTGTTGCTGGCCGATTTCGGCGTGCCGGAGCTGGAGGCTTTTGTCGAAAAGTACGAAATCCACCCGTGAGGGGGCGGGAGGTCGGGGGAAATGAAAAAGCCGGCCTCCTCGCGGAGACCGGCTTTTTCGGGTGAATCGTGATGACTCGGAGCGAACTCCTCGTCTGATCGTGGATCAGAACGAGAAACGCAGGCCGAGGCGGGCGATCGCGTAGTTGTCGACGTCGCCGCCGAGGAGGTTGTAGATGCCGTCGGCGAAGATCGAGCTGCCGTTGAAGACGCGGAAGTCGACGCCACCGCCGAAGCGGAAGAGGCCTTCGGTCTCACCGTTGGTGTGGACACCGCCGCCGGCCAGGATGTAGGGGGCGATGCAGTTGAACGGCAGACGGTAGACGGCGTCCAGCGTGTAGTTGTGGACTTCGCTGTCCGTGCCGTACCAGGCGGCGCCGAGGTCGAAGCCGAGGTTTTCGTTGTAGAAGTAGCCGAGGCTGACACCACCGCCGAAGGAATCTTCGTAGTGGTTTTCGGGGAAGAAGCCGGTGCCGAAGACGCCGAATTCGAAACCGCCATCATAGCAGGGGGCTTCGACGACGGGATTCTTTTCGATGACGGCTTTGCCACCACCCGCCTGGGCGGCGAACGGCATGAGGGCCACGGTCAGCGCGACAAGAGTGAGCGATTTCATGTGTGGTCTGGTTGTTTGGTTGGATTAACTGAGGGCTGACCGTTGTACGAAAAAAGGCTGCGTTCAACCTCAAAAATGCAAAAAAGAAACGCCGGTGGCGAACCACCGGCGTTTCCTTGTCAACTCTTGGGAACCTACTCGGAATACCGAGAAGAAATTTTTTATTCCGGGGATCAGAACGCGAAGCGCAGACCCACGCGGGCGATGGCGTAATCGCCGACTTCGCCGCCAAGAATGTTGTAGATGCCATCGGCGAAGAGCGAGGTGCTCTCGAACAGACGGAAGTCCACGCCACCGCCGAAGCGGAAGAGGCCTTCGGTCTCGCCGTTGGTGTGCAGGCCGCCGCCGGCCAGCACGTAGGGCGCGATGCAGTTGATCGGGAAGCGATAGACGGCATCAAGGGTGTAGTTTTGCACCTCGCTGTCCGTGGCGAAAAACGCGGCCGAGAAATCCAAGCCGAAGTTTTCGTTGAAGAAATAGCCGAGGCTCACGCCACCACCCATTTCGTCGGTCAGATGATCGCCATCCGGGAAGATGGCGGCGCCGAAGACGCCGAACTCATAGCCAGGGCCGTAGCAGCTGGAAGGAGCCGGAGCGGGGTTGGAATCGACGACGTACTTGCCGCCGCCAGCCTGGGCGACGCCAGCAAGACCGGCAGTGAGGAGGAGTGAGAAGAATACGTTTTTCATGCTTGGTTCTGGTAGGTTGGATTCTGATTGTGTTTGCAGAATTTTTAGAATTTAGACCCGAGATGCCGATGGTCAACTTAAATTAATAAATTTTTATAAATTTGCCGCCGCCGTCCGTTTCCACTTTCCGATGGAGACTTTTTCGGACTGTGGCATCAAGACGGACCCAGATCGCGTCCCTTGCCCGTGGCAGGGGCTTGCGGTGTGGTGATGCCGGATAGCTCACCGGCGCCCCAGCCAGATCTCCAAGCCCTCCCAAGACCCATGAAATACGCGATTTGCAACGAAACCTTCCAGGATTGGCCCTTTGAAAAGGCTTTTGCCTTTGCCCGCGAGTGTGGCTACACCGGCATCGAGATGGCGCCCTTTACCATGCACACGGATGCGAGGCAGATCGATGCCGAGCGCCGCGCCACGGTGCGGGCGCAGATCGCGGACGCCGGGCTGACCTGCGTGGGGCTGCACTGGCTGCTGGCGAAGACCGAGGGATTTTACCTCACCACCCCGGATGCGGCCGTCCGGGCCCGGACCAGTGACTACCTGGGCGAACTGGCCCGGCTATGCCGCGATCTGGACGGCACGATCATGGTGCTGGGCTCGCCCTTGCAGCGCAATCTGCTGCCCGGCGTGACGCACGACGAGGCCATGGGCTATGCGGCCGAAACCATCCGCGGAGCCATGCCGGTGCTGGAGGACTGCGGCATCACGCTCGCGCTGGAGCCGTTGGGGCCGCGGGAGGGGGACTTCCTCCGCACGGCGGAACTGGGCATCGAACTGGCCCGCATGGTGGACTCGCCGAACTGCAAGCTGCACCTCGATGTAAAGGCCATGTCGACGGAGGCGAAGCCAATCCCCGACATTCTGCGCGATTCGCGGGACTGGATGGTGCATTTTCATGCGAACGATCCGAATCTCCTCGGTCCAGGCATGGGTGATGTGGCCTATGAGCCGATTTTCGGAGCTTTGCAGGAGATCGGTTACGACGGCTGGGTCTCGGTCGAAGTGTTCGACTACTCGCCGGGCGCGGAAAAAATCTGCACGGACAGTCTCGCCTACATGCGGCGGATCGAGGCGGGGCTGGCCTGAGCCGCGTCGCGGCAGAGGCATCAGCGGTTGAGGAAGAAAGCCGCCGATGCGGTGTAGCCGTGGATGAAGTTCTTCCCGCCCACGGGGCCGAATTCGCCATTGCAGAAGTAGCCGGCCAGCGGCACGCGTCCGAAGACATCTTCGATGACGCCGGCGTCGTGATTGGGGGACTCGAAGAGCCGTACTCCGCGGCCGGCGCAGGAAAACAGCAGGGAGGCAAAGGGCTGCCCATAGCGGGCTTGGGCACCGGCGCATTGATTGCGCAGGTCTTCGTCGGCCGAGTCCTGATCGCGAAGCTGGAACTGCAGGGTCTGTCCGACGCGGGGATAGGCACCCAAGGCCAATACGCCGGCATTCGGGTCGCCGCCGAGGATGTTGCGCACGAGGAAGTCACCCTGCCGCAGCTCGTCTTTGTACTCGGTCATCGCCAGGCCGGCGAAGATATTGCCGCGGGCGGCGGCCTTTTCTGTTTCCTCAAGCGATTCGAAGGCATCCTCCAGCACCTCGTAGGCGCGGCGCTGGCCGATGCTGACCACGACATTGCGATCGACTTCGGTTATGGTGTAAGGCTCGCCGATGGGCCGACAGCCCTGACTGACCACTCCGCCCATCCGCACACCGCCCGAAAAACGCGTCGCAATCATCGCCGCGCGGCTTTCACCCGCTTCGGTGAACAGAAAAAGATCGTCGGGACTGGGCCCGCCGCTGCACAGGCCGCCGTAGATGGCCTCGCCGGGATAGACCGTGTTCCACTGGCGCAGCCAGCCTTCGGATCGCAGCCGCTGGGGATGGGCGAGAGCGATCCAACCGCCAAAATCGTCGGGCGCGGCTCCCGTGATGCGTGGCCAGGGCATGCCGGCCTCGGCGTCAGCAAAATCGCCCTCCTCGATCTCGGTCCGGAGAGCCTGGGTGTCGGGCAGTCGGAGAAAGAGCACCGAGATTCCGCTGACGTTCTCGTCCTCCTGCCCTACGCCCATCAGGCCATAGCCGGAACAGCCGGTAATGGTCGCGGCGTGGCCCTCGACCTGGATGATTTCGAGGCAATCCTTGAGCCGGGGCCGCCAGTCGGCGCTGACAAAGGCAAACACGGCGGTCGGCGCCCCGCCGAGGCGTTGTCTCGCCTCGCGCGCGGCTTTGGAGAGGGCGTCCTCGTCAAAGGTCGTCCGCAACAGGATCGAGTGGGCGCGATTGGCGGTGGCTTCGTCGGGGGACATGGGAGAGACGTTGGGATAGATCGCCCGCGTCGTTGGTGCCAGGGACAGGACTCGAACCTGCACGCATTGCTGCACTTGATCCTAAGTCAAGCGTGTCTACCAATTTCACCACCCTGGCGCGGCTCCGTCTGGACGGGGGCCGGACGCGACGCTAAAGGTGGCATCGCGGACCGGGAACGCAACTTCGCGCGTTCTCCGCCGCCTGTGTAAATGAAGTGGACGATCCATGTCATCGGGAAGCCCGCGCTGGACTATGCCAGGGCGGGTGTGGCCGAATATGAAAAGCGCCTCAGCCGTCATGGCGGCGTTGAACTCGTCACCCATCGCGAATCCGGCCAGGCGGAAAACTCGCGCCGGTTGCTGGAATCGAGCGATGGCGCCCTCCGTCTGGTGCTCGACGAGCGCGGCACGATGCTGAGCACGGCTGAGTTCGCCTCCCGCGTCGCTGCCTGGGAGCTGGACCGGGTGAAACGGGTCGCGGTGCTGATCGGTGGAGCCGACGGGCACGACGAATCGGTGCGGCAGTCGGCAGATCTCGTCCTCGCACTCAGCCGTCTGACCCTGCAGCACGAATTGGCGTTGGTCGTTTTCCTTGAGCAGCTCTACCGCGTGGGCACGGTGCGACGGGGCGAGCCCTATCACCGGTGAATGCTTGCCTCCCACGCTGCCAGGAGGACTGATTCCGGCACGGGCAGTTCCAGCCATTGGGCGGCGTCTTCGAAATTGCGGAAAACGCCGACTTGCACCTCGGTGTCGTTCATCAGGGACTGATGCTGGCGGCTAAGCCCGAAAGTCAGGTCGGAACCGACGATGAAGGCATTGCGCTCGCCCTGGAACCGGACTTCGAGGGCTTCCTTGGCCGCGGCGACGCGCCGAACGGCATTGAAGTCGAAGCCGGACATGTCCACGTTTCGGTAATCGATCAATTTCCGCATCGGGGCCACGTAAAGAGGGTCAGCGGCCAGCGCTTCGAGGTGCTGGATCACGGCTTCCGCCGTCAAAACACCCCGGCCTCGCACGTGGACGAGACGGTACTCCGGATAGATCAGGTAGGGAAGGGGCATCGGCGTCGGTTCCTGTGATGCGCCTCGATCCTGACCCCAATCGACCCGTGGAGTCAATCCTCCAATCCATAAAATCAGGGGGTGCGGCAGGCGGAATCGCGCGATGCCGATGCTATCGTCAGGCCGATCGATTTGTGGCATCATCGAAATTCGGCCATGCCGGCGGCCGGGCATGTTTGTGGTATCTGTCAGTTTCGTCATGAGGATTTCGCTCTCCCATCGATCCAGTGCACTCCCGGCGGCGGCCCGCGGGTTGCTGTCCATATTGGCTGTGATCGGTTGCGGCTCGTTGCTGGCCGATGAACACCCTCAAATCGACTTCAACCGCGATATCCGGCCCATCCTTTCGGAAAACTGCTTCCATTGCCATGGCCCGGATGCCCAGACACGCGAGGGCGATCTCCGGCTCGATGTCGAAGCCGATGCCAAGCGCGATCTGGGCGGCTACCAGGCCATCAAACCCGGCGACCCTGCCAGCAGCACCGTCTGGGAACGGGTCGCCCACGATGATCCCGATGAATTGATGCCCCCACCGAAATCGAAGCGGGTGCTGACCACGGCGCAAAAGGAGCTGATTCGCCGGTGGATCGCGGAGGGCGCCGCCTACCAGAAGCACTGGGCCTATCAACCGCCTGCGAGGCCACTGCCGACGCCGCTGGCGCGTCCGGAGGCAGAGAAACGGGTGGCCAATGATCTGGACCGTTTCATTTTCGCGCGCCTGGAATCCGAGGGGCTTGAGCCGGCACCCGAGGCCGACCGGCGCACTCTCATCCGTCGGGCATCCCTGGACCTGACCGGCCTGCCGCCTACGCCGGAGGAGGTGGCGGCCTTTGTCGATGATCGCGAGGCCGGTGCCTGGGAGCGGGTGGTCGATCGCCTGTTGCAAAGCCGCCGCTTTGGCGAGCATTGGGCGCGGCCGTGGCTGGATCTGGCGCGTTATGCGGACTCCAATGGCTATCAGGCGGATCAACTCCGCGACAGTTGGGCCTACCGGGACTGGGTGATCGACGCGCTGAATGAAAACATGCCCTTCGACCGATTCACCATCGAACAGATCGCCGGAGATCTGCTGCCGGATGCTACGGTGTCGCAAAGGATCGCCACCGGATTTCACCGCACGGTCACCTGCAATGTCGAAGCCGGGGTCCATCCCGAGGAGAACCGCGTCAATCAGGTCGTCGATCGGGTGAATACCACCGCCACTGTCTGGCTGGGCTCCACCCTCGAGTGCGCGCAGTGCCACGACCACAAATACGACCCCTTCACCATGGTGGACTACTACCGGATGTTCGCCTACTTCAACAACACCCCGCTGGAGGTGGAAAACCCCTCCGGGAAAGGAGTCCAGTTCGAGTTTTACGGGCCGAAAATGGAATTGCCGCTCGACCCCGGCCGGCAGCGCGAGCACGATCGGCTCACCGCCCGGCTCGGGGAGTTGAAAACCCGCCTGGCCGCCCTCCCCGCCGGCCCGGATGGCGACACTGCCGGCCGGGAGGCGGAGATTCTGGCTTCGCTCGATCGTCAGACTCGCTGGACCGTGCTGAAACCCGAGTCCGTCGAGTCCACCGGCGGCGAGAGCTTCTCGCGACTGGAGGACGGCTCCGTATTGGCGACGGGAGCGGTCCCCACAACGGCCACCTACACACTCAGTGCTTGGACGGATCTGCCGCGAGTCGGGGCGATCCGCATCGAGGCTCTCACCGACGATTCGCTACCGGGCAAAGGTCCCGGACGCGGCGATGCGGCGCGTCCAAACATAGTCGTCAACGAAATCCGCCTCTTTGCCTCGTCCGATGGCGGGGAGGAGGAAATCGTGCCGCTCGGAGCTGCCACCGCCGACTTCTCCCAGGCCCGCTTTTCGCCCGGGGGTGCCGTTGACGGCGATCCCGCGACGGCTTGGGCGATCAATCCCGAATTTGGCAAGCCGCATTGGATCGCCATCGAAACCGCCCGCCCCCTTGAGGCACGAGGACAGGGAAAGCCGGGCACGCGACTGCGGGTCGAGATCGATCAGACCTATGGGAACGGCCGGGTCATGGGTCGGGTGAGACTTTCCGTCACCGACAGCCCCGTCACCGGGCCATCCCTGTCCGACGACCTCGTTGCGATCCTGAAGAAGGCTGCCGATCACCGGAGTGCCGCAGAGAGGAAAACCCTCGCGGCTCATCTCGCCGGAAGTGATCCGGAACGCGACCGGCTGAAGACGGAGATCGACCGAACGGAGTCCGCCCTGAAGAAAATCCAGTCGCCCACTACCCTCGTCATGGTGGAGATGGACCAGCCGCGCGAGACCCGTGTGATGCAGCGGGGCGATTACCTCAGCCCGGGTGAAAAAGTCCTTCCAGGCACGCCGGCAATGCTGCATACCCCTGATCCCGGGCGTCCCGCCAACCGGCTCGGTCTGGCCCAGTGGCTGGTCGATCCCGACAATCCGCTCGTCGCCCGAGTCACGGTGAACCGCTGGTGGGCACGGCTCTTCGGCCACGGCATCGTGCGCACCGTCGAGGACTTCGGCACCCAGTCGGAGCCGCCCACCCACCCCGAGGCACTCGACTGGCTCGCCGTCGAATTTGTCGAATCCGGCTGGGACATGAAACACGTGCTCAAGCAGATCCTGATGTCCGCCACCTACCGTCAGGATTCCCGTCTGACGCCAGAGCTGAGCCGGATCGACCCCGCCAACCGGCTTTATGCCCGCGGCGCCCGTTTCCGTCTGCCCGCGGAGGCGATCCGCGACCATGGCCTGGCCGTCTCCGGCCTGCTTTCGGGAAAAATGTATGGCCCCCCCGTCATGCCCCACCAGCCTGCCGGGCTGTGGCGCACCGTGGGACGGAACGAGCCGAAATGGGTCGATGCCACCGATGAGGATCGCTGGAGGCGCGGCATCTATGTCGTCTGGCGGCGGGCGGCACCCTACCCGAGCTTTGTGAACTTCGATGCACCCGATCGCGGTGCCTGCGTAGTCGACCGACCGCGCACCAACACGCCACTCCAGGCTCTCACGCTGCTCAACGACCCCGCTTATGCGGAGATGGCGCTGGCTCTCGCGCAGCGGATTCTCCGGGATCACCCCGAGCCGGCCACGGACCGGGACCGGATTTCCCGAGCGTTTGAAATCGTCCTCGGACGGCCTCCGGTGCCTGCCGAAATGGACACAGTCGATGCCCTGCTCCAGAGTCGCCTCGCGCTCTATGCCGGCGATCCCGAGGCAGCCGCAGCCGTCATTGCCGGCTCGCGCGGCGCCTACCAGACGGATCCCGGCGGCGATCCGATCCGGCTCGCCGCCTGGTATTTCGTCGCCAATGCCCTCCTCAATCTCGATGAAACCGTCACCAAAGGCTGATTTCCTCACCGCCGCCGCCGCCATCACCCGGCGCCAGCTGTTTCAGTCCACCGGCATGGGTCTCGGTGGCGCGGCACTCGGATCATTGCTGGCGAGGGACGGCTTGGCAGCGTCCGGAGTCTTCCACCATCCGCCTCGGGCAAAGAGCGTCATCTACATCCATCTCGTCGGCGCACCCTCGCACCTCGATCTCTTCGACCCCAAGCCGGAGCTGGCCAAGCGCAACGGTGAATTGTGCCCCGAGCACATGTTCGAGGGCAAGCGCCTCGCCTTCATCCGTTCGCGGCCCAGGCTGATGGGTACACCACCGGACGACGCCTTCGCCTTCAAACGCTGCGGCCAGTCCGGGGCTCCCATCTCGAACCTGATGCCGCACCTCCAGGGCGTGGCCGACGAGCTGTGCTTCATCCGCACCCTGCACACCGATCAGTTCAACCACGCCCCCGCCCAGCTTTTCCTGCTCACCGGCTTCGGTCGATTCGGCCGGCCCAGCGTCGGCTCGTGGATCAACTACGGCATTGGCAGCCCGAATGAAAACCTGCCCGGCTTCGTCGTCCTGGTCACAGGGCAGGTGCTTGGCGCGGGGAACAGTGCCTGGGGCAGCGGCTTCCTGCCCACCATCCACCAAGGTATCGAATTCCGCAGTCGGGGAGATCCCGTGCTGTTTCTGTCGAATCCCGCCGGTGTCTCACCCGCCGATCGCCGCGAAGTGGTCGACACGGTGAACGACCTCAACCGGCTGCGCCTCGCCGACATCGGCGACCCTGAGATCGCCACCCGCATCGGCCAGTACGAGATGGCCTACCGCATGCAGACTTCTGTGCCCGAGTTGATGTCCATCTCCGACGAGCCCGCCGCCGTCCATGAACGCTATGGCACCGAGCCGGGCAAGACCAGCTTCGCCAACAACTGCCTGCTCGCCCGTCGGCTGGTCGAGCGAGGCGTGCGATTTGTCCAACTGTTCGACGAGGGGTGGGATCATCATGGAAATGTCTTCGGACTGCTGCCGAAAAAGGCTCGCGAGGTCGATCGTCCCATTGCCGCCCTCATCAGCGATCTCAAGGAGCGCGGCCTGCTCGACGACACCCTGGTGGTCTGGTCCGCCGAATTCGGCCGCACCCCCATGGCCCAGGGCGAGAACGGCAACGGCACCCCCTCCAAAGCCGGCCGGGACCACCACAAGGAGGCATTCACCGTCTGGATGGCCGGCGGGGGTACCCGCGGCGGGTACATCCACGGGCAGACCGATGAGTTGGGATACAGCGTGGTCGAAGATGGAGTGCACGTGCACGATCTCAACGCCACCCTGCTGCATCTACTCGGCATCGACCACGAGCGGCTCACCTACCGCTACCAGGGTCGCCAGTTCCGCCTCACTGACATCCACGGACACGTGGTGGAGCGCGTCCTTGCCTGACACCCGCGCCGAGTCCTTGACCGGGTGGACATTGCCCTGCATCTTCCGGCATGCCCATCCGGTATCTGGATCCCCGGAACGACGTGGTTTTCAAGCGCATCTTTGGCGAGCACGAAGCCATCCTGCGTTCGTTCCTCAATGCCCTGTTGCCTCTACCCGACGATGGCCAGATCGTTTCGCTGGAGTATTTGCCCGCTGAGCAGGTGCCTCAGCTGCCGCTTTTTAAAAACACCATCGTCGATGTCCGATGTCGGGACGAAAAGGGCCGCCAGTTCATCGTCGAGATGCAGATGAATTGGACGAACGCGTTCCTGCAGCGGGTCCTGTTCAATGCCAGCAAGGCCTACATCCGCCAGCTCGACCGTTCCGAGCGCTACGAGTGCCTGCAGCCCGTGATTGGTCTTTCCATCCTCGATGATGTGTTCCGGCCCGAGACCGAGCAGTTTTACCATCATTACCAACTGGCCGAAGCGACCGAACCCGAGTCGATCATCGAGGGTATCAAGCTGGTCTTCATTGAGCTGCCGAAATTCAAAGCCAGCGGCCTGAAACGAAGACTGGCCGTCGCCTGGCTCAGATTTCTCAAGGAAACCGGCGATGTCGACACCCCGGAGGAACAGGCTGTCCTGGAGCAGGAGGTCGCCGCCGCCGCGCCCGAGATTCAAGAGGCCGTGACTTTGGCGATGGAAGCCGGCTTCACGCCGGGGCAGCTCGAAGCCTATGATCGCTACTGGGATGCCGTGCGGACCGAGCGCACTCTTTTCGAAAGCGGCGCCGAGGAAGCCCGTGCCAAGGGACATGCCGAAGGTCGTGCCGAAGGTCGTGCCGAAGGTCGTGCCGAAGGTCGTGCCGAAGGTCGTGCCGAAGGTCTGGCGGAAGGCTTGGAGGAGGGCCGAGCATTGGAACGGCAGACACTGAAAGCCCGGCTGATTGCCTCCGGTCTGTCTGACGAGGAAGCGAACCGCCTGGTGGGAGAGTGATCCGCTGCCGACCCAACCGGATTGGTACTCCGATCAGACAGGGTCTCATCGGAGCAGAGACCCTGTTGCATCGGGTTGGTCGGATTTACTGCGACGGCTGGCGTTTGACGGATCGCCCCCCATTGCCGAAGGTGGCGCCAGACTACTCCCGTTCTGCCCCATGATCGATCCCGAACTGAAAGAGCGCTTCGACGCCTACATCCGCTCCAAGGGCCTGCGCCGCACTTCGCAGCGGGACGTGATCGTCGAGGCGGCTTTCAGCACGGACGAGCACTTTACGGCCGAGCAACTTTGGGAAATGGCCCGGCGGATCGATCCGACCGCCTCTCGGGCCACCCTCTACCGTACCATCGCGCTGCTCGTCGAGAGCGGCTTGCTGCGAGAGATCGATCTCGGTCGCGACCAGAAGTACTACGACCCGAATTTCGTCGACCACCCGCACCACAATCACCTGATCTGTGTCGATTGCGGCAAGGTGGTCGAGTTCGAGGACGAGCACATCGAGCTGCTCTTTGACTGCATCACCCGGCGCCTGGGCTTTCGTCCGACGAAGAAGTCGATGCGGGTCGAGGCCTGCTGTGATCAACTACGCCGTGAGGGCATGTGTCCGAACCTGATTGAGATGCGGCTGGGCAAACGCGGCAAACCGCGGAAGACGGTCGCCTGACCGACCTGCCGCTTGTCAAAGCGCCGATTTCCCTGTCTCTTAGCGGCCATCATGTGGAAAGGCCGTTTTCAGACTGACACCTCGTCTCTCGTTCAGCGCTACGGAGAATCGATCTCCTATGACTGGCGTCTGTATCCCTATGACATTCAGGGATCGATGGCCCATGCGGTGGCGCTGCAGGCGGCGGGCATCCTGACGAAGGCGGAGCTCAAGGCGATCCACCGGGGACTGCGGGAGATCCTGCGCGACATCGATGCGGGCAACTTTGAGTTCCGACCCGAGTTGGAGGACATCCACATGAACATCGAGTCAGCCCTGACGGCGCGGATCGGGGCGGCGGGGGCCAAGTTGCACACGGCACGCAGCCGGAATGACCAGGTCGCTCTCGATGTGCGGCTCTATTGCCGGACGGAGACGGCGCGCATCCTCGACGGCGTGCGGGGCCTGCAGAGGGCGCTGCTGTCCTGTGCGCGGTCGCACAGCGATGCGGTGGTGCCGGGCTATACGCACCTGCAGCGGGGCCAGCCGGTGCTGTTCGCCCACCACCTGCTGGCCTATCTGGAGATGCTGGAGCGCGACGCGGAGCGGCTCCGGGACTGCCACCGCCGCATCAATGTCATGCCGCTGGGCTCCGGTGCGCTGGCGGGCTCCACGATCGTGCTGGACCGTGAGTTGGTGGCGCGGGAGTTGCAATTCCCCGCCGTGACGCAGAACAGCATGGATGCCGTGAGCGACCGGGATTTCATCGCCGAGCTGCTCTTTGTGATCGCCTTGATCGGGACGCACCTGTCCCGGCTCAGCGAGGACGTGATCCTGTGGGCGACAGCGGAATTCGCCTTCATTGAGCTGAGCGACGCCCACACCACGGGCTCGAGCCTGATGCCGCAGAAGAAAAATCCCGACGTGGCAGAGCTGACGCGGGGCAAAGCTGGGCGCCTGACGGGAAATCTCATCTCCCTGCTGACGACGCTGAAGGGCCTGCCAATGACCTACAATCGCGACCTGCAGGAGGACAAAGAGCCGCTGTTCGACTCGGTGGACACGATCCGGCTGGCTTTGGACGTGTTCGCCGAGATGATGGCCGCGGCGCGGGTGCGGTCGGAGAATTCCCGGCGCGCGGCGGGCGATCCGTTCCTGCTGGCGACGGATATCGCCGATTATCTGGTGCTCAAAGGGGTGCCTTTCCGGCAGGCGCACGAGATCGTGGGCAAGCTGACCGGCCACTCGCTGCGAACCGGCACGGCGTTTCCAGACATCGCGCTGGAGGTTTACCGGGAGCATTCCGCGGTCTTCGGACCGGATGTCTACGCGGTGCTGGACATCGATACCGCCCTGAAGGCACGAAAAGGCATCGGCGCGCCCTCGCCGGCGAATGTCGGCCGGCAACTGTCCCGTTGGGAGCGGCTGCTGCGCCAGCCAAAACCCCTGTGAGAGGGAGGAAAAGGCCCCATTTTGGAGATTTTCAGGTCGTGATCCCCCAAACGCGCCAGCACCATCGCGTGAGCCGGTACCCGTTCTTTCACCGGACAGCATCCGGCGCTAAAGTGATTCCCTTCCCATTTCCATCCCCATGATGCTGCGATTTGCCTTCGAAAAACTGTTCAAAGCCCGTGAGGCAGCCAACCGGCGCCGTCAGGAGCGGCTGCGCCCGGGTGCGGACGATGGGTTCGACCCGTACGAAAAGCCCTTTCTGGACCACTTGGAGGATCTGCGCAAGACGATCGCGAAGATGCTCATCACCCTCCTGGCGGCGACGTTTCTGACGTTTGCCTTCAACGTCCAGATCTTCGAATTCGTCCAGTTGCCGGCGAAGCTGGCCAAGACCGACGACGGCAAGTCGCTCTGGGAGTTGATCGACTTCCTCACGCTCAGTCCGCCGGAGATCCTGATGCTGTCGATCAAGACCGCATTCATCGCCGCCCTGATCCTTTCGTTTCCATTGTTGGTGTGGTTTGCGGGAGAGTTCATCCTGCCCGGCCTGAAACAGCAGGAAAAGCGCTATGTCGTGCCCGGGGTGGGCTTTGGGTTCATCCTGTTTCTTATCGGGGCTTCGTTTGCCTTCTTTGTGGCGGTGCCGGTGGCGCTGGAGTTTTTCTATGAGTTCTATCTGGACCGGGTCGGGGTGATCAAGTCCGCCGCGACCGAGGAGGGGCACCAATTCGTCCCGGTCAATGTTCTGCCCGATGCCGGAGCGGTCGCCTCGGGAACTCAGGCCGCCGCTCCTCCTGCGGTGGCTCCGCCCGCTCCACCTGCGGCGGGTGCGGCTGCCACCGCTGCTGCGGGAGCACTGGCGACCGCGCCGCCGGGGATCAAAGAGCTGGATCCGGAGATGAAAGCCGCCATCCGCCACTACATCACGAACCTGCTGGCCGCGGAAAAGGGCTCGAAGCTCAATTTCTACTACGATCCCGCGCTCGATAAGATCATCCTGAGCAACGACACCGTGAAGATGGTGAACTACCGGATCGGGGAGTACATCTCCTTTGTCACCCGGTTGGTGCTGGTCTTCGGGATCAGCTTCCAGTTGCCCATCGTGGTCATCATTCTGGTGAAACTGGAGTTGCTGACCGGCCGGGTGATGCGCAACACGCGGTCCTATGCCATCGTCGTGATCCTGGTGGTGGCCGCGATCCTCACGCCCACTCCGGACATGGTGACGCTGAGCCTGTTGGCTGGTCCGTTGATCATTCTCTACGAGATCTGCATCTGGATCGCCTGGGGCATCGAACGGTCGCGGGAAAAGGCCCGCTTGGCCGAGGAAAAAGAGCGCCAGGACCGCTATGCCCTGCTGCTGGAGAAATCTCCCGACGAACTGACCGAAGAGGAAAAAGCCGAGGTCCACCGCAAGGAAATCGAGCAATACGAGCGCGAGCATGCCCATCTCTACCAGGAAGACCAGAGCCACATCGCTCACGATCCCTACGGCCATCCGGTCGACACCAACCACGATGCGAGCTGGCACGACCATCACCACCCGCACTACGCTCACGATCAGCACCCCGACCATCCCTACGATCCGGGCCATGATCCCTACCACTCCGACTATCACCACGACGATCCCCACCACGAGCCAGTGAAAGACTGGTCCGATGATCCGCATGCCATCACGGAGAGTGATCATGTGGCCGGGAAAGATACGGAGAGTCCGTCGACGGCCGATCACGATCCATATGACGACGTCTGTCAGCCCTCCGGGCCGGTCGTGTATCTCAATTCTGCCACCGAAGAGCAGCTCCAGACCCTCCCCGGCGTCGGTCCGACGCTGGCAAAGCGCCTCATCGAGCACCGGCCCTACCGATCCTTCGACGATCTGACCAACGTGCCCGGCATCACGGACAACAAGCTGTACGCCATGATGGACCGGCTTTCGATCGACGATCCCGAAGACGACTGGGTCGAGCCCCAGCCCGGCACCGGCGAAGCCGGCGACACGGGTGGTGAGCCGCTCCAGCCGCGCGATCCGTGATCGCAAGCCTCCCTTCCTGGCTCGAAATCCGGGCACGAAAAAGTCGCGCGGGCTCGCGCGGCTTTTGCGGTGGGGTGAAGCGAATGCGGGCTGCTCGTTCGGAGCGGCTCCGGCTCAGTGGGACTTGCAGAAGTCCTCGAACCGGTCGAGGCCCTTCTTGATAACGTCGAGGCTCGTCGCGTAGCTGAAACGGATCGACTTGTCGTGGCCGAAGGCGATGCCCGGCACGGTGGCGACCTTGTAGCGGCTCAGCAGCTTCTCAGCCAGATTGGTCGAACTCAGGCCGATCGGCGTGGTGTCCACGAGGAAGTAGAAGGCGCCCTCGGGCTCAATGACGCGGATGTTCTTGATGGCCTTCAGGCGGCTCAGCATGTACTGCCGGCGCATGTCGTACTCGTCCACCATGTCCTGCACGAAGCTCTGGTCACCCTTGATCGCGGCCAGGGCGCCGTATTGGGCAAAGCTGGTCACATTCGACGTGGTGTGGCTCTGGATGGTGTCGATGGCGTCGGCGATGGCCTTCGGCGCGGCAGTGTAGCCGAGGCGCCAGCCGGTCATGGCGTAGAGTTTGCTGAAGCCGTTGATGGTGATGGTGAGATTCGCGATGTCTTTGCCGAGCGAGGCGATGCTGACGTGCTTGCGGTCGTTGTAGATCAGCTTTTCGTAGATCTCGTCCGACAGCACGATCACATCCTCCGACACCGCGACTTCGGCGATGGCTTCCAGCTCCTCGCGGGTGTAGACGGCGCCCGTGGGATTGTTCGGGCTGTTGAGGATGAGCATGCGGGTCCGGCCGCTGATGGAGTCGGCGAACTCGTCGGCGGTCATTTTCCAGCCGTTTTCAGCCTTCGTTTCGACGAAGTAGGGTTCCGCGCCGACGAGCTTCACCATGTCGGGATAGCTGGTCCAGTAGGGGGCGGGGATGATGACTTCGTCGCCGGGATTGCAGCAAGCCAGGATGGCCTGATAGCAGGAGTGCTTCGCGCCGCAGTTGATGCTGATCTGGCTCGCGGGCACATCGACGTTGTTTTCCAGGAGCAGCTTTTCGTGGATGGCCTCGCGGAGCGGCAGGATGCCGGCGGAGGCGGTGTACTTCGTCTTGCCGGTCTGGAGGGCTTGGATGGCGGCTTCCTTGATGAATTCCGGCGTGTCAAGGTCGGGCTCGCCGGCGCCGAAGCTGCACACGTCCTCACCCTGGTCGATCAGTTTCTTCGCCTGGCTGGTGATCTGGAGGGTGATCGAGGGAGCGATTTTGGCGATATGGTCGGCTACAAGGTCCATGGTGGGCGCGGGGAAAACGGGGTGCGAAAGATGGGGTGGTAAGGGCTGTCCGCCACCGGCACCGGGGGACGCGAAAGCGATGTCCGGCAGGCGTCTCCGGGTGGCTGTCGAGGCGTGCCGCCCGAGTCCGCTCCGGGCATCGCGGTTCACGGCCCGATGTCCAACGGCTCCCGCCATTTCGGGAATCTGGGACTGGGATGGGCCTAAACTCCTGAAAACAGCGGTCTTCTGTGATAACCGCAACCGCCCCGGATTCAAGCGAAAAGGCGGCGACAGGGCCGAAACTATCGGTCCATTCAACGTTTCCGGAAAGGCAGCAAGCTCCGGCTGCCGCCCGAGCTGCCGCTGCCAGAGCCGCTGGAACCACCCGAGGAACCCGCCGACGAGGAGCCGCCCTTTTCCTTCGGATAGCCGAGGATGCCGTAGCGATCCAGCTTGTCCATGAAGCTTTCAAGGTCCCGCCGCAGGTCGGAGTCGGAAATCAGCGCCGCCGCGGCGCCATTCCCGTCCGTGATTTTGCCGAGGGCGGTTTGGGCCTTTTTCACGGTTTCCCGCAGTTCGACGATGGTCGGCTCCAACTCCTCGATCGCCGGGTCGAGTTTGGCGATGGTGCCCTTGGCCTGGTCAAAGGTCTCGCCGGCCTTGGTCATCGCCGTTTTGGCCTCGGTGACGGTGCCTTTCATGTCATCGACGAGCGGATCGAGCTTGGCAGTGGCTTTGTTGAGGTTTTGCCCGGTCTGTTTCAGCTCGGCAAAGGTGTCCTTCAGATTGCCGAGGTTTTCGTCGCCGAGCAGGCCGTTTTCGATCTTGTCAAAGACCCGGTCGAGGCTCTGGACGGCGGTGCGGATGTCGCCCACGGCGGCCTTGATATCCTTGAGCAGCACGGTGGCGTCGTCCTGCAGCGCGGTGAGGCCACCCTGGGTGCCGCCTTCGACTTTGGCTCCGGCTTTGAGGTAGACGGCATCGGGCTCCTTCGGCATGCCGACCTTGATGAAGGTGTCGCCCATCAATCCCGCCGTCCCGATGGAGAAATCCGAGCCCAGCGGGATGCGGTTGCCGTCGTAGATGTCGATCGGCACGGTGACGCCGGTGAAGTCGTCGTTCAGCTTCGGTTCGCCGGCGACGAAGCCGATCTTCTGCCCGGCCAGTTGCACGGGCGAGCCTTCGCGGATGCCGCTGGCATCGGGAAAAGTCACCTCGATGCGGTATTTCATCCGCACGCGGTCGCTGAATCGGCCGAATTGGACAATCAGGGCGCCCATGATGGCCAGTCCGAAAAAGACGAACAGCCCGACGAGTAACTCGGTCCTCTCCTTGCGTATGGCGCTCATGCTGTGTGGTTTCCTCTCGGGCTGGGTTTCCGATCAGACCCTGTTTGATCGGAGAGACAACAGGGTCTGATCGGACGGTAATGTTACGCGGATTCGTCTCGGGGCGCCAATGGGACCGTCCCGGCCCCGGTTTTGGACGATTGCGCGGCTTCTTCTTTCAGGGTTTCGTCGGATTTGCCCTCGATGAAGCGCCGGATGGCCGGATCCTGGCTGGCGCGTATTTCCTCGGGAGTGCCGAGAAAGTAGATCCGTCCTTCGCGCAGGTAGGCGACGCGGTCGGCGATGTGAAACATGCTTTTCATGTCATGCGTCACGGTGATGGAGGTGACGTGGAACTCCCGTTGCAGCCGGCGGATCAGGTGGTCGATGCTGTCGGCGACGATGGGGTCGAGTCCGGCGGTGGGCTCGTCGTAGAGGATGCACTCGGGCTGGGTGATGATGGCGCGGGCCAGGGCGACGCGCTTGCGCATGCCACCGGAGATGTTGATCGGCATTTTCGCCAGATGGGCCTCCAGGCCGACGACTTTCAGGGCTTCGGTGGCTTTTTCGAGCAGCTCCGGGATCTTGCGGATGCCACGCTCGCGCAGGGGAAAGGCGACGTTTTCCGCGACGGTCATGGAGTCGAACAGGGCGCCATCCTGGAAGAGCACGCCGATTTTCCGCCGCACGAGCGCGAGTTCCCGCTCGGATTTTCCCACGATCTCCTCGCCGTCGATGCGGATGCTGCCGGAGTCGGGGGTGATGAGGCCGATGAGGTGTTTGAGGAAGACGCTTTTCCCCTCGCCGCTCTGGCCGAGGACGACGAGGGACTCGCCCCGGCGGATCTTCAGGTCCACTCCGCGCAGGACCTGCTGGGTGCCGAGCGATTTTTTCAGGTCGCTGACTTCGATGAAATGGACGGAGTCGGACATCGGTCGGGGTCAGTTGGTGGAGCCGCCGAGCGGGAAGAAGTAGTTGAGCAGCACGGAGAGGAAAAAGTTCGAGATCAGGATGGCGAGGCTGGAAATGACCACCGCCGAGGTGGTGCTGCGACCCACGCCGACGGCGCCGTTTTTTGCCGTCAGACCCTGATGGCAGGAGATCAGGACGATGAGGACACCAAAGACGAAGCCTTTGATCATGCCGATCGAGATGTCGCCGAGGCTGGTGAAGGCCCGGATCTGCACATCGTACCAGGAGTAGGGCACCCGAAAGCCGACCACGGTCACCAGATAGGAGGCTGCGATGCCGAAGCCGGTGGCCTCGGCGACGAGCAGGGGCATGGAGAAGAACATGCCCGCCGCGCGCGGCAGGACCAGGTAATCGGTGGGATGCACCCCCATGGCGCGCAGGGCGTCGATCTGCTCGGTGACTTTCATGGTGCCGATCTCCGCCGCCATGGCAGCGCCGACGCGACCGGCGACCATCAGCCCGGTCAGCACCGGCCCGAGCTCGCGGCACATGGCGATGGACACGACCGGGCCGACGCCAGACTCCAGACCATACTCGCTGAATTTGAAATAGGTCTGGGCCGCGAAGACCGCTCCGGTGAAGGCCCCGGTCACGACGACCACGAGCTGGGAGCCGAAGCCGATGGAGACGACCTGCCGGCCGATCAGGGCGGGGCGTTTCACTCCGATAAAAAAGGCGGCCGCGGTCTCACGGAACAAGTCGGCCAACTGTCCGAGGTAGCCGAAAAAGTGGATGGCGATCCGGCCGAGGCCCTGGAAGACGACTTGAACCATGAAAGCTGGGGGAGAGCGGCAAAGTACGCCGAAGCGGGGGTGGGCGCAATGCGGAGTGCCGCATCCAAGCCGCCGGAGAGACGATCGGGAACGGCGATCGAGTCAGTCGGCTTGATTTCTGGCCGGCGTTCCGGCCCCTCGTCGGAAGTCGGCGGGGCTCCCGCTTTACAGACCGCCGCCCCGGTGCAAGTAATGCAGCGACTTTTTGACCGCCCCTTTATCCTCATTCCCATGCCCCGCGACGCATCCATCCACAAGATCCTGGTCATTGGCTCCGGCCCCATCGTCATCGGCCAGGGCTGCGAATTCGATTACTCGGGCGTCCAGGCCTGCAAGGCGCTGAAGGAGGAGGGCTACACGGTGGTGCTGGTCAACTCGAACCCGGCCACCATCATGACGGACCCGGAATTCGCCGACCGCACCTACATCGAGCCGATCACCCCGGAAATCGTCGAGAAAATCATCATCGCGGAGCGGCCGGACGTGCTGCTGCCCACGCTCGGCGGCCAGACGGCCCTGAACACGGCGATGGAACTCCACCGGCGCGGCATTCTGGAAAAACACGGCGTCCGCATGATCGGCGCCAAGCCGGACGCGATCGAAAAGGGCGAGGACCGGCTCGCGTTTAAAGAAGCGATGCTGAAAATCGGCCTCGACCTGCCGCAGTCGGGGGTGGCGCACACCATGGAGGAGGGGCACAAAATCCGCGAGGAGATCGGCACTTTTCCGCTCATCATTCGGCCGGCCTACACGCTCGGCGGCACCGGCGGCGGCATCGCCTACAATCTGGAGGAATTCGACACCATCGTCGGCCGCGGCCTCGATCTCTCGCCGGTGAGCGAGGTGCTGATCGAGGAATCGCTGCTCGGCTGGAAGGAATATGAGATGGAGGTGATGCGGGACCGGGCGGACAACTGCGTGATCATCTGCTCAATCGAGAATCTCGACCCCATGGGCGTGCACACGGGCGATTCGATCACCGTGGCGCCGATCCAGACGCTGACGGATCGCGAGTATCAGATCATGCGCGACGCGAGTTTCGCCTGCATCCGCGAGATCGGCGTCGAGACGGGCGGGTCGAACATTCAGTTCGCGGTGCATCCGGACACGGGCCGCATGATCGTCATCGAGATGAATCCGCGCGTCAGCCGCAGCTCGGCGCTCGCGTCGAAGGCGACCGGCTTTCCGATCGCGAAGATCGCCGCGAAGCTCGCGGTCGGCTACACGCTGGATGAGTTGAAGAACGACATCACCCGCGAGACGCCGGCCAGTTTCGAGCCGACGATCGATTATGTGGTGACGAAGGTGCCGCGCTTTACGTTCGAAAAATTCCCCGGCGCGGATGAGACACTGACGACGCAGATGAAGTCGGTGGGCGAGGCGATGGCGATCGGGCGGACCTTTAAAGAGAGCCTGCAAAAGGCGCTGCGGAGTCTGGAGATCAAGCGCTTTGGATTGATCGGCGACGGCGCCGACAAGGAAATCGACGACGAGACGCTGACGACGAAGCTGAGCGTGCCGAACGCGGAGCGGATTTTCTGGCTCGGCGCGGCCTTCGCGCGAGGCTGGGACGTGGAGAAGGTGTTTGGGCTGACGAAGATCGACCGGTGGTTCTTGCGGCAGATTGAGGAGCTTGTGAAGGAGCAGGCCGTGATCCATACCCAATCCGGAGATGCTCTGATTGCCGCCCTTCCCGAGGCGGAGCGCACGGAAGAACGCAAAGCCCAAGTGCTGGTCTCCACGATGCGCAAGTGGAAGAAGCTCGGCTTTTCGGACAGGCAGATCGCCCACGCATTCGACATCCCAGAGCAATACATCTGCGCTGGTCGCGCCAAGTATCAGGTGTCCCCCACCTACCGCCTCGTGGACACCTGCGCGGCCGAGTTCGAGGCCTTCACGCCTTACTACTACAGCACCTACGGCATCGAGGACGAAGTTCGCGACAACGACCGCCAGAAGGTCATCATCCTCGGCGGCGGGCCGAACCGCATCGGTCAGGGCATCGAGTTCGACTACTGCTGCGTCCATGCCAGCTTCGCCCTGCGCGAGCTGGGCTACGAGACCATCATGGTCAACTCCAACCCCGAGACCGTCTCCACCGACTACGACACCAGCGACAAACTCTACTTCGAGCCGCTCACGCTCGAAGACGTGCTGAACATCTACGAGCGCGAGAACCGCCACGACCAGGTGCTGGGCGTGATCGTCCAGTTCGGCGGTCAGACGCCGCTGAATCTCGCCAAGGGACTCGAAGAAAACGGCGTCCGCATCATCGGCACCTCGCCGAAGAGCATCGAACTCGCCGAGGACCGCAAGCTTTTCGCCAAATTGCTCGACGATCTCGGCCTCGCCCAGGCTCCCAGCGGCACCGCCACCTCGCTGGAGGAGGCTTTGGCCATCACCGCGAAGATCGGCTATCCCAGCTTGGTGCGCCCCAGCTTTGTGCTCGGCGGCCGCGCCATGCAGATCGTCTATAGCGATGCCGAGCTGACCCACTACATGCAGAGCGCCGTCGAGGCCACGCCCGACCGCCCCGTGCTGGTGGACCGCTTCCTCGAGGACGCCACCGAGGTCGATGTCGATTGCATCAGCGACGGCGAGACGACGGTGATCGGCGCCATCATGGAGCACATCGAAGAGGCCGGCATCCACAGCGGCGACAGCGCCTGCGTCATCCCGCCCTTCAGCCTCACGCCCGCAATGCAGGACCGCATCCGCGACGCCGCCAAGAAGCTCGCCAAAGCCCTGAACGTCCGCGGCCTGATGAACATGCAGCTCGCCGTGAAGGGCGACGATCTCTACGTCATTGAGGTCAATCCGCGCGCCAGCCGCACCGCCCCCTTTGTCAGCAAGGCCATCGGCGTGCCGCTGCCGAAGCTCGCCGCCAAGATCATGGCCGGCAAGACGCTGAAGGAGCTGGGCTTTACCGAAGAAGTCACGCCGGGCCACTACAGCGTGAAGGAGGCCGTCTTTCCCTTCAGCAAGTTTACCGGCGTGGACATCATTCTCGGCCCCGAGATGAAGAGCACCGGCGAGGTGATGGGCATCGACATGGATCTCGGCCTCGCCTTTGCCAAGAGCCAGATGGCCGCCGGCGGCACTCTGCCCACGGGCGGCAATGTCTTCATCAGCGTGAAGGAGAGCGACCGTCCCAACGTCGTCCCCATCGCCCGCGGCTATCACGAACTGGGCTTCACCCTCTACGCCACAAGTGGTACGGCTGGCGACATCGCCGCAGCCGGCATCCCGGTGAACATCCTGCCCAAACTCGCCAGCGGACAGCGGCCCAATGTCATTGACCTGATGAAGAACAAAGACATGGCGCTGGTGATCAACACGCCGAGTGGGAAAAACCCGCGCGAGGACGAAGTGAAAATCCGCACCGCGGCCATGCAGTGCCGCATCCCGATCATGACGACCCTGCGCGGGGCCGACGCGGCGCTGCGGGCGATCCGGTCATTGCAGCAGAGCGAGGTGCAGGTGAGGGCTTTGCAGGAGTATCATTCGTAGTTTTGACCTGCAGTTGAAGTATCTGCCACCGCCATGAATCGGGTCATCTACGTAGAAACCAGCATCCCGAGCTTCTACTTCGAGACACGTCTCACCGTGCCGGAGAATCAAGCAAGGCGAAACTGGACTCGCCAATGGTGGGACGAAGCACGCGTCATCGACACGCTGGTAAGTTCTCAAGCAGTAATCGCTGAACTCGACGACACGCCGGAACCAAAGCGCAGCGACTGCCTCAGCCTGCTGGCGGACATCCCATTGCTTAATCTCGACGATGAGATCGAAGCGCTCGTGCGCACCTACATTGAAAACAAAGTGATGCCAGCCGATGTCACTGGCGACGCCCTTCATTTGGCGCTCGCCACCCTGCACGAATGCGATATCCTTGTATCATGGAACTGTCGGCATATTGCCAACGTCAACAAGTTCGATCATGTCCGAAAGATTAACGGCAGACTCGGCTACGAAACACCCCAGCTCATCACCCCGCTCGAACTCATCAAAGAAGCCCCATGACTATTCAAGATCAACATCAGGACAATGAGGATGGGCTCGAATGGTTGCGCGACATTCGGCGCAAGATGTCCGCTGAATGCAATCACGATCCGCACCTCTTGATCGAGAAGCTCCGGGCAATGGAAAAGCTCCCGCAGTATGCCCACAGAATCGTGCGCGTCCGCAAGGTGCTCGAACCCGTCAAGCCATGAAGCCAAAGCTCACCAGTCGCCAGCGTCCCAACTCCATCGGTCTGTTGACGAACAGCGATTCGCCCTCGTCATCAACTCTCCTTGTGGGATGAGCCTAAGCGAGGATCGAGCGTGGAGTGAAGGTTCGCGCTACCAATAGTCAGCGTCGCTGGCCCGTCATGACCACGCTGGGCGACGCCGATGCTGGGTTGAGGGGAAGCGTTCCATTCGATCAATCAACCAAAAGGAAAGGATGTCGTGGGTGCCGTTTTGGTTTAGTCTAGGTAAAGCCAACCTGAGACAAACATTCCTTTGGCTGGCTCTCCTGTTCGCTTGGGGAGTCCTTTCCACGCTCCCCGGCGCGGATTTCGCCCTTCCCCGCAGCACGCCGGAGGCTCAGGGCATTGCGTCGGCGGCGATCCGGGATTTCATCGAAACGGCCGACCGGGAAATCGACACCCTGCACAGCTTCATGCTGGTGCGCCACGGCCACGTTGTCGCCGAGGCGTGGTGGCAACCGGAGTCGGCTGACAAACGGCATGTTCTGTGGTCACTGAGCAAGAGCTTCACCGCGACGGCGGTCGGTCTGGCCGAGGCGGAGGCCAAGCTGAGCCTCGACGATCCCGTGCTGAAGTTTTTTCCCGCCGAGGCGCCGGCCGAGCCGGGTCCGAATCTGAAAGCCATGCGGGTGCGCGACCTGCTCACCATGAGCGGCGGGCACGAGGCGGAGCCGAAATTCGACCTCGCGGCCGGTCCGACCGTGAAAAGTTTCCTCGCCCATCCGGTGACTCATGAGCCGGGCACTTGGTTTCGCTACAATACGCCCGGCACCTACATGCTGTCGGCGATTGTCACCCGGGCGACCGGTCAGACGGTGCTCGACTACCTCCGGCCGCGCCTGTTCGAGCCGCTCGGCATCGAGGATCCCGAGTGGGCCGCCACGTCCGAGGGCTTCACGCTGGGCGGCTATGGGCTGCACGTCCGCACCGAGGACATCGCGAAATTCGGCCTGCTGTATCTCCAAAAGGGCCGCTGGAACGGGAAAGCTCTGCTTCCGGAGGCCTGGGTGGAGGCCGCGACGGCGAAGCAGGTGGACAACAGCCGGGCGCCAAGTGCCCGTACGGTGGATTGGCAGCAGGGCTATGGGTATCAATTCTGGCGCTGCCAGCACGACTGTTACCGGGGCGACGGGCGCGACGGCCAGATCTGTCTCGTGATCCCCGCGCACGATGCTGTCGTCGCAATCACAGCCCAGACCGGTCAGATGCAGCCGCAATTGGACCTGATTTGGAAAAAACTTCTGCCCGCTTTTCGCCCGGAGCCTTTGCCGGCTGATCCGGCGGCGGTGGAGGCGCTCCGTCAGAGCGCGGCCCGGCTCGTGGCGCATCCGGTCCGGAAATGACTGCACCCGGCCGTCCACCCGTTATTCCGCCCACTGCGACACCCGCACGTAATCGACCTGAAACACCTGCGGGAAGGCGCTGTCAGGCAGCCGGTCGGCCTGCTGGCCCGTGCCGTTGAAGAAGCCCCCGTCGACCGCGACATTCAGGATCAGGTGGAACGGCTGGTCGAAGGGCGCGTCGGGCTGGTCGGGAGCCGCATCGCTGTGCCACTCGTCGCTGGTCCGGGTCTGCCAGAGGGTGTCGTCGACCAGCCAGCGGATCTCGCCCCGCTTCCACTCGATCGCGTAGGTGTGAAAGGCCGCCGCCGCGTCCGGTCCGGGAAAGCGGTAGGCCGCGCCGACATGACGGTTTTTCGGCCAGGCACCGCCAAAGTGCAGGGTGCCGAGGGTCTCGTGGACGGCGCTGCCGCGCGATTCCAGGATGTCGATCTCGCCTGACGCGGCCCATCCGCCGTATCGGGGCGTCGAGGGCAGCATCCAGACGGCCGGCCAGATGCCCTCGCCTCCGGGTACCTTGGCCCGCACCTCGAAGCGCCCATAGGTCCAGTCGCCGCGTTCGAGGGATCGGATCCTTGCCGAGGTGTAGGGCTGGGTCTTGCCATCGACCGTGGTGTGGGGCTTCCGGTGGACGGAGAGGTGGAGCAGGCCGTCTTTGACCGGGGCGTAGGCCGGGTCGGCGCTGTAAAATTGCCGCTCGTTGTTGCCGCCGCCGTAGCCATTTTCCTCCCGGCTCCATTTGGTCGGGTCGAGCCGGTCGCCATTGAATTCATCGGCCCAGACCAGCGCCCATTGTTGCCGGAGCCGGCGCACGCGCCATTCCGATGCCGTGCCCGGGAGCCGCTCGGTCCAC
The DNA here is from genome assembly GCA_016795505.1 of Verrucomicrobiales bacterium. GTDB lineage: Bacteria > Verrucomicrobiota > Verrucomicrobiia > Verrucomicrobiales > DEV007 > JAEUHH01. The sequence continues at coordinate 175,861 of JAEUHH010000062.1, read as the reverse complement.
GATTGCCCGGTGCCGGTTCGCGCCTCACCGAATGGCTGCCACTTTCCGGACTGGAGGCGTTCGATCTGGTAAAATGCCCCGGCTTCGGTCGGAAAAGTCAGCTCGATCGCTGGCGAAACGGTCGCGGTAATCTCCTCTCCGAAGCCAGGCCGCTCGACCACCCAGCCGAGCAGCAGGGCCAGACAGACGAACGAATGACAGCGGCGGAATCGGTGGTCGGGCTTCATGGAGCAAGGGGCGGGGAGGCCGGAGCCTCACTTTTCGCATGAGATTCCACTCCAGGCGGGCGATCTTTTGCCAAAATCGATTCCGTCTCATGGATTCCGCATCGAAAGACCAGCCACAGGTGATCCTCGGGGTCACGGGATCGATCGCCGCCTACCGTGCCGCCGATCTGGCCAGTCAATTGACGAAGCGGGGCTGCGCGGTCCACGTGGTGATGACCCAGAGCGCCACGGAGTTCATCACGCCCCTGACCCTCCAGGTGCTGTCGCGACACCCGGTCACGACCAGCCTGTTCGATGAAAAGCAAAGCTGGCATCCCGGCCACATCGGTCTCGCCGATCGCGCCGAATTGCTGCTGGTGGCCCCCGCCACGGCCAACTGCCTGGCGAAACTCGCGCTGGGCCTGGCCGACGACGCCCTGTCGGCGATCGCGCTGGCCACCCGGGCGCCGCTGCTCATCGCGCCGGCCATGAACGGGAAAATGTGGTCGCATCCCGCGACGCAGCAGCATGTGGCCACGCTCCGGTCCCGCGGTGCGGAGTTCATCGGTCCCGAGGAAGGCCTGCTGGCTTGTGGCTACGAAGGGCTCGGCCGGCTCTGGCCGGTGGAGGGCATCGTGGAGCGGGCGCTGGCGATGCTCGCCGAAAGGGGGCGCTGACGGGCCAACTTGTCAGGCCTGCTGGAGTTCCAAAGCTTTCGCCTCCCGCTTCGCAGGTGGCAGGTGGCGGCAGACCTTTGCCACGCAGGCTTCGACAGTGATGCCGTGTATTTCACGCAGGATCTCCGGCTTGCCGTGCTCGACGAATTCGTCCGGCCAGCCGATACGCTCCACCGGGGTGTGAATGCCGGCGTCGTGCAGCAGCTCGATGACCGCGGCGCCAAAGCCATGGTGCAGGACATGGTCCTCCAGCGTGCAGACCACGCGGCACTGGCTGGCGAAACGCTTCAGACACTCCGCGTCGAGCGGCTTGATCCACCGGGGGTTGATCAGGGCCACGGAGTAGCCGAGGGCTTCCAGTCGTTCGCGAGCCTGGTCGGCCATCTCGAACAGATTACCCAATCCGATCAGCGCCACATCGGTACCTTCCTGGACGACCTCGGCTTTGCCGATTTCGAGCCGCTGGGGAGCGGCTTTCGGCGTCGCGCCGGTGCCGGCTCCGCGGGGATAGCGGATCGCGGCCGGACCGGCGTCGTGGTGGACCATGGTCCACAGCATGTCGGCGAACTCATCCTCGTCCTTCGGCTGCATGAAGACCCAGTTCGGCACGTGGCGCATGTAGCCGATGTCAAAAAGTCCGTGGTGCGTCGGACCGTCGTCGCCGCTCAGTCCCGCCCGGTCCATGCAGAGCCGCACCGGGAGATTCTGGATGCCGATGTCGTGCACGGCCATGTCGTAGGCACGCTGGAAGAAGGTCGAGTAAATGGTGAGGAACGGCTTCAGGCCACGCGTCGCCATCCCACAGGCAAATAGCGCGGCGTGTTCCTCCGCGATGCCGACATCGTAGTAGCGGTCGGGCACGACTTTCTGGAATTCGACCAGCCCGGTGCCGTTCGGCATCGCGGCGGTGATGGCGACCACCTTCTCATCTTCCAGGGCATATTTGCCGAGCGTTTGGCCGTACAGCTGCGAGTAGGTGGGCTGCCCGCCGGGCGGCGTCTCGCCGGTCTCGGTCTTGTAGGGCCCGAGGCCGTGGAATTTCATCGGATTTCCCATCGCCGGCTCGTAGCCGCGGCCTTTTTCCGTGATGACATGGAGCAACACCGGCTCCTCCTGCTCCTTGAGGAATTCCAGCGTCTTGATCAGCACCGGGATGTCGTGGCCATCGATGGGACCGTAGTAGCGCAGGCCGAATTTCTCGAACAACACGTTGGGAAACAGCAGGTTCTTGGCCCCGCGTTCCACCTTGCCAGCCAGGTCGCGCATCGATTTACCCGCGATCCGCTCGACGAAGTCCGCCGCCGCCTGGTGCAGGTGCTCCCAGGCCGAACTGGTCTGGAGAGCGTGGAAATACTTCGCGATCGCTCCCACGTTGCGGTCGATGGACCACTCGTTATCGTTGAGGATCACGATGAAGCGTTTCGTCGTGTGGGCAATGTTGTTGAGGGCTTCAAAAGTCGGGCCGCAGGTGAAGGCCGCGTCGCCCGCCACCGCCACGACGTGGCTGTCTTCGCCCAGTTGGTCCCGGGCCGCCGCCATCCCGAGGGCTGCCGACAGCGCCGTGCCGGCGTGGCCCGCTCCGTAACAGTCGTGTTCGCTCTCGGTGCGGAGCAGGAAACCGTTCAGCCCTTCGTACTGGCGGATCGTGTGGATGCGATCCCAGCGGCCCGTCAGCATCTTGTGCACATAGCCCTGGTGGCTCACATCGAAGACGAACTGGTCCCGCGGCGTGTCGAAGACCCGGTGCATCGCGATGGACAGCTCGACCACCCCGAGATTCGGCCCGAGGTGCCCCCCGGTTTTCGACAGCGAATCGATCAGCGTGCGTCGCACATTTTCCGCCAGCAGCGGCAACTGTTCCTCGGGCAGCGCCTTCAGCGCGGCGGGATTGTCGACCTTGGGCAGAGCCTCGCCGGGTAGGGCGCGATCAGAAGAGTTCGGCATTGTTGCGCAGGGAAGTAGGGGAAGGCGACGGGGACGGGGAAGACGCTTCGGCGGCCGCAGAGGGCGCGAAGTCCTCCAGATCGACTTCGCCATTGGCGCGTCGGCGGATGATTTCGATGCGACCCTGCGCCTCCTCAAGCCGTTTTTGGCAGAGAGCGTGCAGTCGGATGCCTTTTTCATACGCCTCGATCAGGTCACCGAGAGGCAGCTCGTCCGATTCCATCTCGCGGACCAGCGCTTCCAGCTCGGCATAGGCCTCTTCGTAGGTTGGCTCCGCCCCGGTGGCTTCCGGAGCGGCAGACTGGGCGGATTTCGATGGTGGCATGGAGGGAACGGGCAAAAGGCGGGAAAAGTCTCAAGCCCCACGGCCGCAAACGACCATCGGGGCGGGACGGGAACCTAGGAGCCCACCTTCCAATGCGCAAGGCGGGAACGCGACCCGAGCGAACCCTGTTTTCTATCGCAATTTTGAAAATTATATAAAAAGTTGGATTCTTTCTTGCGAAATCGGGCAAAGTGGCCTACAATCCGAATTCATATGGCACAGGAAGATCCCGCACTGATGGAGAGAGCAAGACGCGCACGGCGTATTGTCCGGAGTCCGGAGCAATACAAAGTGTGCATGGGTTGCGACTCCATCGTCGCCTCCAAGGTGAGCATCTGTCCGAATTGCCACAGCTACCGTTTCGAAGTCGATGGCGACTTCGTCATCCGTCAGGCCCGCATTCTTTCCCAGCGCGAGCAGCACTCCGTGGTGGCCGAAGATTTGCAGTGATCCCCGGATTGGGGGCGATCCTGCGGAAAGCCGCCAATCGCGCCTTTCCTTGATTCCCAAATCGGGATGCCCCCGGGATGGCTTCCATCCCTCGCGGCGACGGGCGGCGAGGGATTTTCACGGCCAACCGTGATGCCCTTGACCCGATCCCAGTCGGATGGCGCCAATGCGCGAGTGAAACGCGTGGGTCCTTAATAATGCGGCTCGGATGCGGAAATTTTTTTGTTTTTTTTTAGAGATTTCTCCTTGCATTGAATCCGATTGAGGGTCAAAAGATCGCCTCACCTGCCGGTTTCCGGGAGGTGCTTTCAGAAATCCAACCAAGGGAGACAAAATCGAATGAAAAAAACCATCGCCTATGGCATTGCCGGGGTGTTTGCGATCGCGATCGCGAATGCCGGAGACTCTAAGGGTGTGACCGAAGCCGCAGTGGCCGAACAGCCGCTCGGTGGCATGATCAGTGCCGGTTACATGACCAACTACGTTTTCTACGGTGTCGATCTGGGCAGCAATGCTGTCTGGACCGGTGTCGACTACGCCGTTGCCGGCACCCCGCTGAACGTGGGTGTGTGGTACGTCAATCCGACGGACGGCAATCTGGACGACAGACTGGACGTTTACGCCAGCGTCGGTCAGGAAGTCGCCGGCTTCGACGCCTCGCTGACCTTCACTGGCTACTTCTTCCCGGATTCCGGTGCTGACGCCACCTACGAACTGGGCGTCGGCCTGGCTCGCAGCCTCGGCATTGTCGACTGGAGCGCCACCGCCCGTTACGACTTCGAAATCGACGGTTGGTACTTCGAAACCGGCCTGAGCAAGGGCTTCGCGGTGTCCGACAACATTGAGCTCGTGGTCAGCACGGGTATCAGCTACCAGATCGACTACTGGACCGCCGGTGGTGACTTCAACCACGCTTACGTGATGGCTTCCCTGCCGATCGCTCTGCGCAGCAACGTGACCCTGGAGCCCTACGTGGCCGGTCTGTTCGCTCTGGACGCCATCGACAGCTTCCAGGACGACATCGTTCACGGTGGTGTGAGCCTGAGCGTGTCCTTCTAATTCAGAAGGACCGCAAAGCGGTTCCACTCAAATCAAATCAACTGAAAAGCCCCTCCGGTCCTGCCGGAGGGGTTTTTTTGTTTTCCGGTCAGTGCGATCAGACCCTGTTTGATCGGCGATGAGACAGGGTTGCATCGGAGATCGTACCCTGTTCAATCGCGGATCCGATGGCTGATGGGCAAATGACGGGGGCGCTGTCGCGCCATCATTGGATCGAGTCTCCGCCCTGACTGCCCGGATTTGAATGGAGGGCGGCGGATGAGCGGGGGAGAAGGGAAGAGATCGCACCATCGCAGGCCCTGGCAGCGGGCGACGCGATGGAATGCCCCGGCTGCGGTTCCGACGGGGATGGCTTTACTAAGTAAATTTTTCCCCTTGCGAGCCGCCGAAATTGTGGCAAGAAATTCGCGCTCGAGATTTCGTTTGCCCGTTTGCGAACTGGTCGCTCTCTCCGAGAGTGGCTCGGCCGCGCCTTTTGCGGTTCCGATACCAGTTCTACCTATGATCGAAGTCAAAAACCTCTGCAAACACTTCGGGGAGAAGGTCGCTGTCGACAATATCTCCTTCACCGTCCAAAAGGGCGAGGTCCTTGGCTTTCTCGGCCCGAACGGCGCCGGGAAATCGACGACCATGCGCATGGTCACCGGTTACCTCCCGCCTTCGGACGGGTCGGTGACGATCGGTGGGGCCGATATCCTCGATGACGAGATCGCGGCCAAATCCAAGATCGGCTACCTGCCGGAAAATGCGCCTCTCTATTCGGACATGACGGTGGAGGATTTCCTCCGCTTCTCCGCCGAGATGCGCCGGGTGCCGGCCGCGGAGATCGAAGCCGCCATCGACAAGGCGATCGAGACCTGCTTCCTCCAGCGGGTGCGCCACCAGAGCGTGGACACGCTCTCGAAGGGTTTCCGCCACCGCACCTGTCTGGCGCAGTCCATCATCCACGATCCCGAGGTGCTGATCCTCGACGAGCCGACCGATGGCCTCGACCCGAATCAGAAGCATGAGGTGCGGAATCTCATCAAGCGGATGGGTGAGACGAAGGCCATCATTTTCTCCACCCACATCCTGGAAGAGGTCGAGGCTTCCTGCACGCGGGCCATCATCATCGACCGCGGCAAAATCATCGCGGACGGCACTCCGGATCAGCTGAAAGCCCGCGCCGAGCATGCCGGCGCAGTCGTGTTCCGAGCCACCGGGCTGGCGGCCTCTGGCGTGCGCCAGGAGCTGGAAAAGCTGGCCGAAGTGAAGAGTGTCACCGTGCTCGAGTCGGGAGACAACGGCATCCTCGCCCGCGTGCTGCCGAACAAGGGCCGGAGCGCGGCGCTGCCCGAGGCGATCTTCAAACTGGCGGTGGCCAAGGGCCTGACCGTGCAGGAACTGAAGGTCGAGGAAGGCCGTCTCGACGAGCTGTTCCGCGAGATCACCCGCCGCGATACGGAGGACTGATCCCGCCCGGCGCGGAGATCCCCGTGGGAGCCGCGCCAGAATCCTCAGGAAACCAACCCAACACCCCTTTTTCTGCCATGGATGCCATCATCGATCTGTTGATCCACTTCGCCATCCCCACCGTCATCGTATCGGCGCTGTTCATCGCCATCCTGCTGTTCGCCCTGCCCCGCGAGGTGCGCACGGTGTTCAAGCGGGAGGTGAAGAGCTACTTCAATTCACCCATCGCCTACGTCTGCGTCGTCATCTTCCTGCTGATCTCGAACGGGATCACCTTCTGGTTCGGCGGCCTGCTGGAGGGCGGCGAGGCGGCGCTCTACATCCCGTATTTCCAGTATCTGCCCTGGTATTTCATCGTCATTGCGCCGGCCGTGGGCATGCGCCTGTGGTCTGAGGAGCAGCGTCTCGGCACCATGGAGCTGATGCTCACCATGCCGATTGCGCCGTGGCACGCCATCGTCGGCAAATATCTCGCCGCCGCCGTGGTGATCTTCGCCATGCTGGTGCTGTCCTTCCCCATCGTCTGGGTCATCAACTACCTCGGCGATCCGGACAATGGTGTGATCCTGGCGGGCTTCGTGGCCACCTTCCTCACCGCCCTGTGTTTCCTGGCGGTGACGTCGGCGGTGTCGGCCTTCACCCGCAGCCAGATCGTGGCCCTGCTGGTCTCGATCGGCATCTGTCTGGTGCTGTGGCTTGGCGGCTTGCAGCCGGTCTCGGCGGCGGTCGATTCGCTGAAAGGCGGCGCGCTGGTCGCGTGGCCGTTCCTCAAGTTCATCACCAGCATCGGCATTCTGCCGCACTTCTCCGAACTGGCCAAGGGCGTGCTGGGACTGGGCGACATCGTTTTCTTCGTGACCTTCATCGCCTTCTGCCTCTTCAGCACTGCCGTGGTGCTCCGCGTGAAGCGCGCCTGATCGCTACCGGACGCCATCATCCACCCGAAAACCTTCCCTTTCATTCCTTCCAACACCCTGAGCACCCATGAGTGACGCCAAAGCCTCCTCGAAGTCCTCTTCCAAGCACCACGGCCAGTTCGGCCGCGTGCCCACCGCGATCGTCGGTGTCGTCGTGATGTTCCTCCTCGCCATGGCGGTGAATTTCATCGCCCGCGCCATTGGCGGACGCTGGGACCTCACCGAAAACAACCTCTACACCCTGTCCGACGGAACACGGAACATCCTCAAGCGTCTCGACACGCCGGTCACGGTCCGCTACTACGCGAATGACTCGTCCGACTTCATGAGCCCGGCCGAACTGGCCTACTCGAAGCGGGTCGAGGACCTGCTGCGTGAGTATCAAAAGGCGGCCGGCGGGAATCTCACCATCCAGAAGCTGAATCCCGAGCCCAGCACCGACGCGGAGGACAGCGCCATCCTCGATGGCCTGCAACGCGGTCTCTCGCGGGAAACCGGAACCGAGATCTACCTCGGCATCGCGGTGACCTGCGTCGATGAGACGGAGACCATCCCCTTCCTCCCCGCCCGGCCGGAAACGCTGATGGAATATGACCTGTCCCGCGCCATCGCCCGTGTCCACGACGGGGCCGGCTCGATCGTCCGCATCATGACGACGATGCAGATCGGTGGCGGCTTCTCGGGCAATCCGATGATGGGCGGCGGTGGTTCGACGCCGGCTTGGTTCTTTGTCGAGGACCTGCGCCGGGACTTCACCGTGGAGTTTCTGCCCATCAATGCCGAGGAAATCCCCGCCGACACCGAGACCCTGATCGTGCTCCATCCCTATGACATCACCGAGCAGACCCAGTTTGTGATCGACCAGTACCTGCTGAAGGGCGGCAAGGTCGTCGTCGCGGTCGATCCGAACTTCTTCTACGCCCGTGCCATGGGATCTGGCGGCAACCCGATGCAGGCGATGGGCGGCCCGGCGCCGAATTCGAACATGTCCAAGCTCTTTGAGGCCTGGGGGGTGAAATACGACGACACCAAGGTCGTCGCCGACCTGACCTACGGCACGGAAATCATCCGCCAGGGTTATTTTGTCCCGACTTTCCTGACGCTCAATCAGGATGCCATGACCGCGGACGATCCGATCGTCAAGTTCCTCCAGAATGCCCAGTTCCTCACACCGGGCGGCTTCACCATCACGCCTCCCGAGGGTGTGACCAAGTTGGATCTGGTCACCACCTCCCCGCAGACCCAACTGGTGGGCAGCTTCGAGGCCGATCCCACCCAGGAGGATGCCATTCGCCGCCTCCGCGACGAATTCAAGTCGTCCGACACCTCCTACGCCATCATCAGCCGCCTCTCCGGTTCGTTCAAAACGGCTTTCCCCGACGGCAATCCTGCCGATGCGGAGAAAAAGGAAGGCGAGGGAGCCGAGGGCGACGAAGCCGCGAAGGCTGAGGAAGCCAAGAAAGACGAAGAACCCAAAAAGGAAGGCGACGAAGCCGCCAAGCCTGCCTCCCTGAAGGCCAGTGAGAAGGAAGGCGTCGTCCTGCTCATCTCCGACGTGGACTTCCTCTACGATGCCGTCTGCGTGCGACTGAACCAGATCCCCGGCCTGGGCATGACCATCCCTGAGCCGCTCAATGGCAATCTCAGCCTCGTGCAGAACGCCATCGACCAGCTTTCCGGCGATCCGGAGTTGATCAACGTGCGCAGCCGCAGCTCCAGCCGCCGTCCCTTCACCAAGCTCAATGAGTGGCTCTCCCAGGCCGAGGCCAAGTTCCGCGGCGAGCTGTCCGAGTTCGAGCAGAAAGCCAAGGATGCCGAGACGCGCATCAATGACATCCTCAAGCAGACTCCCGGCAACGTGCAGGATGCCCTGCTCTCGCCCGAGGTGCAGAGCGAACTCGAGACCCTGCGCAAGGAGCAGGTCGGCATGAACAAGAAGGTCCGCGAGCTGAACAAGGAGATGAAGCGCGACTTCGACCTCGTGCAAAACCTGATCAAGCTGCTCACCACGGGCGCCATGCCCATCCTCGTCATCCTCGTCGGCATCGCCCTCGCCATCAGCCGCCGCATGAAAACCGCGGCCCGGTGATGATGCCCGGTGCCAATCCCAACCGCTCCGTTTTTCCCCAAACCCGAACCCAACCAACAGAACCATGGGACAGAAAGCCCTGATTCGCCTGCTCGCCGTGTTCGCCGTCTTCGGCGCCGTCGCCCTCATCCTGAAATTCGTCGATCCCGGCCGGGTCGAGACCGTCGCCGCCACCACGGACCGGTCGAAGGTCTTCGACAATCTGCCGATCAACGACATTGCCCACGTGCGGATCAAAACCCACGATGCCGAGCTGAACCTGAAAAAAGCCGAAGCCGGCTGGGTCGTGGCCGAGCGTGACGGTTATGCCGCCGACGCCACCAAGATCGCCGATCTGCTCCGCTCCGTGTGGGATTTGAAGATCGTCCAGACCCCGGAAATCGGCGAGTCGCAGTTCGCCCGGTTGAATCTCCTCGACCCCGCCAAGGGCACCGAGGTGGACAAGACCGCCACCGTGATCGGATTCCTCGACGCCTCCGGCAAGGAGTCGGGTTCCCTCTGGCTGGGCAAGGTCGCCGAGCGCAAGACCGGGCAGGCCAGCCCCTTCGGCGGTCCCGGCACCACCGAGGCGGGCCGTTATGTCCGCACCGGCGAGGCCCCGACCGTGTTCCTGGTCAGCGAGACCTTCAGCAACATCGAGACCGCCCCGTCCGGCTGGCTGAAGGAAGACTTCTTCAAGATCGAGAAGCTCAAGTCCATCGCCATCCAGAGCGGCACGGCCGCCGATGATTGGAAACTGACCCGCGAGGACGAAAGCGGCGACTTCACCCTCGTCGACGCCAAGGAAAAGGAGGAACTCGACCCCATCAAGGTCGGCAGTATGAAGAATGCCTTTTCCACTCCGCGCTTCGAGGATGTCATCATCGGCGACGAGGCCAAGGAAAAGGCACCCGGAAAGACCACTTTCGTCATCGAGACTTTCGACGGCTTCACCTATACCGTGAAAATCGGCGACAAGACCGACCTCAACGAGTACTACCTGACCTACAGCGTCGACGGCAAGTTCGTCGAGAAGCGCACGCCCGGCGAAGAAGAGAGCGACGAGGAAAAGAAGAAACTCGACGAGGAATTCGCTGCCAACCTGAAGAAACTGCAGGACAAACTGGCCGCCGAGAAGGCGCTGGCCGGCAAAGTCTTCAAGGTTCGCAGCTTCGTCGCCGAGTCTCTGGTGAAGAAGCGCGCAGAGCTCCTCAAGACCGAGGAAGCGGCCCCCGGCGGGGGTGCGGCCCCCGGCGCACCGCCGACCTTCACCCCCGGCGCGACGCCTCCCGGTGGCCCCGTTCCCGCCGTGCCGGGTCTGCCCGCTGGCATGGCTCCCGCCGCGCCTGCGCCTGCACCCGCCGCCCCAAAGGCCGAAGCTCCGAAAGCCGAAGCCCCGAAAGCCGAAGCCCCGAAGGCCGAAGCTCCGAAAGCCGAAGCTCCGAAGGCCGAAGCTCCGAAGGCCGAAGCTCCGAAGGCCGAAGCTCCGAAAGCCGAAGCCCCGAAAGCCGAAGCCCCGAAAGCCGAAGCTCCGAAAGCCGAAGCTCCGAAAGCCGAAGCTCCGAAAGCCGAAGCTCCGAAGGCCGAAGCTCCGAAGGCCGAAGCTCCGAAGGCCGAAGCTTCGAAGGCCGAAGCTCCGAAAGCTCAGTGATTTCCTGACCGATCCATTCTGCCGCCGACCTGGAGCCTCAAGGCTTTTCCGGGGAGGCGGTCGGCGGATCGGTTTTGTGTTTCAGGACGAAATCGACCAGCTCCTGGCACTCGAAAAACGCCGGGGTCACTTGGTGACCTTCCCCCGCGATCACTTTCACCGAGATCTCGCCACCGCCCGCCTCATAGCGCTGTTTCAGCAGGCCGGTATTGTCCTCGTAGGGCACCACGACGTCCGCGTCTCCATGCACGACAAAAATCGGCACCCGGCGCTTCAGCAGGCCGTCGAGGCGGTCGATGGGATTGAACTCCGCGAGCCGGGCCCGCAGCTCCGCTTCCGTCAGCCCATAATCAGCCAGAGTGGCCGGCTTGCTCCGGAGCAGCGGCCAGCTGGTCAGGTTGAAGACGGGATAGATGCCCACCAGCGCCCGAAGCTTGTCCGGATTTTTCGTCGCCCAAGCCAGCATCATGAGACCACCCCGGCTCTGGCCCAGCAGGATGGGCTTGGCCGACCAGCCGCGGCGCACCATCTCGTCGTAAAAGGCCGTGAATTTTGCCGAACTCGCCGGCGATCCCCTCACCTCGCCGAGGTCATGGCCGGCGATGCTGATCCCGGCGCGGAGAAAGCTTTCGTAGTAGAGCGTCCGCTGCACCAGCGAGACCCCGCCCAGCGTCGGCGCGTGCCAGACCCATGGGCGGCCCGGCGCCGGGTCCGGAGCGGCATAGACGAAGGCCTTCCGGCCGTCTACATCGAATGTCTCCGCCACTTTGGGCAGGGGCGTTTGGGCGAACAACGGCACCGCGGCCAGGCCGGCGAGGAGGGTCGACAGGAGTATGGATTTCATGGGTGAGGTCATCCGTCGGCCAGATCCCGCGCCATCGCAACCCGCCTCCGTGCCGCATTAGCGTTTGACCGCCCGCGGGTTTGCAAGCATCCTTGGCGCCCGTTATTCCCGAGACAGCTTATGCCAGCGAAAATCTACATCGACAAAGACGCCGACCTCGGCGTGCTGAAAAACAAGACCCTTGCCGTGATCGGATTCGGTTCGCAGGGACACGCCCACGCCCTGAACCTCAAGGACAGCGGCATGAAGGTCATCATCGGCCTCTACCCGAAGAGCAAATCCCGCTCCGTCGCGCAGGAGTACGGCTTCGAAGTGTTGGACACCGCCGAGGCGGTGAAAAAAGCCGACGTCATCTTCGTCGCCTGCCCCGATACCAAAATTGCCGGCATCTACAACGCTGACATCGCCCCCCACCTCACCAAGGGCAAGACCCTGCTGTTCAGCCACGGCTTCGCCATCCACTTCAAGACCATCACCCCGCCGCAGGACGTGAATGTCATCATGGTCGCGCCGAAGGGCCCGGGCCACATCGTGCGCCGGCAGTTCGTGGAGGGCAAAGGCGTGCCGTCCCTCATCGCCATCCATCAGAATCCCGGCAAGGACGCCAAGAAGATCGCCCTCGCCTGGGCCAAGGGCATCGGCGGCACCCGCGCCGGCGTCTTCGAGACCGATTTCAAGGAAGAGACCGAGACCGACCTCTTCGGCGAGCAGACCGTCCTCTGCGGCGGCGTCAGCCAGCTCATCACCGCCGCCTACGAGACCCTCGTCGAGGCCGGTTACCAGCCCGAGATGGCCTACTTCGAGTGCCTCCACGAGCTGAAGCTCACCGTCGACCTCATCAACGAGTCCGGCATCTCCGGCATGCGTTTCTCCATCTCCGAGACCGCCGAGTACGGCGACCTCACCACCGGGCCGAAGATCATCGACGCCTCCGTGAAGAAGCGCATGAAGGCCGCCCTCAAGAACATCCAGTCCGGCAAGTTCGCCAAGGAGTGGATCCAGGAGTGCGAGACCGGCCAGAAGAACTTCAATGCCCTGCGCAAGGCCGGCCAGCAGCACGACATCGAGAAAGTCGGTGCCCGTCTCCGCGGCCTCATGCCCTGGATCAAGAAGCGTGACATCAAAGGCGCCCAAGCCGCTTACCATTGATGTCCGGCCTCTGACCATCCCGGAATTTTCAAATCGGGCCGGATCGCTTTTCATGGCGGTCCGGCCCTTTTCCTATCCATGTCGCTCGATCCCGGACAGCCAGACGACGATGATGACGACGGCGATCTGCCGACGGCTGACCCGGCCACGCCTGCCGCACCGGGCTACGCCCTGTTCGACCTCGACCACACCCTGCTGCCCTTTGACACCCAGGCGTTGTTCGCCAATTTCGTCATCCGCCGCGAGCCGTGGCGTGTCGTCTACCTGATCTGGTTCCTCCCCTGCGTGCCCCTCGCCGCCCTGCGCATCGTCTCCCTGCGCTGGTTGAAGCGCCTGTTCTGCAGCTACCTGTGGAAAATGCCCAAGGACAGGCTCGCGGCCCACGCCCGTGACTTCGCCCAGACCGTGCTGCCCCGGGTCGTCTACCCCGAGGTGCTCGTCGAGCTGCGCCGTCACCAGAAAGCCGGCCGTCTCACCGTCCTGAACTCCGCCAGTCCCGGCATCTATGTCGCCGAGATCGCCCGCGTCCTCGGCTTTGACCACTGGGTCGCCACCCGGCTCGTCTGGTATGAGGTCATGCCCTTTCTCCCTGAGATCGACGGTCCCAACAACAAGCACGAAGCCAAGATCGACGCCATGCGCCACTTGCTGCCCTCCGGCTTCGATCCCGCCCGCGGCGATCGCCTGCCGGACAGTTGGGGCTACTCCGACAGCGCCGCCGACGTGCCCCTGCTCTCGATTTGTGAGCACGCCATGATGATCCATCCCTCGTCCCGGTTCGCCGCCCTCGGCACGGAGCGCCGCTGGTGGACCCTCCTGCCGCCCCGTCCCTACCGGGGCCGCTGGGGAGGGCGCCTCGCGAGCCTCCTGCAAGCCTGCGGCTTGTATCGGGTGCGCGGCGACCGCACTCTCGACGATCTCTCTGCCGACTGATTGATTGCCGCTTTCTTCCAGACGGTGGCGGCAGTGGGCCGCCTTTTCCGATCGAACCTTGTTTCATCTCCGATCATACCCTGTTGACTCGGAGACCAGACCCGGTGCAATCTACCGGAGATTTCCCCGCAACCGATCTGCCGATCCCACTCCCGACCGCCATGACCTCGAAACTCGCCCTTATCGCCCTGCTGCTGGGCTTGATACTCGCCGCCGCTCCCGTCGCCTTTTCCCAGACGGGCGGGGTGCCCAATACAGGCCAGACGCCGACGGACAGCTCGGGGAATGCGCTGGAAGACGGGCTGAAGGGCTTTTGGGAGTGCGTCACGCCGACCGGACGCTTCGTGGTGCGGCTCGATCACATCACCTCGGTCTCCCAGCACCAATACCTGATCGACGGCGGGGCGCGGGTCTACGAGGTGACGGTGGACACCAGCGGGCCGATGACGGCGCGGTTTTATTTCATCGAGCCGATCACGGAAAACAGCCCGCTGTCGATGGGCAAGGCCACCATCGATCGCCTGCGCGAGGTCGCCGGCGAGGTGGGGCAAAAAGTCGGCGTGGACACGGAACGCGAGGTGACGAAACACTATCCCGACACCACTCATGCCAAGACGGCCGAGTACCGGCTGCAGGTGAAGGACAATCTCGACCGCATCTACGAGCACATCCACCGCGTCTGGGCGCAGGAGCGCGGCGCGGGTCAGAAGAACAAGATCACCATCCGCGACGAGTGATCCATCCACCGCCGCCGCCCTGCGGTCTCAGGGCGGAAAGCCGAAGCTGAGCTTCACGGCGGCGTATTCGGGATGGATGGCGCCATCGGCCCGCCGAATCACCAGCGGCGGCTCCTCCCAGGTCTGCCCGTGCATCGTCTCCGGCAGGTCTGCCTGCCGCATCATCGCAAAGACGCCGAGCAGCGGCGGCTCGCCCTCTCTCAGCACGATGGGACGGCGGCGCACCACGACCAGACCCGCCTGCCGGGCCGCCTCGTCGACCCGGCGCGCCTGCTCGGGGGGATTCACCGGAAAGACACAGGCAAAAAGGCCACCCGGGGCCAGTCGCGCCGCGGCGGTGAGGCAATAGTCGGCGATCGTGCCGCGCAACTCGAAGCGGCAGGCGATTTTCTGCGGATGATCGCCCTCGACTCCCGAACCGGGCGGAAAATAGGGCGGGCTGCCGAGGACGAGGTCGTAGGGGGCATCGTCATCCGCGAAAACCGCCGGGTCGCGGAAATCGCCCTCGCGAATGTCGAAGCGGGCGTCGAGTCCGTTCCATTGCACCGATTTGCGGGCGAGGCGGACGCTTTCCGACTGGGCCTCAATGGTCACCACCTGCGCCGCGGGCAGCCGCCAAGCCGCCACCATCGCGACGGTGCCGATCCCGCTGCCGAGATCGAGGAGCCGCGACACCGTGGGACACCACGAGGTGCCGTACCAGGCTACCAGCAGGTCGTCGGTGGAGTAGCGGTGGCCCTGGCGGAGCTGAAAGATCCGAAAATGGCCGCAGAGGACATCCAGTGTCTCACCTGGTTCCAGCGCCAGCCCCGGCAGGTCGTGGCTGCCGGGCACGGTGGGGCCGGGATTGGCATAGCCGCGGAAGTGGCTTTTGGGGGAGACGTCTTTGGGGCTGCGGGGCATGGATTTTTCCTGTAGGGTCGGCCGCTCTGCCGCGCAAGAGGCGAGCGGTGGCTCTGACCGGTCTGAAAATGGGTTTTTTCGACGGTGGAAAGCCTGAAGCGGTGATTTTGACAGCTTGTGCGTGCGCCAACCGGCGATTCGGAAGGGCCGCGACTGTCCATTTGCTCCATCATATTACCAACATGACAACGAAATCCTCCCCCCGCCTGACCGTCCTCGATTTGGAGACCACCGGGCTGTCTCCCTACAACTCCCAGATCCTGCAAATCGCCGCCGCACGGGTGCGCCCGGACCGGTGGCAGGTGGAAAGCCGCTTTCACACCTTCGTCCGCATCGATGGACCGATCCCGCGCTTCATCAGCCAACTGACGGGCATCACCCAGTCCGACCTGACCGGTGCACCCGGCATCCGGGAGGCGCTGCTGGCTTTGGCCGATTTTGTCGGCGAAGGCGGCCGGGTGATCGCCCACAATGGGAAGCGGTTCGACATGCCGTTCATCCGGGAGAGCTGCTCCCGGCATGACGTGCCGGTCCGCGAGGTGGATTTCGTCGATTCGATGGCGATTTCCCGGAAATGCTGGGGCGGCACCCGCGGCCACGGGATGGACGACCTGCTGCGACGCCTTGGCCTGACGGCAGGCGGCAATGGGTGGGCCCGGCACGACGCCCGCGGCGATGTCGAGCTGCTGACCGAGGCGATCGGGCGGATGCGATCATCGTTCGCGACGGTCGATGCGCTGCTCCACGAACTGAGCGTGGGTGTGCCCTTCCCCGCCGGACGGGGAGGACCGGGGTGAGCCCGCACCCCGGCCGTCACGACGGCGAGCCGAAGAACATGCCCGCGATGCTCGCCGTGAGCAGGCTGGCGAGGGTGCCGCCGAACATGGCTTTGAACCCGAGCGCGGCCAGCGTAGGCCGCTGCTCCGGGGCCATGGCGCCGATGCCGCCGAGCTGGATGCCGATGGAGCTGAAGTTGGCAAAGCCACACAGCGCGAAGGTGGCGAGAAAGATGGACCGCGGGCTCAGGTCGCCCGCCTGCTGCAGGTCAGCGAGTTGGGTGTAGGCGATGAATTCATTGGCCACCATCTTTGTGCCGAAGAGTTGGCCGAGCCGGAGCAAGTCGCCTGTCTCGCCCCCGACCACCCAGGCGAACGGCGCAAAGGCAAAGCCGGCCAGGGCCTCCAGCGACAGGCTTTCAAAGGCTCCGCCGGACAGATGTCTCACCCAGCCGTCGATCCAGCCCGGCTGCGAGTCGCTGCCGCCGAGACCGCCGACCCAGCCGAATCCGGCATTCACCAGGGCGATCAGGGCAACAAACACGAGCAACATGGCGGCGACATTGAGAGCCAGCTTGATGCCCTCCGACGTGCCGTTGGCCAGGGCATCGAGCAGGTTGGAGCCGTGGTGATCCCGCGGCACGAAGAGGTCCTCATTGACCGACTGGGTCTCCGGCACGAGGAGCTTTGCCATCAGCAGGGCGGCCGGGGCGTTCATGATCGAGGCCGTGAGGAGCCGGCGGGCGACCTCCAGCCGCAGGGCGGGATCGTCACCGGCGAGCGTGACAATATAGAGCCCGAAGACGCTGCCGGCGATCGTGGCCATGCCACCGGTCATCAGCGCCATGATCTCGGAGCGGGTCATTTTCGCCACGTAGGGTTTCACCACCAGCGGTGCCTCGGTCTGACCGACGAAGACATTGGCCGCTGTGGCTAGGCTTTCGGCCCCCGACAGGCGCATGACGCGCTTCATCAGCCACGCGAAGCCGAACACGACCCACTGCAACACGCCGAGATAGTACAGTGCCGAGGTGAGCGCCGACACGAAGATGATGGTGGGCAGGACTTTGAACGCGAAGCCATACTTCGAGGCGTCGATCAGCTCGCCAAAGAGAAAGGCCGACCCCCGGTCGGTGAAGCCCAGCAATTGGACAAACAGGCCCGAGACGGCATCGATGACCGAGCCGAAGGGCGTGAGCAGGACCAGCGCCGCGAGGATGAGCTGCAGGGCCAGACCACCCAGCACCAGAGGCCAGTGGATGGCCCGGCGATCAGTGCTCAGCAGCGCCCCCAGACCGATCAGGATGGCGACACCGAGCAGACCGCGAAAGAGGGATTCCCACATGGCAAAGGACAAAGGACCGGCGCAGTGTCACCGCGGCGGGCGCCTTTTGACAAGGGAAATCGCCTCACCATCCAGATGCGCGCACTGCCGGCCTTTTTTTCAAACCGCCACCCGAACCACCCGCGGCCCAATTCCGGTGAGGATCTCCCAGACGATGGTCCCGGCCTTTTCCGCCATTTCATCGACGGCGATCGTGCCGCCGCCCTGACGGCCGATGAGCACAGCCTCCTCGCCAGCCTCCGGCCGGCCGGGAACATCCGTCACATCGACGACGATCTGATCCATTGTCACCCGGCCGAGCACTGGACAACGGCTCCCGCCGATCAGGACTTCCGCTCCGCGGCCGGACAGGTGCCGCGGAAAGCCATCCGCATAGCCCGTGGCCAGGGTGGCGACCCGGGAAGGACGGTCCAGCGTCCGGGTGCGACCATAGCTGATCGTGGCGCCGGTCGGCAGATCGCGAACCAGGGAGAGGCGCGTTTTCCAGGTCAGCACCGGCCGCAGGGCACCCCGATGCGCCGGCAGGGGCGACACGCCATACAGCGCCAAGCCGGGTCTCACGTGGGTGACAAAATCCATTTCCTCCCGGTAGCCCAGTGTTCCGGCGCTGTTGGCCAGGTGGACCGCCACCTCCGGTCCCAACCGCAACGCCTGCACCAGATCGCGAAAATCGGCAATCTGCCGGTGGGTAAACGCTTCTTCCTCATCCGCCGAGGGCAGGTGGGTCGCCACGCCGGCCAGTTCGATGGCGCCGCCGCGGGCCAGGTCGCGGATGCGGCCGACCAGGCCGGCAAATTCATCGGGTCGAGCGCCCATCCGGCCCATGCCCGTATCCGCCACCGCATGGACCCGTGCTGGCCGGCCGCCTCCAGCTGCCGCAGCGGCAAACGCCTCCGCCTCTGCCACCGTCGAAACCGATACCTCGAAGCCTCCCGCCACAGCGCCCGCTCGCTCATGCGGCAGGACCGGACTGAGGATCAGGATGGGGACCCCGCCCACGTGAGGCAGAGCCGCCAGCTCCCGTGCCTCAGCCAGATTGGCCACCCCGTAGCCGGCCACGCGGCCCGCCAGGGCCGGCGCGACGATGCCGGCGCCATGTCCGTAGGCGCCGGCTTTCACGATCGCGATCAGCCCCACGCCCGGTGGCGACGCCTGGGCCAGCGCCCCGGCGTTGTGGCACAGGGCGCCTGTATCGATCTCAGCCCAGCTGCGAAATTGGCCATCCATGATTGAGGGCCAATACGTAGCGCCAGCCAGCCATCTTGCAGCGGGAATTTTCCGGCGACCGTGGCCTGGGCGCCCGCCGCGCTCACGCTGGCTTTTCCCGAAAATTCGCCGATTCTTCCCGCCCGCGACAGGCACCGTCTCCCCGCCGAGCGCGTATTCCGGACGGCGAGTCAGGCACCGAGCCCGTCGCCTCCCGGGACATCGGGCACCGGACGGAAGACAGCCCCGAGCGACAAGCGTTCTCCCCCCATTTTCCCACCCGGCATGGACACCAATCCCTTTCACGAAGACGACCTCGACCTGCGGAATCGCCCCGAGTCCTGCACCCTCGTCATCTTCGGCGCCACCGGCGACCTGACCCATCGCAAGCTCATCCCCGCCCTCTACAACCTCGCCGCTGCCGGCGAACTCCCCGCCGGCGTCCGCGTCGTCGGCTTCGCCCGACGACCGAAAACCGACGACGAGTTTCGCGCCGGCCTCGAGGAACTGAACCGCAAAGTCTCCCGCCATTCCCACCACGACGACCTCTGGCGCCAGTTCTCCCGCACCATTTCCTACCACGCCAGCGAGTTCCAGGACGCCGCCGGCTACGACGCCCTGCGCCAGCGTCTGGAGGCCCTCGAGGCGGAAGGCGCCAGCGGCAACCGCCTCTTCTACCTCGCGTCCGCTCCCGAGTATTTCGACGACATCCTCGCCGGGCTGCGCCAGGCCGGGCTGAACCGCCCCCGCGACCGCGGTTGGTCCCGCATCGTGGTGGAAAAGCCCTTCGGCACCGACCTGCCCAGCGCCCGCCGGCTCAATCGCATCGTCGCCGAGACTTTCCCCGAGCGTGACACCTACCGCATCGACCACTACCTCGGCAAGGAAACCGCGCAGAACATCATGGTCCTGCGCTTCGCCAACGCCCTCTTCGAACTGCTGTGGAACAACCGCTGCATCGAGCAGGTCCAGATCACCTGTGCCGAGCACCTCGGCATGGAAGGCGGCCGCGGCGGCTACTACGACACCGCCGGCGCCCTGCGCGACATGGTGCAGAATCACCTGCTCCAGTTGCTCAGCCTCATCGCCATGGAGCCGCCTGCCGACCTCACCGCCGACGGCGTGCGCGACGAAAAGGTCAAAGTCCTCAAGTGCCTGCGCCCCATCCGCGGAGCCGCCGCTGTGGCCGAAAACGTCGTCCGCGCCCAGTACACCTCCGGAAATGTCGACGGTCAGCCCGTCGTCGGCTACCGCCGCGAAGACCGCGTCAATCCCGGCTCCCTGACCGAGAGCTACGTCGCCCTGCGCATCATGATCGACAACTGGCGCTGGGAGGGCGTGCCGTTTTACATCCGCATGGGCAAACGCCTGCCCAAAAAAGCCACCGAGATCTCCATCCACTTCAAAGAGGCGCCCCGGGTGCTGTTCAATGCCCTGAATGCCGCCAACGGTGCCACAGCCGGCAACGTCCTCGTCATCCGCATCCAGCCGAACGAAGGCATCTCCCTCGGCATGCGCTCCAAGCTCCCCGGGCCCGCCGCCCGTCTCCAGCCTGTGAAGATGGACTTCGACTACCAGACCTCCTTCGGCCGCAGCGGCCCCGAGGCCTACGAGCGCCTGCTCCTCGACGCCATGGCCGGCGACGCCACCCTCTTCGCCCGCGATGACGAGGTCGAGCAGGCCTGGGCTTTCATCGACGAGATCGAGCACGCCTGGCACCAGTCCCCCGAGCCCCCGCCGATGGCCGATTACCAGGCCGGCTCCTGGGGACCGAAGGAGGCCGATCTCCTGCTCAAAAAGCTGAACCACCAATGGCGCCGCCTGTGATCGACGAAAGCCAGCTCGCCTCCCTCGGCCTCGAAGTCGCCGTCGGCGACATCGACCGCGCCCTCGTGCGCCTCATCACTGGCGACGACGAGGACGCCGCCACCACTCATGCCGACAGCCAGAAAGCCGGCACCGCCCGCGCCTCCCTGCTCAATCTCGCCGTTTACACGGAGGAGCCAGCCGCCGCCGCCGACATCTCCCGCACCCTCGGCGACATCACCCGCGAGACGGCCTGCCGCGCCATCCTCATCCTCGCCCATCCCGCCGGTCCCCCCGCCGTGCGCTCCTGGGTGCACGCCCACTGCCGCCTCACCGATCAGGGGGAAAAAACCGTCTGCACCGAGCAGGTGTCCTTCCTCCTCGGCGGCGCCGACTCCAGCCTGGTGCGGAACACCGTCTTTGCCCACCTCGACTCCGACCTGCCCCTCGTCTTCTGGTGGCGTGGCGAGCTGTCCGAAGTTTTCGAAGAGCGCCTCCACAGCCGCATCGACCGCTTCATCTTCGACAGCCGTACCTGGCACCAGCCCGCCACCCAGTTCCTCCGCCTCCAGGCCGCCATCGACGAGAGCGGCGGCGCCTTCGTCCCCCACGACCTCGCCTACACGCGCGGCCACCCTGTGCGTGGCGCCATCGCCCGCGTCTTCGATGATCCCCAGGCCCGCGGCGTCCTCGACCGCCTGACCGGCTTTCAGATCGTCCACCGTCCCGGCCACCGCCTCGCCGCCCTCTGGCTCGTCGCCTGGATCGCCGGTCGCCTTGACGCCCGGCTCACCACTCCCACCGGCAGCCAGCCCGGCACCTACCGATTCGATTCCACCCGCTGGCCCGGACTCCTCATCACTCTCGCCGAGAGCGGCGACGCCACTGGCGACGAAGCCATTGAATCCGTCGGCATCGACCTCGGCGACGCCGGCCGCATCGACATCCAGCACGCCGCTACCGCCGGCTTCTGGCGCGTCCACCAAGTCCTCGCCAACCTGCCGCCCCGCGAGCGTCTCTTCCCCGGCCGGCCGCGCGCCGAAGCCGACCTCGTCACCGAAATCCTCGTGCGCGCCGGACGCAACCGGGCCATGATCGATGCCCTGCCCCTCATGCGGCAATTGCTCCCGCTCCGCCCATGAAAGAAGCCGACACCCAGTCCCCCGGTCGCGTCGAAGTCATCGACCATCCCATCATCCGCACCCGGCTCAGCCAGTTGCGCGACCGCGACACCGACACGCCCCATTTCCGGCAGGCCCTGCACGACATCGCCCTGCTCATGACGCCCGCCATCACTCGCGATCTTGAGACGGAGGCCGTCGACATCCAGACTCCCCTGTGCCGCACCACCGGGCACCGCCTGCGCCGCCCCCTCGTGCTCGTGCCCATCCTGCGCGCCGGCGTCGGCCTCATGCACGGCTTCAGCAGCATCCTCACCGAGGCCTCCATCGGCCACATCGGCCTCTACCGCGACGAGGAGACCCTCCAGCCCCGTCGTTACTACGCCAAATTTCCCGCCCATCTCCCCGACGCCGATACCCTGCTCATCGATCCCATGCTCGCCACCGGCCATTCCAGTGCGGAAGCCGCCGCCCAGCTCAAAGCCGCCGGAGCCACCCGCATCCGCTTCGTCTGCCTGATCGCCGCTCCTCAGGGCATTGCCACTTTTCACGCCCGGCATCCCGACATCCCCATCTACACCGCCCACATCGACGATGGTCTCGACGAGCGCGCCTACATCGTCCCCGGACTCGGCGACGCTGGCGACCGCTACTTCGGCACGGTGTGATGCCCGATTCCGCGGGGAGACCGGGCATGACCGTGGGATGGCTTATTCCCAACCGAACTGGCGCGTTTCTGCCGCTTTTTCGAGAGTCGAAAGCCACGCGACTTTCCGATCAGACCCGGTCTGATCTCCGATCCAACAGGGTCTCATCGGAATGCCGCACCCACCGCCTCGTCGGCTGTCTGCCCCGATCGATCCCCCTCTGGCCGCGAATGGGGATCCGGAGACCCGTTCTGATCGGTATCTCATGGCGCTCCGGCCGGATTCTTCCGCTTGGACCCGTGTTTACCAATCGCCGGGTTCGATGATGAGGGCGCCGGCTTCACCGTCGCGGGAGCGATGGGTGCCGCCGAGGAGGCCTTGTTTCTGGAAGAGGACGCCTTCCACAGCGGCGCGGCGGCCGCTGCGGAGGTCAATGGCGACGCCACGGAGCCAGCCAAGCCGGGGATTGACGCTGCCGGCAAAGCGGAAGGGGCCGCTGTCGGAGGTGACGACGGTCTTTTTCCCGTCACGCCAGAGGCCGGGCCAGTGGCTGGAGGTGTCGCGCAGGGGATCGAAAAGGCGCAGTACGATCTCGCCGCCGGCGGGATCGAGGCCTACGAGCAGGCTCTCGCCGGGGACGTGAGTGTAGGCCGATCCGATGACGGGAAGCCGTCGGTCGGGGGTGCCGGGACCAGTGCTCTGCCGCAACTCGCCAGCGAGATCGGCGGACGGGTCATCGTCGAGGAAGCGAAGCCAGCCGCCCAGCCAAATCGGCGTAGGCCGCAGGGCCAGCGCCCGGAACAGGCTCCACCGGCCATCGGCACTGAGCAGGCCGGCATGGCTGAAGCGTCGTCCATCGGGCAGGGTGCCGAGGGTGAGGACACGCCCGGGGGCGGTGATGCCGACGACGCCATAGCCGACCGGGGCTTTCTCATCATCGCCGGGCAGGAGCAGGGTGTAGATGCCGGCTCGGTCAGTGGGTGCGAGGTGGGAGTGGTCGGCGCGGGAACCGGTGATGCGGTGGGCGCGGCCACCGGGCTCGGTCCAGGTGCCGGTGAGGTGGGCGGTGGTGGCATCGGCGATGACTTGCAGCTCGATGCGATGACCGGTGGGATAGACGTGGCGGTGGGCGCCGTCAGAGTCGAGGGAGCCCCTGAACCGCAAGGGCCGGCCATCGATGACGAAACGTCCGGTGAAGGCGCCGTTCTGGGCGGCCACGAAGGAAACGACGGCGCCGGTGAGGTCGGTCGGACCGGCGGCATCGCCTCCGTCGAGACGGTGAATGAGGCCGGTGAACACGCCGGCTGCGGTGGCGGGGTCGAAGGTGGTCGCATTCCCGGCTCCGCTGCCGCCGAGGGCGGGGTCTTCGTCGTCGCTGAGCGCGAGGGAGCTGAATTGGGCAATGGTGCCATCGGACGAGGCGACAGCGCGCAGGTTTTCCTCACCGCCGGTGGCCTGGCCGCCTGTGCCGGACTGGGCGGCGGGATCCTCGCGGGTGAGCACGAGGTCGTCGACGGTGGTGACGCTCCCGGTGCCGCTCCAGATCCAGGCCGACAGGGAGACGGCTCCGGCTGGGACGGTGGCATCGACGGTGAAGGCGGTGTAGGCCGTGGCGGTGCCGAGGGGCAGGGCGATGTCGCCCAGCCATTGACCGGTGGCATTCCAGAACGAGAAGCCGGCCTCGCGGGTGGGTCCGGAATCGGCTCGGGCGTAGCCGGAGAGCCGGTAGATGTCACCGGCGGCAGCGGCGCGGTTGTGGACGATGAAGGACTCGGCTCCGAGCCGCAGGGCGCCATTGCCGGTGCGGGCCTGGGTGACGACGGTGGCTGAGCCCCCGACATCCCATGGGGAAACCGAGCCGGTCTCAAATCCGCCGTTGGTGAGCAGGTTCGGCGGACCGGAGGTCTGGATGCGGCTCAGGAAGAGTTCGTCCACGGTGACGGTGCCGCCTGTGCCGCACCAAGCCCAGACAGCCATGGAGGCCGCGCCGGAGGGCACGGTGGTTTCGACCCGGAAATCGGCGTAGGCAGCCGAGGGGGCGAGGATGGCGGTGCTGTCGGTGATCCAGGTGCCATCGGCCCGCCAGTAGGAGAAGCCGATCTCGATGCGGTCGGGGGTGCCGGTGGACAGGTAGGAGCCGGTCAGGGCGAAGCTCTCGCCGGGCGTGGCGGCTTTGTTCTGGACGATGAAGGAGAGCGCGCCGAGCGCGGCGGCGCGGGTGCCGGCTTTGGCATTGGCGGAGACGGTGACCTGGTTGCCGGTGTCCCATTGGGCGAGACCGGACTCGAAGTTGCCGTTGGCGAGGAGGTTGCCGGTATCGACGGGGTCGCCGTTGCCGCCGGCCTTGTAGACGAGTCCATCGACGAGCACGCCGCCACCGGTGCCGGTGAGGAACCAGATCGCGGCCGAGGTGGCCCCGGCAGGGGCGGTGAACTCGAGGGTGAACGGGGCGTAGGCGGCCGAGGGATCGAGGGAAACGACGCGGTCGGCGATCCAACGGCCGGTGGCATCGTAGAAGCTGACGCCGGCCTGAAGGCTGGAGGCGGCGCCCTGACTGCGGTACCAGCCGGTGTAGAGGTAATTGGTCCCGGCCGTGGTGGGGATGGACTGGACGATGAAGGACTCGGCTCCCAACTGGACGGCCTGGGTGCCGCTGCGGGCGCTGGTCGAAAGGGTCACGGTGCCGCCGCGATCCCAACCGGTCAGACCGGTCTCGAAGTCGCCGTTGGCGATGAGGGTGGCGGGATCGGTGATGATTTGCAGACTCCAGGTGAGCGGGGCCGCGAGGGCGCGGTTGGCATTGCCATTCAAATCGGTGATACGGTCCGAGGCGAGGGTCAGCGAGCCGGGCCCGGCGCGGTTGGGCGACACGGAGACGGTCCAGTTGACCCCGGAGCCGGTCACGCCGGTGACGAGGCCGCCGTCGATGGTCCAGTCAGCCGAAGTGAGGCCCTGGATGGGCTCGCTGGCGGTGACAGTGACGCTGAAGGGGCCATTCACGACGGCGCTGCCCCCGGCGAGGGCGAGGGTGAGCCGGGGCGGCGTGTGATCGACCGGCGGGGTGCCCGTGACGAGACCGGTGGGCGCGATGGCGGGGTCGAGGCTGTTGATCCAATCGGTGAGCAACTGCATGCCGGCGGTATCGACGACGTTTTTCGCGATCGGAGGCATGGCGAGGCCGGTGGTGAGGGAGCCGACGCGGCGATGGACGACGGAAAGGTCGACGCTGCCGGGTTTCACGATGCGGGCGCCGGTGACGCCGATGTCGATATTCGGAGTGACGTTGATGAAATTCTGATACCAGGGCGGCGTGACGAGCCGGGCGTCGAATCTCGTCTGCACGGTCGAGGCGGGCTGGTGGCACTGGGAGCAATTGATGTCCAGATAGCTGCGGGCACGGTGCTCCAGCGACGCGGTGGTGTCGTCCTGGCGCGCGGCAGTGAGGATGCTGGACAGGCTGGCCTCGTTGACGGCCGGGGTGAAGAAGCCGAGGCGGTTCAGCGTGACGATCTGGTTCGCGGTGCGGCCGGTGGCGGGATAGAGTAGGTCGCGGTTCAGGTGGCGGGCTTTCAGGCCGAGGACGATGCCGGCGGCATCGGTGTGGCAACTGGCGCACTCGGCGCGGCCGGGGAAATGCCAGGTCCAGGTCTTGCCGTTGGCGGTGAAGGTCTCGTCGAGCGGGGCCGCGGGCAGCAGGTCGGCCTCGGTGCCGTCGGGACGCCAGCGGTAGGTAAAGCCGAACCAGGCGCCGTCATTGCCGCGGACGAAGAAGCGAGTCTCCAGCCGGCGGCCCGGCACCTCGAAGTGTTTGATCAGCACGGTGCCGAGGGGGAACTGCCAGTTGCCGGTCTCGGACCAGCCGATCTTTTCCGCGGCGGTGTCGGGGTTGCCGTCGTTGGGTAGGGCGATCCAGCGCTTTTTGTCCGAGCCGTCGGACCAGAGCGGCTGGATGACATCGTAGGGCATGACGCCGGCGGACGGGGTGAGGCTGGCCAGATCGGTGAAGGCGGTGGTCTGCGACAGGAGCTTGGGCGGCTCCGGCACGCCGCTGGTGGATTTCTCCAGCCGGTAGATGCGGCCACCGTCGAGGTCGGTGCCGGCGAGGCTCAGGGCGTAGATCTCACCCGTGGCATCGATGCCGAAGGAGCTGAGCCCGTTTTTCGGTCCCGCGCCGTGGCGGACCAAGGTGACGAGCGGGGTGACTTGCACGGAGCCATTGGTATTGCGAGTCAGCGACCAGATATCGCCGGTGCCGTGGTCGCCAAAGATGTATTTGCCGGTGAGATCCGGATGGAGGGCGCCGCGATACACATAGCCGCCGATGACGCAGGTCCCGGTGGTCCGGCCGTAGGCATGGACGGGCGCCTGATCGGTGCCGAGCAGGGGCGAGGGCTTCGATTTCGGCCCGGCGACAGTGCCTTCGCGATAGGGCCACTGGAGATTGGCGGCCTTGGTGATGAGGCTGACTTCCTCCATGGTGCCCTGGCCGATGTCGCCGACCCAGACATCATTGGTCGCCGGGTCGAGCGTCATGCGGTGGGGGCTTCGCAGGCCGATGGCCCAGAATTCCTCCAACTGGCTGCCGTCGGTACTTTGCCACGGATTGTCGTTGGGAATGTAGTAGCCCTGCGAGAAGCTGTTCGGCCAGCCGGAGGGCGGCGTGGTGGGATTGCGCGGCTGACGGCGGATGGGATGGCTGCGGGTGGCGTTTTTGTCCACATCGATCCGCAGCACCCCGGCGAGCAGGCCGGTGTCGCGGCGCTGGCCGGAGTTGTACTGGTCATTGGCGCCGCCTTCATCGCCGACCGAGACGTAGAGGAAGCCATCGGCGCCGAAGAACAGGCCGCCGCCGTTGTGCCAGTTGTGCCGGTCGTACTGCTGGATCAGCACCTCCTCAGAAGTGGCCGCGATGGTGGACGAGACGCCGTCCCAGGTGAACCGCGACAGCCGCAGGTAGCCGGGGTCAGAGAGGCTCTTGTTCAGCGTGTAGCGATAGTAAACGTAGAGGTATTGCCGATTCGGCGAGCCCGCCCGCCCGAAGTCGGGGTGAAAAGCCATGCCCAGCATGCCGGAGTCATGGGACGACTCGACTTTGCTGCGGATGTCGATCAGGACCGTCTTGGTGGTCACGGCCGGATCATTTTGAAAAACCGTGAGGCGCCCGGCCTTTTCGACCACCATGAGCCGGTCCGAGAAGGGCACCGGCAGCATCTGCACCGGATCGATGAAAGTCAGCGAGGGAAAGGCGTTCACCAGCCGCCAACTCCCGGTCGAGGGGCGGGGCTTTTCCGGCGGCAGGGCACCGTTGAGGAACTTTCCGATCGGCTGGGCAGAGTTCAGCCCACCGGTTTGGCTATGAGCCAAAACTGTACTCAAAAACCACGCCAAAAACAAAATTCGGATCCTTCGCATCAGACAACTAAAACAATATTTTTTATAATTAAAAGCTGAATCTGAGAAATTTTTCAAAAATGAATGAATTTTTAAGAATCTGGCGCTTCGAGCTTCGCATCAGGAGCCGCCGGTATGGCGCCGCAACCGGACCGGCCCGTTCTGGTCGATTGCAAAACGCGACGGGGCGGGAACAGTGCCCGCCATGGCTTTCTTCAAGCGCATCGAGGTGTGGGTGTTGTTGCTCCTGAGCGTGGGCGCGATCGTCTGGGTCCTGTGGTCCGAGCAGGTGCAGGATCGCGAGGAGGACGAGGCCCCGGCGCCCGCCGCGAGCCACGAGGCGGCTTCGACAGCGGCAGGGCGGTTCGCCATCGACGGCCGCTGGCTGTCCCGCGAGGGGGAGCACCTCATCCTGACCGTGCGGGTGAAGCGCCAGGCGGCCGGTGAGGCGATTCCGCTGGATGACGACTGCTCCCGGCTCCTGACCGAAGCCGGCGACAGCGTGTCGCGCTTTTTCCTGCCCTTCGATGCCGCCGCCGTCCTCGCCGGGGAGTCTGGTGCCTTCACCGACCTGCGCTACTGGCTGCCGGTGGGCCAGGCCGATGGCCGGCTCTGGCTCGAAATCGATGGCGAGCGGCTGCCGGCCAAGGAAATCGCCGGTTGGCCCGACGATTTGCCCGAGGGCACCGAAGTGGCCGTCCAGGGCGGCGATTGGCAGCGTTGACGCCGGGGGCGCGATGGCGTTTGCTCTCGGCTTTTCGTTTTCCCGCCTCCCGCATCTCCCGCCATGGCCCGTCCCGACGAACCGGCAGCCGAATTTCTGCTGGTTAACAACAACAACACCCGCACGAAGTTCGCCCTCGCGAACCGGTCGGGCATCCTGCGCGACGAGCAGATCGCCATCGAGACGCGGCATCTCGACGAGGAGCGGGTGCGCTCGGCGCTGGAGGGCTGGCGCTACCAGCGGGTCGCGATGGCCTCCGTCGTGCCGACCAAGGCCGAGGTGCTGCGCGAGATCTTCCGTCGCGAGGGCCGGGAGACGGTGGAAGTCTCCAGCCGGGTCGCGCTGGGCGTGGCGGTGGATTTTCCCAGCCCCGAGTCCGTCGGCGCCGACCGGCTGGCCAATGCCGCCGCCATCGCCGGCCTGGGCGGTCCCGTACCGGCCATCGTGGTGGACTTCGGCACGGCGGTGACCTTCGACATCATCGCGGAAGGGCCGGCTTACATCGGTGGGGTCATCGCCCCGGGCCTCGACCTGATGCGCGACTACCTGCACCAGCGCACTGCGCTGCTGCCGCAGATCGACCTGCGCGAGCCGCCCGCCGCCATCGGCCGCTCGACCATCGATGCGATGCTGTCCGGCGCGGTCCACGGCTACCGCGGCCTGGTGCGGGAAATCCTCGCCCAAGTCACCGC
Source organism: Verrucomicrobiales bacterium (assembly GCA_016795505.1). Taxonomy (GTDB): domain Bacteria; phylum Verrucomicrobiota; class Verrucomicrobiia; order Verrucomicrobiales; family DEV007; genus JAEUHH01. The sequence goes on along the minus strand of JAEUHH010000062.1, from coordinate 146,838 downwards.
CGAGCTGGCCTCCCGCCGGCCGCCGCGCGTCATCGCTACCGGCGGGCACGCCGAGCTGATCGCCGCCGGTCTGCCGGAGATCGAGGCCGTCGACCCGTTGCTGACCATGCGCGGCATCGCCTTCGTCGCGGCGTTGAATTTCCCCACTCTCTCCTGATCTCATCGCTCCCCCGACCCTTTCCTCATGCACTCGACTCCCCCCATCTCACTCGGCATCGACTTCGGCGGCACATCAGTGAAAATCGCGGCGGTCCGCGGCGCGGAACTGCTCGGCGACATCGTCCGCATCCCCACCCGCGACTACCCGCAGCCCGACGATCTCCTCGGCGCGATCTGCGACGCCGTCGCCCGGATGCGGGAGCAGCATCCCGGCCTCGCCGCCATCGGCATTGGCGTGCCGGGAGCGGTGGACTTCGACCGCGGCGTGACCTACAACCTCACCAACGTGCCCGGCTGGTCGAATGTCCCGCTGCGCGACCGCATCTCGTCCCGCACTGGCCTGCCCACGGTGCTGGAAAACGACGCCAACTGCGCGGCCTACGCCGAATTCAAGTGCGGCGCGGCCCGGGGCTTCCGCAATGTCGTCGTCGTCACCCTCGGCACCGGCGTGGGCGGCGGACTGATCCTGAATGGCGACCTCTACCGCGGCAGCCAGTACGCCGCCGGCGAGATCGGCCAAGTCAGCGTCGACTACCGCGGCGTGGACGGTCCCTACGGCAATTTCGGCGCCCTTGAGCGCTACATCGGCAACCAGCAGATCGCGGAACTCGGCGCCCGGCGGCTGCGCGAGGCCGGTCGCGAGGTGGCGGACGACAATTGCTCGCCCGAGTCCCTCGCCCAGGCCGCCGCGGCCGGCGACGAGGTCGCCCAGGGCGTGTGGGACGAGGTCGCCGTCCTGCTCGGCACCGCGCTGACCAGCATCGTCTATCTCCTCAATCCCGACGCCATCGTCATCGGCGGCGGTGTGGCCCATGCCGGCGACGTGCTCTTCGCGCCGCTGAAGGAGCGGATGCGCTCCATGCTCAGCTTCGAATTCTACGAGGCCCTCCGCATCCTGCCGGCCGAGTTCGGCAATACCGCCGGCATCATCGGCGGCGCGGCCCTTGCGGCGGAGACGGCCGGCTTTTAGACTTCCGGAAAAGCCATCCGCAAGATCATCCACATCGACATGGATTGCTTCTACGCCGCGATCGAGATTCGCGAGCGTCCGGAGTTGCGCGGCAAGCCCGTCGCCGTCGGGGGCGGCCACCGCGGCGTCCTCACCACCTGCAGCTACGAGGCGCGGAAATACGGCTGCCGCTCCGCCATGCCGACCTTTCAGGCGCTCCGGCTCTGCCCGGATCTCATCCTCGTGCCGGTGCGCTTCGACCTCTACCGCACCGAGTCACAGCGCATCCGCGAGATCTTTGGCGAGTTCACCGAGCTGGTCGAGCCCCTCTCCCTCGACGAGGCCTATCTCGACGTGTCGCACCTCGCCTCCGAGGGTGCCTCCATCGCCGGGGAGATCCGGGCCCGCATCCGCGAGGTCACCGGCTTGACCGCATCGGCTGGCATTGCCGCGAACAAATTCCTCGCCAAGGTGGCCAGCGACTGGAACAAGCCCGACGGCCAGTATGAGGTCAACGAGAGCGGCGTCGCCGCCTTCATGCGCGACCTGCCCATCGAGAAGATCTGGGGTGTCGGCAAGCGCACCGCCGCCCGCCTCCACGCCCTCGGCGCCCGCACCTGTGGGGAGTTGCAGCGCTTCACCCGCTTCGAACTGGACCGCGCCTTCGGCCGGTTCGGGGCGGAACTCCACGACCTCTGCCGCGGCATCGACCGGCGCGAGGTGCAGCCCGATCGCGAGCGCAAATCGGTCAGCAACGAGCGCACCTACTCCGAGGATCTCGCCACCGTCGCCGAGGGATTGGAAAAGCTGCCCGAGTTGCTCACCGAGCTGCACGACGACGTGACCCGCAAGCACGCCGACCGCCGGCTGCGCGAGTCGGTGGTGAAGCTGAAGTTCGCCGATTTCTCCACCACCACCGCCCAGCGCGCCAGCGGCGTCATCGATCCCGCCCTCTTCGAGGACCTCCTCCGCGAAGCCTGGCCCCGCGGCGGCGGCCAGCCCGTGCGCCTCATCGGCACCGGGGTGCGTTTCGTGTCGCAGGAGGAATCCGCGGGGGTTCCCGATCAGTTGGAGATGTTTTGATGAGACCCGGTTGGCTCTCCGATGAGACAGGGTACGATCGGAGTGGATACCCTGTTTGATCGGAAACAGCCCCCCGAGCCACGGGCTGGCGGGGTTGCGTAAGAGTCACCCGGTTTCAGTTGCGGAAGCCGGCGGTCGGGCGATAAATGGCGGCTCATGAAACTGCTCCGTATCCTAGCCACATTGGTCGTCGCGACCGCCGTCACCACGATGGTCGCCGACGAGAATCACGAAATCATCGAAAAGGTGATGGAAGAAGGCCTGAAGGGCGATGACAGCCCGATGGCCCAGGTGCTCGCCGGCAAAGCGTCGGCCGAGGACACCGCCGCCCTCGCCAAACTGGTCAAGACCCTCGCCGGGACGAAGGCCCCGGTTGGCGATCAGGCCGCCTACGAGAAGAAGGTCACCGAGTTGATCGCCGCGATGGATGCCGTCGCCGGCGGCGACAAGGGCGAAGCCGCCATCGGCCGCCTCAAGACCGCGCAGAACTGCAAGGCCTGCCACACCGACCACCGACCGAAGAAGTAAGCCGGATATTTCCGGCAAATCCGCTCATTTCACTGAACCAATCCCGCCCCGCCGGATCGTCCTCCGATCCCGCGGGGCTTTTCTTTTTCCCCCGATCGCTCAGGCCAGGATGGGGTGGACGACCTGGGTCTTTTCCACGCCGGTCAGCCGCATGTCGAGGCCCTGGTGCCGGTAGGTGAAGCGCATGTCGTCGATGCCCAGCAGGTGCAGCATGGTGGCGTGCAGGTCGCGCACGTGGACGACATCCTCGACCGCGTGGTAGCCCAGATCGTCGGTGGCGCCGTGGCTCACACCGCCCTTCACGCCGCCGCCGGCCATCCACATGGAAAAGCCCTTGATGTGGTGGTCGCGGCCGGGGCCGCCCTTGCCCTGGAACATCGGGGTGCGGCCGAACTCGCCGCCCCAGATGATGAGCGTGTCATCGAGCAGGCCCCGCTGCTTCAGATCGGTGAGCAGGGCCCAGGTGGGGCGGTCGGTGAGGGGGCAGCAGACGTTCATGTACTTCACCAGGTCGCCGTGGTGGTCCCAGCCGCGGTGGTAGAGATGGATGAAGCGCACCCCGCGCTCCGCCAGCCGGCGGGCCAGCAGGCAATTCGACGCGTAGGAGCCGTCGCCCGGCTTGGCGCCGTAGAGGTCGAGCACAGATTGGGGCTCTTTCGACAGGTCCATCAGCTCCGGCACCGACGCCTGCATGCGGAAGGCCATCTCGTACGCGGCGATGCGGGTGTCGATCTCGGGATTTTCGACCAGGGCGTTTCGTTTCCGGTCGAGGGCCTTCACCGTGTCGACGAGGGCGGCCTGCTGGCGGCCGGAGATGCCGGCGGGATTGCGCACGTAGTGGACGGGATCGCCCGAGGCGTTGAATTCCACCCCCTGATAGCGGCTCGGCAGGAATCCCGAGGCCCACTGGCGCGAGGCGATGGGCTGGGGATTGCGTCCGCCCACGCTGGTCAGCACGACGAAGCCGGGCAGATCCTCCGAGACGGAGCCGAGGCCGTAGTTGACCCACGCGCCCATGGCGGGCCGGCCGCTGATGGCGGTGCCGGTGTTCATGAAGGTGTGGGCGGGATCGTGATTGATCTGCTCGGTCACGAGGGAGCGAATGATGGCGAGGTCGTCCGCCATTTTGCCGTGCCAGGGCAGGAAGTCGCTGATGAGCTGGCCGCTCTTGCCGTGGCGGCGGAAGGTCGTCATGTGGCCCTGCACTTTCAGCGCCTGCCCCTGGAGCTGGGCGATGGGCTGACCCTTGGTGTAGGACTCGGGCATGGGCTGGCCGTCGAGTTGGTCGAGCTTCGGCTTGTAGTCGAAGGTCTCGAGGTGCGAGGGACCGCCGGCCATGCAGAGGAAGATGACGCGCTTGGCGCGGGCCTTGAAATGGGGAAAGCCGGGCAGCCCGGCGGTCGGCCGGGGCGTCGCGGCGGTGGCGAGATCGCGTCCCAGCAGACTGGACAGGGCGGCGGCGCCGACGCCGAGACCGGTCTGGCCGAGGAAGGCACGGCGCTGGAGCAGCCGGGTGTGGGGATCGGGAGCGGGCATGGCTTTCAGTTGCGGGTGAAGGTTTCGCTCAGGTTCAGCAGGGCGCGGGTCACGGCGGTCCACGAGGCCAGCTCCACCACGTCGATGCCATCGGGGGCGGGCTTCAAGCCCACGCCGAGCAGCGCCCGGGCGGCGGCGGGATCGGATTCGTACTCGGCTCGGGTGACGGCGAGGAGGTTTTCCAGCAACTGGCGCTCGTCGGCATCGGCCGGTCGGGAAAGGGTCTCGCGGCAGGCAAAATCGATCTGCTCGGCCACACCGGTGCCGCCCTCGGCCAGCACGCGGGCGGCAAAGACGCGCGCCGCCTCGATGAAGGTGGGGTCGTTCAGCAGCACCAGGGCGGCGCTGGGCGTGTTCGACCGGGGACGCTGGGCGGTGCACTCCTCGCGACTCGGGGCATCCATCGCCTTCATCATCGGGTGGAGGAATTGCCGCTGCCAGTGGACGTAGAGCCCTCGCCGCCACTGGCTGGTGTCTTGGTCGGCGACGTAGGTGCGGGTGGGGAAATTGAGGTGCTTGTAATAGCCCTCCGGCTGGTAGGGCCGCGCGCTGCGACCACCCTCGTCGAGCACGAGCAGGCCGCTGACGGCCAGGGCGGTATCGCGGATCATCTCGGCGGGCAATCGGTGCCGCGCCTGGCGGGCGACGAGGCGATTCTCCGGATCTTGCTCCCGCAGGGCGGGTGAAACAACCGAACTCTGTCGGTAGGCGCGACTCGTGACCAGCAGCCGGATCAGGGCCCGGGTGTCCCAGCCGCTTTCGACATAGGCGACGGCCAGGTTGTCGAGCAGTTCGGGATGCGAGGGAGGCTCGCCCTGACCGCCGAAGTCGTCGAGGGAGCGCGACAGCCCCTCGCCGAAAAGCAGATACCAGTAGCGGTTCGCGAAGACCCGCGCCGTCAGGCCGCCGGCGCCATTTTCCGCGTCCGTGAACCAGTTCGCGAGATCGAGCCGGTTGGCGCGGCGGTCCCCGGTTTCCAGCTTTCCGAGAAACGCGGGGATGGCCGGCTGCACCACCTCGCCGCTGTCGTCGAGCCAGTTGCCCCGGGGCAGCAAGCGGGTCATGCGGGGCTCAGGCAGCGCCGCGGTGACCATGGAGAGGCGGGCGCGCTTCCGGATCGCATCGATGGCGGCCTGGGTCTCGGTGGTGGGTTGGCCCGCGGCCGTCTGGCGGGCCAGGGTGGCCTCCAACTCGGCGAGCCGGGGGCGATCCGCGTGGTCCGGCACGGCGATTTCCGGCGGACGCGGACTGGGCAGGGAATTGAAATTCAGCCCGCGCCGCTGCTCGCCGTTGAGGTGGGCGGCTTCGTCCACATCGGCAAAAAAGGCGGCCATGGTGTAGAAATCCCGCGCCGTATAGGGATCGTATTTGTGGTCGTGGCATTGGGCGCAGCCGAGGGTGCTGCCCATCCAGACGCTGGAGACGTTCCGCACCCGGTCGGCGGCGTAGATGGCGAGGTATTCCTTTTCCTGCACCCCGCCCTCGTGGGAGGTCTGGAGCAGGCGGTTGTAACCAGTGGCCACCTTCTGGTCGAGCGTCGCGCCGGGCAGCAGGTCGCCGGCGAGCTGCTCGCGGGTGAACTGGTCGAAGGGCAGGTTGGCGTTCAGCGCGTCGACCACCCAGTCGCGGTAGGGCGAGATGTGGTGGTCCTGATCGCCGTGATAGCCGACCGTGTCGGCATAGCGCACCAGATCGAGCCAATAGACGGCGAGGCGCTCGCCATGCCGCGGCGATTTCAGCAGATCATCGACCAGCGCCGCCCAGGCGGCCTCGACCCGATCCTCCGGGACGGCGACGAAGTCCGCTACGGCGCGGGGCGAGGGCGGCAGGCCGGTGAGATCGAAATGGAGGCGTCGGATCAGGGTGACGCGGTCGGCCTGGGGCGACGGGGTGAGCCCCGCGGCCTCGAGCCGGCTCAGGATGAAGCGGTCCACCCAGTTGGTCGGCCAGGCGGCGTCTTTCACAGCCGGCTCGGGATGCTTCCGCGGTGCCACATAGGCCCAGGGAGCGGAGTAGGCGGCGCCTTCCTGGATCCAGCGGGTCAGGAGGGCAATCTCGGCCGGCTTGAGTGTTTTGTGCGAATCCGGCGGCGGCATGATCTCATCCGCGTCGGTGGCGGTGATGCGGGCGACGAACTCGCTTTTCTCCGGCTGGCCGGGCACGATGGCGGCATAACCGCCGAGATCGGCCGTGGCACCCTCGGCGGTGTCGAGCCGCAGGTCGGCCTTGCGCTCGGCGGCGTCCGGGCCGTGGCAGAAAAAGCATTTGTCCGAGAGGATGGGCCGGATGTCGCGGTTGAAATCGACCGGCGTGGGAGCCGCGGCCGCGGGCAGGGCGGCCAGGCAGATGAGGAGGACGGTCAGGCGTTTCATGCGGCGGCTCGGCGCGGTGCGGTGACGATGAGACAGGGTAGGATCGGAGATCAGACAGGGTCTCTCCGGAAAGTGGCCAAAATTTCGGTGAAAACGGCGGGGCTTTCGAGGGACGCCATTACGGAGCAGAGGCTGCGACAGGCCGACGGCTTTCGCCCCACTCGCGGGGGAAGTCGCGGCCCGTCGCCGCCTGGATGAGGAGCATGACGGCGAAGCAGAGCAGGGCGCCCCCGGCGGCCAGCAGCATATCCCAGTGGGCATCCCAGATGTCGCCCTGGGTCCCGAGGAAGGCCATGCCCAACTCGCCGCCATAGAGCACGGCGGCCAGCCACTCGAGCAGTTCGTAAAGAGTCGAGGTGGCGGCGCTGAAGCACAGCGTCAGGAGGTAGCTCCAGTAGGTCCGGCGCGGCGTGGCGACGTAGTAGAAGGCCTCGCGATACGGCCAGGTGCAGAGGAAACCGTAGAGAAAGTGGACCGACCGGTCGAAGTGATTGCGCTCCCAGCCGAAGGTTTCATCGATCGAGATCCCCGTGAGGCGGCGGAACCAGGCATCGTAGGGCACCTCGGAGTAGGTGTAGTGGGCGCCCAGGGTGTGGAGGGCCAGGAAGACAAAGGTGATCGCGTAGGAGGTCCGCGAAAACACAAACCACCGGCCGGTGATCAGCAGGAAGGGGATGATGAACAGGATCAGCACGTTTTCCAGCCACCAGTCGGTCCGCATCCGGGGCTCATGGGCACAGATCAGCCACCAAACGGCATACACGACCGCGAGGGCGATGAGGAATCGCCGGTGGGTGGGCGGAAAAGGGGGGCTCATGGGTGGTTGTCGGCGTGACAGTCAGATGATCGGGCCGGACGCGGGGGAAACGCCAGCCCAAAATCGCGGCAGGCAGGCGCTGCCTGCTCGCAATCGCCGCGTGCCTTTCCCGCCACCCCCTTCCCCGGTTGCGGCACGCCGGGAAGCCGGTAACTTGGCGGCTTTCTCCTTTTCCCCCGTCCGACCATGTCCGAGCGACGCAAACAATTCCCCTTCGACACCTTCGAGCCCAAATGGCAGGCCCATTGGGAGGCGCGGAAGACCTTTTCCGTGCCCAATCCGGGCGAGCCGGGATTCGATCCGGCCCGGCCGAAATATTACGTGCTCGACATGTTCCCCTACCCGAGCGGTGCGGGCCTCCACGTGGGTCATCCCGAGGGCTACACGGCGACGGACATCATCACCCGCTACAAACGCCAGCGCGGCTGCAATGTGCTGCACCCGATGGGCTGGGACGCCTTTGGCCTGCCCGCCGAGGAGCACGCCCGCAAGACCGGCGAGCATCCGCGCATCAACACGGAAAACAACGTCAACAACTTCCGCCGCCAGCTCAAGCGCCTCGGCTTTGCCTACGACTGGGATCGCGAGGTGAACACCACCGACCCCGATTACGTGCGCTGGACCCAGTGGATCTTCCTCCAGCTCTATCACAGCTACGTCGACGAGACCACCGGACGGGCCCGCCCCATCGCCGAGCTGGAAGCCCGTGGCCTGAGCCGCGACGAGATCGACGCGCGGCGCCTGGCTTATGTCGCCGAGGCACCGGTGAACTGGTGTCCCGATCTCGGCACGGTGCTCGCGAACGAGGAGGTCGAGGAGTGGCGCGCCAAGGGCCACGCCGTCGAGCGGCGGCCGCTGAAGCAGTGGATGCTGCGCATCACCGCCTACGCCCAGCGGCTCATCGACGAACTGGACGGCCTCGACTGGCCCGAAGGCATCAAATTGCTCCAGAAAAACTGGATCGGCCGCAGCGAGGGCGCAGAGGTCGATTTCACCATCGGCGGTGAGACGGTCACGGTCTTCACGACGCGGCCGGACACGCTGTTTGGCGCGACCTACATGGTCCTGGCGCCCGAACATCCGCTGGTGGACAAGATCACGACCCCGGAACAGCGCGACGCCGTCGAAGCCTACCGCAAGGTCTGTGCCGCGAAGTCCGATCTCGAGCGCACCGAGTTGGCGAAGGAGAAAACCGGCGTTTTCACCGGCGGCACGGCGACCAATCCCGTGAACGGTGAGGCAATCCCCGTGTGGATCGCCGACTACGTGATGATGAGCTACGGCACCGGAGCGATCATGGCCGTGCCGGCGCACGATGAGCGGGATTTTGAGTTTGCGAAGCAGTATGGGATTCCGGTGATCGAGGTGGTGAAAGCCCCCGAGGGAAACACGGACACCTGCTTCACCGGCAACGGCATCGCCATCCACTCCGGCTTCCTCGACGGCCTGCCCACGCCCGAGGCCAAGGCCAAAATCATTACCTGGCTCGAAGAAAAGGGCCTCGGCAAGAAGACGGTGAATTTCAAACTCCGCGACTGGCTGTTCTCCCGCCAGCGCTACTGGGGCGAGCCCTTTCCCATCATCTGGAAGGAAGGGCGCCACGAGGCGATCGCGGATTCGGAATTGCCCCTGCTGGCGCCGGAGCTGGACGACTACAAGCCGAGCGGCAGTCCCGAGCCGATCCTGTCGAAGGCGACCGCCTGGGTCGATCTCGGCAACGGCGTGACCCGCGAGACGAACACGATGCCGCAGTGGGCCGGATCATGCTGGTACTACCTGCGGTATTGTGACGCGCGCAATGCGGAGCGATTCATCAGCAGCGAGGCCGAAGCTTACTGGCTCGGGAAGAATGGAAATCCCGGGGGCGTCGATCTCTACGTCGGCGGCACCGAGCACGCCGTGCTGCATCTGCTCTATGCGCGCTTCTGGCACAAAGTCCTCCACGACCTCGGCCATGTCACGACGCCGGAGCCGTTCCAGAAGCTGGTCAATCAGGGCCTCATCCTCGGCGAGGACGGGCAGAAGATGTCCAAGTCCCGCGGCAACGTGGTCAATCCCGACGACGTGGTCGAGGAGTACGGGGCCGACGCGCTCCGGCTCTACGAAATGTTCATGGGGCCGCTGGAGCAGGTGAAGCCGTGGTCGATGAAGGGCGTGGAGGGCGTCTATCGCTTCCTCGCGCGGGTGTGGCGGCTCGTCTTTGAAACCAATCAGGAGGGAGAGTGGTCCCGTCGCGCCGCCGTGGCCGATGTCGAGCCGTCGAAGGCAACCAACAAGGTCGTCCACGCCACCATCAAGAAGGTCGGCGACGACATCGAGGCGATGAGCTTCAACACCGCCATCGCCCAGATGATGGTCTGCACCAACGAGCTGACCGGCCTCGATCCCGTGCCGGTGCGGTCGATCGACCTGCTGCTTCGCGTGCTGAATCCCTTCGCCCCGCACCTCACCGAAGAGCTGCACGCCCATCTCGCGGCAGCCTTCCCCGATGCCGTTCCTGCGGCGGAGCTGGCCAGCCTCGACTGGCCGGCCTACGACGAGAGCTGTCTGGTGGAGGACGAGTTGGAGATCGTGATCCAGGTCAATGGCAAGGTGCGCGACAAGATGACCGTGCCCCGCGAGGCCACCAAGGAGCAGGTCGAAGCCCAGGCTCTAGCCCGCGAACGTGTCCAGGAGCACACCGCCGGTCTGACCGTGCGGAAAGTGATCGTGGTGCCCGGCCGGCTGGTCAACGTGGTGGCGAACTGAGCTGGCTCCGCGGCTCGGAACGCTCCAGGTCGATCACTGCCCGATGCGGTAAAGATGCGTCCGGGTGCGGACAAACAGCGCCCCGTCGGCCACGGCTGGCGAGGCGAGGCAACCGGCATCGAGGGAATTTTCCGCGACCTTCTCGTAGGTGGCGGTCGCCTTGACCACGGTGCAGAGGCCCACCTCGTCGAAGAACCACACGTGCTTCCCGTCGGAGAGCAGCGAAGCGCTGTACTCGCCGCCGGCGCGCTCCTGCCAGAGCAGCTCGCCGGTGCGGGCATCGGCACAGGCGGCGATGCCGTCGTTGGCCATGAAGAGGAGATGACCCACCAGCACCGGGCTGGAGCGCTTCGGCGTGCGCTTGAGCAGCTTCCACGCGACATGGGTGCCGCCGATGTCGCCCCGTGCCTTCGCATCGGCGCGGATGGCCCAGATCTCGGCCTTGCCGAGGCCGGTGTTGATGAAAATGAGGCCGAGTTCCTGGGAAAAGACCGGCCGCGAGGACGGCGAGTGCGTCGGGTAGTTCACGTGCCACAGCTCCTCGCCGGTGTCGGGATCGTAGGCCCAGCAGGCCTTGGCGGAGTTGCTCACCAGATGCGTCACCCCGTCGATCGGGACGAAGACCGGCGTGCTGTAGCCCTTGCGCATGTCGCCGCTGTTCGCCGGGCGTCCCGTCTTCGGGTCCTCGTCGCCGTAGGCGGTGGAGCGGTCGCGCCGCCACACGGTGCGGCCCGTGGCGGTGTCGAGAGCCACCAGATATTGCTGGTCGGCGCCGTCGAAAGTGAGGATCAGCTTGTCCTTCCACAGGGCCGGCGAGGAGCCCGGCCCGCGCCAGTGGCTGTTCGTCAGGTCGCGGCGCTGCCAGAGGATGGCGCGGCTTTTCGCATCGAGGCAAAAGGTGCCGTAGCTGCCGAAATGGACATAGACGCGGCCATCGGCGACCACCGGCGACGGCGTCGCGTAGGTGTTCATGTTGTTGGCCAGCGGCTCGGGGTTGTCAGTGGTCACCAGCAGCTGTTCCCAGACGATGTCCCCGGTCTTGATGTCGATGGCATGGACGGTCTGCGTGGTGCCGTCGAGGCTGGCTGACGTGAGCCACGCGATCCCGTCGGCGATGGCCGGAGTGGACCAGCCGAGACCGGGAAGCGCCGTTTTCCACGCGATGTTCTTTCCCTCGGCCCATTCCGTGGGCAGGCCTTCGGTCTGAACGAGGCCGTCGGCGGTCGGACCGCGGAATTCCGGCCACTCGGCGGCGAGGGTCGGGGTCAGCAGTCCGGCGAGGAGGAGGAGCGGGGCGATTTTCATGGGCGACATCCGAAAAAGGACGGGAATCATACCCTGACATCGCGCCCGGGCAATGCCCGCGATGCCCGAAAGCCGGCCGCCACCTCCCTGTGGCTCAGCGCAGCAGCGAAGCCGGAAGCGAGCGGAGGAAGGCATCCATGATGTCGCCCCCGCTGGCGGGATTCATCCCATCGGGCAGCGGCGGCGTGCGTGGCGTGATCTTCGAGCCGTCGAGGAAGCGACCGGAGGGAAACGCGTGGTTTCCCCGCACCCGGATGATCCACTCGGGCACGTCGATGTGGCCCGGCAACACCTCCGCGGCCGTCTCGACCAGCGAATCGCTCGGGCTCTCCCAGCCGGCGGTCTTCTGGATGTGCCCGCTGTAGAATTTCGACCACTCCCGACCCGATGCCCGGCCGTCCTCGCCCTCGGGCAGCACCGCGAGATTGATCCACGTCAGGTGCGGAAACGTGTCGCGCGGAAACGTCGCCGGCGCCCCGCGCCACGGGGACTGCCCCACCGTGCGCAGCATCGGGATCTGCGCCCCCTTGCCCGTGAGCAGCAGCGACGCCCGCGCGCCGACCGCCCAGGGGTCCGGATGATTGGCGAACCAGTCCGCCACGTAGGAGCCCTGCACCGTGCCCGCCAGGATGCAGACGCCGCGGAGTTTTCGACGCAGCTCGGCCGGGAAAGCCGCGCCCTGATTTCTCAGGAAATAGATCAGATCGTGGGCGCCTTTCGACTTCGCGACGAGGAAGACGTGGTCATTCTCCTCAAAGACCTCCCGCAGCGAGCCGGCCATCGCGGCGGCATTCTTGTCCACGTCACCGCGCCCGACCGCCGGGATCAGCCGGGCCTGAAAACCGCGCCGCTCACAGGCTGTGGCCGCGTGACGCAGCGCCGCCACCGGCTTCGACTCCTCGTTGCCGGCCTTCGCCCGCATCCCCGGGATGAAAGCAAAGCCGATGCTGCCGCGGACGGCCTCCGGTTGCGCAGCCAGGGCATCGGCATACACCTGGTCCGGATCGGTCGATGCGCGGCGGAAACGCATCTCCATCTGCCCGCGCGAGTCGTCCCGCCGGGCCAGTTCGTCGGTGAGAAAGTCACGCGCCGCCACCAGTCCCTTTTCCGCCGACAATTGCCGCGCCTGATCCACCAATTCATCCCCGCCCGTCAGCGCCGCGGGCGGCGGCAGCGGACCGCGGTGGCCCAGCGTGCAGCCAGACAGACCGAGACCGGCCAAGCCGATGAGGATCGCGATGCGGGACTTCAAGGGGAGGGGAGAACAACGGTTGGAGGAGTGGTTTTATCGGTCCATCCCGCGCCGACGCAAATTTTTTTGGCCCGTGACCGGGGTCAGAAAGCGATGAAAGCCAGCCGCATGACCCGCCGCCGGTCCGCCCAGCGCAGCTTGTAGGCCGCCTCCATGCCCAGATCGTAGAGGGCCACCCCCTCGGCCTCGCAGCGCTGGAGATTCTGCCACTGGAGCCAGTTCCCCAGCCCCAGGTGAGCGCAGGTCTCATCGTAGCTCATTTGCAGACCCCGGTACTCGCCCCCGAAGATCCCGCCAAAGATGAAACCCGCATCCTCCCCCTCGCAGGAGGCCAGCAGCAGCCGCAGCGAGCCGGTCCGGTGGAGATCGCGAAACAAATCGCGGTAAAAGGCCCGGTACTGACGGTCCAGGAAAATGTCGCTGCCCCCGGCCCACTTCGCCGTGCGCTGCTGCAGCGCCATCAGCCGGGAAAAAAGCCGGTCGGGATCACTGCCGTCGCCGCCGCCCCGGTGGGACTCGATCGTCAGCCCCGCCTCCTCACAGCGCCGCTGGGCCGTGAACAGCGACCGGCGGAATTTCCGGCTGCGCCGCGCCAGCCACGCCTCCGCCCCGTCGCCCAGCTCGATCGCCAGACAATCAATGCCCGGAAACTCCCGGTAGCCCTGCGCCCGATGCCGGCCCCAATGCCGCAGTCGGTCCAGCAGCCCGCTGCCCTCCGGCAGCCCCCCCACCGCGAATGCCGTGCTCCCGTCCCCCAGCCGGGCCGCCTGCTCCAGGCAGTTCACCGTCGCCTCCGCCTCCGGCCCCACCGCCGGACAGGCAAACAGCCATGCCGCCTCGAACGGCTGCCAGTAGCCCCGCGCCGCCTCGCCAAAGACCAGCCACGTGCCGCTGGCTTCGTCCCACCAGATGAAATCGCCCTCCGACCCCGCCCACTCCTCGCCCGCCAGATGGCCCCGCGCTGCCAGGATCCAATGCGACGCCGAGCAGAACCGCGACAGCTCCGACCCCGGCATGGCCGCCACCGCCGCGTCGTAGGCGTCGCGGCGGGCGAGAAATTCCGGGTAGTCCAGTCGCTGCATGCTCGGGATCGTTGGGAAATGCACCAGATCGCGCCATCGTCCCCGCCCCTCACCGCAGCAGCGACCGTGGCAGCGCCCGCAGATAGGCGCTCATCACCTCGCCGCCGCTCGCCGGCGCCAGATCCTCCACGCCGGGCACCGTGGTCCGTGGCGCCACCCGTGTGCCGTCAAGATAGCGGCCGTTCGGCATCGAGTGCGAGCCCTGGGCCAGCACGATCCACTCCGGCACTGCCACCGCATCCGGCAGCACCGACGCCGCCGACTCCACCAGGCCATCATTCGGACTGTAGTAGGGCGACGACCGCCGCACCCGCGCCCGTATCTTCGGCGCCCAGAGCCGCTCCGTGATCTGACCGTCCGGCCCGTCGGGCACCATCGCCACACTGACCCAGGTCAGCCGGGGAAAAGCCTCCCGCAGCGAGCCCGCCACCTCTTTTCGCCACGGCGACCGCGCCACCGTGCGCAGCATCCCGATGCTCTCGCCCTGACCGCTCAGCATCAGCCACCCCCGCGTCGTCATCGCCGCCGGATCGGTCGAGTTCGCGAACCAGTCCGCCACCACCGACCCCTGCACCGTCCCCGCCAGCGACAGCACCGCGACCAGCTTCTCCCGGCAGTCCGCCGGCAGCTCCACCGCGTGCTCTTGCAGATAGTGGATCACATCGTGCGCCCCCTTCGACAGCATCACCAGCGCCACCCGGTCCGCCCGGGCGAAAATCGGCCGGATGCGTTCCGCCACCAGTTCCGCATTCGACTCCACCGTCCCCCGCGGCGCGGTCTGGATGAAATGGGTGTCAAAACCCAGCCGGCGCCCCTCCTCCGCGGCGGCGAACAGGCAATCCTGCGTCAGATTCGACTTCGCGCCGAAGCCCGACTTCGTCCCTGGCACGATGACCAGCGCCACCCGGCGGCGCTCCGCCGGAGGCATCGCCGCCAGCGAGTCCGGCAGCACCAGTTCCGGATCGCGCGTCGTCCGCAGCACCCGCTCCTCCAGCGACCCGCCCGATGCATCCTCCGCCCGCAGCCGTCGCGTCACCAGGTCTCGCGCCGCCGGCAGACCCTGCTCCTGCGTCACCGCCCGCGCCTCGCGCAGCAGCGCGCTGGCAGTCGTCCGATCGGCCACCGCCTCCGGCCGTCCCGCGCAGTGGGCCAGCACCAGCGCCGGTACCAGTCCCAGCGCCGCCCGGCACAGGCGTCGGCGGATGGCAGGCTCGGGTGCGGCGATGGTCAGCGACATGAGAGCCAATGAGAGCGCGGTTCCCGAGAATCCTCCACCGGAAAAAAGAAGGCGCGCTCCTCAGCCTGCCTGCCCGCATCAGTCCATCAGCCGGTCAAACTGGCGGTCGTAGCGCGCGTCCCGGGCGTCCCGCCGGATCTCGGCATTTTCCCCCATCTGTTCGATCCAGTCATCCCGCCGTTCGACCCGCTGCTGCACGCCTTCGGTGGCGCACGCGGTCAGTAAGGAAGCCGCCGTCAGGAGCAGCAGGGATGCAGGGCGGAAGGTGGGCAGGGATGGCATTTTCATAAAGGCGAACAGGGTTGGCTCCGGTTGGAAGTGGATCCTGGGTCAGAAAACCACCGCCCACGGCAGGCGGCCGTTTCCGATGCAACAGGGTATCATCGGCGATCATACCCTGTCTCATCGGAAAAGGGAATCCCGCAATCACAAACGTTGCCCAGCAGCAGAGGGGGGTGTCTGGCGGGGGCATTTCTGTTTCGCGGCTTGATCGGGCGGTCGCGATTGGCTAAGCTGTCGGGCGCATGAGGGATATCTCCCGGCATCCGAGGTAACATGAAACTGATCCGTATGGCCATCCTGGTGGGCATGATCGTCGCGGTCCCCCTCTGCGCGATGATCTACCTGGGGGTGGCGCGGCTGGAACACACGGCGCGGGAGTCGATCCGGCTGCGCGACTCGCTGAGCGAGCTGTCGGACCAGGTCACTCCGGTGCGGACGATGCTGGATGAGTTGGACCCCGATGGCGGGGAGATGGACGGGGGCTCCGAGCCGTCGACGGAGTCGCAACCGAAGCCGGAAAACGGGGCTTTCCCGGTGGTGAAACGGCTCGAAAACCAGAAACGGCAGGCGCTGGATGTTGTGGTGACGGGCCGCAGCGAGGAGGCGCTGCACTTCCTCTCGCTGCGGGACAATCGGCTCTACCGCTACCCGATCGCAGGGCTGAGCGAGCGTGACCAGGCGTTCTCGGCGGGTCTGCCGGTCTGGGAATCGACGGCGGGGAACTACCCGGTGGCGCGGCAACTGCGGGATGTGGTGGGCCGCTCGCTGGTGACGGTGATCGACGGCCGCTCGGAGCGGGAGGTCTTTTTCCGCACGCTGCCGGAGGGCGAGCGGCACAGCTATCCGATCCACCGGCTGTCGCCGACGGACCGCCACTATGTGATGAGTCTGCCGGTGTCGTCGGGACGCGATGGAGGGCGGTCATCGGGCGTGCCGTCATCGCTGGGCACGGGCCGTCTGGAGCCCGCCGAGGGGCTGGACCCGTCGGGTCCGCTGCTGCCGCTGCCGAAGACGCGTTGATCGGCTGCTGGGCACCCATTGTTTTCGCTTCTTTCACCCGTTCCCGCCCATGAATGACTCGCCACCTCTACCGCCCGCTCCTCTGCCCGGGGAGACCCCGTTCTCGCCGCCTCCGGGTCAGCGGCCGTCTTCGTGGCCGATGGTGTTCGGCGTGGTGGCGGTGGTCTTCGGGCTGCTGGGGGCTCTCGGGGGGCTGATGAATCTGGTGATGTCGTTTTTCATGACGTCGTTCATGGACATATCCACGATGTCGGGCAGCCCGCCGCCGGAGGTCGATGAAATGATGAAGGAGATGCAGCAGGGCCTGGAGGCCTGGGTGCTGCCGATGGCGGTGCTGCACGGCCTGCTGGCAGTGCTGGCGGTGGTCCTGCTGATCGGCGGCATCCTGCTGATGAACCGCCGGGTCCGGGCGCGACCGCTGCTGATCGTCTGGTCCTACGCGAAGATCGTGGTGGGCGTGGGGGCGGCGCTGGTGGGCTACCGGATGAACCAGGGACAAATGAGCGCGGTGATGGGCAATCTGCCGACGGCGGGCGGGGCTCCGGGTGGTGGTCCGCCAATACCGCAAATCGAGTCGCTGATGTCGATCTTTTCGGGGGTGGCCTTCTTTTTCGGCGTGTTGTTCACCTGCGCGCTGCCGGTGTTGTTTCTGGTCTGGCTGAATCGCGAGGCGATCCGGGCCGACATCGACACGTGGGAAAAGCCGGCCGGCTCGGGGCCGATCTGAGTCTGCCAGAGCCGGTGAAAGGCCGGGGCGCGATCAGCGGCCTTTCCGCTTGGACTTGGTGTGGCGGTCGCCTTTTTCCCCGGCGAGCTTGGTGCGGTTGCCGGGCAGGGCGGCGGCACCGGCGGCTCCCTGCTCGCGGGCTTTGGCCTGCTCCTGGAGGCGCTCCATGAGGGTCTTGCCGCCGGAGCGGGGCTTTTTCTTCAGCTCGGGCTCGGGCAGGCGGTTCATCAGCCAGGTCTGGAAGATGGAGAAGATGTTCTGCGTGGTCCAGTAGAGGGACAGGGCGGAGGCGAAGTTGTAACAGAGCACGAGGAAGAAGAAGGGCATGATCTTGAAGACCATCTGCTGGGTCTTGTCGCCGGTCTTCGGCGTCATGGCCATCTGGATGAAGGTGGTGCCGGCCATGACGAGGGGCAGGAGATTGAAGGGGATGCCGAGGCCGGGAATCATGAACAGGGTGTCTGGCATGGACAGGTCGTCGACCCAGAGGAAGCCCTCATGCCGCAGCTCGGCGGCGCGCCACAGCATGCCGTAAAAGGCGAGGAAGACGGGCAACTGGATGAACATGGGCAGGCAGCCGCCCAGGGGGTTCACACCGTAGTCGCGATAGAGCTTCATCATCTCCTCGCTCTGTTTCTGCTGGTCGTCTTTGTATTTCTCCCGCAGCTCGTTCATCATCGGCGTGAGCTTGCTCATCCGCTTCATGGTGCGGGTGGACTTGGCATACACGGGCCAGATGATGGTGCGGATGAGGATGGTGACGAGGATGATGGCGATGCCGTAGGAGCCGACCCAGTCTTTGACGGCGACGAGCACCTGGATGAGGCCGGAGGCGAGGGGACGGATCGCCCAGCCGAACATCCAGCCGAAGATGGGGGTGTCGTCGTACTTCATCACCAGGGCGCGCTTTTCGCCGAGGCTGTGCAGGCGCTCGTATTCCTTGGGGCCGAGGTAGAGTTCGTAGGCGAGGGTGCGCTGGTCGCCGGGGGCGAGAGTCAGGTCGGGCAGGCTGAGGGCGGCCTCGACGGCGTGGAGCTGTTTTTTCTGCGAGGCGGCTTCGTGGCCGCGGATGACGATGGGGAACCGGCTCGCCCACATCGTGGCGGCGTAGGGCTCCAGGGGGCGCAGCAGGGTGGTGAAGAACTGGTCGTTTACTCCGGCCCAGCGGGTGAGGCCGACGGTGAACTCGTCGTGGAGTTTCGGATCGCTGCCGATGCCGAGGAATTTGCGGCCCTGGAAATGGTCCACGCCTTTGTAGAAGACGTCGCCGCTGTCGCCATCGAAGAAATAGAAGCCGGTCTGGCGGGGCCACTCGTCGGGATGGAGCGGGGTGCCCGAGCCGAGGTAGAGGTAGCGCTTTCCGGTCTGGGCGGGCTGCTCGGCGGTGTTGCGCACGGTGATCTCGAGTCCGAGCAGGTGGATTTCCTTGTCCGGTCCGGGCAGGGTGTAGCGCTTGGTGATGGCGAGCTTTTCCGGGGTGGTGAGAGTGAAGGCGACGGCGGTGGGGCTCTCCTCGGTGACCTGCCAGGCGGTGGTGTCGACATTCTTCGGCCCCTGGCTCAGGGCGCCGATGGGCTGGGAGGCGGACTCGTTGATGACGATGTAGCCGTCGCCGGGTTTCAGGGAGCGCTGGTGGTCGAGCAATTCGGCGCGGGCGATGCCGCCACCGAGATTGGTCAGGTGGACCCGGATGCCGGCGTTTTCCATCACGATCTCGCGGGGGGCGGCGGCAGCCGACGGGGTGCCTGCCGCGGCGTCGGGACTGGCGGCAGCGGCGGTTTCAGCCGGCTTGGCGGCTTCGAGGGCGACCTGGCTCGCCTGGTGGGCGGCCCGCTGGGCCTCGAGGGCGATGGCCTGCTTTTTGGTTTGCTCCGTGCTCCACCATCCCCAGCCAAACAAGCCGGCGACGCAAAGGGTCACTACGATCCAGGCGGTACGATCCATATTCGGGAAGATAAATGTAATGGGGGGTGGGAGAGGATGCCGGGCAGGCTCTCAGGTGGGTCGGGAGCCGGTTTCGGGGGCCTCTACCGAACTCCGGTTATCGGGATGTGCAAACTCGGGATGCGATTTTTCGAAGTCGTCCCAGCCGGGCACGGGGTCGTGACCGTGGCTGCCCCAGGGGTGGCAGCGACCGATGCGGCAGATGCCGAGCCAGGACCCGCGCAGGGCTCCGTGGACGCGGACGGCATTGATGAAATACTGCGAGCAGGTGGGCGTGTAGCGGCACCCGCTGAAGGGTCCGGTCAGGGCGTGCAACACGGGCGAGATGATGATCTGGTAGCCCCGCACCAGCAGGATGAGCAGGGTTTTCATCGGGAATCGGGCGGCGGGGTGGCGGACGGTGCGGATTCGCCTCCGGCATCGGCGGCCGGACGGGGTAGCACCAGTCCGGCGCGATGGGTGAGCCACTTCCACTCCTTTTCGAGAGCCTCGGAGGGGGCATCGGCGGCGGGATTCCGCGCGATGAGGACCAGGCAATAGCCGGGCCGGAGCCGCTCGCCGGTGCGTTGGAGGATGGCCCGGAGGCGTCGGCGGACCCGGTTGCGGACCACGGCATTGCCGAGCTTCCGCGTGGTGATGTAGCCGACTTTGACCGTGGGAGCGGTGGCAGGGTCGTGGAGCCAGCCGAGGACGAGATACCTGCCGGCGAGGCTTTTTCCCTGAGCCCGGACCCGCTGGAAAAGCTGCCGGGACGTGATCCGTCTCTGGCGGGGAAAGCGCATCGGCGTCCGTGGAGCGATGGACCCGGAGAGACCGTGCAAGAAACCGGCCGCCGCAGACCGGGGCGGCCGGGCTGGAGGGGGGGCGCTCCGCCGGGGAGCGCGCCGGATCAGGTATGCTGATTGGTGTGGCGCTTGAAGTGGATCTCGGCGCCCTTGGGCACGAGACGCTTCCGGCCCTTGCGGCGGCGGCGGCGCAGGATGTCGCGGCCGTTAACGGTCGCCATGCGGGCGCGAAAACCAAACTGGCGCTTGCGCGAGCGTTTCGAGGGCTGGTAGGTGCGTTTCATGTCTCTGGAAAAGGGAGGCGGAATGTATCTGGTTCGGTTTCGATGTCAACGAGGGCTTTTCGAGGAGATCTCTCGTGCCGCCACCGATGCCGGGCGGAAAGCCGGGCAACACCTGCCGCCCTGCCGCTTTCCGCCCGACTCGATGCTCTGGGGGCCCGCCCTCTGCGTCTCCAGCCACTGCCCCGGGGATAAAAGAGTGTACCGTCTGCCGATCAAACTACCGATGCCGCTCATCAGGGATCGAGCCGGATCAGTTCGACCGCCCGATTGGTGAACATCGTCCTCACCAACAGGTTGCCCGAGAAGCTGAGCGATTGCGCCTGTCCACATCCGCCGGCTCCCGCCAGGTCCACGCCCGCCGCCGGGAGGTCGAGGCTGAGGATGGCCGTCGAGACGCTTGCGCGGCTCCGATAGAGGGTGCCTTTGCGGAGCAGCAGGGTCGGCTTCCACGTGTGGACATCGGGGCCGGGTTGCAGGTGTCCGTAAAAAAGGGCCTGATTCGTGGCCCGCGTTGATCCCGCGAGAGAGGCCAGCACCGCGTAACGACCGAAGTTGGCAGTGACCACCCGTTGGATCGTCCCGATCACGGCGGAGTCACAGCCGGGAGCGGGGTCGCCCTCGCGCAAGAGCAGCGAGGCCGTGCTGCCCGGGACAGATGATCGGAGGAAAAGACCGCAATCGTTCCCGGCATGGATGCCAGGGCCGGCGAGCTTGGCGAGGAAAAGCACGTAAGTGACGGGTCCCAGGGTATCGCCGCGCCAGAACTGGAGAAAGCGGGAAAAGACCACACCGGCGGGCAGGCTGGGCACTTGAGCACCTTTGCGGGCGACAAGGTGTTCCCCCAGCATTTCCCACAGCAGGGCCTCGTTGTTGGCGCGCCCGACGCCGGGACCGGACAAAGTGGCCCGCCAGGCGACATCTCCGTTGCCACTGTTGGTTTCGCCAAACAGGGCGGCCATCAGCTCTCCGCCGCCGAGGCCGGGAGCAGCGCCGCCTTTTCGGGCAACGAGGCGGTCGGTAAACGTATTGTGGTTCCACACGAACAAGCCCTGATTGTCCGTCGGACCGCTCTGGAGGGCCGCGGTGAAGGGCGAGGTGGCGCTGTCGGCCTTGGCCCTGGCGAACTGGCCGTAGTCCACACCAGCCGCCGAAGGATCGCCCTCTTGGAGAAAGGCGTCCCCGGAAAGGGCGTTGGTGAGGAAGATGCCGCTGTCCGTCGTCGGGACGACGCCGGCGATGCCCGGGACCAGCGTCACCGGCACCACGACGGTGCCGCTGTCGTTCTGGGTCGGCTCGAGGATGCGGCCGACCACCCCGCCACCGATTGCTGCGGGCGTGTCTCCGGTGCGGAGCATCACGTCCACCTGGGTCGTGTAGGCGGTGAGGGAGCGCTCGCGCAGGATGCCAGAATTCGTCAGCCGGCTGACACCGAAGCCACCCAGCACCACCTTCATGATGGGTCCGAAGTCACTGGTCAGGTTTCGGTTGTAAATCGGAGCAGTCAAGACCGCTGGACGGAGTCCCGAGCCGATGTCATCACCGATGACCACCGATTTTTTCAAAGAGCCGTCCCCGAATCCCGAGTGAAACCAGCCCACATTCCGCCCCCGGGGCGCGCCTGGGCCGAACAGGGTACTGAGCACCGACACCGCGCCATCGGGTGACACAGCCGAGCTAATTTGGGCGCCCAGCTGGGCATCGTTCACGCCGGGGGCGAAATCGCCCAGCGCGGCCACTTTCCTGGCCGGCAGTGGCGTGAGGAGCGGATCAAACGTGTAGGCCGCGCCGATCTCGGACCCCGTCGTGTCGTCACGCGGCGCCCCGATCAGGGCCCGGTTGCCGCACAGGGCCAGCGACCGGCCGAATCGCTGGAAGGCCCGCCCATCGCCCGGCAGGATCTCGTCGATCGGCTCCAGTCGGTCGAAGTCGTAGAGCCACACCACCCCCGAGTCCGTCCCGTGCCGGTCCGCATTCGGCGCCCCGATGAGCAGGGTGTTTTCCTGGATGGCCACTGCCCGGCCAAATTCCTCGCCTCCAGTTGCACCCGGGTGGGTGAACTTGAAGTCCTCGATATTCGCGCTGATTTGATACAGGTAGGCCGCACCGGCCGTCGGGCTGCCTCCGGGGTTGTGCCGGTGCGCCCCGACCACGATGAAATCGCCGCCCAGGGTCACGCTGCGGCCGAATTGATCGTTCACCGCCCCGTCCGAAGCCGTGAAGCGCCGGATGTCTCGACCAGACGGCAGGTCGAAAAGCCAGACGGCACCTTTCCCGCCCTCTGCACCCGTGCCGCCAGTCACCGCCCAGTCGCCCTCCAGCGCCAGGCTGTCGCCGACTTGATCGCCATCACTCGCTCCCGTCACGGTCAGCTTTCGCTCGGTCAGTGTCGCCTGGTCATACACATAAAGCGCGCCGCGGACCGCATCGGCCCCGGGAGCGCCCACCACGGCATATTTGGGGTTCAACGCCACGCTCTCACCAAAGGTGAATCCCCCGCCCGGCGCCTGATCCGATGCGCTCAAAATGGCGACCTCGACGCCGCGCCTGAGATCGAACAGATAGGCCCGCCCATCCACCGCCGCCGCTCCCGGAGCCCCGATCAGGGCCCGGTCGCCCGCCACCGAGACGGCCGAGCCGAAAAAGGCACCCGCTCCCGCGTCCGATGCGGTCAGCTTGCGCAGGTAGCGTCCCGTGCCGGCCTGAAAGACATGCACCGCGCCAGCATTGGCGGCCCGGTCGTCATTCTCCGGCTCGCCGATCAGGTAGTATTTCTCCGAGATCGCGACGGCACGCCCGAATTCCGGGAGCAATTGCGTTGCCGTGTTGCGGGCCTGGACTTTTTGCACTGTCGGATTCAGCGCCCAGGCCGGCGTGGCGGCGGATGACAGCGAGAGCAGGGAGGCAGTGACGAGGAGGCGGTGCAGCGGTTTCATGGATATCGTGGGACCGGGACGGACCGGGACGGACGCCGGTCTTCCCTACCAACACGCAGCCCCCGGCGGAGTCTTTCACGAAAAAAATGGAGCGGGACCTCACGGCTCCAGCTTCACGATACCCCGGCGGATCGCCTCGGCGGTGGCCTGGGCGCGGTCGTTGACCTCCAGTTTGTCGAAGATGTTGCTGATGTGCCGCTTCACTGTGTCCTCGGCGATGCCCAGCGCGGCGGCGATCTCCTTGTTGGCCCGGCCGCGGGCCACGAGGGCGAGGATCTCGCGCTCCCGCAGCGTGATGGTCGGTCCGAGCTGAAGGCCGGCGAGATGCTCGGCCAGACCCGGCGGCAAATAGCGCTGCCCGGCTGCGACGGTGCGAAGCGCGGCGATGAGGTCCTCGCGGCTGGCCGATTTCTGCAAATAGCCCAGCGCCCCCGCCTCCAGCGCGGCCTGGATCTCGTCGTCCCGCGCAAAGGTGGAGAAAATCAGCACGCGCGCCCCGGCATCGATCTCGCGGAGACGCGCGGTCGCCTCGATACCATTCATGCCCGGCAGTTGCAGGTCCATCACCACCACGCGGGGCCGGTGCTCGCGATAGCAATTGATCGCCTGGGCGCCATCCGCCGCCTCCGCGACCACGCGCAGATCGTCTTCCAAGTCCAGCGACGCCGCCAGACCGCTGCGGACCACGAAATGGTCGTCCACCAGGAGCACGGTGATGGGAGATTCGGTCGTCATGGGGTGGCGGATGGCAGACGAACCTCGACCGTGGTGCCGGTGCCGGGATGACTGTGCCAGACGACCGTGGCCCCGAGGCGGGCACAGCGCTCCCGGATGCCCATGCAGCCGAAATGCCCCGGCCGGCCCCGCGTCTCCCGGTCCGCATCGAAGCCCCGGCCGTCGTCCACGATCTTCATCACCACCCCGGCGGCATCCGCCTCGAGCACCAGGTCGATACGGCTCGCGCCGGCATGTTTCAAGGCATTCGAGACCGCCTCGCCAGCGATCATTTTGAGATGGTGCACCGTCCGCGGTGGCAGCGGCACCAGATGATCCGCCGGCGGGGCGCTGAGGTGGATCACCGGCCCCAGATCGGTCGGCTGGCGGCCTGCCAGTGTCTGCAGAGCCGTGGCCAGCGTGCCGGGCTCATCACCGCTGTCCCGCAAGTCGGACACGAGATTGCGCGTCTCCGTCTGGATGCGGGAGACGAGCCCACGCGACCCTTCCAGCAGGCCCTGCAGCTTTTCATCCACTCCACGCGTGATGGCCGCATCCAGCCGCAGGGACAGACCGGCCAACTCCTGCTCCAGGGTGTCGTGGAATTCCCGCGCCAGCCGCTGCCGCTCCTCCAGCGCCGCCTCATGCTCGATCCGGTGTCGCAACGCCACCGTCTGCCCGGCCACCTGGCGGCGCAGCAGTACAATCCAGAGCCCCGCCAGCAGCATCGCCACCAGGGCGATCGCCAGACCCGCTCCCAGCCGGCGCACCGTCCACCAGCTCGGTGATGCCAGCACCGCCAAATCGGCAGCCGATCGCACCCGCAACGAGACCGAAGCCGGCGTCGAGCGATACTCCGAGCCCAGCGTCGACTCCACCTGGCAGATGCCCGCCACACTGAGCTGCGATCCCGGCGTCAGACCGGCTGCCGCTGCCTCCGGCAGATGAGCGCGCAGGCTGCGGCTGCCCTGTTGTAACACCAGCACCTCACCCGCATCGGTGCGAAAGCGGTCGATCAACGTCGCCGTCACCCGCACCAGATCCCCGTCGCGCCCGCCCTCGAGGAGTTGGGCGAACGTCGCCGCCACCGGTTCCACCGGACCGGTCGCCGGCTCGCGGGCCACCAGCGTGGCATCCGCCAGCGACGCGCTGAAGCGGTCCATCTCCGGAAAGCCCGCCACCTCCACCAACTCGCCCGGCACCGGACCCGGCTCGGCCCCCAGCAGACGGACCGCGATGGCCGACGCCTCGTCGCGCAGATAGACCTCCCCGCGGGGAAAAGCGGCCAGCACCGTGCCCCGCACCCGCACCCGGTGGCCGCCCTGTCCCGCTGCGTCGAAGTTGAGCAACTGCTCTGCCGACAGCCGCGGCGCCTCGCCCGGAGCCGTCCCGGCGCGCAGGCGCTCGACCGACGACCAGTCCGCGCAGCGCAGGTAGGGCGCCACCAACTGGCGGCGGGCATTGATGTGACCCGCAGCCAGCCCCGTCACCCGCACCCGGGCGTCGATCCAGTCCAGCCCCGAGCTGTCCGGCAGTTCCACCCGCACCTCCACCCGGCGCGAGCCCAGAGCCAGTTGCACCAGTGTCGAGCCCTCTTCCTCCGGCGTCACCGAGCGGACGATGCCCTCCACGGCCACTCGCTGGTAGTGGTAGCGGCCCGACATCAGGTCATCATAGGTGGCCGGCACCGCCTCGGGCTGCCCCTGATGACTCAGAATCTCAAAGGCCGCCTTCTCGATGCCCGGCAGATAGAGCCCCGGGAAAGTCCGGCCCCGCACCCGCACCGCGTCGCCCGGCTGTAGCGCCGGCGCCCCCTCCAGCCGGAAAAACGTCCCTGCCGTGCCATCCTGAATGAAAGCCGTGTTGGGCGGGTCGGAAAACGTCACTACCCCCGTCAGATCCACCGCCAGCCCCGACTCTGCCTGTGCCACCGGCAGAGATCGCACCTCCCGCGCCGTGCGCAGCGGCTCCGCCCCCGACGCATCTGCCAGCCACAGCCCCGCGACCAGCAGGACCGCCGGCCGGCATCGCGGATCGGGAGGGAGAAACAGGCGCCACATCGGCCCACAGCATGCCGCCGCCACCCGCCCGGCGCAAATCCCGGTGCCTTTTGATTTCCCGACTTGCGACAGGCGATTCCCGCCGATTTCAGCGAAAAGCAGTCACCACCGAGGCGCCATCCTGCACTTCAGACGCCTCTTCCGTGACCCCTTTTTCGATCGAACAGGGTCTCATCTCCGATCGAACAGGGTCTCATCGGAAAGCCGAGCCCGGCGGGCGGACACCGGGGAAAAGCCATTGCCAAGGTCGCGTGGCTCGGCGTTGCTGATGGGCTCTCCGATCAGCCGCGTCGCTCCGGTCGGCTTTGCCTGTCCTCCCCTTTTGCCCTGTTTGCCATGAAAATCGCGTCCTGCTGTCTGGTCCTGCTCCTGTCCGGCGCCCTGCTCGCCCGCGGGGGAGATTGGCCCCATTTCCTGGGTCCCCGCTACGATCTCCACAGCGATGAGACCGGCCTGTTGACCCAACTCCCCCCCGCCGGACCGCCGGTGCTGTGGGAGACCAAGCGGGGTGACGGCCACGCGTCGCCGGTGATCCTGGGCGATGCGCTCGTCTTCATCCATCAGCGCGATCGCAAGGAGGAGGTCATCGAGTGCCGCGACGCCGCGACCGGCAAGCTGCGCTGGGAACATGCCTATGCCGTCGAAGTCGGCCAGAACTACGGCATTTCCGACGCGCCACGCTCCAGCCCGGTCATCGACCCGGCCACGCGGCTGGTGTTCACGCTGGGCAACGACGGGGATCTCATCGCCTTGGCTCTCGACACGGGGAAAGTCGCCTGGCAGACGCGGCTGGACGACCAATTCGGCCCGACACCGGTCTTTTTCGGTCGCGGCTCGTGTCCGCTGGTGCTGGGAGAGCGGCTCATCGTCAATGTGGGCAGCCCCGGGGCCTGCGTCGTCGCCTTCGACACCCGGACGGGCAAGGTGCTGTGGAAGGCCGCCCACCGCTGGGGCGCCAGCTACGCGTCGCCGGTGCCCGGCAAGGTGCAGGGCGAGGACCGGGTCTTCGTCTTCGCCGGCGGCATGGACGACCCGCCGACGGGCGGATTCCTCTCCATCAATCCCGCCAATGGGAACATCGACGGGGAGATCCCGTGGCGGTCCGAGACGTTTGCCAGTGTCAATGCCGCCAGTCCGGTGCCCTGCGGGGAAAATCGGGTCTTCATCACCGAGGACTATGGCCGGGGCGGCCTGATGATCGAGTTCGGCGCCGATTTCCAGCCGCGCATCGCCTGGGAGGCGCCTGACCTGAGCTGTCAGTTCCAGACGCCGATCCATCACGAGGGGCTGTTGCTCGGCTTCGGGGGTTCCGGCGGTCTCCTGCTGTGCTACGAGGTGGCGACCGGTCGTCTGCGCTGGTCCGAGCCCTTCATCCGGCTGCTGGTGCCCTGGCAGGGCCGCGACCTGCCCGTCAACCTGGGACGCGGCAACCTGATCCATGCCGACGGGGCTTTCTGGTGCCTGGGTGAAAACGGCACCCTGGTGCATCTCGACGTGTCGCCCAGCGGCGTCCGGGTGCAATCGGCGGCCCAGCTTTTCTACGCGCCCGAGACCTGGGCGGCTCCGGTGATCAGCAATGGCCGGCTTTATGTAAACCAGAGCAACCTGGGATCGCGGCTGATTTGCTACGACTTCAAGGCGAAGTGAGGATGGGGCGTGGCAGCCTCACGATCCGAGGAACAGATACTCGTCCGCCATGCGGTTCAGGGCGCGCCGGGTCTCCCCAAAGCACTCGGCCAGCCGGTGATAGACGCCGCTGACGGCGAACTCGGCGGCGAGGGGATGGTCGCTGGCGACGAGGAACGCATGCCGGGCGACGCCCTCGTAATAGCGGAGCCCGGGGGCGCCCCGGCGATCCGCCCGTTGCTCAAGGAAGCGGGGGAACAGGCCCGTGAGCACGAGAAAGTGATTGCCGCACTGCACCTCGAGGAAGAAGCGGTCGTACTCGCCGAGGCCTTCGAGTTTTTCGATGAAATCGATGTGGTAGGTGAAGTCCGTGTCGGGCCGGCGGCCGCGCGTGCTCCCGAGTGGGCTGCCCGCGGCATGGGCGGCCAGGGTCGCGGCGACATAGTCGGCGATCTCGACATCATCGATGCCGGCCTGCTTCAGGCTGCGGCGGACGAGGACGTAGAAATAGAGCTGGGGCGAGATGCCCAGCGGAAAGGGCAACTCCAGCACGGCTTTGACGAGGCGGTCGTGGTCGAGGATGGCGGTCAGGGAGCCGGGATCGTCGAAGAGGGCGGCCAGATCCTCCGGCCGCGCCTGAGGTCGGCCCGTCAGGGCGGTGAGGATGAATTCGAAGTCCCGCGGCTGTAGCCGCTCCCGGCAACTGGTCGGCACCGTGTGCATGGCTCGTATGGGTGAAGTCGATTGGAAACGAGGCTCTGCCGTGTTTTAGCAAATCGCGCGCCAACGACAAGTATTTGGACGGCTGAAAATCCGTCGTCATTCGAGGTCCGCTCCGCTGTAAAGACCGCTCACACCGCCTCGGGCACGACCCAGGGTTGCCGATACTCCCGCGTGAGCAGGGCATTGGCCTGACCGACGACCTCGCCCTCGCCGGTGAAGCGCTCGGCGGTCGGATCGAAATTCAATACCGGGCTGACATGCCAGCGGGTAGCCGCCAGATCGACGCCGATGGCCTCGAGATTGCCGCGGATGGTGTCGTGGGCCTCGGCGACGCGGGGATCATCCCCGAGGACCTTCGGCCGGTCGCCGGCGACGGGTTTTTCTGATCCGACCCGGTAGGCGATGTTACCGAGGTGGCACAGGGCGCTGGAGTGATGGCCGTGCTCGGGGCCGGCGTTGCAGCGCTTCGGGTCGCGGGCTTTGATGGCGGCGACGAAGCTCTCGAAGGGACCGCCCGGAGCGATCGGATCGGGCGTACCGCCGCTGACGGATTCGCCTTTGTCCGAGCCGGTCGGGTAGAATTTGCCGCCGCGGATGACGCCGTCGGTGGTGTAGAACTCATTCAGCACCTTGCGCGGGAATTTCTCGTGCTTGTCGACGAGGCCGCGGGTCTCGAAGACCAGCAGCACGTCGCCGTATTCGAACACGCTCAGGTGCATGTTCGGCGTCTGCCCCTGGTCCTCGTAGCCGAGGCGGCCACCGAGGGCCCAGACTTTTGTCGGCAGGGTGGCACCATCGATGGCCCAGCGGGCCACGTCGATCTCGTGGACGCCCTGATTGCCGGTGTCGCCATTCCCGAAATCCCAGAACCAGTGCCAGTTGTAGTGCACCAGGTTTTCATGATAGGGCTGCATGGGCGCGGGTCCGAGCCAGGCATCCCAGTTGAAGGTCGCCGGCGGGTCCTTCGGTTCCTTGTGGCCGATCGACCAGCGGGGCTTGCAGCAGTAGCCCTTTGACACGAGGAGCCGGCCGTATTTTCCCGACTTCACGGCCGCGATCTCGCGGGCACGGCCCCCGCTGCTGCGCTGCTGGGTGCCATGCTGGACGATGCGGCCATATTTCTTCGCCGCGGCGACGACCTGGCCGCCTTCCCAGACATTGTGGGACATCGGCTTTTCGACATACACGTCCTTGCCGGCCTGACAGGCGAGGATGGTGTAGAGGGCGTGGGTGTGGTTGCAGGTCGCGATGGAGACGGCGTCGAGATCCTTGTCCTCGAGGGCGCGGCGGATGTCGTTGACCAACTGGCCGGCTTCGCGTCCGGTTTTGTCCCGGATCTGGCGCTGGCGCGCGGCGAACTGGGTCTGGTCGACATCGATCAGGGTGGTCACCTCGACATTGTCCTGGGAGATGTAGCCGTCGATGTGGCCGCTCCCCCGGCCGCGGATGCCGCAGACGCCCACGCGGACACGTTCATTGGCGCCGATGATCTGGGCGCCCGCCTTTGATGTGGAGATGTTGACCAAATGGACGCCGCTCGAGACAGCGGCGGCCGTCTGGAGGAACCGGCGGCGGGATGGAGTGCGGGGATCGTTCATGCGGCCATTTCACCAAATCCGGCCGCCGGAGGCACGGTTTTTTCGATCACGCGATCGGGCCGGAGGGCCGGGCGGTCAGGGAGCGGCCGGACGCAGGGGAATCGAGATCGCCAGACCGGCGACGCGATCCTCCAGGGTGGTGCGGAAGGGCACGTGGCATTTCAGGCACTCGTTTTGGATCTTGATCGCACCAACGTGGCGATATCGATCGCCCTCGACGGCGGCATATTCGGCATCGCCCTTCAAGAGCGCGCGGGCAGCCTGACGCTCGAACTCGTCTTTCGGCTCGTGATCGGCCGACTTGGTGGCATTGACGCCGAGCCAGCTCACCTTGACCTGGAACTGGCGCTCCAACTCCTTGAAAACATCCTTGAGCGACTGCGAGGGCAGGTTCAGGTCCTCGTCGGCGCCAAAGAAATCGCGGTGCATCACCTGCAAGGCGCCGTGGATGGTCTCGTTCAGCAACCGGGCGCGACCGCGGGCCTCTTCGGCGGTCAGGGGCGCGACGGGAGTGGGAGCGGCGGCAGCCGGCTTGACCGGTTCGTCCGCGGGTGATCCGGCGGCAACGAGGAGCAGGCCGACGGCGAGCAGTGGGGTGAAAGGGACGGATTTCATGGGAACCGAAAGGTGAATTAAAGTTGTATGAAATATGCAACATATCAAGCCGGGATCGGGACGCGATCAGGTGCCGATCCGCCGGAGCGAGTCAATCAAACGGCCGCCGCGGCATCGACGAGGCAGGCTTTGGCCACGCGCATCACGTTGCCGCCGAGGATCTTGCGGATGTCCTCGTCGGAGTAGCCGCGCTGGACCAGGCCCACGGTGTAGAGAGGCCAGTTGGTCCACGCCAGGCTCAGCTCGGCTTCCGGGCTGGCGACGAAGTCGTCCTTGGGCCACAGGGAGCGGAAATCCTCGCGCCGGCGACGCAGTCCACCCACGGCCGCTTTGCGGCTTTCAGCCGCGTTGTTGCGCGAGGAGTAGGCGATGTCGGTGCCGATGGCGACGTGATCGACGCCGAATTTCTTCGCCACGTGGTCGATGTGGTCGAGGAAGGCATTCAGGTCCCCGTTTCCCCGCAGAAAGCGCGAGATGCAGCAGATGCCGATGTAGCCGCCGGTATCGGCGATGGCCTTGATCACCTCGTCGGGCTTGCTGCGGATGTGCGGATGCAGCGCCGCCGCCGTCGAGTGACTGGCCACCATGGGTTTGGAGGAGACCTGGGCCGCCTCCAGGCTGGTCTGCCAGCCGGAGTGGGCACAGTCGACGATGACGCCGACGCGGTTCATCTCGGCCACCACGGCCCGTCCAAAGTCGCTCAGCCCGGCATTCGACGGCTCGGCGCAGCCGTCGCCGATCATGTTCCGCCGCTGGTAGGTCAGGTGCATCATGCGGATGCCGAGCTGGTAGAAAATCTTGAGGTATCTCAGCTCGTCGGGAATCGAGATCCAGTCCTGGGTCAGTGGCACACCATTGCCGGTCATGTAGAGGCAGCGCTTTCCGGCCGCCTTGGCCGCCTCGACGTCGGCGGGCGTCACGGCCTTCGACACGAAGTCGCGGAGCATGTCCGTGGTGTAGGTAAATCGGGCGAGGCGCTTGATCAGGCGCATCGGATCCTGACACTCCTGACCGGCGTTTTGGAAAATGCAGGTCACGCCCGAGGCCTGCCATCCATCGCGATACTCGCGCTGTTCGTCGGCCGAGGTGATGCAGCGGGTCATGCTCATGTCCTCGCGCATGTCCTCCAGCTCGGCATCTGATGCGCCCGCCATCACGGCGGCCTTCAGGGCCTCGCCGTCGATCGCGGCCCGCGGGGAAAAGCCGTAGGCGTCGAAGACGATGGCATCGGCGTGGAGTTCCAATCCGCGCTGGAGATCCTTTTCCGAAGGCTTCAGCACCGCGAGGGCGGCGTCGCGCGCCTTCTGGATGTCGGGATTCAGATTCTGGGTGAGCATCGCCACCCGGTCGCCCGTCGTACCGGCGGCCGCCGCGGAAGCGGACGAGGTCAAAACGGCAGGCGAGGTCGCCGCCGCGGCCAGCGGCGCGGCTCCGGTGAGAAAGTGTCGTCGTTCCATGTTCGCGTCAGGGATACCACGTCGCCGCCCCGCGAGGCAAAGCAAAGCCGTTCCCGCATCGCGCCAGTCGGCTCCGGGATGGCGCCGGGCCGGGGACCTTGACGAAGCGCCGCATTCTGTGGCCAAATGCCTCTTTTCCAGACGCCTTCCCAGCTTCCCTTCCTCATCCGACATGAAAGCCGCCCTCGCCCTCGCTCTTGCCCTTCTGTCCACCGCACCCGGGGCCATGGCCGCCGAGTCGCCCCTCGCATTGAAACTCCAGAGCCGCGCCCCCTCGGGTGCGGTCCGAATTTCGTCGGAAAAATGGCTGCCCTCGCGCACCGCCATCATCGTCTGTGACATGTGGGACCTGCACCACTGCAAAAACGCCGTCATCCGCGAGGGCGAGATGGCTCCCCGCATGAATGAGGTCTTGGAAAAGGCCCGCGCCGCTGGCGTGCTGATCATCCACGCCCCCAGCAGCTGCATGGCAGCCTACGAGGGCACCCCGGCCCGGCAACGGGCGAAAGAGGCGCCCACTGCCGCCTGGGTACCCGACCAGATCGGCGAATGGTGCAAACAGATCCCGTCGGAGGAGACCGCCATCTACCCGATCGACCAGAGCGACGGCGGCGAGGACGATGACCCGGCCGAACACGCTGCCTGGGCGAAGGAACTCGAAGCCAAGGGTCTCAATCCCCGCGCCCCCTGGACCCGGCAGATCGATGTGCTCCGCATCGACCAGGAAAAAGACGCCATCAGCGACTCCGGCGTCGAGATCTGGAATCTGCTGGAGTCCCGCGGCATCGACCAAGTCATCCTGATGGGCGTACACGTCAACATGTGCGTCTCCGGCCGGCCCTTCGGTCTGCGCCAGATGGAAAAGAACGGCAAGCATGTCGTGCTGATGCGCGACCTGACCGACGCGATGTACAATCCGAAACGCTGGCCCTTCGTCAGCCATCGGCGCGGCACCGAGCTCTACATCGAGTATGTCGAGCGGACCATCTGCCCCACCATCACTTCCGATCAGATCCTGGGCGACGGTCAGCCCTTTGCCTTCAGCAACGCGACCGACGGTCCGCGCCGGCTCCAGATCCTGCTCATCGGCGACAGCACCACCGAGGCCAGCATTCCCAAAAAACTGACCCCTGGCGAGCCCCAGTTCGAGGATTTCGTCCGCATCGCGCTGGCGACCGAGACGGATCTGCCACCCACCGATGTCTACAACGAAGGCGTCAGCGGCGAATACATCCGGCGGCTCATCGACAGCGGCCGGTACGACAAGGCCGTCGCCACGAAGCCGAAAGCCGACTACATCTTCATCCGCTACGGCCTGAACGACGCCTCGAAACGGGAAAACTTTGCCGAGAATTTCCCGAAAGACTTCCGCGAGTTGCTGGGCCGGCTGCGGCAGGA
Organism: Verrucomicrobiales bacterium; assembly: GCA_016795505.1. Lineage (GTDB taxonomy): Bacteria > Verrucomicrobiota > Verrucomicrobiia > Verrucomicrobiales > DEV007 > JAEUHH01. The sequence continues at coordinate 113,604 of JAEUHH010000062.1, read as the reverse complement.
CCATCCGGATGCCGTTCTCATCCCCATGACCGCGATTCCCTACTCGTCGGTCAACAACCACGCCGAGATCAACGCCCTGATCACCCGTATCGCCGCCGAGGAAAAACTGACCCTCTTCGACATCGCCCCGCGCTACCTGGCTGAGCTGGAAAAGGGACCCGACATGCTGAACTACCGGCGCTACGCCCTGTCCAAGGTGCCCGAAGCCCTGCGCCCCCTCGCCACGCCCTACGTGCAACCCGGTGCCGATCCGCAGATCGTCGTGCTCGACAACCGGCTGGACGCCTTTTTCGGTCATCTGCCCGGCTGGTATGGCGACCGGCATCCCACCCATGCCGGCTACAACGTCATCGCCAGCGAGACGGCGAAGTTTCTCGCACCGTTGATCCGGCAGCATCACGGGGCGGGGGCACAGTGAGGCGGAGGGGCCGCTTTCCTGAAATTTGGGCTGTCCGGTGGTCGGCGAATCGGGGCAATAACCCGAAAGGATTATCGACCGGCGGCGTTTCCCCGGCCATTTTGACGAATGTCTCGGGAGAGGATCAAAGAGCCCTCCCGGCCTCGCAAGAAGTCTGGCGGCAAGCGTTTGGATAGGAAATTTCACGATCATCATGACGATCTCCCGAAGGCTTCTCCTCCATGTCGGCTTCGGGGCGGCGGTGTCGATCGCCGCCGTGACCGGAGTGACCTATTGGCTGATCCGTCAGGAGTCGGAGCGTCTTGTCATCGAGCGCCTGGACACCTATGTCGGGGAGCGCGTCCGCCGGGAACAGGGAGTCTTTGATCTCGTCGCACGCAATCTGGAAACGGCGCGCAGCCTCTATCTGAGCCGGCATGAGCAACCGATTCCTGCGGACATCGGGGCGCAATGGGACGCGTTGGTCCGGCGGGATCCGGATGGGGGGTGGCGCAGCCTGCGGGAACGGGGCGATCCGTCGGTGTGGGGTCATCGGGATCTTTCCGTGACGCCGCCAAACCAGCACCGTCTGCTCAATGCGCTCCGGGTTTGCGCCGATCTCAAGCCGGTGTGGGAAAAGACGTTCCCATCGCTTTACATGAGCTTTCCCGGCTCGGCCTGCATCGGTTTCAATCCGTGGCAGCTTGAATGGGCCTGGGATACCCCGTCGGATTTCGACCTTGAGGGGGAGGAATGGTACTACGCCGCGACACCCGAACACAATCCCGGCCGGGGGTTCGTTTGGACAGCCATCTATCCCGATCCGACTTCGGGCCTGCCCTATGCCACCGTGATGCTGCCCATCTATTCGAGGGAGGGGGAGTTCCTTTGCACGCTGGCCCACGACATGCACCTCGACATTCTGGTTTCGGAAACGACCAAGAGCGACTTTCCCGGTGCCTCGCATTTCATCGTCAGGAAGGACGGGCGGCTGATCGCCCACCCCGACTACCGAAATGCCATCATGGAAAGCAGCGGGCAATTGACGGTCGACCAAACAGGAGATCCCGTCCTCTCAGCCCTGGTGACTACCATCCTGGCCCGGGAGGAAGCATCCGTATCCGGGTTCGATCCCGCCTCAGGGAGCTATTTTGCCGCTTCCCGATTGACGCTGCCATCGCCGGACTGGATCTTTGTGACGCAGTTGCCCATCACGGAGGTCCGGGCGAGGGCGCTGCGCTCCGCCCAATGGGTGGGTTGGTCCGGATTGGCTCTCCTGGGTCTGCTGCTCACCTCGCTCGCGGGGATACTGAGGAGGCAGCTCAGTCGGCCTCTGGCCGAACTAAAGGAGGCTGCCGAGGTCATGACGGAGGGGCGGGAGCCTCTCCAAGCACCCGTCCCGCGAAGCGATGAGCTGGACGATCTCGCGCAGGCTTTCCGCCGCCTGATGAGCCGGGTCAGGGAACGGGAACTCGACCTGCTTCAACTCAATGTGGAACTCGAAAGCCGGGTGGAGGACCGGACGACGGAACTCGCCAAAGCGTTGGACAGGGAGCGGCAACTGAGCCGGATCAAAAGCGACTTTGTTTCCCTGGTCTCGCACGAATTCCGCACTCCTCTCGGCGTCATCATGTCAGCCGCGGACGTTCTGATCCGCTATTTCGAACGCCTGCCCGCGGAAAAGCGCCGTCGTCACCTGGAGATGATTACGCGCAGCACGGCGAATCTGTCCTCCCTCATCGACGAGGTGCTGATGCTGGGCCGGTTCGAGGAAGGCAAAGTCAGCTACGACCCGCAGCCGGTCGATCTGGAGGCCTGCTGCCGGAGACTGGCCGATGAGTTGCGCTCCGCGACGGGAGGCGTGTGCCCGATACACGTGTCCACGGAAGGCTCCCTGGCTGGGGCGGAGGCCGATGAGGCACTGTTGCGTCACATCCTCGCCAACCTCCTTTCGAATGCCTGCAAGTATTCCGCACCGGGCACTCCAATTCGATTCTCGATCCGTCGTGAAGGCGATCTCGGTGTCTTCGAGATCGGCGACCGGGGCATCGGCATTCCGGAGACGGACTTGCCCCGGCTCTTCGGCAGTTTTGTCCGCGGAAGCAATGTGGGTGACCGACCCGGCTCAGGCTTGGGTTTGGTGCTGGTCGAGAGGTGTGTGAAACTGCACGGGGGAAAACTGGATTTGAAGAGCGTTCTGGGACAAGGCACGACCGTAACCGTGCACCTGCCTCTTTTTGCGGAAGCAGCCGGGAACGTGCCTATTTTGGATAAAAATCATCAGCCATGAAGACCGTGCTCGTCATAGAGGACCAACCGGACATGCGGGAGAACATTACGACCATCCTGTCCATGGAGGACTACGAGGTCATTGAGGCGGAAAACGGGCACCTTGGCCTCGATTTGGCCCGCTCGGAGAAGCCCGACATCATCCTTTGCGATGTGATGATGCCCGTCATGGATGGTCATGCCGTGTTGCAGGCTCTCCGGCGGGAGCGCAGCATCGCGGGCACCCCGTTCATCTTCCTCACTGCCCGGGGTGAAAAGCAGGATTTCCGCAACGGCATGGTTCTCGGTGCCGATGACTACCTGACCAAGCCGGTGTCTGCGAACGATCTGCTGGCAGCCATCGAGTCGCGCCTGGAACGGGAAACGAAGCGCAATCGGGGCTTTCAGCCTGACTTCCGTTCGGCCACGCCCCTGCAGGAGCTCGGAATCTCGCCGCGCGAGGCGGAAGTGCTGCTCTGGGTGGCCCAGGGCAAATCGAATCCCGAGATTGCCACCATTCTCGGTGCCGCGGAGAATACGATCAAAGTGCACCTCAGCCACCTGTTCGAAAAGCTCGGGGCCGACAACCGCCATGCACTGAGTTTCATCGCGCTGGAGAAGTTGTCCAACTTGTGAGGCGGACAGCGGCCCCTTTTCCGTCACCGGCCCCGCTTCTCGATTGACCGGGCGGCAGGCTTCTTTCAGTGGACGCCTTAGGGGTAAGCAAAAACCCCTCGCCCCGGACGAAAGCCGGAGCGAGGGGCAACCGAGCGGGAGACAGGCGGTCAGGGCAGACCGCGCATCAACTCCACGGTTCCATTGTTGAAGATCACCTGGATCGCCGCCACCCCGAAGCTGTTGATCGGCGTGCCGAGTCCCTTGTGACCCGCTCCCGTCACATCAAAACCGGAAGTGCCGACCCGGATGCTGTTCACACTGGTGACGCCGCCCAGCGTGCTTTTGAAAAGGGCACCTTTGCGCAGGCTGATCACCGGTCGTCTCAGGGCTGACGCCGACATCGGCAGATTCCGGGTGTTTCCCGTGAGCAGGACCTGATTGGACGAGGCCGGCGCGCCGACCAACGAAGTCTGCACCAGGTAGAGGCCGGTGTCGGGCCGATAGACGACATTCTGGATCGCTCCAATCCGCGCTCCGGTTTGATCCGGGATGGCGTCGCCTTCCCGCATCAGGAGCAGGGGAGTGCCGTTCTCCTGAATCAGCCAGAGCGAGACGTCGCTCGCCGCCGTCACGCCAGCCCCCTGGAGCCGGGCCAGGAAAAGGATCTGCGTGCTGACGCCGAAGGTGGCCGTCCAGAATCGGGGGAAGCCAGCCCAGGCGACACCCGGCATTCCGGGGACCGCGTCCCCGCTGCGAGCCACGAGACTCAGAGCCCCGGTGTGCGTGCTCCACAGCCCCTGATTGTTGCGGGCATTCACCCCCGGACCCGCCAGAGTGGCGCGGAACAACAACCGGCCACCGCCATTCACGGTTTCACCGAAGAAACTGCTGAACACGGCACCTCCCGCGCCCGGTGCCGCGTCGCCACGGCGGGCATGCAGGGTGGCCATCATGCCGGGCTGGGCGACGAAGACCCCGGCATTCGTGGTGGGCAGGCTTTGCAGGCCGGCGGCAAAGGCCAGTCGATTGAACGGAAATCCTACCCGCCCAAACTGGCCATAAAGATCGCCGGCGGGGGAGGCGCCGCCCTCCCGCACCTGCGTGGCGAGCGATCCATCGTTCAACAGGGTCAGAATGCCCGAGTCATTGGCCAGATTCACGGATGGGCCCCGGGCCAGTTGGAAGCCGATGCCCACCTGTGCCATCGACGCCGACTGGGTCACCTGGAGAAAACGGGACACCAGTTCGCCACCCCCCAGAGGAGCATCGCCCAACTGGATCAGCGGAGCCGCCGTCGTACCATTGTCTCCAAAGACCGCCCGGTTCCGCCCACCCGAAGCACCGGGTCCGGCCAGGATGGCTTCGAATACGCCAAAGTCCGGGTCATTCAGGATCGGATTTCCAAACAACGTGACCGCCGTCGTACCCACCACGTCGCCTTTGCGCAGGGAGAGGGATTGGCTTTTCTGCGGGTTGAGATTGCTCCACACGCCGGCGTTGCGATTTGCCGGGCCGAACAGCCTCGCCGGATAGATCATTTCATTTTCGTCGTTCAGGGCGGGATCGCCAAATGCGGCGAATAAGGCGCCTCCGCTCCCCGGAGCGGAATCCGGAACCCCCGTTGACTTCAGGTAAGGCATCGGCCCGATCACCGGTCGGAAGAGGTAAGCCGCTCCGGCACCGTTGCCCAGATCGTCGTCACCCGTGGCGGTTGCGATTACGGTGCTGCCCGAGATGGCCACTTGTCGTCCGAGCGAATCGGATATCTCCAACTCGGGTGGCGAAATCTCCTGTATCAATTGCGCGGTCTGGAGCGAATAGACTCTCACCGTGCCTTTGCCATTCGCCATCGGGGCGCCGATGACTGCCAGGCTCTCATTGATCGCCAAATGATTGCCATGGAGGTCATTGCCGCTCCAGGCAGGGGCATCCAGCTTCACGATCTGGTTGCCGGATAGCACATCGAACAGATAGGCGGCGCCCGTTTCGAGCGTGGTGGGGTTGTGCCCGAGCGGGGATCCCACGATCGCCCGCCTGCCATACAGGGCGACGCTGCCGCCGAACCCATCCTCAAAGGCACCATCGTTTGCCATCAGTTTCTTCATGACGGCTCCCGTTCCTGCATGGATCAGATAGGCTACCCCCGAGCCGGCCATCGCACCGGTCCCGCCGGGCGCTCCAGCGAGGACGGTTTGTCCGCTGATCGCCAAACTGACTCCGATGTTCTCATTTGCAGCCTGCCCGCTGGTCTTGGCAATGAGATCTCCGGATGCGACCTGATAAAGGTAAACCGCGCCGCTTTCGGCGAAGCTCGCTGTGGCCCCGTAGGCGCCGATCACAGCGGTGGTATCGCTCAGGGCGACGCTCCACCCGAAGTAGTCCTGAGAGGCGGCATCCGCGGCGACAAAAGAACGCAAATGGCGCCCATCAGAAAGTCGGAAGAGGTGAGCCGCCCCCGTGTGCAAAGACCCTCCCGAAGCAAAGGGCTGGCCGATCAGGATGAGATCACCGTGGATCGCCACAGAGCTTCCAAATCGCGAGGAGGCTTCGGGACTGGGATCCCGCAGGACTCTGAGGAGCCGGCCATTGGCCGCGCTGTAGATGTGCACCGCACCCACATTGTTCAGACCCGGACTATCGTGGCCGGGTTCGCCGACAGCGATCCAGCGTTCGTTGGCGGCGACGTCAGAGCCGAACGAGGGTTGATTCTGGGGGGTGGTGTTCTGTGGGAGCAGCTTGATCTGATTGGGATTCAGTGCTTGGGCCGGCAGCGGGATGAGGAGGCCGAGGAGGGCCGCCAGTCCGAGCCGGAACGTCGGGGTTTTTCGATGGTTCATGATCGTTGTATCTGAGTTGCGTGGGCAGACAACCCGGCGGAATGTCGGGTTGACGCTGCTCACACCGGAAGCGTGCGCCGGGATCGGAATGGGCGCGATAGTGCTTCCGGGTTACTCAGCCCGGGAATGGCGAGGCAGGAATTCCTCCCCCGGTTCAGGCCCGGGAGTCGACGCCACGGGACGGAAACGAAAAAGCGCCGGACATGCCGTCCCGCGCCTTCCCATTCAAACGTTGCCGTCGCAAAAAGCGGCCGCATTTCGCGCCTGCTTATCGCGGCTGGGCCGCATCGTACTTCGCGAGCCACTCCTTCCGGGCCGCGAGATTGTCCTGCAGGGCTTTGACCTCGGCCCGGGAGCGGTTGAGTTCCGCGTATTTTCGGAAAATCGCGAAGAAATCCTCACGCAGGTCCTTGCGGGCGCTCTGTACGACCAGATCCAGATCGTGGGCGGCGTTCGGCTCCATCGGTGCCGCGGGAGTCGCGCTGCCGGTGGCGAATTCCTCCAGTTGCTGGTTGCGCTGGCCGATCAGGGCCGTGTTGTGGGAGATCTCCGACTCGTAGTAGGCGCGCTCCGCCTCGGACAGATTGGTGGCTTTCAGTTTGTCGGCCAGATAGCTGTTGCGCTGCTTCAGGTGGTCAATGCTGTCCCGCAGCCCCTGGCTCACGCCCTCCCGCGCGCTTTCGGTGTGCCGGGTGTCGCGGCGGTTCTGCTTCCAAGCCTCACTGATCTCCTCGTTCGCATAGTAAAGGCCGTCCCAGCCGGCGCTCAGGGTGGTTTCATACTTCGCCAATTCCTGCGGGTCGGGAAAGGATTTCGCCAGTTCCATGACCTGCTTCACCCGCTTTTCCACCCGGGCATCGAAAATGGCCAGGTCCTTTTCCAGCGTCTCCTTCGGCAGGGCCGACTTCCCGGTGCGCAGTTGCTCCCGCAGCGTGTCGCGGTGGGTGTTGTAGTAGTCGATGGTGCGCTTCAAGCCGACGATCACATCGGCCTTGGTCTGGGCGACGCGCCGGCGCGAGGTCTCGGAGTCCTTCACCTGGCTCGTCATGGTGACGATTTCGTCCACGCCCTTCTCGACCCGATCGTCCAGGGCCCGGATATCCGTGACGATGGCGCCGAGCCGCTCCTCCCGCTGGGCGATGTGGGTCTCGAGGTTCACCACCGACTGGCGGCGGGCGGCGAGTTCGTCGGCGGACAGTTTGGGGAGCGTCTCCTGGGCGGAAACGGCTCCCAGAGCCAGGGGGATGATGACAGAGAGGGTGGACAGCGGTTTCATGGATACAAGATTACCCCAGCCCGCTCCGGGACGGAACGAAAAACACAGGTCGGCGACGGTCACGCCTTTCGCGATCGATCAGCCCGCCAATCCAAAAGAACGATCCATCCCGGTAGCCACGCCCTTCAGGTAATCCGCGTCGCCACCGCCCACTTCCGCGGCGCACCAGCCGTGGAAATTGATCTCCAGCAGCGCCTTCACCACATCCGGGTAGTCGATGTCGCCCTGATCGATGGGGGTGAACTTGTTTTCTTTCCGGGAAAAACCCTTCACGTCCAGCTTGATCACCCGCTTGTCGAGCGCGCGGATCCAGTCGCCCATGCTGCCGTATTTCCAGTGGTTGCCGATGTCGAACTGCATTCCCACCCACGGCGAGTTGAATTCGTCGATGTATTTCACGAACTTCTCCGCCGTCTGGTCGGCGCCCCCTTTGTGGTCGTAACAAAATTCGTTCCACACGTTCTCCACCGCGATCGCCACGCCCAGCCGGGCGGCCAGCGGGATGGCCTGACGGATGTTCGCGACGCTGCGCTCCCAGACCTCCTGCTCCGTGCCGTCCTTGCCGTGGCCCACCACCAGCAGCACCGTGTGTCCGCCCACTGCGTGGGTGGCCTCCAGCGCCTTGAGCAGCGTCTCGAGCGCCTGCTTGCGCACTGCCGGATCGGGGTCGGAATGCCGCACGCCCCAGTGGTCAGCGCAGACCGTGCCATCGACCGGCAGACCCGTCTCGGCGATCGCGCGACGCACTTCCTCGACATCGTAACCGGGGGCATTCAGCTCCACCCCGTCGAAGCCGGCGCCCTTGGCGATGGCGAACTTCTCCGTCAGGTTCGCCCCGCCGGAGATCATCCCGATCTTGAGCGTCTTGTAAAACCGGCCCTTCAGCGTGCCCGCAGCAGCCGGGGCATCGGCCGCCACAGCAGCCTGATGGACGAAGGAAAGGGCGCCTGCGGCAGGCAGCAGGGCTCCGGCGGAAAGAAAACGGCGGCGGTCGAGGGAGTTGTTCATCCCCGCATTGAGCCCAGAAATTCCGATGCCGTCAAGCGGCGGAAACACCGGGAAGGCGCCTCTGCGGACGCTCTCCGGTTTCCGATCAGACCCTGTTGCATCGGCGATCCAACAGGGTTTCATCGGAAATGGTCAGCCCCGTTCTGCCCCACTTCATTCGGCTGCGACGCCCCAAAACAGAACCGCCCCGGCCATTGCTGACCGGGGCGACCGTTTTGAAGGCTCCGGCTACAGGAGTCGGGATGCCTTACGAGCTGACGCACCGAAGTGCGGCGCTCAGTTTCACCTCGCGGTGAAAAGGGTTACTTCTTCTTGCCTTTGGTGGCCGGGGCGGCTTTCGCACCAGCGGCGCGCTTCTCCTCGATCGCAGCCTGGGCGGCGGCGAGGCGGGCGACGGGCACGCGATAGGGCGAGCAGCTCACGTAGGCCAGGCCGACGCGATGGAAGAACTTCACCGAGTCCGGATCGCCGCCGTGCTCGCCGCAGATGCCGAGCTTGATGTCGGGCCGGGTCTTGCGGCCTTTCTCGATGGCGGTCTTCACGAGCTGGCCGACTCCATCCTGGTCGAGGGTGGCGAAGGGGTTCTTCTTGAAGATTTCGTTCTCCGTGTAGGGCATGAGGAAATTCCCCATGTCATCGCGGCTGATGCCCAGAGCGGTCTGGGTGAGGTCGTTGGTGCCGAAGCTGAAGAACTCGGCGGTCTCGGCGATCTCGTCGGCGGTCAGGGCGCCGCGGGGCACTTCGATCATGGTGCCGACCTGGTAGGAGAGCTTCACCTTCTTTTCCTTCTGCACCTCGGCGGCGACGCGGTGGACGATCTCGACCTGGAGGTCGAGCTCCTTCTTGTAGCCGACTAGCGGGATCATGACCTCGGGCTTGACCTTGATGCCCTTCTTCTGGACTTCGGCAGCGGCCTCGAAGATGGCGCGGGCCTGAGTCTCGGTGATCTCCGGGTAGGCGATGCCGAGACGGCAGCCGCGGTGGCCGAGCATGGGATTGAATTCATGCAGGGCGGCGACGCGGGCGGCGACTTTGTCCTTGGAGACGCCGAGCTTTTTGGCCAGTTCGCCCTGGGCCTTGTCGTCGTGGGGCACGAACTCGTGCAGCGGCGGGTCGAGCAGGCGGATGGTGGCGGGCAGTCCCTTGAGGGCCTTGAAGATGCCGATGAAGTCCTCGCGCTGGTAGGGCAGGATCTTGGCAAGGGCGTGGCGGCGTCCTTCTTCCGTCTCGGCGAGGATCATTTCGCGGACGGCGTCGATGCGGTCGCCCTCGAAGAACATGTGCTCGGTCCGGGTGAGGCCGATGCCCTGGGCACCGAAGGCGATGGCCTGCTCGGTTTGCTCGGGGTTGTCGGCATTGGTGCGGACGGCGAGGCGGGTGGCCTTCGCGCACCAGGCCATCAGCTCCTTGAACTGCTTGAACTTCTCGGTGGAGGCGGCGGCCTTGTCGCCCTTGAGCAGGCCCATCACGATGCTGGAGGGACCGGTCTTGATGAGTCCACCGTAGATGGTGCCGGCGGTGCCGTCGATGCTGAGACTGTCCTTGCCTTCGCGGAAGACCTGGCCGGCGATGGTCACGGTCTTCTTGTCGTAGTCGATCTCCACGGCGCTGGCGCCGCAGATGCAGACTTTGCCCATCTGGCGGGCGACGAGCGCGGCGTGGGAGGAGACGCCACCCTTGGCGGTGAGGATGCCGGCGGCGGCGATCATGCCGCGCAGGTCTTCGGGCGAGGTCTCATTGCGGACCAGCAGCACGGTCTCGCCCTTGTCGGCGGCGGCGGCGGCACGGTCGGCATTGAGATAGATGATGCCGGATGCGGCACCGGGACCAGCGGGCAGGCCCTTGGCGAGTGCCTTGGCCTTCTTGATCTCGGCGGCGTCAAAGTCGGGCGCGAGGAGCTGCTCGAGCTGATCGGCCGGGTTGCGCAACACGGCGGTCTCCCAGTCGATGAGCTTTTCCTTCACCATGTCGGAGGCGAACTTGAGCGCGGCGGCGGCGGTGCGCTTGCCGTTGCGGGTCTGAAGCATGAAGAGCTTGCCTTCCTGGATGGTGAACTCGACGTCCTGCACGTCCTTGAAGTGCTTCTCCAGGATGCTGCGGACCTTCATCAGTTCGTCGAAGGCCTTGGGCATCTGCTTTTTCAGATCAGCCACGGGCTCGGGGGTGCGCACGCCGGCGACGACGTCCTCGCCCTGGGCGTTGATGAGGAATTCGCCGTAGAATTCATTGACGCCGTTGGCCGGGTTGCGGGTGAAAGCCACGCCGGAGCCGGAGGTCTCGCCGGTGTTGCCGTAGACCATGGCCTGCACGTTCACGGCGGTGCCCCACTCGGCGGGGATGTTGTATTTGCGGCGATAGACGATGGCGCGGTCGTTCATCCACGAGCCGAACACGGCTCCGGCGGCGCCGAGGAGCTGCTCCCACGGATCGTTGGGGAACACTTTGCCGGTGCGGTCTTTGACCAGCTTCTTGAAGCGCTTCACGAGTTCCTTCTGATCATCGGCGGTCAACTCGGAGTCGATGATGTCGCGGTGGTATTTCTCGTGCTTGAAGCCTTCGATGACGACTTCGAAGGGCTCATGGTCCTCACCTTCGCGCTTTTGCACGCCGAGCACGACGTCGCCATACATCTGGATGAAGCGGCGGTAGCAGTCCCAGGCAAAGCGCTCGTTGTTGGTGGCCTTGACCAGGGCGAGCACCGTCTCGTCGTTGAGGCCGAGGTTGAGGATGGTGTCCATCATGCCCGGCATGGAGTCGCGGGCACCGGAGCGGACGGCGACGAGCAGGGGCATGCCCTGGGCGTCACCGAACTTGCAGCCCATGATCTTCTCCATGTTGGCCACGCCGGCGGCCATCTGGCTGCGCAGCACTTCCGGGTAGGTCTTCTTGTGGGCGTAGAAATAGGTGCAGACCTCGGTGGTGACGGTGAAGCCGGGAGGCACGGGCAGGCCGATGCGGGTCATCTCGGCCAGGTTGGCGCCCTTGCCACCGAGCAGGGCCTTCATGGAGCCGTCGCCATCGGCTTTGCCGGCGCCCCAGGTGTAGACATATTTGGTGGACTTGCCGCCGGCTTTCGGGGCGGCGGGAGCGGCTGACTTTTTGGCTGCGGGTTTGGTGGCTGCTTTTTTGGCCATGGTGTTTTTGTAGGGTTGGATCAGGGATCGGTGACAGAAAATCAGGCAGGCGGACACGACCGAGGGGTATGCCCGACCCGTTGGGAACGCCGTGGTGGGCGTGGGTCTGGCGGTGCCGGTAGCACGCGGTCCCGCCTCCCGGAAAGGCGGCGCAACGATACGTGTTCGCGGCGAGGTGTCAACGAGCGTTCGCCCCGCCCAACCGCAGACCGGAGCGGACGCTGATGGATCAGCTTTTCAGGGTGGAGATCTCCAGATTCGCCTGACGCAGGCGGGCGGAGAGCTGGCGGGACAACTGGTGGAGGAGGTGGATCTTCAGAGCCGGATGAGATTGGTCGAGGCTGTCGAACCAGGCCCGGCTCCAGACGCGGCAGGTGGAAGGCTCGGTCGCGATCACATCGGCGGACCGTTTGCTGCCATCGATGAAAGCCATCTCGCCAAAGCTCATGCCGGCCGAGAGCACGTCGAGCCGCCGCCGCCGGTTCCCTGTTTCGGGCAGGCTCACCTCGACGGTGCCGGCGGTGAGGACGAACCACTCGTCGGCATCCCCGCCGCTTTCGATGACGGACTGCCGTGGGGCAAAGGCGCGGGTCTCGGCAGCGGCCTCCATGATGGCCAGCTCGTCGGGGGACAGGCTGGAAAGCAGGTCGCACTCCGAGAGCGGTACGGCATCGGGCGACCGGCCCGCCACCTCGGCGGCTCCGGCGAGGAGGAAGGTCTCGCAGTCCTCCAGGGCCTCGTCGTCGGTGTCGAAAATGGCCCCGGCGGGGATGCCCGCGGCGAGGAGTGGTCGCCGGAAGCGCTGGGCGTGGCAACAGAGCAGGCGGATGCCATTGCTTTCCAGCCGGGATCGGACCTCGGCGAGCAGTCGCATGCTCACGGGATCGACATTCACGACATGGCGGAAATTCATCACCACCTGCTGGCAGTAGGGCGCGTGCCTGACCAGGGTCCTGACCACCGGCTCGAAGGTCGAGAAGATGAGCGGCCCCTGTAGCTCAAGCACCCGGGTGCGCTCGCCGAAACGCTTCAGGTAGTGAAAATCCATCGCCGGCCGCCGGCGCCGCGACATCATCTGGTTGCCCGTGTAGCTGAGCCGCAGGGCCGTCTGCGGCACCGCGCTGGGATTGAACAAGTGCAGCGACAGGTCGCGGGCGAGATCCATGCACACCTTGATGCCACGCACGCTGTTCCCCTGCCCGTCGAGCGGCGGGGAAAACACCCCGATACCCAGTTGCCCGGGCAGAACGGCCAGGATGCCGCCACCGACACCGCTTTTGGCCGGCAGGCCGACCCGATAGATCCATTCGCCTGACCAGTCGTACATGCCGCAGGTGGCCATGACGCCGAGGACATTGTCCACGAACTCCGGCGCGATGGCCCGCTCGCCGGAGATGGGGTTGATGCCCTGATTCGCCAGCGTGGCTCCCATCACGGCCAGGTCGGTGCATGTCACCCGCAGCGAGCACTGCTGGAAGTAGGCTTCGAGGATCTCGTCGGGGTCCTCGTCGAGAATGTTGAAATTGCGCAGCATCCACCCGATCGCCCGGTTGCGGTGACCGGTGGCGCTTTCGGAGCGATAGACGGCCTCGTCGATGGACAGCGACTGCCCGGCGCAGCGGGACAGGTACTCCGCGATCCGGTCGAAGCGGCTGGCGCCATCCTTGCGCAACACTTGGCCGCAGGTGGCGATGGCGCCGGCATTGATCATGGGATTGAAGGGCTTGCCGCTGCCTTCCTGGAGGCTGATGGCATTAAAGGCCTCACCCGATGGCTCCACGCCGATGCGGGACAGCACATGGTCCTCACCGCGGTCCTCCAGGGCGAGACCGTAGGTGAAGGCCTTCGAGATCGACTGGATGGTGAAACCCTGGCGGGTGTCGCCGGCTTCGTAGAGATGGCCATCCCGGGTGGCCACGCAGATGCCAAAAGCCTTGGGATTCGCTTTGGACAATTCCGGGATGTAATCGGCGACACGACCTTCATCCACCGCCAGATAGCGGGCATGTAGGGACTGGATAAATTCAAGGATGGGAGACTTCACGGTACTTTGAAACAGAGGGCTTTCGGACAGAGAGGGGGTCCGAATGGAAACGCCTCCGCAATTCCCGTGCCAGCTTGGCCGTTCCAGGAGCGGGCTTGAAAATTCCACCTGGGTTTCCTCATCGGGCTGCGGACCCGGTCCCGTCGCTGGCGGAGGGAAAATTCCCGGCCTTTCGATGAAACCGGGTCGGATCGGCGATCAGACCCGGTTTGATCGGAAATGGCCTCCCTTCAAATCGCGTCCTGGATCACCGTCAGCCCCGGCACCAGGGTGAAATGCCGGTCGAACGAGAAGACCGCCGCTCCGATGCGAAACGCAGCCGCAGCGATGAGGGCGTCCGTCCCCGGAATGGTGTATCCGGCCGCCTGAGTATTCCGGGCCACGGCCACCGCCTCATCCCAGAGCCGGTTGTCCGTCGGCACGTTCTGCAGGACATCGAAAAACGCCCCCATCCGCTCAACCACCTTCGGTATCCGGATGCCGCGCAGCACCTCCAGCCGCACGATCCCACACGTGGCGAGATCGATGGTGGGGTATTTGTTGCCCAGTGCCGCCACCGGATCCCTGCCCGCCCGCAACAGGCCGATGTAGATCGACGAATCAACGAGAATCGGTGGCTCCATCAGGGGCGGGGCGGTTCGGCGACGCGCAGGGCCGCTGGGTCGTAGCCGGGCTCGACGGAGTTTCTCAGCTCTTCGGGGGTAAAACCGAGTCCTTCGGACAGAAATTTCCGCAGCTTGGCCCGCCGGCTCATCTCGCGCAGCGCGGTATCCACGGCGTCGGTTTTGCTGACGAATCCATACTCTTCCATCACGGAGTCGAGCAGCTCTTCATCGATGTGCATGGTCATTTTCATGGGCTTATCCGTCGGTTGCCATACTCTTGCCATACTTTTCCCTCGGGTCAACTTCGGTTGCCATATCGGAGCCATACTCAGCGTTCCGGCTCCAGACACACCACGCGTCCGGCGGCATTCCGCGCGAAAATCCGCCCCCCGGCGACCACGGGAGCCGTCCAGCACGTTCCGGACAGCACCGTCTGGCGCAGCACCACATCGAGCCGCTCCGGATTCGGCTTAGCGATCACGATTTCGCCTTTGTCACAGAGCACCAGATAGTCCGCCGTGGCGATGATGCCCCCGGTGGTGCGACCCGGCTCGCGCCAGCGCTCCCGGCCCGTGGCCCACTCGATGCAGACGAAGCCGGTCGGCTTGTGCGTGGTGCCATCGATGCCATAGAGATAGTCGCCGATCTTCACGCAGGGATTGAAGTAATTCTGAAAGTCCTTCCGCTCCCAGACCGTTTCCCAAGCGCCGTCGGCCTTTTTCCGTTTCAGGGCCGAGCCACCGATGGAACTGACGAGGATGTCCGCGCCCTCCGCGATGGGGTCGGTGGCATTCAACGCCTTCCACGGGATGTTCCAGACCTCTTTGCCGCTGGCCGCGTCGATGCCCGACATCGATTTGCCCAGAAAGAAGCCCAGCACCCCGCGACCGCCCAGCGCCTCGGTCATGGGCACCGGCGTCGAGTAGCCGGTCGCCTCGGAGCCGCTTTTCCACATCGTGCGACCGCTTTTCCGATCGAGTGCGATCCCCGCCGAGCCGGCATTCAGCACCACCAGATCGCCATGCAGGTAGGGCGACCCGGCGAAATGCCACTCGGGCAGTTCCAGGCCGTAATCGGCCTTCAGGTCGCGCTCCCAGATCACGGCACCGGACTCCGGGTGCAGCGCGAAGGTGCGCCCCTGTTTCCCCAGCACATAGACCGCCTCGGCGGAGACGGTCGGCGTGACGCCCGGCCCGCCCTCGTAGTATTTCGCGTGCAGATCGGCCGCGTAGGCGTGGCGCCAGTTCTCGCGGCCCGTCGCGGCGTCGAAGCACCAGACGATCTCCTTCCCCTCCTGAAAGCCCATCGTGTAGACGCGCTCACCGACCACGGAAAAGGATGAAAATCCGATTCCCACCTCGGCTGTCCACAATTCGCGGAGCTCCGTGACCTCGCCCAGCGCCTCGACGGTCTTGCCATCGAAATTCGGACCCCGCCAGTGGGGCCAGTCGGCGGCCCGGACTGTTGCGGGAGGCAGGGAAACGAGGGTGGCGAGGCAGAGGAGGCGGAAGATGAGTCGGATCATGGCTCCCGGCACCGTACGGGCCGGCCCGGCGGTCGCAAGGGCGTCCCCGCGCCAGTCAGTGGCCCCGTTTGGCCCGCGAAAATCGCGAGCGACGCTCCTGGCTGGTCTCTTCGGCGGCCTTTGCGGGCTCGGTTGGCTCGGTCGCGGTCTCAGATGCGGACGGGGCGACCGGAGCGGGTTCCACGGGCGTCGTGGCTTTCACCACCGGAGCCGGACGCGTCGCTTCGCGAGCCCGATGCCGGACGAACTCCGGCATCCGCCAGCCCGTCCGGGTGACAAAAGCCTCGGCCACCACCAGCAGCAGCAACAGGCCGAACAGCCATGGCTGGATGGTGGCAAAGTCGCGACGCTCCGGCTTTCGCCACGCCTCGGACAGGTCCAGCAACTCCCCGCCGCCGCTCAGTTCCGCGGTGGCGAGCAACTCCGCGACCCGATCGGCGTCGAATGCCCACTCCGTGCTCGAGCCAACCACCACGGGACCAAATGGCAGGGCCGACGCCCCCACCTGCACAGCTCCGCGGACCAACTCTCCCTCCTTCAAGTCAGTGCGCACCGAGAAATGACCCGGCGCGAGGCGTTCCCAAGTCAATTCAGCCGCCTTTCCTCCGCCCTCGCCCCGAGCCAGAGCCACGCGCGGGGGCTTGGCGGCGAATCGGTCCGACCACTCGGCGTCATCGTAGAGCAGGTCGATGGTCAGCTCGGTGCCCCGCAGCTCGTGCCGGATGCCGATGCCCGGCGGCAGCGCCTCGCCCATCAGCCAGCGGTTCAGCGTCTGGAGGAAATCGCCGACCTTGGGCCAGGCCCGGATGCGGTCGGAAAACGCCCCGCCGAGCGGGAACGACACCGCCGCCGTGCGCCCGATGCCCCGCCGCCCGTAGGCGACCAGCGGCGCCGCATACTCGTCCGCCGACAGCAGCGCGGCGGCATCCCCCTCGCGGGTGTAACTCAGATTGTAACCATCCACCTCCTTCAGCCAGTCGAAATCGCGCGAGGCGATCTCGTACCAGCTCCCCGTCGGCTGTGCCCCGACCGGCTCCTCGATGAATGTCGACCGCGCCACCGTCACGGTCTCCTGGGCGAAGATGTTGGGTATGTCGCCCGGCACGCTGGTGAAAAACATGCGCCCGTTGCCACGCTTCGCGATGTCCTCGATAAAGGCTGCGTCGGGATCGGACTTTCCTCCCAGACCGATCACGCTCACGGTGCAGGAATTCTTCACCATCTCCTCGATCAGCGACTGGTAGCTGCCCGGCTCCTCGGAGTCGGCCGCGTCGGTGAACAGAATGATGTGCCGCTGGCCCACCTCGGCCTTCTTCAACTGCTCCCAGGCCGCCTGCAGCCCGGTGTAGACGTAGATGCCGCCCCCCATGCTCTCGATGCGGCGCACCCGGTTGAGGATCTCGGCGCGATGCTCACCCACATTCGTCAACGGCACGATCTCGTGCGAACTGCTGTCCACCGCATTCACCGCGATCAGGTCCTGTGGCCCGAGCAACTCGACGGCCCGGCCGGCGCCCTCGTTGGCCAGTTGCATCTTGCTGTGGCCGCTGGCCACCGTCATCGCCATCGATCCGGAGCGGTCCATCACGATGGCCATGGCCACGGCCAGTTTGCGGTGCTCGCTTTTCAGCTCCATCGTCACCGGCAGCAGCGGATCGATCGGCGACTCGTAGTAGCCGCCCGCGCCGAAGCTCGTCTTGCCACCGGCCATCAGCAGGCCGCCGCCCTGCTCGGTGACGAAAAAGTTGAGCGCCTTGAGAAAATCGACCGGGATCTCGTAGGCGGGCACGTTGTTGAGGATCACGTTTTTTACGCCGGTCAGCTGGCCCACGCTCAGTTGCGCCGCATCCTCCACCACCTGCACCTCGAAGCCCTGGGCGCGCAGGATCGTCGCCACGGGATCGTCGGTGTATTTCGTCACCAGCAACACGCGCGGACCGGCGGCGATTTCGATCCAGGCCTCATGGCGGTTGTTGCCCTGATGGGCATCGATCTCGGGATTCAGGATCACCTCGTAGCGGTGCGACCCCGGCTCGATCACCCGGTCGGTGAAACGCAGCGTGGCGGCCCCCGCCGCGACCTCGGCCCGTGTCTCGGCGATCTTTTGGCCGTCCCGCGTCACCGTCAGCGGCACCGACCCGTCGGCATTGCCCGCCACCACGATGTCGAGCACGAAGGGCTCTCCGATCTGAGTCCGTGTCGGCAGTGTCAGGCCGGCGACGCGGTAGTCGGTCGTTTCGTCACCCCGGAGCAGCCGGTAGTCGAGCGGGATGCCGAGTTCCTGCAGCTTTTCCCCCAGACCGGTCAGCGGCTCGGTGCTGTAGCCATCGGTGAAAGCCAGCACCCGGGTGTGTCGCCCGCGGTCCGCCAGGGCCAGCACATCATTCAAGGCCAGCGCCGTGCGCGTCAGGCTGCGGTCTCCGGGGTAGCCCGCGGTCTCCGCGTTCGGCTGGCTCACCACCTCGGCCGCGTAGTCGACGAAATGGAGCCGGTCCCGCACCGATGGTCGCGAGCGGTCGAGCAGGCGCTGCCATTCCTCGAGGTCGCGGGCCACGATCTCCTCCGCCGAGGACGAGCGGTCCACCAGCACCCACAGATCCATCCCATCGGCGAGACGACGGATCTGGGGATCCGCCAGAGCCAGCACCAACAGGCCCAGCACCGCCGCCCGCAGCGGCCGCCACAGCTCGAGCCGGCGGAAGTACCAGCCCACCACGACGAGGAAGGGCAGCAGGAGGAGAAACTGGGGTGCGGCGAATTTCACAGGTTACGAGGCAACAGGGTCTGATCGGAGAGGCAACAGGGTCTGATCGGAAAACGAACCGGCTCAGCCGGCGGAAACGGCGGGAATCTGGGCCGGTTTGGGCCGGTTCACATAGTACCAACTGGCGAGCAGGGCGGCGAGCAGGACCAGCAGCCAGATCGGGCCGTTCCCGTCGCGCGAGGTGTGCTGATCGACGAGCACGGTCTCCAGACCGGCCAGGTCCGAGCGGGTGGCGGCCTGGCGCAGGTCGGCCTCGCGGGTATCGGCGAAGTGGGCGGCCCCGCGCAGGAGCAGGCCGGGCGTCTCGCCCTGGCGGATCTCGAAAAAGCCCGGCATCGACGGCGCCCGCAACAGGCCGGCGCGGGCGGGCGCGATGGTCTCGCTGCGGCTCACGGCCTGGGCCAGAGAGACGCCGGTTTCACTGTAGGACAGCTCGGCGGGTACGCCCTCGCCGGTCGCGTAGGCGAGGGACACGGCCTGGTTGACTTCGAAATTGAGTGATTCCGGCGCGACCTTTTCCCGGCGCAGGGTTTCGACAAAACGGTGCACCAGCACGATGAAGGCGGGCAGTCGCGCGGCATTCGACGTGGCGAGATCGAAATTGAAACAGAGTTGGTGGACGCCCCCGGCCTGTCGCAGGAAGATCAGGGCGCGCTCCCCCTGCCAGAGCAGCACGGTATCGGAGTCCTGTCTCGGAATGCCGGGCGTCTGGCGCGAAATGAGCCCCTGCCAGTTCAGCCCGGCGACGAGCGGGTGGTTGGCGGCGATGAGCCGGCCGGTGAGGTAGGTCTCCCCGACGCTGCTGTGATGATTGACCACGATGGCCCGCGCGGGGAGCGGCTGGGGCGCCAGCGGATCGTAGGCCACGAGCGCAAGATCGGGCGGCGTTTGTTCAGAGGGGGGCACGAGCCGGTCGAAGCTGTCGAGGATCTGGGAAAAGGTCTCATCGAGTGCCGGCGGGCCGATCCTGGCGATCGCGAGTGGCTTCGGCTCGGGCCGCACGGCGGGGAGATTGTCATCCAGGGTGAAGGCATCGGGCTCCAGTCGGAGGACGATGGCATCGGCCCCGTCGGGAAAGCGCCCCTGGAGAGAGCGCACCTCGCCCGGCTCGAGCGTGAGAGTGCGGCTGTCGGTGCGCTGCTGGCCGGCCTGAAGCACCCAGCCGCGGGTCTGCGGGCTGTCGGCGTAGTTCCTCACCAGGGCCTGCCAGAGGCGCTCGCCATCGGCATTTTCGACGAGATTCAGCCCGGCAAAGCCGACATTCTCCGTCTTCTCACCCACGGCGAGCAGGCGGGCATCGTAGGGCAGGTCCTCGCGCAGGTGATCGGTGACGAGCACGACGAGGCCGTCGCCCCGCACCAGGCTGCGCGCCACGCGCAGGGCGGGCCCGAAGTCGTGATCGCCGGCATTCGGCTGCCACTCCGCGACGGCGCCGAGCAGGTCGTCGATGGAAGTGCCGTTGTAGATGGGCTGACCGGCATCCTGGGAGCCGATGACGGCATATTCGGTGCGGCGGGCGGCCCGGGCGAGGCTTTCCAGGTCGCGGCGCAGGGCGGTCGCGAGGGGCTCGCGGAAGGCGCTCATCGAGGCCGAGGCATCGAGGACGACGGCGACGCGCTGCACCGAGTCGGGCCGGACCCAGCGCGGTTGGACCAGCATCCACGTCAGCACGAGCACGGCGAGCAGTTGCAGCCACAGCGGCACTGAGGACCGCAGACGCTCGAAACGCCGGCCCTGCACGCTCTCGCGGCGCATCTGCTCCAGCAGGAAAAGGGTGCTGATGGTGAGGGTCTGCGACTGCTTTTGCAGAAAATGGATCGCCAGGATCGCGGGTATCCCCAGCAGCGCCCAGAAGCCGGCGAGATTGGCGAAGGTGAGGGACATTTCTTTCGGTGAGCGGTGACCGGTGATCAGCCCCAGACTTCGAGGGCGCCGGCGGCGAGGGCTTCGTACTGGAGGGCGGCGGGGAAGGCGGGCTCGCAGGGGACGCGGGAGAGGACGACGTCGTATTTGCGACACAAGACCTTCCACAGTTCGAAATGGCGCCGGTAGGCGGCGAGATAGCGGCTCAGGAGATCGCGTTCGACACGGTGGGCGTGTTTTTCGCGGGATTCCGCCTCGATGAACTCGTAATTGCCTTCCCACTCGGGCGAAGCCTCTGCCTTGAGAAACGGCGCGAGGACAATGCCGTGGCCCTTCGACCGCGTCAGAGCGCGCAGGCCGGTCTCGGGCGACTCGGTGAACAGGAGATCGCTCACCAGGATGCGGAGCGACTGGGCGCGCAGCGGCACGGGCCGCAGATCGGGGGGGGCGGCGGCGCTGGTGGCGGGCAGTTCGTTGGCGAGGCGCACCCAGGCATGGCCATGGATGAGATCGTCGGTCAGGCGGCGGTGCTGGGAGCCACGCACCAGGGAGGCGACGACGGAGGCACCGCTTTTCAGCGCGGCGAAGACGGCGAAATAG
The DNA here is from genome assembly GCA_016795505.1 of Verrucomicrobiales bacterium. GTDB lineage: Bacteria > Verrucomicrobiota > Verrucomicrobiia > Verrucomicrobiales > DEV007 > JAEUHH01. Next base: position 92,665 of record JAEUHH010000062.1, on the reverse strand, counting down.
AACAGCTCGGCAGCGCGGCGTTCCTTCACCGGATCGAAGGTCATGGAGTCCGACACATCGAAGATGACATCGACGAGCGGGCGCACCTCCTCGCGGTAGAGTTTCATCGAGTAGTGGCCGGTGCGGGCGTAGGCCTGCCAGTTGATGTGGCGCGGGTCGTCGCCCGGCACGTAGGACCGGTGATCCTGAAAGTCGAGCGAGCTGCCCACTCCGCTGCCCTGAAAATCGCCGGTCTGACCGCGCCAGGTGCGGTGCTGCAGCGGGAGCTTGAAGACATCCGCATGGGCCCGGGCGCGGGCGGCGACGGCGGCGAGATCGGCTGGCGAGAGGGAAAACATCGTCGCGGAGTGGGCTGGCGGCTCGCCACATGTCACCGCAGCGCCCGCACCAGGCGGAAGGCGTCGCGGTAATAGGGTGCCGCCCGGAAGAGCGTGATCAACACCGCGGCGAGCCCGAAGGCGCCGGCGAGCCCTGTCATCGACGGCGAGGCGTCATTGGCGATGGCGGCAAACAGCGCGGTCGTCGGGATCGGGGCGATCAGGTAGGCGACCTCCTTCACCGGGGATTCCTCGGCCATGATGGTCAGGAAAAGGGCCAGCACCCCGGAGCATACCTGGATCAGCAGGTAGAAACCGAACAGGGTGGCCGTGGTCATCGGCCAGCGGATGAAGAGATGGATGATGAGCAGCGGAAAAACGATGATCGAGAGCCCGCTGACGAGAAATTGCCATTCTTTCACTTCCATCGCGCGGGTTCCGAGCACTGGAGGCAGCAGCCAGGCCCCGAGCGTGAAGAGTCCGGCGCAGAAGAGGTAAAACAAAATGCCGCTGTGCCAGCCTGGCACGACCAACAGGGTCCAGGGCCGCAAATACCAGCGCCGGGCAAAGGGGAGGTAGATGCTCGGCAGCATCACCGGCCGCTCGGTGAGGGCGTCGAGACAGACCAGACTCCACACCACGGTCGTCAGGAGCAGGCAGGCGGTGACATCCAGGCCGGCCAGGGGGAGCAACAGGGCGCCGCCGCCGAACAGCAGGGCGATGACCCGCTTGCGAGTGGCGTGATTTTCCGCCTCGGGGGCGATGCGGCTGGCGCCGAGGTCGAGCATGAACCAGGACAGATAAACGGCCGAAAAAAAGAACGACACCACCGTCCAGATGACGATGGACCGTGGCGCCGTGGCTCCCGTGGGGTCAGCAATGATCTGCAGCGCCTTTTCGGCCGCTTCCATACCCATCATCGACAGGATGACCAGTCCGCCGAGGACGGTGAAGCGAAGCAGCACCGATCGAAACGCCGAAAAGCCGACCGTCACGGCGGTCAGCGTCATCGACAGGACAAGCACCCAGAACAGGGCGATCAATTCCCGGAACAGATCGATCCCGCCGAAGAAATAGCGCATCACCAGATAGGGCAGGATGCCGCAGACCAGCAGCAGCGTCTGGGCGACGATCGCCGCCCATTTGCCGAAGACGATGCGCCAGGCACCCATTTCGGTGAGGTGCATCAGATCCATCGTATTCTGCTGGATCTCCGAGGTCAGCGCCCCAAATCCCCGGATTGGCATGACCACGACCAGGGCGACGACGGCGAAAAACCAGAAAAATCCCGACGAAGCATTGTCTCCCGGTGCCGTGGCCCCGATCAGCACGCAGAGCACCATGAAGCCCTGGAGCAGCACAAAGGCGACGGTGAACAGATTGGTCCGGAGACCCTGCCGCAATTCCTTGACCAGCATCGGGCTGATGCGATCGGGGAAATCGGAGAGCCGGTGGGGTTCGCTGAGAGGTTCGGACATGGGCGGCTGGCGGCGTGGTGGGAAACCGGCGCTTCCCTGATTACTGACCGCTCGGCCGGAAAATGGCAATGGAAATGCCTCGGCTGGCGGCGTTTTTTCCGGTTCGGTCGCGGGTCACTTCACGATCAGTTCGCCTTTCATCACCACCCAGTGGCCGGGAAAGGTGCAAAGGTAGGGATAGATGCCCGGCTGTTCGGGTGCCCGAAAGCGGAGCACCTCGCCGGTGCCGGGCTCGAGCAATTTCGTGTGGTGCAGGATCTTTGGCGAGTCGGGAATGAAGCCGCGGGCAAAGCCGCCGGGATCTTTGGCCATTTCGTTGCCGGCGAGGCCGACTTCCTCCAGCGCGCCGGGCTGGACGATCACCAGATTGTGCTGGGTGGCATCGGGATTGATCAGGGTCAGCTTCACGGGCTGGCCGGGTGAGACCTCGATCCGGGTGACATCGAACAGCAGCCGCTCCGGCACGCAGGTGACCTCCACGGCTTTCACGCTGGGCATCCGATCAAAGGCGCGGTCCTCCGGCGTGATCCGGTCGAGCCCCTTCACGGCCTTTGCAGGACGGGCGGCCGCCTTGACGAAGGCATCAAGCTTGGGATGGGCGGCCAGGAAGGCGGCATCGTCCCGCCAGTGCCGGCTCAGCGGGGCGGAGCCGAGCGCGGTCTGAACGGCGTACTGCAAGTGGGCACCCATCGGCCGCTCCAGCACCGGGAGCATCGCCTCCAGCGCCTCGCGCGTGCCGAGATGGCTGGCCGCGATGGCCGCCTCGAGCCGGACGAGGCCGCTCTCGTCCGCGGCCCGGTCGCGGAGCAGCGCGGTGGACTGGGCGAGGGTGAGCCCATTGTCCGACTGGCCCGGCTTGGCGGGATCGACCGCATGGCGCAGCAGCCGGGTGGCGGCAGCGCGGGCGTGGTGGTTGTCACAGGCCAGCAGGGACTCCAGCAAAGCCGGCCGGCTGACGCCGAGGCTGCGATAGACCCACAGCGCTTCGAGCTGGTGGTGCCGGTACCGCTCCGCCCCGGGATCGAGAGCCGCCACCCACGCATCGAGGGCGGCGGCCACGGCGGCGGGCTCGTGCCGGTCCCGCAGCTCGCGCTTGGTCCAGTAACGGTAGCGGTATTCGGGCCGCTTCAGGTTTTCCAGCAGGGCCGTCAGCGGCGCGCCGTCGATGGCCGGCGGATCCTGGAGCGTGGCTCCCTTCGGCACGAGGCGCCAGATGCGACCCGAACTGCGGTCGCGGCGCGGATCACGCAGGGAGTACTGGGCATGGCCTTTCACCGGATTGTACCAATCGCAGACATAGAGGTCACCGCGGGGGCCGAAGCGCACATCCACCGGGATGAAGCTCAGGTTTTCCGAAAAGATGAGATCGAAGACGAATTCCTCCGCGAAATGGTCGTCGCGCTCGATCCAGCGGTGGAATTCCACCTTGTTCGTCGGCTTGTAGCGCACTTTGACAAAGCCGCCCTTCAGGTCCTCGGGCCACATCGGGAAATCGATGAACTCATGGCCGCAAACGCCGGAATAGGCGGGAATATCCTTCGCCGCGGGATGCTGGTCGGGATAGGGAGGATTCGGCGCGTGGAAGGCGCTGGCGAAGATGGGATGGCTGGCGACGTGCTGGCCCCAGTCGTCGAAGGTCACGCCCCAGGGATTCGTGTTCGGGTAGCTGCCGAAAGAGATGAGCCGCTGCGTCGACGGGCGGAACTGGAACCAGGCCGAGTTCTTTGCCCGCACCGGCCCGTAGGGCGTCTCCACCTGCGAGTTGTGGAAGATCGACTCGCGGAAGAGCAGCTCGCCGTCCGGAGTCCACACGAAATCGTGCAGCGCGTGGTGCGAATCCTCGCAGCCGAAGCCCGTGAGCAGCTTTTCCCGCCGGTCGGCCCGACCGTCGCCGTCGGTGTCGCGGATCCAGCTCAGGTGCGGCTCCTCGGACACGAGAATGCCGTCGCGGTAGAATTCGAACGACAGCGGGATGTGCACATCGTCGGCCCAGACCGTGGACCGGTCGGCGCGGCCGTCGTGGTCGGTGTCCTCGAGAATCACAATCTTGTCCGCCGGTTCCTGACCGGGATAGATGTGTGGGTAGGTCGTCGAACAGCTCACCCAGAGGCGGCCTTTTGCGTCCCAGCGCATCTGGATGGGATTGGCGATGTCGGGGAACTGCTCCTCGCCGGCGAACAGGTTCACCTCGAAGCGCGGATCGACCCGGAAGGTCTTCTGCTCATCCGCCGCCGTGAGCCATTCGTTCGCCCCGCGGCTTTCGGCGACCGATTCCAGAGGCGGCAGGTTCGAGTCATCCACCGGCTGACCGGCAAAGCTCCGCCCGTTGGCGATTTCCCAGGCCCGCGCCTCGCGGTTCGCCGTCATCAGGTCGAAATTCCGCATCGCGGGGAGGAAATCGAGGTAGCCATAGTCCTTGTTCCGGCCGCCGGTGTAGTAAAAGCTGTTCAGCGGTCGGTAACGACGGAAAAACTGACGGTACTGATCCACCAGCGTCGCCCGCAGCTCTGCGTTGTCCGCCGGCGGGGATTCGCCGAAGACCTCGCGGAACAGATGATCCGCCAGCACCCGGTAGCCGTCATCGGTGAGGTGCGCGCCGTTGATGGTGAGATCGCCGTCCGCCGCGTCGAGCGCGGGGCGGGTCGGGGCGAAGACATCGGCGAAGCCAACGCCCTCCCGGCGTGCCACCTCGGCCATGGCCGCGGTGTAGGCGGACAGGCGGTCGTTGTTCAAATCGCCGGCAGGGACACCGGGGATGTTTTCGTTGGCAATCGGCGACACCAGCACGATCCGTGGGCCGGAGGACCCGTTGAAGGCGCTCGTCTTCAGATCGATGAGCCAGGTGGTCAGGCGGGCCTTGAAGCTGTCGATCGCCTCCACCCCGGCGAAGGATTCGTTGTAGCCGAAAGCCGCGAAGATCACGTCGATCTTCTCACGGGTGAGGTGCTGTTTCACCGTGGCGAAATTGTCCGGCCGCGGCTGGAGGTCGATTTCATCCGCCGGCCAGGCAAAGTGGCGGATAATGAGCCGGTGGCCCGGATGGGCGAGGTGCAGCCGGCTTTCGAACCAGGGGAAATCCTGCGACCGGTCGAACAGGCCGTTGCCGATGAAGGCGATGCGGTTCCCCGGCTCGAGTTTCAGCGGCAGCGTCGTCGTGACCGGCTCGGTCCGGGCGGGCTCTGGCGCCGAATCGGCATAGATGCCGTAGCGCGCCAGGGCCGGATCCTCGACCGGCTTTGGCACCGCGGTCTGGCGGTTTTTGGCATCGCGATCGTTGACCTGGCGATTCAGTGCCGCGCCCGCTCCCGTGCCGGTGGCGGCCTTGGTGCCCGTCTGGCGCTTCGAAGCCGGCACAGGTGGTTCCTGCGCCGCGGCCGACAGGGCGAGGAACGAGATGAGGATCAGAGGAAAGGCGCGTTGCATGGCGCCAACTGTGCCATGGCCCGCCCCACGCTGACAACGTCGGGATCGGGTGATGGCTGGCCTCCGCCACGTGCCCGTTTCCGATCGAACCCTCTTTGATCGCCGATCAGACCCGGTCTCATCGGAAACGGCCTGCCGTCACGGGTCTTCGCCGCCCATCATCCGCCGCAGGTCGCCCGGCTCGTAGCCGTAAAGCTCGTCCGGCAGGCCGGGCTGGACGATGCCAGTCAGCCGCCAGTCCCAGGGCCAGAAACTCTCGCGGCTCCAGCGGAATTCGAAGGGCTCCCGAAGCCGGTTGGCCTGCCGCATGATTTCGAAGGCAATGGGCGAGCCCTGCCCCTGCACCTCGACCCGGTGACGGACCACGATCCCGCCGCCATCATCGGACTCCATCCGCGACTCGACCGGCGTCACCGTGAGGACGAAAAACTGGCTGCCGATGTCGCTGAGCGCCAGAGCCGCTTTGGCCCGGTCGAAATCCCACTGGTCCCGATAGTCGGCGGCCAGCAGGCGCTCCAGCCGCTTGGCGCTGCGCCGCTCGATGGCATCGATCAGGGCGGCGTGCTGGCGTTCCACCACCCGCCGGGGCGCCCAATGCCGCGCGAGCAGTCCTCCGACCACCACGATGACGATGAGAGAAATCAACAGGATCGGCCGGACGCGGCCGAATTGGGAGTTGCAAAAAGTTCGCATCACTTTTACAAAGCTCTCTCACAATTCCGGAAATTCCGGAAGTCTAAAATTTCACCAAGGAACCGTCCCGCAGTTTTCGGAATGGCCACCACCACCTCTTCCTATCGACCCAATGTCGCCGCGATCCTCCAGCGCGAGGATGGCAGGATCTTTGTCGCCGAGCGGGTGGACTACCGCGGGAGCTGGCAATTTCCCCAGGGCGGGGTGGACAAGGGCGAGGACCTCATCGCGGCCCTGTTCCGCGAGGTCAGTGAGGAAATCGGCGTGCCGCCCGAGGCCTACCGCATCGTGGCCTGCCGCACCGGCTACCGCTACAAGTTTCCCGGCGGTCATCTGAAAAAGGGGCTCTTTTGCGGCCAGGAGCAGACCTATTTCCTGTGCCGTTATCTCGGCAACGGTGATGAGATCGATCTGGCCCGCCACACCCGCGAGTTCTCGGACTACAAGTGGATCAAGCCGGAGAAATTCAAGCTGAAGTGGGTGCCGAAATTCAAGCGGCGGGTCTTCCGCAACGTGATGAAGGATTTCTTCAATCTGGCCCCGAAATGAGCCTCCTCGCCGCGATCGGGGATCTGGCTTCCCGCGACGCCTCGGGCTAAAAATCGGCGATGAATGCCCGCTCTGTCCGTCATCTCGCTGCTCTGGTCACGCTGATGTCCGCATCCCTCCACGCCGCCGATGCCGAGGTGCCCGGTTACCCGCCCGGTGTCCACGAGATCCGCTACCCGGTGGCGGCCGATGCCTCGGAGCAGCCGGCCCTCTACTGGGCGCCGGAGACCGGCGGGAAAAAGGTGCCGCTCCTCGTCGCCCTGCACACCTGGTCGGGCGATTACCGGCAGGCGGGTGGCGAGGCGGTCTATGCCCGCTGGTGCCAGCAACAGGGCTGGATATTCATCCATCCGAATTTCCGCGGCCCCAACCGCACTCCGCAGGCGCTCGGCTCGGACCTGATGGTGGCGGACATCCGGGCGGCGGTCGACCAGGTGAAAGCCCGGGCGCCCGTCGATGAGACCCGCATCTATGCCGTCGGCGTGTCGGGCGGCGGCCATGCCGCGCTGCTGCTGGCCGGACGCACCCCGGAGATCTGGGCCGGCGTCTCGGCCTGGTGCGGCATCGCCGATGTCGCCGCCTGGCATGCCGAAACGACCGCGGCCAATCGCCTGAACTACGCCGGCCACATTGAGGGCGCTCTCGGCGGCCCTCCCACGTCCACGCCCGAGCGACTAGCCGATGCCCGGCATCGCTCGCCCCTGACTTGGCTGCCGCAGGCCGCCGGTGTGCCGCTCGACATCGCCCATGGCATCCGCGACGGCCGCGAGGGCAGCGTGCCTTTCGTCCACTCGCTGAGGGCTTGGAATGCCGTTGTGCCGGAGTCCGCCCGGTTGCCCGACGGGGTCATCGACGCCTTTTACGCGACCCAGACGCCACCGACCGACCGGGGGCGCCCCGAGCCGGACCCGCTCTATGGGAAGCGGCCCCCGCTTTTCCGGCTCGTTCAGGACAACACCCGCGTTACCATATTCGACGGCGGCCATGAAATCGTGCACCTGGCCGCGCTGAACTGGCTCGCCGCCCAGCGCAAAGGCCAGCCGGCGAACTGGCAGCCGCCCCAGGTCGGCGATCTCAAAGCCAGCGAGGCCGACACTCAGAGCGGGAAGTGACGGCGGTGGAGTCATGCTCGCGGGTGGGTGAAGTTGACGGGCCGGGATTCCTACGGAAAATTTGATACATGGATAAGACTCTTTTGGAAGAGTTGATCGAGGCAAATCAACCCTTTCGGATCGAAACGGCTGCCGGTCGCGTTTTTGAGATCCCACACCGGGATTTCGTCGCCTTCTCTCCCCGGAAGACCGCGCTGTTCGTGTTCTACGAGGAGAATGACGAAGAGCACTACGCCATCGTGCCTTTGTTGACGATCACCTCGGCGCATGGGCGCACGATGACGGGAGGATAACCGGGGTGCCGCCCCTGAAGTCACGGCTTGCTGACCCGGCTCAGCCATTCCCGCGCTGCGTCGCGCGTCGGCGAGGGCCGCAGCAGCCAGGCGTCGTTGTGATTGCGGAAGCCGGTGGCCTGGAAGGTGAAGCGACCGACGACGCCCGAACTTTCCAAGTAGGCCCGGGTCGCGTCCGTCCCGGTGCCCTCCTGGCAAAGGAATTGCGGCCGGCTACCCAGTCGGCGCAGCCGCGTCAGGGCGGACGCCCGGTCCGATCCCGCGAAGGGCCAGCTCCGCACTCCGTCGTAGTGGCTGTAGCAGACAAAGCCGCGCCACAGCTTCGCGATCGCGTCGTCGTGCAGGCCGATGGCATTGCAGGCGATCGCGCCGCGCGAAAAGCCGCACAGGATGACCCGCTCCGGATCGCCGGAAAATGCCGCGCAGATCGCCGGCACCGCCCGTTTCGCATAAGCCACCGTCGCATCCGGCCGATGGGTCGGCGGATCGCCCCACCAGGTCAGGGCGACCGCATCGCCCGCGTCGTTGAGAAAGGGCAGGCAGACCCAGATGAAGCCACGACCGCCGGACAGGCCATAACCGATCCGGCTGTCCTCCGGGCGCCCGGTGCTGATGTCGCCGTAGGCATTCCGGTAGTGGCCGTTGCCGGCGTACTCGCAGAGGACGGGAAAGCGTTTTCCCGGCACCCAGTCGGTCGGCAGATACAGCACCAGCGGCGGCACGGACTCGGGATCGCCGGGCAGGCGGTAAAACATCCGCTTTCCCGCGGCCGGAGCGCCCTGTTCGGCCACCGGGACGCTCAAGTCGGCCGGGACCGAGGCGATATCCGGTGCCTGGCCTGCCGCCGGCAGGGCCACAGCCACGGAGCCGGCGACGAGGGCGGCCCTCAGCATGAGGTGGGCTCCTTTCGCGCCAGTTTGACCGAGTGGGGGATGGCGCCTTCCACAAAGCCGAGGCATTCCACTGCTCCGCTGGGTTTACCCGGCAGGGCGATGACCAGCGAGCGATCCACGATCGCCGCGAGGCTGCGCGACAGGATCGCATTCGGCGTGATGGCCAGCGAGCGCATCCGCATCGTCTCGCCGAAGCCGGGAATCTCCACCCGCATGATGCCGCGCACAGCCTCGGGCGTCACGTCGCGCTCCGCGATGCCCGTCCCGCCCGTGGTGAGGATCAGGCCGCAGCCCTGGGCCGAAAAGGCGCGGATGGTGGTCTGGATGCGGTCCAGATCGTCCGGAATCACCGCCTCGGCGATGACCTCCCAGCCCCGTTCCGCGCAGGCCGCCCGCAGCGCCGGTCCCCCGTGGTCCTCGTATTCCCCGGCCGAGGCGCGGTCCGAGACGGTGATGATGCCGACGGTGAGGGAGGAGGTGGGAGCGTGCATGGGAACGTGATGCGGAAGCTCCCAGTCAACATCGCGCCGGGGAAGGCGTCAACCGCGCGCCGGGCCGGGGGGTTGGGTTGGTGCTCTGCGAAATACGTCAATTTCGACGCATGTTTTTTTGACGTAGATTCTTCCCAACCGTCGAGCGGCTCTCCCCAGCCCCCCAATTCAGCACCCTCCGCCGACGATCTCGATCTTGTCCGGCGCGTTGGGCACCAGGCACAGGGACTCGAAGGGCTCGTCGCCTAGGACGGCCCGATCGCGCTTGCGCATCCAGGCGAGAAGTGGAAATTTGTTTCCGGTTGAACCTCTAGCTTATGATCGCCGAACGACTCCCTGGAATCATTGATTTGTCACCCAGAGAAAAGTGGCTTCTCGCCGGTGAATTGTGGGATCAGGTGAGCGGCGATCTTTCAGCCGTTCCACAGAGCGACTCGCAGGTGCAGTTGATCCGCCAGCGATGGGAGAACTACCTCGCCCATCCCGAGAACGGCTCCACTTGGGAGGAGATCAAAAATCGTCTCGGCAAGCCGTAGATGGATATTGAAGAGCACTTTTTCACCGCCGCAGCGGAGGCGGATTTTCAATCGCATTTCGAGAGGTACGGCGACCCGATCTACTTTGCGATCGATCAGGCGATTGAATTGCTGCGACGGCATCCGAAGTCAGGGCCGGTATACGACGAGCCCGTTCGGCGATTGGTCATTCGCGACACCCCGCTCGGGTTGTTCTATGCCGTGCATGGTCGGCGGATCGCTGTCGTGGCCATTCTCGACCTGAGACAAGATCCCGCATCCATCGCGAAACGGCTTGATGCCGGTGGCTAAGAGCAAAGTTTTCTCCCTCAGCACCCTCCGCCGACGATCTCGATCTTATCCGGCGCATTGGGCACCAGGCACAGGAACTCGAAGGGCTCGTCGCCCTCGGCGGCCTGGTAGTCGTGGGGGACGCCGGCGGGGATGTAGACGATGTCGCCGGCTTTCACGTCGTAGCTCTGGTCGCCAATGCTGATGCGGGCGCGGCCGCGGAGGACGAATTGCTCGTGCTCGACGAGATTGGTGTGCCGGGGCATGCCGCCGCCGGGCTCCATGGTGAAGCGCCGCATGGCGAAGTTCGGCCCGCGGTCGGCGCCGATCAGCACCTGCATGGTGGTGCCGGTGCCGGCGGCTACGGTCTGGCGGGGCAGGGAGTCGGCGGTGGCGACGAGGGCTTCGGCGGGGGACGGATTCATGGTTGGGGAAGGTCGGTCTTGGTCTTCTCGACGAGGGTGATGGCCTCGACGACCATGGTGGAGTCAATGGCCTTGCACATGTCGTAGATCGTCAGGGCGGCGATGCTGACGCCGGTCAGGGCCTCCATCTCGACGCCGGTCCGGGCGTCGGTTTTCACGGTGCAGGCGATGCCGATGCCATCGGCGCACGGGTCGAAATCGATCGCGACCTTGGTGAGCGGGAGCTGATGGCACAGAGGGATCAGATCGGCGGTCCGTTTCGCGGCCTGGATGCCGGCGATCCGCGCGACGGCCAGCACATCACCTTTCGGCACGCCACCCCCGGCGATGGCGGCGATGGTCCCGGCTTGGAGCCGGATGAATCCGCGCGCAGTGGCCTCGCGGCGCACCACGGGCTTGCCGGAGACATCGACCATGGCGGCGCTGCCGTCGTCGCGGAGATGGGTGAGGGCGGACATGGCGGCTGATTTCCGATGAAACAGGGTTGGATCGGCGATGAAACAGGGTACGATCGGAAATCCGCTCAGCCGCCGATGGCGATCATCTTGCGGTTGGGCTGGTAATTGTCGCGGAATTCGTGCTGCTCGGGCTTGCGGTCGACGACCTCGCGGAAGAATCGGGCCACGTCGGCGTCGGTCATCGCGGGATCGCGCAGCACGGCGCGCAGGTCGAACTCGAGATGGCTGCCGAGGCAGGGGCGCAGTTTACCCTCGCAGGTCAGCCGCAGCTTGTTGCAGGTCTCGCAGAAATGGAGGTCGGTCATCGCCCCGATGAAGCCGATGGTCTGCCCGGTGCCGGGGAGGCGGTAGTAGGCGGCGGGTCCGTTGGTGCGGAAGTCGCGGCGGGGCTCGAGGGGGCCGTAGCGGAACTCGATGAGCCGTCTGGCCTCGCCGATGGGCAGGAAATTCTCCTCGGTGAGCACCTGGGTGGTGCTGACGGGCATGAGCTCGATGAAACGCAGGAGCAAATCGCGCTCGCGGGCGAATTCGATCAGGTCCCACAGCTCGTGCTCGTTGCGCCCGCGCATCAGGACGGCGTTGAGTTTGATCGACTCGAAGCCGGCGGCGCGGGCGGCCTCGATGCCGTCCAGCACCTGGGGCAGGTAGTCGCGGCCGGTGGCGAGGGCGTAGGTCTCGCGGTCGAGGGTGTCGAGGGAGATGTTCGCGGTGCGCACGCTAGCACGGCGCAGGAGGTCGGCGGCAGTGAGGGAGCCGCCCTCGTTGGCGGGGCGGGCTAGCAGGGTGCCGTTGGTGGAGACGCCGATGTCCTCGAGTCCCTCGATGCGGCCGAGCTGCTCGAAAAACCAGAATACGTCGCGCCGGGTGAGGGGTTCGCCGCCGGTGATGCGCACTTTGCGGATCCCGAGGGTGGCACCGACGCGGATGACGCGCAGGACTTCCTCATAGCTCAGCACATCCTCCCGTGGCAGCCATTCCTGTTCCTCCGCGGGCATGCAATAGGCGCAGCGCTCGTTGCACCGGTCGGTGATCGAGACGCGGAGGTAGGAAATGCGATGTCCGTAGCGGTCTTCCACGATGGGGGTGGTCGGCGGGGTGTTAAAGAAAGCACGAAGCCGGGGGGATTTACAGCGGGGAATGACGGGCGTATCCTCCGGGCGGAAAAGATCCATGAAGACGCGCCCCATTCACTCATTCATCGGCCTGGCCGTGTGTTCGCTGGCTCTGGCCGGTCTGTCGGGGTGCGCCACGGTGACGACTCCCGAGCGCCGCATCGCGGCGGACCCGGCCCTGTTCGAGTCGCTGTCGTCCAAGCACCGTGAGCTGGTGCGCCGTGGTGAGGTGACCGAGGGGATGTCGAAGGACGCGGTCTATCTCGCCTGGGGCAAGCCTCATGAGGTGCGCCAGGGCAGCCGCTCGGGCAAGAGCCTGGAAACCTGGGTGTATCTGGGCAGCGAGTCGGTGCCGGTGCGATCCATCGGGATGGGCTACGGCTATGGCTATGGCTACTGCGGGCCGTGGCCGGTTTACGAGGTGGGCTACGATGTGGCCTACCGCGACTACGTGGCGGCGACGGTGGAGTTCGAAAGAGGCCGTGTGGTCTCGTGGGAGCGCAATCGACGGCGCTGATTCCCCCCAAGTCCAGCGGACCGGCTGGCTCACTGTTTGGTGAGCTTGATGCTGGCGATGGACATCATGCGCGGCTGGGTCACTCCGCGAGCGGCGAGGATGAGTGTCTGCACCTGACCGGCCTCCAGAGCCAGGGTGCCGGACAGTGCCAGCGGCACAAAGGTGGTGCCGCTGTCAGTGGTGGTGGCTTTGCCGGGGAGGGACTGGTCGCCGAGGATGACGACGAACTCACTGTCGCCTTCGTGCGGATAGGATTGGCTGATCTCGATGCGGTAATTGCCGGCTTCCTTCGGCTTGAAATGCCAGACGAACCACGTCTCGGGCGAGCGCCAGCCCGTCAGGAGGCCGTCGGGCGTCGCAAAGGCGCCCTGGGCGTCGTCGCCGGCGATGAGGGCCTGGGAGCCGGTCAGGGCGGTGCCGGAAGCGAGTTCAGGGGCGGAAGCCAGCGCCTTGTCGACCTGGGCGAGGTATTGCTTGGCGTAGCTGGCATTGGCGGGATTGGCGACCTGCTCCTGCAGCAGGGCCTTGGTCTCGGGGGCGGGATGCTCGGCGATGGCGGCGAACATGCGGCGGGAGTCCTGGGGACGGGCGATGATCTCAAAGCCGCGTTTCCATCCGGCGACCTTGTCGGCGAGCGGCAGGGCCGCCGGCAGCGAGACCAGCCGGGCATAGGCGCGACCGGCGGCGATTTTCAAGGCATTGTCGTCAGACTGGGTCAGGATCTGCTCGACGAGGGGCAAAGCAGCGCGGTCGGGCCAGCTCATCAGGGCATTCACGGCGTCGTAACGAAGGGCCTTTTCGGCATCGTTGCCGTAAATCGACTGGAGGCGCTTCATCACGTCGTCGCCACCGATGGCCCCGAGGATGCGGAAGAGGCTGCGGCGCTCGCCATCGGCGGTGGAGGCGAGCCGGCCCATCAGTTCGGCGATGGCCTGACTGTCGCGGGGCGCTCGCCGGTAAACAGCGATCACGACATCCTCGAACAAGCTGCGGTTCGGCGGGCTGACTTCGCCCTTCAGGGCATCGAGCAGCGCAGGCATGGTCTCGCGGCTGGCGACCCGGCGCACGGCGTTGAGGATCTCGACTTTCTGACTGTCGGACGGCGCGGCACGGAAGGCGCTGAGCATGGCCGGCGTGGCGCTGGCGAGTTCCCGCTCCCCGGCTGCCTGGGCGAGCCGGAGCCGCACGTAGGGCGTGGGCGAGGTGGACAATGCCTCGACGATGGCGGCATCGATGCCCGGGCCGGTGAGCTTGCCGAGCAGGTCGCCGGCGTGGGATTTGTCCTCGGCGGTGGCCTCCTTGGACTCCAGATACTCGAGGGCGAGTTGGACATCGTCGACCGTGCCGGCGGGGCTTTCCTCCGCTGCCAGCGCGGCGAGGCGCTGTCGGGCGGCGTTTTCCCGGGCGTTCTGCATGGCCATCAGGCCCACCGCGATGCCGGCGACAGCCAGCAGGGAGCCGACCACGATGTAGAGGGGTTTGCGGTTCGGAGTGCCGTCGTCAGCACCGCCGATCGGGCTCGTCGCGCCGCGTCTGACGGCGCCGGTGGCCTGTTTTTTGGGAATGGCGCCGGTGTGGGTCTTGCCGCCGCCGCCCCTCGCCGCCACGGGATTCGACGCGGTGCGACCCTTGCCCGCGGCCGGCGTGCCGGTGGTGGCTTTGGTCACCAGCCGCGGCGGAGCCGAGGCGGGGCGGGCAGGCACCACGATCTGGACGCCGGTGGTGGCTCCGGTCGGTGACTCCTCGACCGGGATGGCCTGCAGGACCGGGATGGCGTCGGGCGGCTCGGGATTCCGCGGAAAGCGCTCCAGTGCGACACGGGCATCGGCCGGGCGGTTGGCCATGTCGCAGTTGATCAGCCACATCACCCACTGGCAGATCGAGGGCGAGAGATCGGGCCGCAGCTTGTCCAGCGGCGTCACCCGGTGCTGGAGGTGGGCATTCATCACCTGCGGGGCGGTCTCCCCGCGGAAGGGATACATCCCCGTGAGCGCGTGGTAGTAAACGCAGCCCATCTGGTAAAGATCGGTCCGGGCATCCAGCTCGGCGCGCTCGAACTGCTCCGGTGCCATGAAATAGATCGAGCCCATGACCGCGTCCTCCTGATCCATGGTCTGGACCGAGGGCGACTTGCTGAATTTCGCCAGGCCGAAGTCGAGGATCTTGGTCTGGAATTTCCCGCTCGGCTGCCAGATCAGCATCACATTGGTGGGCTTCAGGTCGCGATGCAGCACATTCGACGCCTGGGCGGCGATGAGGGCCTCCATGGTCTGGAAGACGATCTCGATAAAATCCGACTGGGTCAGCACGCCGCGGGACACGGTCTCATCGAGCGTCTCGCCCTTCAGCAGTTCCATCACCACAAAGCCGCCCTTTTCGTCCTGTCCCACATCGAAGACGGTGACGATGTTCGGGTGGTTCAGTGAGGACAGCGTCTTCGCCTCGGCGATGAGCTTGTCGGCCGCGGCGTGGACTTCCTCCGGCGTTGCGTGCTCGGTGCTGAGGACCCGCTTCATCGCCACCTCGCGGTGGAGTTGGGTGTCGAACGCCTTGTAGACGGCACCCAGGCCTCCTTTGCCGATTTGTTCGCGGATTTCGTATCGGTTGCTCATGCGGATGACGATCGACCGCGCGGGGCTGGGAGGTCTTCGGTGAGGGAGTGGAAAAAGGAACCCAATTGTGGCGGGAATTGGCCAAAGTTTCAAACATTTCCGAACGAAAACGTCACGGTCACGCGGTTGCGGGCGAGACAGAGCGCATCCGCGATTGGCAGGCGTCGGCGTTTACGCTACAAGCTCGATCCAGCCATGAGTAAAAAGCGCCCCGACGAATCCGCCCAGGCCGGCCGCCTGATGTCCCTCGATGCCTATCGGGGACTGGTCATGTTTTTCCTCGCCGCCAACGGCTTCGGGCTCGCCGCCGCGGCCAAATCGGCCGGCGACACTGCCCCGGGATGGCTGACCACGCTGGCTTTTCACAACTCGCACCCCGAGTGGATCAGCCAGTTCCACCTCGTCGGCCTCTCCCTGTGGGACATGATCCAGCCGTCCTTCATGTTCATCGTCGGGGTCTCAATGCCGTGGTCGTATGCCCGGCGCGCCTCGCTCGGCCATGCCTGGGGCCGCCGCGCCCGCCACGCCTGGGGCCGGGCGCTGCTGCTCATCCTCCTCGGCGTCTTTCTCACCTCCCAGCGGCAGCCGCAGACGAACTGGATGTTCACCAACGTGCTTTGCCAGATCGGCCTCGGCTACGGGCTCCTGTTTTTCCTCATTGGAAAGCCCCTGAAGTGGCAGGCCGTCGCCGGCGCCGCGGTGCTGGTGCTCACCTGGCTCGGCATGGTGCTGCACCCGGCTCCGGAGGGCGCCGCCGGCTTCGCGGCTCATTTCCAGCAGGGCAGCAATGCGATCGAGGCCTTCGACCGGTGGTTCCTGAACCTTTTTCCCCGGTCCCAGCCCTTCGAATCGAACCCCGGCGGCTATGGCACGCTGAATTTCGTCCCCGCCTTCGTCACCATGCTGATGGGAGCGATGAGCGGCCAGTATCTCCGGGAGCGGGAGCCGGCCGGGGCGGTCAAAGCCGGCCGTATCGCCCTCGCCGGGCTGGTCTGCCTGCTGCTCGGCATCGCCGCCGGGGCGACAGTGTGCCCGATCGTCAAGCGCATCTGGACGCCGTCCTGGGTGCTGTTTAGCGGTGCCTACTGCCTGTGGCTGTTGGCCTTTCTGTATTGGATCGTCGATCTGAAGGGCTGGCGGCGGTGGACGTTTCCGTTCGTGGTCGTGGGGCTGAACCCCATCACGGCTTATGTGATGAGCATGACCATGAAAAGCTGGGTCGGTGACAACCTGGAGACGCACCTGCCCGCCCCGTGGTTTGCCGGACCGGCCGGACCGGTGGTGGAGGCCAGTCTCATCATGCTGGTGTTCTGGCTCATCCTCTGGTGGATGTACCGGAACCGCGTCTTCATCCGGTTGTGACCGGAGAGCCGCAGGCCCTTCCCATGGCTCCCGCGAACGGAACGACGGGCGGAAATGCCGAAATCTACGGAAAGAATGCCCCAGCGTAACAGGTCCGTTACGGTTTAGAGGTGGTTCTCCGGGGGCGAAATGGCGATACTGCGCTTGTCCTCGGTTCCGTTCCTGAACTCCAGGACAGAAAGTTCGACCCCTCGACACTGTTACCATGCGCTCCATTCCCATCCTCCTCCTCAGTCTGATGTTCACGGTCGGCCCAATGGCCAACGCTCAGACCGCCATCACCAACCCGCAGGGCAAATCCATCACGGTCACGGAAGATGGCGGTGGCGGCCACCTTGAGGACCGGCTCATCTTCTCCGACGCCACCCGAGGGACCATTAACGATCCGGATGGCGACATCGATTCCTTCACCTACAGCTACAGCGTGACCGGGACCAACACCGCGGATCTCCGCATCCAACTGAAGCCGGACAAATGGAATGAATACAAATTCGTGTTCGATGGAGCAGGGGGCGGGACTTATCAGGAGAAGCGTTTTGACAAGAATGCCTTCAAGGATCAACGAACGGGGGAAATCGTGGAAAACAGTGGGGCCGGGGCGGCACCAGCGGGCCTGAGCGGTCTGACCATTGATCTGGTCGAAGCCCCTGAAGCTGCTGAGTCAGAGAGACTCGATTTTCTGACCGGGTCTCGGGGCCGGAAGGTGGAGCCCGGCGATGTTGATCCGTTCCTGTACGTCTATGAAGTGACTGGGCCGGCGGCGGCATCCGCGGTGTTGACTTTCAAATTGAACCTGAAATGGAATGAATACGATTTCGTCTTTCTCACGCCGACCAGCGGCACGTTTACGGTGGATCGTTTCGACAAGGGCACCTTTAAAGACACCAAGAGCGGCACTTTCACCATTGCCGACAATGTGGACGTCCTCGATCCCATTGCCTCGGGCTTTTACGATGGAGTGCTGGATCTGCATCATCTGAGCGGAGTCGATGACAAGTACGAGGGACTCTTCCGCATCGGTCTGTCACCTGCTGGCGGCTTTAGCGGGACCTTCAAGATCGAAGACAAGGTCTTCAAACTCCGGGGCGGGTTTGACGATTCGGGGCATCACCAGACTCAGGTGACCCTGGCAGACGGGACCATTCTGACGATCAATCTGGAATTGGAGGCCATCGAATCGGGCTACAAGATCACCGGTGAGATCTCTGATGACAGCGGCAATCACTTTGTGGTCGATTCCGACCAGCGCACCTTCGACCGCAGGCGGAATCCCGCCCCACAGGCCGGGCGCTACAACCTGATTCTTACTGGAGACGGCACGCCAGCCCAGTCTCTGGACATCGGCGACGGTATCGTACTGCTTTCCGTTAGTTCCGGCGGGGTGGCCAAATTCGTTGGCATCCTGGGAGACGGACAGCGGTGGGCGGCGGCGGTCGCCTTGCGGCAGAATGGTGATATGACCCTTCTCAGCGATCTCTATCGAGGAACGGGATCGATCACCGGACGAGTTGCATTTGCTGACGTCGTCGGTGTGAGCGATCTCGCGGGCATTCTGCATTGGACCCGTCCGGCCGGAGTGGGCGCAACCAGTCGGAATCCCATGTATCAGGCGGGTTTTGAAGTCGATCGCACCGTGGTGGGTGCGGCATATGCTGTGCCGGACCGGGGCGTGCGCTTGATTGGTCTGGCGGACAGCGATTCCAACTTGCAGGTCAACATCGAAGGCGGTGGACTCCCCTCCAGCCTTGAGTTCCTGGGCACCCTGAGCACCAGAAACAGGGTCGTCTTTGGCGCCGGAGACCCCGTGTCGGTCCGATTCAATGCAAAAACGGGCGTCTTTAGCGGCCTCTTTCGTGACGATTCCGGTGCCGCGCCTGTCATCAGGGCCTTTGTGGGTCTCGTCCTTCAAAAGCAGTCGAACGGCGCGGGCCTTTTCGTGGGCAGTGGATTGACCGGTAGGGTTGAGATTGGAGCTCCGTAATAAGGAAGACCCCGACTCGATTCATTCTCAAAATCCGAGACCGCTCCGAATCAGAGCCGTCCTCCAACGAGCGATGCGGGCCTCCCCCAAAGGGAGGCCCGTATTTCGTTTGCAGGCATGCAGGGGACGGAACCGATGACTCGTCTTTGAGGGAAAGCCAGAAGGCTCGGGGTGGTGAAATCTCTCCCATCTCAACCAGTGATCGGCATGCTTGTCCGAGAGGATCCATCGTCGCGATCGAACGTCTGCATCCCCCCGAAATCCCTTGCCGTCCTTCAACGGGGCAGTCGGGTGATCGATTCTGGACAAAACCCAGACCTCACCAGGCAAGACCACTGGCGACGAAGGATGGGATGTTGCCGCCATCCCAGAAAAGATGTCCCCAATCGGCCAAGCCTGTTTTCGGAAAATGGAACAGGGCCACTGGCGAGATGGCCAGTGACCCTGTAGTCTGCCGGACGCTAACTGGGCAGAAAGGAAATTCCGATTTACGGAAGAGAGTGAAATCGGCCAGCCACCCGGGGAGGCGCCAAAGGTTGAGAGGTTTGGACGCCTCGTCCGGAGCGGCTGGCCGAAAGTCGGAATGCAGATCAGATCGAAGAGGAGGACCCGGCGGAAAGCTTGGTGGCCAGACGGATGGTCGCTCCCGTGACGGGATCCTTCACAAACAGATAGCGCGCCTCGACCCAATCGCCCATTTGGAGATCGACGAACGAGCAGCTGACGTTGTCGAGGGAAATGGCCGTGTTGGAGTCCACATAGAGAAGACCGCTGCCATAGTAGGAATCGCCGATCTGAACCGACGAATTGACATAGTCGATCGCGGTCACATAGCCGGTGACGCGCGATTCCTTCACCTTGGCGGGAGCGGTCGCTTTGCTGCCGCCACCGCCGGCGCCGCCCTTGGCCGGCGCCTGAATGGGATTGTGAACGAGCCCCATTGCTGCCAGGGCAATTGCCGTGGTCAGTGGGGAGCGCAGACGGGATGAGATCAGTTTCTTCATGAACAGATTTGATTGCTGACGTTGATTGCTAGGGATCCGAGCCGGCACAATGCCGGTCAGATATCTGCGATTGTCACCCGGCGCTTCCCACCGAACAATTTTTCTATCGTAACCAGCTTGTTACAGAGCAGCGCCCTCGCGGCCCATGCCATCCTGTCGGGGGCATCAAGAGAGATTCCCGAAGTGCTCCGAGGGTGCCTCGGGCAAGAGGGGAAGGCGCAGGTCAAACTCGGTCCAGTCGTCTGCGGAAGTCGATAATCGCAGGTCTCCGCCATGCAGGCGGGCGAGATCCCTGGCGATATTCAGCCCCAAGCCATGGCCTTTGATGTTCTCATTCATGGACCCGCGGTGAAATCGCTGAAATATGTGGGCCTGCGCGGCTGGCGGAATGGGCTCGCCTGTATTTCCGATCATCAGGCGGGCCTCGCCCCTATTTTTCTGCAAAGACACCCGGATGGTCCCGCCCGGACGATTGTATTTACGGGCATTCTCCAGGAGATTTCGGACGATCATGGTGGTAAAGCGGGGCTCGCCCAAGATCCGGACGTGCTCCGGCACATCAGCGAGAACAGACAGCTCTTCGTTGTACTCAGGATGGGCCTCCAGATCATCCAATTCCCCCGCAATCAACCGGGAAAGGTCCACGGCACTCAGGTCCAATGAGAAGCGCCCGGCATCCATTTTCGAGAGCAGCAGGAGATCGTCAACGATTGCTCCGAGGCGATGGGTCTGGTGGATGAAGTCCGCCACTTCAGAGCGGACTTCCGCCGTAAGATCTTCACGGGCCAGCATTTCTTCGAGCCCTGCGCGTAGGACGGCCACCGGAGTTTTCAATTGATGCGAAGTGTCCGCAGAAAAGCGGGCCGACCGTTCCAGTTCCTCCTGACTTTGCTCCAGTGCGAACTCGGCTCTCTCAAGACTGACCCGCTTCTTCTCCGAATCTGCCGCCATCATCTCGACCGGTATGGCGAGTCGTGCCGCAAAATGGCGGCTGATCGAAAACGCAGCCACCAGCAGGCAACCGCCGACGCCCAGAATCTGCCAGCGGAGGGTCCTCTGCCGTCTGTGGAAGTCTGCCAGGGAAAACAGGCTGACCTCATAGACGGGAGAGTAGAGCGACCCGGGATTCAACCATTTGTAAAAGACTCGATAGGTCTCCGAAGGTGTTTGAAAAGAGAAATTGTTCCTTGTCCGCTCTGGAGAGCCCACGGATCTCACCAATTCTGCGGTCAGAGAAGCTGTCTCCGATTCCCCAAGACCGGGCAGGATCAATGAATCTTCAAGCCAGATGCCCGTGATCAATGAGTCTTCCGGGTTGGTCGTGGATTCCGCCCCTCCAAAGGAATCAAAGCCGATCACAAGAGCGGCGATCATTTCGCCCGTTTCGGAGGAGACGATCGGGGTGGCGATGATTTCGACGGCCTTCCGTTCGCCGCCAGCGGTTTGGCGGACCATATACCCGAGTTGCTGTTCATTGGGTAGGCTGGTCAGGGCGAGATGGGATTCCTCCTCTGACGAGAGAGCGCCCGCTGCTGAATCCTCCGGCGGAGGTATCACCTGCCCCTCGAAGTCGAGGAAGCGATAGAAGCGCGCACGAAGTCCCGGCGGGGAAGGAGCATCGATCGGGATGTCCTCCGTCATGAGATCTTTCAACTCGTCCCTGGCACTGGGGTACAACAGATCCAAGGCATCATCCTCAAAGGCGGCGAGGATTCGCGGTTTGTGGACGAGCGCCCGGCAGCGTTCGGACAGGGTCGTCCGCAGATTTTGGCGGATCTTGCTCAGAGCAGCTTCTTCAGCCTCGAACACCCGCTCCTGATCGCGGGCGACTTCCGACGCCAGTTTGCGCTGGGAGATGAACAAGGCCCCCACCGTGACTCCGGATGCGATCAGCATCAGGTAAGCCATCATCCGCGGCCGAAAGCCGGTTCTGGCCCCTTGCGGCCCCTCGCTCATGGAAAATCGACCTTCAATGTCTCACCGGATTTCAACACGACCGGTTTCTCGCTGGTCTTGGTGCTGCTGAGCCAGGCTTTCAGCTTGTAGCTACCCGCAGGCAGTCCGGACAGCCTGAAGCGGCCGGATGTGTCAGACGTGACAAAGTGGGGTGTATCGAGGACCAGGATCAGCGCCCGCATGTGCTCGTGAATGTCGCAACGGAGGGTCACGAGACCGGCTTTGTCGAACACTTTGGAAGGAATGGGGCGTTCCTCAGGCCTGTAACGGCCCAAATCGAAACGTTTCGCCTTGGAAAAGGAAAAGACATTGTGAAACGTGTCATCGAGATTGGGAAACTCAACCTTGGTGCCCACCTGGATCGGCAACAAGGCCGGAATGAACGTGAGATCCTTTTGGATGATTTGCTTCATCGGCAGGTTACCGCCGGATTTCGGGAATGACCCTTCGAGGTACACGATCGCCACCGGCGGACTGGGTGCCAGTGAGCCCCCCTTGCCCACGATTTCGTAGCGCTTTGCCACGACGGGCGCTCCCTTTGACTTGGGCAGGGTGACGACCCCCTCGATGGTGCACTGGGCACGACCAAGGTTCGCCGAAAGGGCGAGGACGAGGAGGGCGAAAGTTGGAATCGTCGGGAGATTCATGGCGGAGGGGTGCGTGGGCAACAGGTCGTGGGTTCGTCCGGGATGGTGCAGGCTATTTGGGAGTCTTGATGGTGTATCCCACTCCCCGGATGGTCTGGATAAGCGGTAGATCAAAGCCTGAGTCGAGCTTTTTTCGCAATCGGGTAATGAAGATCTCCACCGTCCTGGTGTCGTAATCATGATCGCGGTGCCAGACTCGCTTGCTCAATTCGGTTCGCGAAAATACTCGGCCCGGCTCCTCCATGAGGACCTGAAGGACTTCAAACTCCCGGGGCGACAGCGGGATCGTGGTTCCTCCCCGACTGACCCTCCGATGATGGACATCCAGATGGAGGTCTGCCACCTCCAGGAGATCGGCCGCCGTCGGAGTGGCGCCGCGCCGGCCGAGGGCCTCGACCCGGGCGATCAGTTCGTCCATCGAGAATGGCTTGGACAAGTAATCATCCGCACCGGCGTTCAGTCCCTTCACCCGGTTTTCGATCTCTCCCCGGGCCGTCAAGATGAGCACGCGGGAGGGACATTTGGATTCCTGAAGTCCTTTGAGCAGGGACCATCCGTCGAGACCGGGCAGGTTCAGATCCAGAATGATAAGATCGGGAGGATTCGCCAGAGCGGCGGAAAGCCCTTCCGCGCCATCGTGGATCGCGGTGGCCTCGTGCCCGTGCCGGCTGAGGGAGCGGGTCAAGTGTCGGGCCAACTGGGCCTCGTCTTCGACTACCAGGATCCGCATGGCACTTTACTTCAGGTCTGCTGGTGTTCGGAGTTCCCACCCGGTTTGCCCCGGGGGAATCCTAAAACCGGGTGGTGAATTGCGTGGCGATCAGATGGCTGCAGGGATCTGCGGAGGAAGTCTGATTCATGAGGCTGTACTGGATTTTCAATTGAGTGTGGGCGGTGAACCGATAACCGATCGAGAGGTCGCCGCGCCACATGTCCGAGCCCCAGTCACGGCTCACTCCGCCATCGTCTGGAAAACTCTCGAAAAACTGCTGATTCCACCGTGCCGCCGCATAAAGCTCGGGCGAAAACCGGTATTTTGCCTCGACATAGTAAGCGATCGTGTCGGCATCTCCCACGCGGGGCACCTCAAACCGGGAGTGGAAAAACTCGGCCCAGATCTGCAAATGATGCCAGGAGTAGCTGACGTCCTGGCCGATGAGTGTCTGGTGATAATCGCCGATGCCGCGGCCCTCGGGGAGCGTGGGAGCCGCCTCCGGCCTCAAATAGGCTCCGTCGCTGAAAGACGTGCCGATATCCCACGAATGGTTGGGCCGCAGCCCCAGGCGCCCTCCCACGGTGGGATGGTCAAAGTCGGCGCTGGTGACTGACCAGGAGTCGGGTCGGGAGGCCAGGGAGGCGTTTTTCAATTCGACTGCGTAAGTCACTTTGTCGACCTGACCGGAGACGGAAAGACCGCTGGTGTAGCTGGGTCCCCAGATAATGGGACTGTAATCGTAGTCCTCCTCGTCGGCATGACTGAGAAACTCGGATCTGGACTCCGGCGCCTCTCCCTCGAAGATCCCGGTCTGGTGTTCATAGGGTCCGGGGGCGGTAATGAACGGATTGTCCCAGGAGAGATGCCTCGGCACCCAGTTGCCCACCACCGTGCCAAACTGCCCAGCCTGGATGTGAAGGCGCCCATCCTCCCAGGGCGTGAATCGGAGAGCGTACTCGTCGATCCTCATCTCCCCATTTTCATCACTGGGATCAAAGCCCCGGTCGAGCCGCGCTTGGACAAACCCGTAGAGATGTGGTCCCGCCTGGGCATCTGCGAAAAGCGTCAGCCGCGGATTAAAAAGTGCGTCATTGTCCGTGTAGAGCAGACCCGGGGTGGCGCCGTCAAAGACGTAGCCCTCGATGTCCCCCAGGGCGCTGAAATGCAGGGAAAAAGCATCGTCGAAGAGCCCGAAGGTCAAAGACTCCTCGACTTGATCGAGGATTCCATCGGCCCGGGCCGCCTGGCAAAGGCAGAACGCTCCCAAGGAGAGAACGGACAACGATAGCAACTTCATGCAAGTCCGATCAGCACCGGGGGTCTGGGGTATTTTCGTGTATCGGCATACTGAACGAGTACAAGGATACAACTGCCGGTTTCCGGCGCAAGAATGCAGTGTCCCGAGATCTCGCTTTCCAGAGGCCCCTGTGAGGGCTGCTTCCGGTGTGGGGTGGCTCCCGATCAGACAGGGTCTGATCTCCGATCAGACCCTGTCTGATCGGAAATTCACTGTCCCCCAGCCGGCTTCCCCAGCAGTTCGCTCGGGGTGTCGGTGCAGATGATGCTGGCGCCCCAGAGCACGGCGAGGTCGGCGTCTTCTTTCCGGCGGATCGGGTAGAGGGAAAGCTGGAGACCGGCTTCCTGGATCTTGCGGGCCATCTGGCGCGGGGTCGTCTCGATCGGCACGGACAGGCGACCACAGCCGAGCGCCTTCGCCTCGGCGATCATCGCGTCGGTCGGGGCCGAGCTGCTGAGGTAGCCGGTGAAGGATTCGGCATCGATGCGGTGAATCGCGGCGAGGGCACGCCGGTCGAACGAAATGAAGCAGTAGGTGCCCGGCGGCAGGAGACGCTGCGCGGTGTCGTGGAGCTGGCGGCAATAGGACTCGATCTCCTCGTCCGGGTAGGCCGCCGTGTCGGTCGTCTTCATCTCCAGCATGAGGTAGACGTCGGGCTTGTCCTTGAAATAGGTGAACAGGTCCTCGATCGACGGCACGGGTGCGCCCTTGCCCGTGGTCCTCAGTGCGGCGACTTCGGCGAGCGTCATCTCTTCGACCTTGCCCGTGCCGCCGGTGGTCCGCGACACGTCGGCATCGTGCATGAGAACGAGATGGCCGTCGCGGGTCCGGCGGATGTCGACCTCGTAGCCCCGAATGCCCCGTTCGTAGCTCTGCCGGCAGGCTTCCACGGTGTTTTCGTCGTATTCGAAGCCGGCTCCGCGGTGGGCGATCACCTTCACCCCGCCGTAGTCTGAGCCGAGGACCGGGGACAGGACCATCAGGACGATGGTGGCGGCGAGGGAACGCAGGGCGGGCATGTCGGTCGGGGGTGGGGAAATCGGGAGGCTGATCGCATTCAATAGGTCAAAAGCGGATCCTTGGCGACCCTTTCCCAATCACGCGATCGGTGACTGGACTCGGCCAGAGGAACGTCATCAAGCCGGGGCCTCTCCTTGAAAAACTCCCTCGGCCGCCCAACTTGGCCGGGTGATGAATCGACGCAAGCTCCTCCACCTCGCCGCCGGCGCGACCGGGCTGGCTTCCCGGTCACTGTCAGCGGCGCAGCCTGAACCGGCCGCAGCGGCGGGATCGGCGCCCTTCCGGTTTCTCTTCGGCACGGATATCCACGTGCAGCCGGAACGGGGCGGCATCGATGGCTGGAAGCAGTGTGTCGCCAGAATGAATGCCGTGGCGGCCGCGCCGGAGACGAAGGCGGACTTTCTCATTACCGGCGGAGACCTGATCATGGACGCGCTGGAGGTCGGGATCGACCGGGCGCGACTGGAGTGGAGCCTCTTCGACGAAGGGCTGAAGGGCCTCGCCATCCCGGCCCATCACACGATCGGGAACCACGACGTGGTCGGCTGGTCGTCCAAGGCGGTGGTCGATCCCGGTGAGCAGGACTATGGCAAGAAGATCTTCGCCGACCGCTACGGCCAGGGGCGGACCTATCGCAGTTTCGACCACGGGGGCTGGCATTTCGTGCTCCTCGACTCGATCGGGCGCGACGCGGCCACCGGAGACTATGTCGGCCGCATCGACGACGACCAACTCGCCTGGCTGGAGGCCGATCTCGCGAAGACGGGTCGAACGACTCCCATCATCCTCGTCACCCACATCCCGTTTTACTCCGTGTGGCATCAGGTCATCAAGGGGCCGGCTTTTCACCTCGACGCGAAGGCGCTGGTGGCCAATGTCTTCGAGTTCCGCCGCCTGCTCGAGGCGCACAATGTGAAGCTGGTGCTGTCGGGCCACGGCCATGTGCTGGAGACGATCGAGTTGGGTCGCACCCGTTACATTCAGGGCGGCGCCGTCTCCGGTCTCTGGTGGAAGGGTCCGGTCCATGGCAACCCCGAGGGCTTCGGCCTGGTCGAATGCCGGCCGGACGGCAGCTTCGATTTCACCTACCACTCCTTCGATTGGAAGGTTCGCCACTGACACTTGTCCGACCGCATGTCACCGCTCTCCGCCGCCAAACTATCCCAGATTCGCTCGGCACCGATCATGCGGTGGGTTTTTTTCTGGCTGTGGCTCTCCGTCGGCGCCTCCGCGGCTCCGATCGAGCGCATCTGGCTGTCTCACGAGGAGGAGACGCCCGCGACACTGACAGTCAATTGGGAAACCGACGCGCCGTCGCCTTCCGTCGTGACCCATGGCTCGGAGCCCGATCCGACCCAGCGCGTGGAGGTCGCCGGACTCGCCACCCGCCATCACGTTCGCATCCCGTTCCCGCCCGGCGCGGGGCACCTGTATTACCGTGTCGGCGATGGCGATCAGGTCTCCGCCGTGCATCGGGTAAAGTGCCATCCCACCGACACCCTGCGCATCGCCGTGGTGGCGGACTGGGGCTTTGCGCCGGGCCGGGATTTTTCCGCCCTGCTGCGGGACGACCCCCATCTCCTTCTCACCGGAGGCGACAACGTGCCGGACCTCCATGGCAAGGGCCGCGAGGGAACGAAGGCCTTCGCCGCCCTCATCGACGCACACCCGGAGATCTTTCGCTCGCTGCCCTTTCTTCCCATCCTGGGAAACCACGACCGCGAGATCCGTCCCCGCGGGCCGAAGCCGCCTGCCGAGCCGGTCTATGATGTCGAGGCGACCGCCTATCGGGAATTTTTCGCCCTGCCGGGTGACGAGTGGAAATGGCGCTTCACCCTGCCCGCCTTCGATCTCGCTCTGGTCGCGCTGGACTTGAATCACATCCAGGACCACGGCACCACCTGGCAGACCTGCCATGCCTGGCAGGAGGATTCCGAGCAGTTTCGCTGGTATGCCGCCACGATGCGGGACCTGCAAGCGGGTTTTGTCCTGACACTGATGAACGAAAAGCAGACCCAGCTCGCCGGTTTGACCAAGGGCGCCTGGCAGCGGGAGTTCCAGCGCGGCAGCGCCCTGATCACCGGCTTCGGCTATTTTTCGGAAAGGGCCGAGTTGGCTGGCGGCCTGCCCGTCTTCAACACCTGTCTCAAAGGCGATGGCGATCTCTATCTCGACCCGCGCTCCCGCTTCCACGCCCGCGAGGATGGCTATCTGCTCATTACCCTGGAGGCTGGTCGGCCGACGATGCGGGTCGAAATCAAGAGCCTGGCCGGGGCGGTGCTGGATGCCGTGGAGATCGGGAAACGGACGGGGTTCTGATCGTTTTCGGACACCCAAGAGGAGCGGTGGCAAAAATATTTTAATTTCTACTTGATTACTCTACATTAAAAGTTGATAGATTTACCAATGAGTCTTCCTGACAGTTCCGTTCCGGACTTCACCCAATGGGTGGGGTTGCTGGAACAGAAGATCGCTTCGATCCGATTCGGTTCGATTCAGATCACCGTGCACGAAGGGCGCATCACACAGATCGAGAGTACGGAAAAGATCCGGCTGTCGCACGAATTGCCCGGAGCCAGGCGGTCATCCGCCAGGCCCGATGTTGGTGGTCGGTGACGGCCACCCCCTCAGTTTCCATTTTCGCCGACCGCCGCTCGCGGAGGCCCGATTGACGAAATCACCTGTCTGAATCGACCGGAACCACCGGAGAGACGGATTCAAACCGAACGAATCCACTCAACCATGAAACGTATTGCGTACCTGTCTCACGGCCTCGGCCAAAAGTTTGAAAACCATCGTGCCCTGGATTGGGGCCGTCGAATCACTGGAACTTCTCTGGCTCTGCTGGCGGCCATTCCGGCGCTGGCCGGAGACCCGCTCCCCCCAAAAGACACCATTGAGGACGCCGCCAAGACGGACTCTTCCATCTATGACGAGATCTGGTCCCTCGCCAGTCTCTACAAGGACAAAGACAACCCCTACATCCAGGAGATCAAGCTCCGGGGCCGTTACCAGGGACAATATCATCGGCTCGAATCTTCACAGGGTGACGAAAACGGCTGGGAGGATCGCCGCTCCCGGATCGGGTTCGACATCAAGTTCCTCAAGGACTTTGCCTTCCGGGGCGATGTGCAGGGGGCGGATGGATTCGACCCCGTTTACAACGGAATCGTCGATTTCTACGTGAAATGGTCGCCCGATCCCGCCTTCAGTCTCACCGTCGGCAAACAGAAGCCGCAGATTGGCTACTACGACTGGCTCCAGTCGACCAACGATCAGCCGACTTTCGAGCGTTCCCAGATCTTCAACCAACTGCGGGTGGACCGGACCCTCGGAATCGTGATTGACGGAAAGGTCGGAAACTGGCTCTACCAAACCGGGATTTACTCGAATGAAGCCAGCCTGGAGTTCGGGCAGCTTGATGCAGGAATCGGCTACGGTGTCGGTTTCGGATACGACTTCAAGGAGTCCGTGTCTCTCGACAGGGCGGAGTGGCGCTTCGACTACCTGCGCAGCGAAATTGAACCGAACAGCACGGTGCTGAACCGTTATGAAAACCTGTTCTCCACCACGCTGTGGCTGCAGGACGGGCGCTGGAGCTTTGTCAGTGAGGTCTTCGCCGGCACCGGTTTCTCCGCCAATGCGGCGGGGTTCTTTCTCCAGCCCACCTATGACCTGATTCCCGAGAAGCTCCAGCTGGTGGGCCGCTATTCATTCTCTTTGGGAGACGGTCCGGATTCTGTCCAGGCCCAGTCGCGTTACGAACGCCGCGCGCCCTCTCTGACCGGCAGCGGGCGGGGCGAGACCTACAACGCCTTCTATCTCGGCACCCAGTACTTCATCCACGGCGACAAGCTGAAGCTGCTCGCCGGGGCCGAATACGCCGACATCGATGGCGGCGGGAATGGCGGCGACTTCGATGGCTGGACCTACCTGACCGGCGTGCGCCTGTCCTTTTGATCTCAATTGCTGCTTTTCTCAACAAACCAAAAGCCAAACCAAAACCATAAGAACCCAATGAAGTTACGACACCTGAAACTCACTCTCGCCATCCTCACCGGACTGGCTCTTGCTGGGACCGCTGCCGCGGCCGAACTGCTGAACGTCTCCTACGATCCGACCCGTGAATTCTACCAGGAATTCAACGAGATCTTCGCAAAACACTGGAAAGCCACCAAAGGAGAGGACATCACCATCGTCCAATCCCACGGCGGTGCCGGCAAACAGGCCCGCGCGGTCATTGATGGCCTCCAGGCCGATGTGGTGACTCTTGCGCTGGCGTATGACATCGACGCTATTTCGTCAGAGGCCGGTCTTTTGCCGGCCGACTGGCAGAGCCGATTGCCGAACGCCAGTTCACCCTACACCTCCACGATCGTCTTCCTCGTCCGCAAGGGCAACCCGAAGGGCATCAGGGACTGGGGCGATCTGACGAAGGAAGGTGTGCAAATCATCACGCCGAATCCGAAGACCTCCGGCGGCGCCCGCTGGAATTACCTCGCGGCCTGGGCTTGGGCGCATAAGACCCACGGCGGCGATGAGTCGAAGGTCGTGGACTATATCACGAAGCTCTACAAGAACGTGCCGGTGCTCGATTCCGGGGCGCGCGGCTCGACGACCACCTTTGTCCAACGACAGATCGGTGACGTGTTGTTGTCATGGGAAAACGAGGCCTTCCTCGCCTTGAAGGAGTTCGGCGAAGACAACTTCGAAATCATCGTCCCCTCCCTGAGCATTCTGGCCCAACCGCCTGTGACCGTGGTCGACAGGAATGCAGAGAAAAAGGGCAACACGGAGCGGGCCAAAGCCTACTTGGAATACCTCTACTCGGCTGATGGACAACGCCTCGCAGCGAAGCATTTCTACCGTCCCATCAGCCCGGAGCACGCTGATCCCAGGGATGTGGCGCGCTTCGTGAAGACCGACCTCGTCACCATCGATGCGGACATCTTCGGTGGCTGGCAGAAAGCGCAGAAGACCCACTTTGGTGACGGGGGCTACTTCGACCGGATCTACAAACCGTGAGGTGATAGGGCGATCGATCTTTCCCGAGGTTGGACCATAACAACAAGCAATGGTTGCCCGCCGGAGTCCCCAGGCTCCGGCGGGCTTGGTTCTCGCCGCGGTCATCGTCAGCCGGGACGGTCGGTTGATTGACAATTTAAGGAGCCTTTTTCCGATCAGACCCTGTTGGATTGGAGATGCCACCCTGTTTCATCGGAAACCATGAATGAGCAATTTGAACGGTACCCTGCCGCACCGACCTTCGTCATCTTGCATGGCCTCGATGGGTCGCCCCAGGGCCACTGGCAGGAGTGGCTGGCTGGCGAACTGAATCGCCGGGGCCACCGGGTGCTCATGCCCGAGCTCCCAGACAAAAGCCAACCGAATCTGATCGATTGGATGGATGAACTGCATGACATCCTACGCGTCGCGGGCCCCGGCTCGGTCCTCGTGGCACACTCATTGGGGGCGCTGTTGTGGCTCTACTATGCGAGCATTCCGCAAGCGATTCCGCTTTCACGGGCGCTGCTGGTCGCGCCTCCGGGCGGGGTCGATGTCGATCGTGTGGGCCGCGTGGTGGGCCGGAGGGCGCTTCGTTTTGACCGGCGGCTTATTCACGAGGCGGCGGGGCGGGTCTTGTTGGTGGGCTCGGAAAACGATCCCCTGTGCGTGTGGGGTTTCGTTTCGGAGTACGCCCTGCCGCTGGGCCTGCCATTCCTGAAACTGCCCGACGAGGCGCGCCATGTGAATCTGGAGAGCGGCTTCGGTCCCTGGCCCTTTCCGCTGCGATGGTGCCTGCAAGTGGACGGGGATTTGTTTGGCCCCCGGTCAGTCAGGCCGGTGAGAGTCTCTTCCCGCCGCTTGCCTGCGCTGGCTCGTCATGAGTGACCCCATAGTGGACGGCGGTTGGATCGTATCTGGCACCCGGTTGCTCATTCTTTCTGACATCCACGGGAACTGGAATGCCTTGAGAGCTGTGCTTCAGGCGGAGCCGGATGCAACCGATATCCTGTGCCTCGGCGACTGGGTCAACTACGGCCCCGAGCCTGCAGCCTGCGTGCGCTGGGGTGCCCGGCATGTCCGCCCCGGCCGGGCACTTCGCGGCAATCACGATATCGCGGCAGTGACGGGTGCCCTGCCCCGCTATTCCAGTGCTGGTAGGGATGAGTTGGCCGAAACCCTGAGGGATACCCGACGGAGGTTGCCACCTGCTGACCGGGCTTTTCTCGCGAGCCTTCCGGAATCGGTGAGGCTGCGCACGGAAGCCGAAGTGTGGTGGGCGGGCCATGCCCTGCCCAGCGATCCACTGGAGGGCTATCTCCGCGGCGATGCGCCGGAAGCGGCGTGGCAAGGCGAGATCCGCCGAGCGGGAAATCCGGATGTGCTGCTGGTGGGACACACGCATCGACCATTCTTGCGGCGGGTGGGTTCGACTCTCGTCGTCAATCCCGGGAGCGTCGGCCGGCCCAAGGGTGGCGAACCGGCAGGTTCGTACGCGATCTGGCGGGATGGTGTGTTTTGCCTGCGCAACATCCCGACCGTTGTGCCAATAATGGACGGATTGGAATCGAAAGCAGAACATGGATTGCGTTGCCAGCATGTATCAGCAAGTCTCCGAAGCTGCGACTGAGGCGGGCTTTCAAAGCGACCGGGTGGGACGGGTGGCTGGCGATGATCTGTGGATTTGGACCCGCCGCGCATCGACCCCCGACGCCACCGTGGTGTTCCTGTCGTCTGGTATCCATGGCGATGAAAGAAGTGGGCCGGAGGCTCTGATCCGGCTGTTGGAGATGGCAAACTGGGACGACGCATACGACTGGGTCGTGATGCCGCTCCTGAATCCGTCGGGATGGCGCCTCAACCGCCGGGAAAATGCGGACGGCGTCGATCTGAACCGCGATTTTCTGCGTCGATCGGCGGCGGAAACCAACGCCCTGATCGATTGGTGGCGCCATCAGTCGAAACCATGTTCGATCCATCTCTCGTTCCACGAAGACTGGGAAGCCGATGGCTTCTACCTGTATGAAATCGCCACCGGTCCCGGCCCATCGCTGGCGCCGTCGATTCTGATGAGCGTGGCCGGTGATTTTCCGCTCCAATCCGAAGGTCCGGTGGATGACCACGCGCTCTGCGCTCCGGGCTGGATCACCCACGCGCCGGATCCGGACGAGCCGGAAGGCTGGCCCGAGGCTATCTGGCTGACCCGGACCTGGCCGGTGCGGTCCTACACCTTCGAAGCTCCGGGCCGCCTGCCACTCGCCCAGCGCATCGACAGCCTCATATCGGCCGGATCGGCCGCGCTCAACTTCCTCTCCAAGCCCCCGTCAGGGTTGAATGAAAAGTTTTAAATTCTACTTGACCAATCAACATTAAAGATTTCTACTTTGCGATATGAAGCTTTCAAAGCGGGGAGAATATGGCCTTCGCACCCTGATCAAGCTCGGCATGGCTCATGAAGTCGGTCGGGATTTGGTCTCGGCATCGGAACTGGCCCAGCTTGAACGGCTGCCCCTGAAGTTCGTCGAACAAATTCTCGCCGATCTGCGTCAGGAAGGCATCGTCGGCACCAAGCGGGGCAAGTATGGTGGCTATTTTCTCGAAACTCCTCCCAGCGAGATCAAAATCGGCCGGGTGATCCGTCTGCTCGACGGCATGCTGGCGCCCATCCCCTGCGCCAGCGAAGCCTTCTATCAGCCCTGCACCTGTGAGGATGAGGCCCATTGCGGTCTGCGCATGCTGATGATCGATGTCCGCAACGCGGTGGCGAATATCCTCGACCGTTATTCCCTCGCTCAGGTCGTGGAGGTCACCCTGCGCAAACTGCGCCGCGACAATTTGCCCATTCCCTTTGTCGAGCCGTCCTCGGTCGATCCGACCGGATTGCCCCCGAAACAGCCGCCGGAAAAGCGCCACGCCGACCCGGCCGAAGGCTTCCTGGCCCTGCTGACCGAAGGGCACGAATCCCGCTGATCGCAACGACCTCCCGGAACTGAAACCAGAGCAAATGTCCGCCGATACGCGGATTTTACTAACGAATTGGGCTAAACTAATGAAAACGACCCCGATTTTCGCGGCGCTGCCAGCGGCCGCGCTATTTCTGCTGACAGGCTGCGGTGGCGGAGACTCTGACGCCGGAAGATCGCTGCTGAACGTCTCCTATGACCCAACCCGCGAACTCTATCAGGAATTCAATGAAGCATTCATCAGCCACTGGACGGCGGAAACAGGGGAGGTCGTGACCATCAACCAAAGCCACGGCGGCGCCGCCAAGCAGGCCCGTGCTGTCATCGACGGTCTGGCGGCGGATGTCGTGACGCTGGCGCTTTCCTACGACATCGACGCGATCGCGGAGCAGACCGGCAAGCTGCCAAAAGACTGGCAGCGGCAGTTTCCCCACAATTCCTCGCCCTACACCTCGACGATCGTGTTTTTGGTCCGGGAGGGCAATCCGAAGAACATCCGGGACTGGGGCGATCTGGTCGGGGAGGGCATCGGCGTCGTGACACCCAATCCGAAAACCTCGGGCGGAGCCCGATGGAACTACCTGGCTGCCTGGGGGTGGGCAAGCCAGACGTATCAGGGCGATGAAACCAAAGTCGTCGATTATATGACGCGTTTGTTCCGGAACGTTCCCGTGCTGGACAGCGGTGCCCGTGGCTCGACGACCACCTTCGCCCAGCGGGGCATTGGCGATGTGCTGCTCGCTTGGGAAAACGAGGCATTCCTCGCCTTGCGCGAATTCGGGGAGGCAAGCTTTGACATCGTCGTCCCCAGCATCAGCATTCTGGCCGAGCCTCCGGTGGCCGTCGTGGTCGGCAACGCTGAATCTCATGGCACCCTCGACCTAGCCACGGCCTATCTCCAGTATCTTTACAGCCCCGTCGGCCAACGACTGGCTGCAAAGCACTATTACCGTCCGGCCGACCCCGAACAGGCGGATCCTGCCGATCTCGCGCGATTCCCGAAGGTGACTCTCCTCACCATCGATGCGGCATTTGGCGGATGGCCGAACGCCCAAGCCAAGCACTTCGCCGATGGCGGCCTTTTCGACCAGATCACCAGGAATCAATAACGGCATGGTCTCCGCGTCCAACATCACTCTGAACGCTTCGGTGATCCGCCGATCCCGGCGGGTCATTCCTGGTTTCGGCCTGAGCCTCGGCTTTGCCGTGACCTACCTGAGCCTCATTGTCTTGATCCCCCTGGCCGCCTGTTTCATCCGCTCGGCCCAGCTGAGCACTGATCAATGGGTCGCGCTCTTCACGGATCGGCAGGTCCTCGCGGCCCTGCAGCTCAGCGTCGGCGCCTCCGTGGCGGCAGCCGGATGCAATGCCCTTTTCGGGACCATCCTCGCCTGGGTACTGGTGCGCTACCGTCTGCCGGCCAAACGGCTGATCGATGCGGTCGTCGACATGCCCTTCGCCCTGCCCACCGCGGTGGCCGGGATCGCCCTCACGGCGATCTATGCGCCAAATGGCTGGATCGGCCAATGGCTGGCTCCGGTCAAGGTTGCCTACACGCCACTCGGCGTGTTCGTGGCCATGGTCTTCATCGGTCTGCCCTTCGTCGTGAGAACCCTTCAACCCGTCATCGCCGAACTCGACCGGGAGATGGAAGAGGCGGCCGCGTCGCTCGGGGCGTCTCGGTTCACCACGCTACGCCGGGTCGTGTTTCCGGCACTGCTTCCGGCGCTTCTCACCGGATTCACCATGGCGTTTGCCCGGGCTGTCGGCGAGTACGGATCCATCATTTTCATTTCGGGAAACCTGCCGATGAAAACGGAGATCCTGCCCCTGCTCATCGTGAACAAGCTGGAGCAGTACGACTATGCCGGGGCCACCGCGCTCGCGGTGATCATGCTGGTCATTTCATTCGTCGTCCTGCTTGCGATCAACACGCTGCAGGGCCGGTTCGTCCGCCGCTGACCCCTCCATCCGACACATTATGACACGGTCCGCCCCCATCCGACCCGCCACCACCGAACCCCTGTGGCTGAGGGCCTTGCTTGTCGCCGTCGCGATGGGATTCCTCGTCCTCTTCCTGCTGCTTCCGCTGGTGGCGGTGTTCCAAGAGGCCCTGCGAAAAGGCTGGGATGCCTACCGGGTATCACTGAGTCATCCTGATGCCCTTTCCGCCATCCGCCTGACCCTGCTGGTCGCCGTGATCTCCGTGCCCCTCAACGCCGTCTTTGGCATCGCCGCCGCCTGGGCGGTCGCCCGTCACGACTTTAAGGGGAAACAACTGCTGGTCTCGCTCATCGATCTGCCGTTTGCGGTCAGCCCGGTGGTTTCCGGACTGGTGTACGTGCTGTTGTTTGGTGCGCAGGGATGGTTCGGTCCCTGGCTCGCCGAGCGCGACATCCAGATCATCTTCGCGGTTCCGGGACTCGTCCTGGCCACCGTATTCGTCACCTTTCCCTTCGTTGCCCGTGAATTGATCCCGCTGATGCAGGCTCAGGGGCGCGATGCGGAACTGGCGGCCCTCAGCCTAGGTGCATCGGGTTGGAAAACCTTCTGGCATGTCACGCTGCCGCGGGTCCGGTGGGCCCTTTTCTACGGCGTCATTCTCTGCAATGCCCGCGCCATGGGTGAGTTCGGAGCCGTTTCAGTCGTCTCCGGGCACCTGCGTGGCAAAACCAACACCCTGCCGCTGCATGTCGAAATCCTTTACAATGAATACAATTTCGTCGCGGCCTTTGCCTGCGCCTCCATCCTGGCCCTGCTCGGCCTCGGCACCCTGGCGGTGAAGTCGCTGATCGAGTGGCGCACCGGACATGGCGGCCATTGAGCCGACCGCACCTTTATCCCCCCGTTTCATCCCCCATCACCGCTCTCTTCCATGTCCATTCACATTCAAAATCTTCGCCGCACCTTCGGCTCCACTGTCGCTCTCGATGGGGTGAGCCTCGACATCGAGAATCGCTCCCTGCTGGCCCTCCTCGGCCCTTCGGGCTCGGGCAAGACGACCCTTCTGCGCATCATCGCCGGACTCGATTTTCCCGATGCCGGCTCGGCCGGAGCGATCTCCTTCGACGGTCGCGATGTCACTTATCTGCCCGCCGCCGAACGCGGGATTGGCTTCGTTTTCCAGCACTACGCGCTGTTTCCGCACATGACGGTCTTTGACAACATCGCCTTTGGGCTTGCCGTCAGGCCCGGATCGACGCGACCGCCCCGAGATCAGATCCGCGCGACTGTCACGGAGCTTCTGGAGCGGGTCCAACTTGACGGATATGGAAAGCGACTGCCCTCAGAGCTGTCCGGTGGTCAACGGCAACGGGTCGCGCTGGCCCGCGCTCTCGCGGTGAGACCCTCCGTCCTGCTACTGGACGA
Source organism: Verrucomicrobiales bacterium (assembly GCA_016795505.1). Lineage (GTDB taxonomy): Bacteria > Verrucomicrobiota > Verrucomicrobiia > Verrucomicrobiales > DEV007 > JAEUHH01. Next base: position 56,168 of record JAEUHH010000062.1, on the reverse strand, counting down.
GCCGTTCGGAGCCCTCGACGCGAAAGTCCGCAAAGAGCTGCGCCGGTGGTTGCGCCGGTTCCACGAGGACATCCAAGTCACCACCGTCTTCGTCACCCACGATCAGGAAGAAGCCCTCGAACTCGCCGACGAAGTCGTCATACTCAATGAGGGGCGCATCGAGCAGGCGGGTCCACCCCAGAAAATCTACGACCAGCCCGCATCACCCTTCGTGCATCGCTTTCTGGGCGAGGTCAATGCGCTGAGGCTACCCGGCGGCACCCGATTTGTCCGTCCTCACGACATCGATTTGCTTTTCGCCGCCGATGGAGAAGCCGAGATCTGCGGTCGGATCCGCCATGTCTTTTCCGCCGGTCCGGTCGCCCGGCTCTCGGTACTGCCGGATGCCGGCGGAGACTTCATCGAGGTGCAGGCCTCGCGCGAGATCGTGGATGAGATGGCTCTGTCAGTGGGAGACCCGGTCGGCTTGAGGATCCGCCAGTCGCAGTCGGAAAAAGCCGGCATGGCAGTTTCCGCGCAATGACCGACCTTGTGGCGTTTCCCATGGATTCCAACCTGCTCTTTCTCGCCGCGCTGGTGGTGGCGATTCACTTCATCTCCACCCTCTCCTACGCCGTGCGCATCGCCGGAGTGCGGACGCATCGTCTGGCCTTCGCGCTGTCGTTGTTCAACCTGATGGTGCTCCTCTCCCGCAGTTCGAACGCCATCCTCGCGCCGCTGCTGTCCAAGCGCACCGAGGAGGCCATCCTCGCGGCCCGCGAGGCGGCGGCGTTCGATTTTCGGGTGCTGCTCGGGGCGGCGACGATCGGTACGGTGCTGGGTGGTCTGCTCATCCCGACCTGCCAGCGCATCGTGACGCGGGCGGTGCAGCGCTTCGACGCCCGGCCGTCGATGTTTTCCCTGCTGCTCACCCTGCTACGCCCGCACACCTGGGTTTTCATGATCCGGCAGGTCACGGTGCCAGCGGCGGCGAATCTGACGCTGGTCCAGCGGACCCGCGGCCTGCCCTGGATGGTCTTCGCCATGAATATCCTCGGCATCTCTCTGATCACCTGCGGCGTCTTTTCGTCCCTCTATGCCGGCTATCTGGTCCCGGAACTGCGCCTGACGGCGGGCAATCTCTCGGCGGTGGTCAATTTCATCGGCACCATCGTCATGTTCGCGCTGGTGGACCCCCACTTTTCGTTCACTTCGGACAAGGTGGTGTCGGGCGAGGTGAGCGAGTCCTACTTCCGCGCCTGTGTCATCGGCATGTGGCTGAGCCGCTTCTTCGGCACCGTCCTGTCCCAGGCCATCCTCATTCCGGGCGCCGAACTGGTCGCCTGGGTGGCGAAGATTATTTGACGAGGGGGGAGCCGGGCGAAAGAAAAAGCCTGGCGAAAACCGGCTGAAAACGGCCCAAGCTGTGGCAAGCTCTTCGAAGGTCGCATGAACCCCGAAACCGAAATCATTGTCGAAGCCTCATTCGATGACGCTGAGCGGGCAACGCTCGAGCGTTGGTGGAGTATGACGCCAGACGAAAGATTGGATATCCACGAACGTCTCATGCGCTTCATTTACCCCAATGGCTTGGGATCCGAAATTCAAGCAACTTTTGAAGTCATTCAACGCTGAGCAGGTCCGCTACTTGTTGGTAGGGGGCTATGCAGTGATCCTACACGGATACCCGCGGAGCACGATTGACTTGGATCTTTGGGTGGAACCGTCCCAAGAGAATGCTCGATCCATCGTGAATTCTTGCGAGATGGTCGGCTTGATTGTTCCACCGATTCCCGCCAAGAGCCTTGCCGCTCCCAATCAAATTGTTCGAATCGGCATTGAGCCACTGCGGATAGATCTGATGACGTCGCTTCCGGGCGTCGAATTTCAGAAGTGCTGGGGCCAAAGGCGCATGATGTTTATCGATGGGCTTGAGGTGCCCGTAATAGATCTCGCAAGTCTCAGGACCACGAAAATGGCCTCAGGCCGACTGCAGGATCTCGCAGATCTGGAGCGGCTTCCAGATGCCGACTGAATATAGTCATCCGGCACCTGACGGCCACCACTCACTTCTTCGCCTTCAAACTCGCCAGGTAAGCCACGATGTCGCGCACCTCGCGCTTCGACAGGATGAGCCCCATTGGCGGCATGGTGGAGATGACGGGACTGCGCTCCTTCACCTCGGCGGCCTTCACCTTCAGCGACTGGCCGGCGGGATCGCGCAGCTCGATGATTCCATTCTTCTCCCCGCGGAACTGTCCCGCGATCGATTCGCCCGACTGGAGCGTCAGGGTGATCATGCCATAGCCGGGCGTCACGGTGGCCTGGGGATTCACCAGCGACTCCAGCAGATAGGCCCGGTCTTTTTCACGGCCGATGGATTTCAGGTTCGGGCCGACGGTGCTGCCGGGTCCGTTGCCGAATTGATGACAGGCGACGCATTGCGACGCCACGTTGGTCTGGATGACCCGCTCGCCCGCCTGCGGGTCGCCGCCTTCGAGGCACATCGCAAAAGCGGCCAGCGGATCCGTCGCCGCCGCCTGGTCGATCGATTCCCGCAGGCGGCCAAAGGCCTGCGACACCGCGGCGTCATCGACAAAGGCCGGGTGGGCGGCCGCCTCCCACAGGTCGAGCCGCAGCGCGGCGGGCGCGTCCTTCCAACGGCCCAACCAGCCGGCCAGCACCGAGCTGGCGCCGACGGTCGGCAGCAGGCCGATGGCGTGCTGTCGCAGGGTCATCTGCTCTCTGTCGGAATCCAACACGGTCGTCAACTCGGCGGCAGCGCGGGCCGTGTCACGAGCCGCGAGCAGGTCCAGCGCGGCGCGGCGGACCTCGATGGCGCGGTCTTTCAGGGCCGGCGATAAAAGATCGTCGAGAGCATCCGCCTCCTCGGCTGCGAGCGAGCGCAGGGCCTGGGCGCGGAGCCCGCCAGGTCCGTCCGGCTGCCGGAAAAAGGCGACCAGCGACTCCGGCGCGAGGCTTACCGACAATTCCTGGGCCAGCTCCATGGTCAGGCGCTGGATCTCCGGGCTGGCATCCGTGAGCAGGGCATCGACGTGCCCTTCCAGCGCCGCTTTCACGACGGCCGGATCGCGCTCCGGCAGCGGTCGATGCCAGCCGACGACGCGGTCGAGCACGGGCGGCTTCGTCCATTCTCCGAGCGCATCGAAGGCCTCGCGTCGCAGGATCGCGGGCAATCCGGGGTCGGCGGCATAGGCGGCCACGCGGGCGGCATGCTCCGCCGTCCCGAGCCGGAAATTCGCCCCGACGGCGCGACGGGCAAAGGGCTCGTTGGCGCGGTGGCGGGACGTTTCCAGGGCCGCGGCGAGGGCCGGCAGGGCGTCTGGAATCGACCAGTCGTCGTGAATGGCCCGCGCTGCCTCGGCCGCGATCTCTGGGTCCGGGTCGGACAGGAAAGCCGCGACAGCCGCGTCCTCCCGCCGCCGCAGGGCCACCACGGCGGCGGCGCGCACCATGGCCGATGCGTGATCGCCCAAGGCTCCGAGAGTTGCCGAATCGGCGCAGCCGGTCAGGCCGACCACTCCGGCATGGCGCAGGTAGGTGTCGCCGGCTTTGACCGTCTCCAGAAAAGCGATCAGCGACTGCGTTGCATCGGAAATGCCGAGATGGCCGAGTGCGATGGCGGCGTGGAACCGGACCCGGTCGTGGGTGTCCTTCAGCAGGGGGATCAGTTTCCGATGCAACAGGTTCCGATCGGAGAGGCGACCCTGTTGGTTCGGAAACTCTGCCGGCGACAGCGCCACCGAGGCGGCAAAGCCGTCGCCGAGGAGTCGGGCGGCCTGGGCGCGGATCTCCGCGTCGGGATCGGCGAGGCGGGCGAGCAGCGGCTCCCAGTCGGCGCCCTCGCGGTAACGGGTCAGTTGGCCGAGCCCCCAGAGGGCGTGGATGCGGGCGAGGCGGGGAGCACGCTCATTGCCGGAAACGGCGGCCAGTTCGGCAAAAGCATCGCGACGGGCCAGCTCGAACTGGGCCTTGAGCCGGACGCGGCGGTCGGCGTGTCCCAATTGATCGGTCAGCTCGCCGGCGGGCGCCGCCGTGACATCGGCGCGGAGCCGCCGGGCGGTGTCCTTGCGGATCTCGCTGTCAGCCTCGCCGGGGATGTCGATCCGCCAGACGGCGCCTTTCTGATTGAGCGGGTAGCCGCCACCCCAGTCCACCCCGTAGAGAGCGCCATCGGGTCCGAAGGACAGGCCGACGAGGGGAATGCCGGTGCCGATCTGGTGCTCGTTGACCATCTCGAAGGAAGCGCCCTTTTCCCGGGCCTGGAAGGCATATTGCTGGCCGTTCGGCGCGCTGGTGAGGAAGAAGTAGTCGCGGTAGGGCTCGCCCAGCGCGGTGCCGGGATTCCATTTGAAGCCGGCCGGACCGTTGACGTACTGGCTGATCGCCGGGGTGACGTAGGCGGGTTGGCCAGCGTGCCACGGGATCGAGAGGCCCTCGTCCATCCAGGGATTGAAATCCGTGCCGCGGTACTGCCAGTTCGCCCGCCAGCCGGCGTCCATCTGGTTGACGATGTAAACGAAGCGCTCCATCTCGCCCTTCATGTCGGCGTCGTTGTCCACCCCGAACCAGTTGCCGTGGGCGTCGAAATCGATCTCCTGCACGTTGCGGAGCCCGTGGGCGAAGACCTCGAAGTGGGAGCCGTCCGGCTCGCAGCGCAGCACCGCGCCCTCGAACGGGTAGCGATAGTCGCGGCCCTCGCGGGTCTTCACCCGCACGCCCTTGTCGCCGATGGACCAGTAGATCCGTCCGTCCGGACCGACGATGAGGCCGTGCATGTCGTGCCCTGCGTAGGCGATGTGCATGCCAAAGCCATGGGCCAGCACCTCGCGGCGGTCGGCCCGGCCGTCGCCGTCGGTGTCCCGCATTTTCCACACGTCGGGAGCGATGGTCGCATAGACATTGCCCTCGTGGACCAGCACGCCGGCGGCGATGCCGGTGATCTCGGTGTTGAACCCGTCGGCGTAGGGCTTCATCTCGTCGGCGAGCCCGTCGCCATCGGTGTCGGCGATGCGGTGGACGATCTCGCTGAGCACGGTGAGATCGCGGTAGTCGTGGCTGCCGTCGCCATTGAGATCCTCGACCCGGGTGCGGTTTTTATCACTTAATTCAGTCGTTAGCCTTTCCAGATAAAAGGCACGTTTGTCCTCGACGGAAATGAAGCTGAGGTCGTCGGGGATCCAGTCGAGATTCTGCCGGATGTCGAGATCCTGCGACTTGCGGCGCTGGGTCTGGGTCACGTAGGCGACCCCGTTGGCATCGAGGCTGATGGCGACCGGGTCGGGCACCTGGAAATCCGGGGTCCACTTGGTGTAGCCGAGGATCTTCGGGTCGGGATGGCCGCCCGCCGTGGCATTTTTGGCCGCCGGAGCCGGGTCCGCCGCGGCGGCTGGCTTCTCGACTTTTACCCCGTGCAGTTCCACATCGTCCCACCATCCGAGATCGTCGAAGGTGCCGATACCGATGCGGCCCCAGATGAAATTCTTGTCGTGGGCGACATGAGTCGGCTGGGTCATGTCGTCGAAATAGACCTCGATGAGCCCGCTGGCGGCCTCGCGGACGATCTTGACCTGGTGCCAGGTCTCGTCCTTCCACGGCGTGCCGGCGGAGGCCTTTTCGGAGATCTTCACCCGCGGGGCATCGTTGACGATGAAGATCTGGTTCGCATGGTCGTCCGTCTTCTCGCCGAGGTGGACGTAGTAGAAATTCGCCGGGTCCTGATAGCCGAAGAAAAGGCACATGTCGCGGTGGGCGCGCGACGACTGCTTGGTCATGACCCGCGCGGTGAGGACGAAATCACCCACGAGCACGTCCTTGAGCAGCGCGATGTTGAACGGGCTGCGGTGGGGCGGCTCATACTTCGAACCGCCGGCGCAATCGAACACTGCGTTGCCGTCGGGGAGCGTCGTCACCTTCCATGCCTTCGCGTCGGTCGGCTCCCAGCGGTCGGCTCCCTTGGAAAAGTCCTCCTTCAGGATGAGGGGCAATTCGGCCCGTGCCTCTGCGGACAGGGCGAGCAGGCAGGCGAGTGACAGGGTGGCGGCGAGGGTTTTCATGGGAAAAATCGGGCCCGCCAATGTCGCCGGATTCAGCCGGACGGCAAGGCGGTTCACGGCCTGCCGATGGTGGCGGCTTGACCGGCCGGTTCCGACCGGGTTACCTTCGAGCCTGCTCCCGCCATGAACCCGCATCGTCCGCTCATTCTCCTCGGCACCCTCGCCCTCTTTTCCACCCAAGCCGGCCTCCTCGCGCAGGACCGGATCGCCGAGGCCCTGTCGCGGCTGCAGGGGGCCGACGAAACGCAGCTCGCGGTCCTGCTGAAGCGCTTTCCCGCCGCCGACGCGAACCGCGATGGCACGCTGTCGCGCGACGAGGCGGTCGCTCACGCCCGATCGCTGCTGGCCGGACTGGGAACCCCGGCACCGGGAAAATCGGCCGCCCCGGAGCCGACCGCAGCCGATGTCCCCTACGGCCCGCACGCGCGCAACCGGCTCGATTTCTGGAAAGCCGAAGGCGCCGGACCGCGGCCGCTGGTGATCTTCATCCACGGCGGCGGCTTCACCGGTGGCGACAAGGCGAAGTGGCGTGAGAGCGGAGAGATCGCCCGCCTGCTCCAGCAGGGCATCTCCTGCGCGGCGATCAACTACCGCTTCCGCAAGGATGCGCCGATCCAGGACATCCTGCGCGACGCGGCCCGCGCGGTGCAGTATCTGCGCTCGCGGGCCGGAGAGTGGGGGCTGGACAAGAACCGGTTCGCCGGCTGGGGCGGCTCAGCCGGAGCGGGCACCTCGCTCTGGCTGGCGACGCGGGACGACCTCGCCGATGCCGAGAATGCCGATCCGGTGCTGCGCGAGTCGTCGCGTCTCCAGGCCGCGGTGCTGCTGGCCACCCAGGCGACCTACGACCTGACGCGCTGGGAGAGCTACCTCGGCCCCCCCAATCCGGCGTGGTGGACTTCGCCCAATGAGGCGGCCGAGTTTTACCACTTTGCTGCGATGAGCGATCTGGAAAAGCCCGAGGCCCGCCTGGTGCTGCGCGAGTGCGACATGCTCTCGTGGATCTCGGCGGACGATGCCCCGGTCTTCGTCAACAATCGCGGCGAGGAAGGGCCGTCGCGGAATCGCGGCCACTACCTGCATCATCCGGCCCACGCGCGGGAAATCGCCAAGGCGTGCCAAGCGGCCGGTGTGAAATGCCAGGTGGTCGGCGGGGACAGCGGGGCGGCGGGCGATCCGGTGACATTTGTCATCGAGGCGCTGAAAGGGACCGGGGCGGAGTGACCGGGAGCCGCCAGCTGGGAAGGCCGGTTTTCCGATCAAACCCGGTTCGATCGGCGAGCAGACAGGGTAGGATCTCCGATGATACCCTGTCTGATCGGCGGTGAGCCAGCGGAGTTGCGGCCGGGTACTTCTTTTGGCGTGTCCACGGATTTTCCGGGCTACGAACGGGGGGATTTGCTTATGATGGGTCTGGATGTCCGCGCCCGAATCCGATTCCTCCTATCTCACCCGGCCGGGTGCGTTTCACACGACCCGGTGGTCGATGGTGCTGTCGGCCCGTGATCCGGCATCGACGACGGAGGCGGCGCGGTCGCTGGAGACACTCTGCCGACAATACTGGCCGCCGCTGTTCGCCTACGTGAGGCAGCGGGGCCATGGGGTGCACGATGCGCAGGACCTGACGCAGTCGTTCTTTGAAAAGCTGCTGGCCGGGGAGTGGCTGGGAGCTGCGGACCAGGAGCGGGGACGGTTCCGCTCGTTCCTGCTGATGGCGATGCAGCGATTTTTGGCCAACGAGTGGGATCGGTCGCGGGCACGAAAGCGCGGCGGCGGGCAGATGCCGATCAGTCTGGATGGGGCGGCGACAGAGGCGCTGGCGATCCCGGACCCGTCGGCCCTGTCGCCGGAGGCGGTCTACGAAAAGCGCTGGGCGCTGACCCTGCTGGACACGGCGATGCGCCGGCTGCGGGCCGAGCACGAGGCGGTAGGCAAAATCGACGACTACGAGCGGCTGAAGACCTGCCTGACCGCGGAGCGGGGCGAGATCGATTACGGGGCGATAGCGGAGGCGCTGGGCATCGCGGCGGCCTCGGCGCGGAGTGCGGTGCATCGGCTGCGCAGGCGCTACCGGGAACTGGTCCGGGAGGAGGTGGCGGGCACGGTGGACGATCCGGGTGCGGTGGACGATGAGTTGCGGGCGGTGATCGCGGCGCTGGGGGCGGCGGGATGAGGGAGTTGGACTTTTTTTCGATTTTTTTCCTGCTGCCGCCACATCGGGCGGTGAACGCTTATGGATAAGGGTATGAACACGACAGAACACACGCCTCCCGCCGACGAGAGCGACGACGGCGATGACCGGATCGACGGTCTGAGCGCCCGTCGGCTGGCGGCGCTGAATCTGTCGCCGGACACGGTGCTGACGGGCGATGATCCGGCAGCGCCGCCGCCGTCTCCGCCCCTGTCGCCGGAGCTGTTGTCTCCGCATTTTCCCCAGCTCGAGATCCTCGAATGTCTCGGACGCGGGGGCATGGGGGTGGTCTACAAGGCGCGGCAGAAGTCGCTGAACCGGCTCGTCGCGCTCAAGCTGCTCGCCCCGGAGCGCGCGGGCGACCCGGCCTTTGCCCGCCGCTTCGAGAAGGAAGCCCAGGCCCTGGCCGCGCTCGGCCATCCCAATATTGTCGCCATCCACGACTTCGGCGAAGCGGGAGGCTTTTATTACCTGCTGATGGAATACATCGACGGGGTGAACCTGCGGCAGCTCCTCGCGACGCGGCGCCTCACGCCACGGGAGGCGCTGGCCATCGTGCCACCGGTGTGCGAGGCACTGCAATGCGCCCACGACCGGGGCATCGTGCACCGCGACATCAAGCCGGAGAATCTGCTGATCGACAAGTCGGGTGCGGTGAAGATCGCGGACTTCGGCATTGCCAAGATGCTGGACGTTGCGGCGGAGGCGCCCGAGTCTGTCGCGGCGGGTCCGGGGTCGCTCCCCCTCGGCACACCGGGCTACGCGGCGCCGGAGCAGGCCGAGGGACATGCCGACCATCGCGCGGACATCTACTCGCTCGGGGTGGTGCTCTACGAGATGCTCACCGGCGAGCGGCCGAAGGAGCGCATCGAGGCGCCGTCGCGGCGGGTGCAGGTGGACGTCCGCATCGACGAGATCGTGCTGCGGGCGCTGGAGAAGACGCCGGAGTTGCGCTTTGCCACGGCGGCGGAGTTCCGGACGCAGGTGGAGGCCGTCAGTGGGCCGGCTCCGGAGCCAGTCGCTCCGCGTGTGGCGGGAACGGGTTGGGGAACCGGTTGGGTGTGGGTGGCGCTGACGACTTTCGCGACCGGGTATCTGGGCCTGGCCACGATCAAGATGCTGGTGGCATTTTATGCGAATCCGACGGCCTTCGGGCAGTCAGATCCGCCCCTCATGAACCGCGTGGCGAACTGGCTCTGGCAACACTACGACGTGGCGAGGATCATCGTTATCGTCGGTGCCATCATCGTGAATGGGCTCATCGTGCACTGGGTGATGCGAGCCCTGCGAGAGAAATCCGCGGCTGCATCGCAGGCCGGCATCACCCCTGCGGTGATCGGCAGAGGAGGTGTGTGGTCCGGCATTGGCCTGATGCTGGCGGGACTCGCCCTTCTGTTGGCCGCGGAGCCTCTCAATGAGTTTGTCGATGATCACGGTCTGACCCGGTCAGCCCGGAGAAACCTGGAAGTCAGACAGCACTTCACGGAGGCATCCCGTGACGCGAAGACCGCTGCAGCGGCGAAGTTGCGGGAGCTGGTGGAGGTCAGGAAGTCCGCTGATCACTCCAAGATCGATCAGGTGTCTCAGGAACATCTCGCCCTCCAACAGAAGGCGGCGCTCGCCGAATCGCAGATGAACCAGGTCGCTTTGTCGAAAGAGGCTGATGAGAGAAAACGCGTGGCGTTGTTTTATCTCGTTGCGGGCGCGCTGATCGCGGCAGGCGGCGGGATTTTTCTGCTGACCTTTTTGGGGAAACGGGTTCGACCGGTGTTAGGTGCCGGAATGGCGGAGTTTCCCCCGCCAATGGAGACGGTGTCGACGATCGCGGATCCAGGGCGTCCGGCGGCGCCCCCGGCGGGACTGCTCAAGCTCTGCACGAGCACCCTCAGCACGCCGCCGGCACTCCGGACGTTCCGCGGCCAACTCGCCATCCTTCAGACGCGGGGGCAGCTCATCCTCGACGACCGCCAGCTCAGCCACACGCGGGCCGGCCGGACCACGGTCATACCGCTCGCGGCGATCCGCGATGTGAGTCTGGGCCAGTACCCGCGCACGATGAATGCCGCCGGGGTCTCGATGGTGAGCGTGAGCTACGAGGAAGGCGGCGAGAGGAAGCAGGTGCTGCTCTCGCCGATGGAGGGCACATTCGCATTTCCCTCGACCTGGAATGCGCTGGCGGCGGACTGGCACGCCGCTATCCGGGCCGCGGTGAAGGCGGCCACCGGGGCGGAGCCGACAACGACTCCGGCCGATCGACTGGGTATCTCGGGCGGATTTCCGTGGACGATGGTGTTGCCGGTTGTGACGATTGGGGCGGGACTGGCGTTGTTTCTCTCCGCCCTTGGACAAACAGGAAACTCAACCCGGTCCGTGCTGCCCATCATCCTGGTCACTTTCGCCCTGACACTTGGTTTTCTGCTTCCCAGCCTGTTCATCCCGTGGGTCATGCGCCGTCGTGGAGCGACTCCGCCTCCTCTGCCTGGCACCCGCCCGCTGTGGGCCACGCTGGGTCTGGCGGCTTTGTTCAGCCCGTTGCTCATCCATCTCGCGTCAATGGGCAGGAGGACGCTGCCAGAGCCAACCTTCCCCCTCGGACTGCCAGAGTCGATCATCCTCGCCGTGCTGGCTGCGTTGGGCCTGTGGCGTTGGAGGAACCCGGTGGAGAAAGTCCGTTGGAGACTGGTGGCGGCCTTGGCCGGGGTCTGGTGGTCTGCCAGTCTGCCGTTCCTTTTTTGGCTGGCGGATGTGCCGCGAGTGCTGCACACACACCTGCTCACTTTGTGGCTCGCGGTGGGAGTGATCCCGCTGTGGCTCGCTCTCGCCAGACGAACGCTGAGTCTCTGGCAGAGGGTGCCGGATGGCACGCGGTGGCTGAGGGCGTGGTCGGGGGTGGGCTGTTGTCTGGCGGTGCCTGCGATCGGTTTTTCGATCAATTTCATTCATGCCTCGGTGACGGGAGCCTGGAATCCTGCCTCTGGAGCCACCCTGGCGGCGTTTCTCATCCTGGCGGCGGCACTGATCCTGCCAAGTTGCTCGGCAGACCTCTGGCGGGCGGCGGATAGCGGACGAAAATCGTTTGCCTTCACGGCGCTGGCCGCCATCTCGGCGATCACTGTCGTGGTGCTGAGTATTTCCGGAGGTATGGCGGCAAAGCCCTGGCTGCTGCATCAACGCAGCCTGGCCACGCCGTTCAAGGTCCACCTCACCCCGGAGGCGGTGGAAGGCCGCGTCGTCCTGGTGCGGGTGTTCACGCCCGATCCCTTGCTCACCCAGGAGATGCGCATGGTGCTGGAAGGGCCGGATGAAAACAACCCGGAGCATCGCCACATCCCGAGTGGCTACGCCCGGCAGCCATGGCCAACCTACTTCGTCTGTCCGCACCCCTCGCCCGCGACCCAGCCGTGGACGGACTTTGGCTCCGCCAAACAAACGCTGGTCGCCTTTGTCCTGCCGACGGAGGCGCTGGCGAAAGACGCAAACAGGAAGCTCGGCTCCGGGCAGATGTCCTTCGATCTCGATCCGCTGAAGCCCGAGACGATGACCTGCCGCCTGTTCGATGTCTCGGATGACCAGGGTCGGCGTTATGCCGGATCGCTGCGGTTTTCGGCTCATCTGGTGCGCGAAAGGCATCCACGCTGGGTCGAGGTGAAGGGAAAGTCAGCCACGGACTCGCTCAACACGCTCGAACTCAACTGGGAGGTGCGCACCGCGCTCCCGGCCGCGCTGAGGCTCAGCCACCGCTGGAGGGACGGCGGCAGCGAGATGATGGCCGTGTTTGATCCATCCACGCCCACAATCCCCGTCAGTGTGTTGCTCTACAAGATCAGCGACACCCGCGTCGGCATGCGCACGAAGCTGGGCGACCAGCCGAACACCCAGGAGTTTGACGGCGACTACACGGCGCTCGCCGATGAGATGCGCTCCGTCTCGTGGAGCGGCCGGCTGAAAACCGAGCGCGACTGGGACATCGAGCTGTGCCGCGTCGCAGGCAGTCCGGTCTATTTGCACATCGCCGATCCGCCGCCGCCTGTTCCGGTGGGCCATGTTGAGAAGCATCCTGCTGGTTCGGCAGACCCGCAGTGGGTCGGCGTGGACTATCTCGGCAGCAGACGCCAGCCTCCGCCGAGTGCCGACTTTTTCACCTCTCAGTGGCTCATCCGTGCGGCCCGGCCTGGTTATGCCGTGCTCACGAATCCCGATGGCAGCACCATCATCGCTCCACTCACGCAGAGCGAGGACAGGGGACCCTATTCCGTCTCCTACGCCGTCGAACTCCGCGTGAACAACGAAGCCAGCACCGAGGTGCGTCAGGTCCTCGGCGACAACGCGACACTCGACGTCCAGTTCGTCCCCTACGACCCGTTTTGGGGATGGGTGGACATCAGCGCAGCGGGCGGCACGACCAGACGGGGCGGAGAGATGACCCTGCACCGTCTCGGTCCTCCGGAGAGCAAGGCGGTGACGGTGCGCGTCGTGGACGCGATGCCCCTGAAAGGCCCCAGTGACGTTTTCACCGGCAAACTCCTCGGCGCCGATGGAAAACCCATCGCCCAACGCAGGGTCTCCATCGTTCTGCCCGATCAGCAGCCGGGGAAACCGGCGAGCTGGACCATGACGACCCGGCACGACGGCACCTGTCCGCTCGTGCTGCCGGTCGGGACGCCGTTTCGAGTCATGCTGCCGCGCGATGGCACTTGGGATGGGCCGATGAGCCAGGAGCAACTCATCGGCGAGCCAGGCGGGCCGGAGAACCCACCGCGCGAACGCCCCGAAGGCGAGCTGATCATCCGCGTCGATGGCGATCAAGTGGAGGTCCGATTTGAGGAGGTGAAGGCGACCCAGGACCAAGCGCCGCATCCAGAGACGCAAAACGACGCCGCCCGCCGCGAAACGAGCGATCCGGGCCTCCTAAAACAAGCGCCGGACCTGCCGTTCATCGCCTGGCAGCCTCGCGACCTCCGGTCACCGAACGAACCGGTGTATCGCGCGGATGGCACGCTCGCCGATAGCCCGGCGGAGAAAGCGCTGCTCGATCAGGTGCGCCCGGTGACTCGTGATGAAGGCTCGAACAATCCCGATGCGCGCTTCGTGCACTTCTGGTTTTCGCATCCGCTGTTCGATTCGGACAGTCTGGTAAATCTGAGTGTGACCAGCGCGTCCGGTGATCCAGTTCCCGACACGGTGTCGGCCTCCTGTTTTCACCACCACAACGAGAGCGGATGGATCATGGTCACGCGGAGTCCCGGTCCGGTCGGCGTGCTGCCCAAGACCATCGACCTGACCCTGCGCTACGTGATCGGCCCGCTCAAAGAGATCCAGGAATGTGAGGTGCGTGCGGGGAATACGACGATGATGAGCTTGCACGGCGGCAGCGATCTCGGTGGCTATGGACAAACGCCTGGCGGACGCGCCTTCCTCACCATCAGCGTAAACCGCGCCGGGATGACGCAACGGCAGTTCGCCGTGGAGGCCGTGCTCAAGGACGGCAGGAAGCTCACCGGCGGTGTCGGCCGGTCGGGAGCCGCCGGGGACAGTGGCGTGGGCACCATGCGATTTGAGTTCGACGTGCCCATTGCCAGCGTGGACCGGTTTCGCATCGGCGTCCGCGACATCCAGACCAAGGAGTGGCGGGGCCTTGTCCTGCCACCGGCAGGAATCGCCTCTCCCGATGCCCAGGGCGACCCCGCGATGGATGACATTCGCCTCCAGGCGATCCAGGATGCGATGGAGTCCATCCGCCTCGGCGAAGGCGTCCTGCTCGGTGAGCATGGCAAGAACCCGCCGGAGCAGACCCACGATCCTGAGACCGGCCTCGTCATCTTCTGGCCGTTTGTCGGGCCGGTAAGCCCGCCCGTCTACACTGAAACCTTCAACGCCACCATCCGCGCGTGGCATCGCGATCAGCAGGAGGCCAAGGAGGAGGTGAACTAACCCCCAAAACTACCCAACCATGCGCTACGAACTCTGGCACTCCGCCTCCGACGGCTGCCACACCTTTTTCCCGGCCGATCAAAACCCGGGTGATCTGCCCGACGACGCCCGCCTCGTCTGGAGCGTCGAGGCCGACACCTGGGAGGCCGCCCAGGCCGCAAAACACGATCACCTCGGCTGGGAACCCTATCTGCCCATGTCCGAATCCACCCCCACTCGTACCGACCCATGAAAACCTGCCTCATCCTCATCCTCGCCTGCCTCACCGGCGTCGCCTCCGCCCAGACCGTCGCCACGCTCTCCCAGGGCCATCAGGCGGCCTCCGCCGCCCTCGCCACGCGGCGTGCCGCCGAGATCGATCGCCTCCGCCAGCCCTATCTGGCCGCTCTCGCTACCGCCGATCAAGCCGCCACCCAATCGGGCAACGCCGAAATGCTCCGCGCCATCGAGCAGGAGCGCCAGGCGGTCAAAGCCGGCAAGCTGCGCCTGGAATTCCCCGAGGCCTTGCCCCGCAAACTGTCGCCCACCCGTCGCGCGCTCCTGACCGGGGAACAGCGCGCCCAATTGGAGTTCGACAAACAGCAGCAGACCATCGATGCCGCCTACCTGCAACAACTCGGCACCTTCCAACTGCGGGCTACCCGCGATCCGGCGCTGGCGGAGCAGATCGCCCGGGAGAAATCGCGCGTTCTTTCCGGCATTCGCGGTCCGATCACCGACCTACCCACCGGCCTGCCCGGCACCCGCTGGCGCCTCTTTGCCGGCGACGGCTATCAGTCACTGGTTTTTGGCAAAGACGGCAAGGTGAACGGCAACTGGAAGTACGAAGTCATCGACCGAGACAAGGTGTCTGTCATCTGGGACAAAAGCTCCTCCATGACGCTGACCCTGGCAAAAGACGGCTCCAGCCTCTCTGCCGGTGACAAGATCTGGGCGCTTGAACGCGAATAGACCGGTGGGCGTTTTCCCAGCCGGCTCGGCATGGGACAAACCCAGGAAAGCGGGAACGGGGTGATTCCGATCAGACCCTGTTTGATCGGCGATGAGACAGGGTCTGATCGGCGGTGGATTCGTCAGGCGATCGGCACCACGGCGCCGGTACGGGCCGACTCCTCGGCGGCGAGGCAGGCGCGGACGGCCTCCCGGCTTTCCTCGGGGGTGATGATGGTGGGTCGCTCACCGCGGATGATGCCGTCGGCGAAGTACTCCAGTTCGTCGCGCAGGGCGCCGCGCACCTGCCCGCGCAGGTCGGGCCAGTAGGTGGTGTCGGGACAGCGGGAGCCGTCCTTGTCGACGATCATGAGATTCGGGTGGGTGTCGTGGATGGATACGGAGCCCTCGGTGCCGACGATTTCGAGGCGCTCATCGATCTGGAAGGGCGTGGTGTCGGGGAGGCACCAGACGGACTCGAGGATGCAACTGGCGCCATTTTCGAGGCGATACATGACCTGCCCGAGGTCGGGATTCGCATGGCTGCGGACCTGGACGGTCTGGGCGTAGGCGCTGACGGCTTTTGACCCGCTCATCCAGAACATGAGGTCGGTGTCGTGGACGCAGTCGCCGATGATGGGCCCGATCTTGTCGAGGACGCTGGCGCCGACCCAGGCGGGCAGGTTGCGACGGGAATACATGGAGATGACCCGGCCGATGCGGCCGGCAGCGATGGCCTCGCGGGCGGCGGCGTAGCGGGGATTGAAGCGGCAGATGTGCCCGACGAGAAAATGGCCCGAGGCTCGGCCGGCAGCAGCGACGATGGCATCGCAGTCGGCGACGGTGGAGGCCATGGGCTTTTCGAGGAACACGTGCTTGCCGGCCTCCAGGGCGGCCACGGCGGGGCCGACGTGTTGATCCCACATGGTGGTGATGCTGATGGCCTCGATCTCGGGATCGGCGAGCAGGGCGTGGTAGTCCGTGTAGCGTTTGGCCGGATCGATGCGGAACCGGTCGCCGACTTCCTGGAGGCGGGACTCGGTGCGGGTGCAGATGGCGGCCAGATCGACCTGCGGGATGCCGGAAAAGGCTTCGCAGTGTTTTTCGCCGAACCAACCCAGACCGATGACTCCGATTTTGACTTGTCTCATGGGTCTGATGATGGCCGATCCCCCGCGGGTGACGCAAGCGCGCGATGACGCGAAGATGGGGACTGCACTGGGGTGCTCTGAGCCTCTTTGGCTTCTCAATGGCACCACCGGCCGCGGTCGGGGAGGCCCATCACGCCCCCGGAGCCATCAGCCGTTCCAGATACTTGGCGAGCATGTCGAACTCGAGATTCACCCGCTTGCCGGCTCGGGCGGTGCCGAGATTGGTCACGGCGGCGGTGTGGGGGATGATCCAGAGGGTCATCCGGTCGGGGGCAAGGTCGGCGACGGTCAGGGAGATGCCATCGACGCAGAGGGATCCTTTGCGGATGACATAGCGGGCCATGGCGGGGGGCAGGGCGATCTCCAGCCGGTGATCCTGTCCGACGGGCTCCCAGGCGAGGATCTCGCTCACGCAATCGACATGTCCCTGGACGAAATGGCCGCTGAGACGGTCGCCGACGGCGAGGGCGCGCTCGAGATT
The DNA here is from genome assembly GCA_016795505.1 of Verrucomicrobiales bacterium. Classification (GTDB taxonomy): domain Bacteria; phylum Verrucomicrobiota; class Verrucomicrobiia; order Verrucomicrobiales; family DEV007; genus JAEUHH01. The sequence continues at coordinate 39,428 of JAEUHH010000062.1, read as the reverse complement.
GACGGCATCGCCGGAGGCGAGGTCACCTAGATTGGTCACGCGCAGGGTCTCGGCGAGGAGATCGAAACCGACGGTGCCGGCGGCGGGATCGATGCCGGTGGCGGTGAGGCAGGCGCCATTGACGGCGACGCTTTCCCCGGTCGCGAGGTCGGCGGCGAAGGGCACGCGCAGGGTGAGCCGGGCGCCGGTGGCGACGGGTGCGAGCGACAGGACCTCGCCGCGGGCTTCGATGATGCCGGTAAACATGGCGGGGTCAGTGGCGGTGGTTCAGGGTGCTGACGATGAACAGCAGAGCCAGCAGGAAGACGGCGAGGCAGGCGGTGACCCCGATGGGGAAGGCGCCGCGCTCGCAGCGGAGATAGACCTGGTCGCGGCGGCGGGAAATCTCGTCGTCGGACAGTCCGGCGATCCGCCAGGCGGGGGTCAGGGCAGCGGCGGCGAATCGGGCGGGGCCGTGGGCGAAGAACCGGGACACGGCGGGCACGATCCGGCCGACGACGAGCCGGGCGGCGGCGCGGTTCAGTCCGTTGAGCAGGGGATCGAAGACGCGATAGGCGAGCCGGCCGCCTTTGCGATACAACCAGTCGGCATCAAGGTTGGTGGAGCGGATCTCGGCGGGATAGAGACCGGCCCGCATCAACAGGGTGAAGGCCAGGGCGCTGAACAGGAGCAGGGACAACTGGTCGGCGACGTGTCCGACGGTGTAGGGGACGTAGGTCGCTTCGGCATGCGGCAGCATGGGGTAGAGGAAGGCATCGGGGAAGGTGCCGACGAAGACGCAGAGGAAAGCCACGATGGCCATGGCGAGCAGCTGATTGAGCGGGGCTTCCTGACACCGGATGCCGGAGTCGTGGGAGAAAAAGGCGAAGAAGGGGATCTTGATGCCGGCGTGGTGGAAGACACCGGCCGAGGCGAACAGGAGGGCGAGCCAGACGAGGGTGTGACCTTCGCCGGCGGCGGCGCTCATGATCATGGATTTGCTGACGAATCCGCTGAACAGGGGAAAGGCGGAGATGCTGGCCGCGCCGACACAACAAAAGAGGCAGGTCCACGGCATGGAGCGGTAGAGCCCGCCGAGCTCGGTGGCCTTCGACCGTCCGGTGCGGTAGATGACGGAACCGATGGACATGAAGAGCAGGGCCTTGTAGAGGATGTGGCAATACGCGTGGGCGTAGGTGCCGTTGAGCGAGAGTGGCGTCCCGAGGCCGACGCCGACGACCATGAAGCCCACCTGATTGATCAGGCTGTAGGCGAGGACCCGGCGCAGGTCGTTTTCGATCACGGCGTAAAAGATCGGGATCGTCGCCATGGCCATGCCGATCCAGATCAGGGACGGTTCGCCGGGGAAGGTGCGGGAGAGCACGTAGACGGCGGTCTTGGTGGTGAAGGTGGCCATGAAGACCACGCCGCCGATGGAAGCCTCGGGATAGGTGTCGGTGAGCCAGGCGCCGAGCAGGGGCCAGGCACAATTGACGCCAAAGCCGAGGAAGATGAGCAAGGCGCCGGGGCCCTCGAGGTCGATGCGGTCAAAGGCGAGGCTGCCGCCGCCGGCGAGGTGCAGGGCCAGACCGGCCAGCAACAGCACGCCACCCATCACGTGGACGAGCAGATAGCGGTAGGCGGCCTGCGCGGACGCCGCGGTGCGCCGGGCGAGGAGGCAGAGAGTCGCGCCGAGGGTGAGCATTTCCCAGAACAGGAACAGGGTCACCAGATCGCCGGCCATGACCACGCCCATGGCGCAACCGGAGTAGAGCAGGCCGGCGGCGAGGTCGAGCGGCCGGTTGTCGCGGAGGATGTAGAGGATGCCGACGAAGGAGAGGACGGTGAAGATGTTGAGAAACAGCAGGCTGCGGGCGTCGGCGCGGCCGAGGATGAGCTCGAAGTCGAGCAGCGGCACGGTCCAGTGGGTGCCGGCGTCAATGAGGAAGAAATTGGCCATGCCGAGCACCGGCACCAGGAGGGCGGCCACCTGGCGGACACGACCGGACAGGAGCGGCACCAGGGCGGCGCCGATCAGGTAAATCACAAAGGGCGGGACGGCCTCAGGCATGGGGTTCGTCGCCTCCTTTCCCGTCGTTGTCGTAGTAGTCCTCGCCACGCATGACCAGCGGTCTCAGCACGTGTTTCGCGATCAGCACCAGCAGCACGCAGGCGACGAAGCCATAGACGGCGTAGAAGCCGGGCCACTGCTCCCAGCGGAAGTGGGGGTGCTTGTCGAAGCCGGACAGCCAGAACCCGACATCGAGCAGCACAAAGAAAGCGCACGCGCCGAAGAGGCCGAAGATGACGCGCCGGACATTCTCCGGGCGGTCGAACCAGCCGGGCGGCTCAGTGGGATGGGGCGGAGGAGTCGTCATGGTTCGGGTGAGGATGGTGGGATGCGGCCGGACCGGGGGAGCTGATCAGGATGAGCAGGAGATACAGGGCCATCACAGCGAAGCAGATCAGGAAGGCGCGCGGGTAGCCCGGCACGGCGTCGTGCTTCAACTGCTGGAGCGGGGCGGTATCGTTCGGGTTGGCCATGGGTGGGAAAATGCGGCACGTGATGAGGTCACTTTCCGCCGGTCATCAGCGCGGACAGGTCGTAGAGCAGGCCGGGGAAGAAAAACAGAAGCACGGAGGCGACGGCGGTGATCGAGAGCGGCACCACGCAGGCCAGGGGCGCCTCGCCCGCACAACAGCCGGTGCCGGGGGTGTCTTCGCCGGCGTCGATGGGAGGGCGGAAGAAGGCCCGGTGGATGATGGGGAAGAAATAGACGCCGTTCAGCACCGAGCTGATCAGATAGACCGCCAGCAGGGCGGGCTGATGGGCTTCGGCGGCGCCCCAGACGAGGTAAAACTTGCTGAGCAGGCCGCCCGTGGGCGGCAGGCCGGTCACGCTGAGCGCGCCGATGGCGAAGGCGGCCATCGTCACCGGCATGCGGCGGCCGAGTCCGTCCAACTGGCTCACGTACTTCCGCCCCGTGGCGACGAAGATGGCGCCGGCGCAGAAGAAGAGAGTGATCTTGCCAAAGGCGTGCATCGCGATGTGCATCATCGAGCCCTGCACGGCATGACCACTGAGCAGGGACACGCCCAGCACGATGTAGGCGAGCTGGCCGATGGTGGAAAAGGCGAGCCGGCGTTTCAGATTGTCCTGGCTCATCGCGATGAGCGAGGAGGCGAGCACGGTGAAGCCGGCGATCCACGAGATCACCGTGGCGACCCCCAGGCGGGAGAGCAGATCGACGCCGAAGACGCCGGTGAAGACGCGGATCACGCAGAAGACGCCCACCTTTACCACCGCCACGGCATGCAGCAGGGCCGAGACAGGTGTCGGCGCCACCATGGCGGCGGGCAGCCAGGAGTGGAAGGGCATGAGTCCGGCTTTGGAAAAACCGAAGACAAAGGCGAGCAGCAGGATCATCCCCTGGGCCGGGCCGATGTCCGTCGAGGCCAGGATGCCCTCGGGGCCGAAGGAAATCTCGCCGCCTGTTTTGACCCAGGTGTAGATCAGGGCCGGCAGGGCAAAGCCGATCGACGTGCCGACGAGATAAGCCAGATAGGTGCGTCCGCCGCTGCGGGCCTCCTTGTCCTGATGATGGGTCACCAGCGGCCAGGTCGAGAGCGAGAGCATCTCGTAGAACAGATACAGCGTGAGCAGGTTGCCGGCGAAGGCGACCCCCAGGGTGGCCGACAGCGAAATGGCGAAAAAGGCAAAAAATCGCGTCTGGGAGTGCTCGTGGAGGCCGCGCATGTAGCCGACCGCATAGAGCGAGGTGACGATCCAAAGGCTGGAGGCGACGAGGGCGAAGAGCATGCCCAGCCCGTCGACGCGGAAGCGGATGGGGGCGTGGATGCCGCCGATCCCCTCGATGAGGGTGTACTCCACCGTCCTGCCGTCCAGCACCCACGGTAGCATGGCGAGGACGAGCCCGAACTTGAGCAGGCCGGCGGCGAAGGTGGTCGCCTCGCGCAGGGTCGGCTCCCGCCCGAACAGCACGATCACCGGCGCGGCCAGCAGCGAGGCGAGGCAGGCCCAGAGGGGAAGCGAACTGTGGATGACGGTTGGCATGGAAAAGTCGGGGCGATCGATGGCAGTGGTCAGCGGCCGATGAGGGGGGCGGCGGCGCCCACGTGGGGCATCCCCTGGAGAGCCCCGCGGATGATTTCGACGATGGGACCGGAGAAGATGCCGACCAGCAGGACCAGAGCGGCCGCGGCGACGAGGGGCGCCACGGCGGTGAGGCGCGGTTTCCGATCAGACCCGGTTGTCTCTCCGATGGTACCCTGTTGCTCCGGAGACGGCTCTCCGTCGGCGTGGGGCGGATGGTGGTGGTGGCCGTCGGCGGGTTTGCGCCCGAAGTGGGCCACTTCGAAGATGCGGAAAAACAGCACCGCATTCACCAGGCTGGAGAGGATCAGGGCGGCCACGAAAGGCCACTGGCCGGCTTCGATGCCGCCGCGGATGAGATACCACTTGCTGAAGAAACCGCCGGTCGGCGGCACGCCGATCATGGACAGCGCACCAACGACGAAGGCGCCCGCGACGACGGGCATCCGGCGGAAGAGGCCCTCGAGCCGGTCGATGCGACCACCGCCGGCGTGTTTGACGAAGATGTTGGCCGCCAGGAAGAGGCAGAGCGTCATCGCGGCGTCGGCGAGGATGTGGTAGATCGCGCCGACCATGCCCCAGTGGTTGGCGAGCCAGGCTCCGCCGACCATGTAGCCGACTTCGGCAACGATGAGGTAGGAGAGCATCTTTTTCAGCTCGACCTGGGCCAGGGCAATGAAGGAGCCGGCGAGGATGGCGATGACGGCGAGCCAGACGACGGTCTGGCTCCAGCCGGCGCTCTGGAAGACCCAGCCGGCGCCGAAGACGCTGAGCATCACCCGGATCATCACATAGACCGAGACTTTGGTGACGAGCGGAGCGAGGATGCCGCTCGCGCCCGAGGGGCAGTAGGTGTAGGCATTCGGCAACCAGCCGTAGAGCGGGAAAAAGGCCATCTTGATCCACACGCCGACGAGGATGAGCAGGAAGGCGACCAGGATCGTCTGCGAGGCGGCGACTTCGGGCAGGGCGATGAGGGAGTGGATCTGGGCCATGTTCAGCGCCCCGGTGCGCATGTAGAGATAGCCGACGCCGAGGAGGTAGAAGGAGGCGCCGATGGTCCCCATGATGATGTAGTTGAAGGCCGCCAGGGTGCCGCGCGGGCTGGAACCCATCGCCACCAGGCCGTAGCTGGTCAGGGAGGCGATCTCGACGAGGACGAAGACATTGAAGGCGTCGCCCGTGATGGTGATGCCCAGCAATCCCACGCAGAGGAGCAGATACAGGATGTAAAACAGGGGCGCCTTGTCGGTGGGCTCGCCGTCGTCGGGGCCGCGATAGGAGAAAATGGCGGTGAGCAGCCCGATGAGGGCGATGAAGACGAGGATCAGGGCATTGATGCCATCGACGCGCAGTTGGATGCCGATGCCGAGCGGTTCCGCCCAGCCGCCCAGGAAGTAGTCGACCGGTCCTGAGGACACCACTTTCGTCAACAGGGCGACGGTGGCCGCCAGTGAGATCGACAGCGACAGCAGGACGATGGGAAAGGCGCGCCGCGGATCGCCCGGCGACGCCACGCCGATCAACAGGGCGCCGAAGAGGGGTGCGACCAGCAGGATGGCGGGCAACTGCTCAGACATCGATGCCGGGCCCTCCCTGTTTGATTTTGGCGAGAATCTCGTTTTCCTCCAGAGTGTCGAAGTCCTTGTAGATGGACTGCGAAATGGCGAGGGCCATGCCGAGGGTGGAGACGCCGACGACGATGGCGGTCAGCATGAGGACATGCGGCAGGGGATTCGCGTAGTGGTCGGGATCGACGGCGTGGTGAGGATCAGCGGCAGGCGTGTGGCTTTCCGCGACCTCCGGGGCATGGTGGTGCAGCACGGGGATGTCGGCGCCTTCCTTGACGCCGATGGACACGTAGAAAAGGATGATGGCGGTCTGGAAGATGGACATCCCGATCAGCTTCTTGATCAGGTTGTTCTTCACGATCATGGCGTGCATCCCGATCATCATCAGGATCACGTAGGCCCAGTAGTTGAAATGGGGGATGAGATACTGGTTCAGCAGATCCATGGCGGGTCGGGGAGTCAGGCGGCCGGTCACAGGCCTTCGTCGAGGCGACCTTTCGACGAAAGATTGGCGTAGATGGCGAACATGATGGCTGTGACGGTGAAGGCGACACCGACCTCGACGGCGAAGATGCCGTGCGAGCGGGCCATGACGGGATCGGTGTGGAAGAAGCCGTCGAGGACGCCGTAGTCGAGGAAGTTCCTTTCCAGCAACAGGCAAAGCAGGCCGAAGCCGGCGTAGATGGCGACGCCGAGGCAGGCGAGGACGATGAATCGCCTTTCCGAGAACCGGGCGAGGGCGGCCTGCAAGTCGCGGGACAGACCGATCAGGATGAAGCTGGCTCCGAGCATGACGCCGCCCTGGAAGCCGCCGCCGGGACTGTGATGGCCGTGGGCGACGACGTAGAGGGCGAAGATCTGGATGATGGGGATCATGATCCGGCAGGTGATGCCGATGATGATGCGCTGGTGGTCGCCGTCGACGGTCGCGTCGATGGGATGGGCGGGACCGCGACGACCGCCGGGCGGATGGCTGCGCAGGATCGCGATGATGCCGATGCCGGCGATGAAAATCACGGTGGTCTCGAACATCGTGTCGTAGCCGCGGTAGTCAGCCAATACGGCGGTGACGACGTTGGGGACCTTGGTGTCCTGCTCGGTGTGGGTGATGTAATACTGCGAGACGGAAAAGTCGCCGACGCCTCCGTTGGCCGGGCTTTTCGGGTCGCCGAAGTCGGGAAAATCGCCCACTGCCGAGAGCAGGAGTGCTCCGGTGAGTACGACAGCGATGAGTCCGATCCATTTCATGGGTTTGCGCGGGAGGCCGGGGGCTCAGTCGGAGGAGTGGCGACGGGTGTGGTAGATGGTGGCGATGAGGAACACGGTACTGACGCCGGCCCCCACGGCCGCCTCGGTGAAGGCGACATCGACGGCGCCCATTTCAGCCCACAGCAGGCACATCAGGAAGCTGTAGATGCTCAGCACCATGGTGGCCCCGAGCAGGTCGCGGACCCGGAGGCTGATCACCGCGGTGATGACCAGAAAGATCAGGATGATGATGTCGAAGGCGACGATCATGGCGCAGTCGGTCGGTCGTGGCTCAGGGCTGGCGGGAGGTGGGATCGCCGAGGACATTCTCGGCATCGGGCGCGATGACCGGCTCGATGCCATCCTCGTAGCCGGCGTCGATGAGGGCATGGGTGCTGGTGGGGCTGGTCATCATGATGAAGACACAGATGGCCAGCAGTTTGAGGGCGAGGATGAAGTCCATCCCCTCGAAATCCTTGAACTCATGCAGGGCAAAGCCGGAGATGACCAGCAGGCTGGACAGGGTGTCGCCCTTGCCGGCGGCGTGCATGCGGGTGTAGAAGTCCGGAAAACGCACCAAGCCAACCGCCGCCCCGACGAAGAAGAGGAGGCCCGCGGCGATCAGGAGCATGCTGACGAGGTCGAGGATCATGGTCGTTCGGTCGGTGTGGCCTCCGCCTCGGCGAGTTGGCCGCCTTTTCCGTAAAAGGGCCGCACCCGGTGGAGGTAGCGGGCCGCGGCGAGCGACCCGATGAAATTGAGCATTCCGTAGGCCAGGGCGAAATCCACGAACATTTCCACCCGGCCGAAGATCACGCCGATGAAGACCAGCAGCACGGCGGTCTTCGTGCCGATGACATTGACAGCGACGATGCGGTCGATGGCGGTCGGCCCCACCACCACCCGGTAAAAGGCGGGCAGCATGAGCAGCAGCAGGATCGCTCCGGCGATGATGGAAAAGGTCTCGAACATCGCGTCGGTCAATCGGCGGACGGTGAAGGCGATCCTGACCCGGCCGGGGCGAAGATCGCGGCGATGCGGCGCTCCATCTGGCCGTCGAGGCCATCGGCGGCGAATTTGCTGATGGAGTGGATGTAGAAGTCGTCGCCAAGGATCTTGATGGTGATGGTCCCCGGCGTGAGCGTGATGGAGTTGGCGAGGAGGAACTTCTCGAAGTCGGACTTCAACGCCGTGCGGTAGAGGGTGATGCGGGGCTCCACCTCGGCCATGGCGCCGGGCTTCAGCGTCAGCTTCAGCAGGTGCAGATTGGAAAGGACCAACTGCCAGCCGAGCCACGCCAGATAGCCACCGAGGCGCCAGGCCTGTCCGAGGCGGGCGCGAAAGCCGAGGGAGCGGTCGTCGAACAGCAGATCCGAGGAGATCCAGGTGACGAAAAGGCAGGACAAAATGCCCAGCCCGATATGGAAGGCGTCGTAGATCCCTGAAAACACCAACCAGATCGCCAGCAGCAGTGAAAAAGTGACCGCTCGATACATCATGCCTGTCTCGCGAGGGCAGGTTTCGGGGCCGCGCCTCGGTCCGCCCCATTAGCTGGGACTGGCGTGGGTGTCAACCGAAACCACGGCTGGAACAGGGGCTCCGCGCGGGTTTTGCGCCGGAAAATCAGACGTTGAAGCGGAACTCGATCACGTCGCCGTCCTCGACGACGTACTGCTTGCCCTCGATGCGGAGCTTGCCGGCATCGCGGGCGGCGGCGAGGGAGCCGAGTTCCTTGAGCGTCTCGAAGGCGACCACTTCGGCGGCGATGAAGCCCCGCTCGAAGTCGGAATGGATGACGCCCGCCGCCTGCGGGGCCTTGGCACCCGCCGGGATGGTCCAGGCGCGGGTCTCCTTCGGTCCGGCGGTGAGATAGGTCCTCAGACCGAGCAGGTGATAGACGGCCCGGATCAGGGCGGAAACGCCGCTGTCCTTCACCCCCATGTCGGCGAGGAATTCGGCGGCTTCGGCGGGATCGAGGTCGATCATCTCCTCCTCAATGCGGGCGGAGATGACGACAGCCTCCGCACCGTGCGTTTCCGCAGCGTATTTCCGCACCCGCGACACCATGGGATGCTCGTCGGGGCGCTCGGTGGCGGCGGCCAGTTCGCTTTCGGCCACGTTGCACGCGAAAATGGTGGGCTTGGCGGTGAGCAGGAAGAAGTCGCGCATCACCTCGGCGTCTTCCTTGGACATTTCGCAGGTTAGAGCCGGCAGCCCCGAGTCGAGGTGCGGGATCAGCAGATCCATCACCGCGACCTCGCGTTTGGCCTCGGCGTCGCCGGTTTTCGCCTTTTTCTCGCGGGAGGAGCGCCGCTTTTCCAGCGTGGCCAGGTCGGCCAGCATCAGCTCGGCATTGATGATCTCGATGTCGCGCAGGGGATCGACCGAGCCCAACTCGTGGATGATGTCGTCGTTTTCAAAGCAGCGCACCACCTGCACGATGGCGTTGACCTCGCGGATGTTGGCGAGGAATTGATTGCCCAGTCCGGCACCCTGGCTGGCGCCCTTTACCAGGCCGGCGATGTCGACGAATTCGATCGCGGCGGGCAGGATCTTCTGCGACTTGAAGATCGTCGCCAGCACATCGAGCCGCTCGTCGGGTACGACGACGACACCGACGTTCGGGTCGATGGTGCAAAAGGGATAGTTCGCCGCTTCCGCCTTGCGGGTGCGGGTCACGGCATTGAACAGCGTCGATTTACCGACGTTCGGAAGTCCTACGATACCAGCCTGGAGCATGAGGCGGGGAAACAACCACAGCTCGCGCCAGATGAACACCGATTTTTTCCCGGCGGGCGCCCCGGTGGCATTTTGCGGATGCGCGGGCGGCTTTCCGGGTCTTTTCTGTCCGCATGTCCATCCCGCTGGCCGACATCGTCTCTGCCCTCACCTCCGAACTGCGGCTCGGGGAGATCCCCGACTATCCGGGTGCCGTCAATGGCCTGCAGCTTGCCAACGGTGGCTCGGTGACCCGGGTGGCGGCCGCCGTCGATGCCTGCCTGCCGGTGGTCCGCGAGGCGGTCGCGTCCGGCGCGGATCTGTTGCTGGTGCATCACGGCCTGTTCTGGTCCGGCGCGCAGCCGGTCACGGGAGCCGTCTATGAAAAACTGAAGCTGGCTCTGGATGCCAATCTCGCCCTTTTCAGCGCCCACATCCCGCTGGATGTCCACCCGACTCTGGGCAACAACGCCCGGCTGGCTGCCGCACTCGGGCTCGGGGACTGCGAGCCGTTCTTTGATTGGAAGGGCATCCGGCTAGGCTTGCGGGCGGCGGTCGATCTGGACCGCGACGAATTGGTGGAGAGAGTCGCTGCGGCGACCGGCGCTGGCGTCCACCTGTGTCCCGGAGGTCCCGGCCGGGTGCGGTCGGTGGGCCTCGTCACCGGCGGCGCCGGCTCGGAGGTGGCGGCGATGGCGGCCACGGGCATCGACACCTTCATCACCGGGGAGGGACCCCACTGGAGCTACACGGCGGCCGAGGAACTGGGGCTGAATGTCATCTACGGCGGTCATTATGCGACCGAGACCTTCGGCGTGAAGGCCCTCGCGGAGTGGCTGGAGGCCCGCTACGGACTGCCCTGGAGCTTCATCGACCATCCGACCGGGCTGTGACGGGGGTGAAATCCGATCGAACAGGGTCATGTCTCCGATCGAACAGGGTACCATCGGAAATCAGCCGCTGGCGCGCGAGTTCTTCCTGCGCGATCCGGTCACCTGCGCCCGGGAGCTGATCGGGGCCGAGTTTCACTGGGATGGCTGCTCCGGCGTGGTGGTGGAGACGGAGGCCTACTCGGAGATCGATGACGAAGCCTGCCACACCTTTTTCCGGCCGGGAGCGAGACAGTTCGTCGAACGGCACGAGGCGGGCGCCGCGTACGTCTATTTCAACTACGGCATGTATTGGCTGACCAATGTGCTGACCAAGGACGCCCGCACCGGCGAGCGTGGTTTCGTGCTGCTGCGGGCGCTGCAGCCGCTCTCGGGGCTGGACCAGATGCGGCACCGCCGGGGCCGGGAGCGGGATCGCGATCTCTGCTCGGGGCCGGGAAAGCTGAGCATGGCGCTCGGTATCACTGGGGAGCACCACGGCTGGGACCTGGCTGCCGATGCGGGCTCGCGGGGTCAGGCGTTACGGGGATTCGCCGCGGCCGCCGTCAACGCCAAGGAGGCCCTACTGGGCGTCGTCGCCGATGTGCGGATCGGCATTTCGCGGGCGCAGGATCTGCCATGGCGGTTTCTGGCCGCCGGCAGTCCGTGGGTCTCGAAGCCGCCCGGTCAGTAGGACGTGGGCATGCCGCCCATGCGGGACTGGCCTTCCCACGACTGCGGGAGATTCTGCGGCATGCTGCTGACGCGGGGCTTCGGCGGCTCGGGCTGGTTGCTGGCGCAACTGGCTCCCAGCAGGGAAATGCCTGCGGAAAGGGCGAGGGCGAGGACGGTTCGTACCATGGCGACGCGAGATGGGTGATAAGTGATCAGTTTCGACGCGGCGGCGGTGGTCACTTCGTGTTTTCGAAGATCACCTTGTCGCCCGGCTGGACGCGGACACCGTCGGCGAGCGAGCTGGGCACCACATCGGCTACGAGGACATTCGGCTCCAGCTCACGGATCTGAAGGCGGGCGATGCGGTCCTGACCGCGCTTCACAAGCATGGCGGAGTCGGGCGTGACGCCGAGGTTCTTGCCGGCATTGACCATGACAAAGCCGAAGTTGCGATTCACGGCGATGACGGTTGCCTCCAGACCATTGAGGGCGATCTGCTTGGCGCGGTCGATCTGGTAGGTCTCCAGCTCGCGGACCTGCTGCTCGGCCTGCACCATCTGGGTCTGGGCCTGCTGGATCTGGTTCATCAGATCGGTCTTCTTGTTCTGAACCTCGGTGAGTTGATCCTTGAGCGCCTGATGGGCCTGCTGCAACTGCTGGATGTTCTGGATGGGGCTGCCGGGCGGGAAGATCTTTTTGATGGCGAGGTCGATCTCCTCTTTTTCGATCCGCATTTTCTCCAGCTCAGCTTCGGCGGTGGCGATCTGGGCTTCCTGCCGCTTGATCTGCTGCTGGGCTTCGGACAGGGCCGCGCTGATCTGGTCGCGCTCGTCCTTGGCTTTGGTGCTTTCCTCCTTGGCGGCCGTCAGGTCTGTCTCGACCTGATTCAGCTCGTTCTTCTTTTCGGTGACTTTCTTTTGCGCTTCGGCGAGGAAGCCGCGCTCATCGGTGAGCGTTTGCTTGTTCAAGACGCCAAGGAAAGCACCTCCGCCCATGGCGAGGATGGAAAGGGCCATGATGAACTTTTTCATAATCGTCGTCTGCTGAAACGTGCGTCGTGTAAAATCGGAAAATGGGAAAACTCGGATAGGGGCCGCGGGAAGGCCGGACAATCACTGCTGCGGTGGCGTGGCCGGCGGGGTCGCCGGAGGAGCACCGAAGGGGTCACTCGCCGGAGCCGCACCACCGGGAGCCGCGGGAGCGGCACCACCAGCCGGAGCGGCCGGAGCAGCGGGCGCTCCAAACGGATCACTGCCGGGCGCGGCCGGAGCAGCCGGGGCCGCACCACCAGCCGGAGCGGCCGGAGCAGCGGGCGGTGCGCCAAACGGATCGCTGCCCGGAGCCATCGGAGCGGCGGGGGCAGCCGGAGCGGCACCACCTGCCGGAGCGGCGGGAGCGCCAAACGGGTCATTCGCCGCCGGAGCGGCCGGCGCGGGCGACGTCGGAGCCCCGAAGGGATCCCCCCCAGCGGCGGGAGCCGCCGGAGCCATACCGTCAGCGGGAGCCGCCGGAGCGCCAAAGGGATCTCCCCCAGCTGCCGGAGCCGGAGCCATGCCGGGATCAGCGCCCGGAGCCGCCGTGGTGGCGGGGGCGGCGGCCGGTGCGCCCACGGGAGCCATGCCGGGCTGCGGGATGGGGGCTTCGGACTTGGTGACGGTGTCTCCTTCCTGAATCGTCTGACCGGGCACCATCGAGCCGGGGATGACCTCGGCGATGCACTCCTGAGGCTCGACCGAGGTGACGATCAGCTTGCAGATGGGCTGGCCGCGGCGGGTCACATCGAGCTGGGCGCGCTTCACGACGCCCTGATCGTTGCCGCCTTCGACGACGACGAAACCCCACTGATTGTAGGCGCGGCGAACCGAGCTGTTGAAGGGCGGGCGAATGCGGCCTTCTTCCTGATCCTTTTTCAGGGCAGCCAGCTCGGCGGCGATGCCTTTCATGCGCTCGGTCTGGAGCTTGGCCTTGTCGACATTGTCCTGGATGGAGGCGATTTCGATCTGCTCCTTCTCCACCTGGCTCTTCACGAGGTTCAACTCATCCTGCACCTTCTGGATGTCACCGATTTCCGCGAGGAACTTCCGGGCTTCGTCCAGCTCCGCTTTCTTGGCGGTGTTTTGGGTGCCGAGGGTGTTGATCTTCAGGTCGTGCTCGGAAATCTTCGCCTTCGCGGTGTCGACCTCGACCTGAAGCTTCTGGGACTCGTCACGGAGCGCGGCGGTCTGGGCGACCGTCATCTCCAGTTCCATCTTCTTCGTCTCCAGCGTCTTCTCGAGCTGGGCGAGCTGATCTTCGGCCTGCTTCCGTTCGGTGCGGGTGGACTTCAACACCTGTTGGTTGTTCCAACTGATGAAGCTCGACCCAGCCAGCACCACGGCTGAAATGACTAGCAGCACTTTCCACATGGCAGTATCTCCGTCTGTTAAGAAATTTCGTGTTCTCGGTTTCTCCGTTCGTGTCAATCCGGCGAAGCCAATCGGTCGCATCCTAGCGAGAAGGCGCCGGGAACACAACACAAAAATGCGAAGTTCCTGCGCAGTTTTAAAAACTTCGTCTCTCCGGGGCAAGTCTTTTCTGCCGTGGCACTGGCGCGGGCGGGGATTGCCGTTATAATGCGCGCGTCAGAGGCTGCGGAATGCCGGCTTGCGAACCCCGCCAGGGCCGGAAGGCAGCAACGGTAGCCTGTCCGGGATTGCCGCAGTCCTCTGGCACTAAGGCTTGGCGGGAGGCGCCGGCTCCGTCACGGTGCGGATGCGCAGGCTCGGTCCATCGGCGCCGGTGGGATCTTCCGGACGCGGGAGTTGCGTGTCCCATTCGCCCCCGATCGGCTCGTTCTGCCGGTCCTCGGGTGCGCCGCGATGAGCGGAGACAAATGCTTCCGCCGGCTCCCGGCCCTGGGGAAGCGGACCATAGCCGCGCCCCGGATCGGGCGAAATGCCGGAGCGGACCTCGAAATGCAGATGAGCCAGATAGCGGCCCCTGGCATTGCCCACCCGGCCGATGCGTTCGCCCCGGCGCACCAGCGCTCCGGCCGGCACGCGCACCTGCTCGAGATGGCCGTAGAGCGTCTCCACGTGGCGGCCGTCCGGCAGGCGGTGCGCCACGGTCACCACGTTCCCCCAGCCTTCGCCAGCGGGGCCGGAGAAAATCGCGACGCCATCCGCGGCGGCGTGGACCGGGTCACCGAGGTCGGAATTGTCCCCGCCGATGCCATTCAGATCGTCGCCGAGATGGCCCGCAGTCAGAAACGGCTGCGCATTATAAGAGAGTGCCCCCAGCGGGCTGCCCAGAGGCGCGTCGAATCGGGCCGCCACCGGCACGCGGACCAGATCGATCGGGCGCGGCAGGGCAAACGCCGGATCGAAGGGCGGCGCCTCGTCCCCTCCCTGCGGCGACACCACCGGCAGCAGACCGACGCGCCGGGGGGCGTCCGCGTCCGCGGTCGGATCGTCGCTCATGGTGGGGTTCCAAACCATGAAGGCGATGAAAAGAGCCGCCGCCACCAGTACCAGCAGCGGCAGGACGTGGCGCACCAACTGCGACAGGTGGCGCATCACGTCGAAAGGAGGCGGTTGAGTGCGCCGGCGGGCCATGGAAACGGACTGTTGCTGGCTAAAGGAGCCGACTCAAGCAGCTATTGAACATAAAATCTTCATATTTGTTAACTTTTCTCTTTCCATTTTCAACGGATTGCGTAAAAGGGACTCTTTTCCGCGAGCCGCCGGGGGGTCGGCAGGGGGAATGAGGTGTTTGTGGGCCCTCCGGACCGCGGCTTGTCGCGTTCTGTTTCGTCATCCGCCGTCGTCTGTCATGTCCCAGCCCACCCGCTCTGTCCGCTCTCTCGTCCTCGCCTTGGCGGGGTGTTTGGTCGCCTTTGGCGCCGTCTCCTGCACCACTCCCACCACTGGATCGGTCGTCCGATCAGCCGGGATCGGTCCGAGCAATGCCCGCATCCGGCCCGCCGGCTTTCCGGCCCGCAGCGAGGGGCAGCCGGTCGTGAATACCACCCGGGAAAACTTCTTCACCTGGCTTTTCTCCCTCGATGCCGATGCGCCGACCGCGAAAAAGCCCACCAAACCGACCGGCCCCGTCATCCCGCCGGTGAAAGTGAACTCCGCCGTGCTCGCCCGGAGCAACAAGGCAAACACCCGCATCATCGTCGATATCTCGCGGCAAAAGGCCTTCCTGCTCGTCAGCGGCTCCGTGGCGATCGAGACGCCCATCTCCACCGCCCGTCCCGGCAAATACACGCCGCGGGGCAGCTTCCGCATCTCCGAGCGGGTCCGCTCGGGCAAGATATCCACCATTTACGGCGTCGGCATGCCCTACTGGATGCGCCTGAGCGGCTCCGTCTATGGCGTCCATGCCGGCTACCTGCCCGGCTACCCGGCCTCCGCCGGCTGCGTGCGCCTGCCCAGCGACGCTGCCCAGATGATTTTTGACAATACCAAGCACGGCACGCCCGTCGCCATCTACAGCTCGTGGGATGGCGCGTGAGCCGGCCGGGAGCGAACGACGGCTGACTGGCGGGTTGACCGCGGTTCAACCGGTTCGCCTGCTTGTAAAGCCGGGGGTGCATCCGTGACTCCCACCCGACTTCCCTGGCATCGGCCTCAGTCCCGCCCCGGGCCGGAGTCGCCCATCCTCCTATCCCGGATCCACAAAAGGAAATGAGCCGGCTCTCCCACCGCGCCCTCGGCGCCGCGGCCATCCTCGCTCTGCTGGGCGCATGGGTCGGTTCCTATGGGTATTGGCGCTCCGAGCGTTCCGTTCGCCTCCTTTCCCACCGCACCGTCTTCATGCCCGACTGGGTGCCCCGGGGAACCGAAAAACTCTATCGCCCCCTCGCCGCCGCCGATGGCTGGCTGCACGACGAAGACGTGACCGTGCTCCGCTGGGACATCGCCTATCCCGCCGACCGCCTCGAAGAAGCCGCCCAAGGCCTGAAAGAAGCGGTCCAGGAACTGGGCGACGCCGTTGAAAAAAGCCTGCAACCGAGGGAAAAGTAACGCCGATGCGAAAGTGGTTGCGACGCCATCGGTGGAATTGGCTCAGCGTGCTGGGGGCCGTGCTTCTGCTGTGGGTGGGGCCGTACCTCTATTGGAGGCTACAGGCCTCTTTCAGTCCCTACCGGGGACCGATGGTGATACTCGTGCCCGGTCGGGTCGCCCAAAGCATGGAACCACTGTTTCGCCCGCTGGTGAGGATCGACCAATGGATCACGGGAGAAACCGTTTTGTTTTTCCGGATGGGATACACCTTCTGATTTCCCCGCTGGCAATCCGCCCGCGAATGAATAGGGTTCGCCCTCCGATCCAACCCGGTTCGATCGCCGATCGTACCCTGTCTCATCGGCGAACCAACCCTCTTTGATCGGAAATCCCCGCGCTCGTCGCCGGCCGCCCATTTTCCTTTTCCACCTATCACCTTTTACTCCCCCCCTACCCATGTCCAAAGGCTCCCAAAACGCCATCTCGCCCACCCGCGCCGAAGATTTCCCGGAGTGGTATCAGCAGGTCGTCCGCGCCGCCGATCTGGCGGAGAATTCCGAAGTCCGCGGCTGCATGGTCATCAAGCCGTGGGGCTACGGCATCTGGGAACTCATCCAGCGCCAGCTCGACGCCTATTTCAAAGAGACCGGCCACAAGAACGCCTACTTTCCCCTGCTCATCCCGGTGAGCTATCTGGAAAAAGAGGCCACCCACGTCGAGGGCTTCGCCACCGAGTGCGCCGTGGTCACGCATCACCGCCTCGAGCTGGTCGATGGCAAGATGGTGCCCTCCGGCAAACTCACCGAGCCCTTCGTCATCCGTCCCACCTCCGAGACCATCATCGGCGCGGCTTTTGCCCGCTGGGTGCAGAGCTACCGCGACCTGCCCCTGCTGATCAACCAATGGGCCAATGTGATGCGCTGGGAGATGCGGCCGCGGCTGTTCCTGCGCACCGCGGAATTCCTCTGGCAGGAGGGCCACACCGCCCACGAGACCGCCGAGGAAGCCATGGTCGAGACGAAGTTGATGCACGGCGTCTATGAGCGCTTCCTGCGCGACCACCTCGCCATCCCGGTGATCCCCGGCGAGAAGACCGAGGCCGAGCGCTTCCCCGGAGCGCTGAACACCTACACCGTCGAGGCCATGGTGCAGGACCGAAAGGCGATCCAGGCCGGCACGTCCCACTTCCTCGGGCAGAATTTCTCCCATGCCGCCGGCATCGAGTTCGAGGGCCGCGAAGGCCGACGCGAGCATGCCTGGACGACGAGTTGGGGCGTCAGCACGCGCCTCATCGGCACCCTGATCATGGCCCACGGCGACGACGACGGCATCATCCTGCCGCCCCGCATCGCCCCGACGCAGGTGGTGATCCTGCCCGTCACTCCGAAGCCCGAGACCCGCGACGCCGTGCTGGCCGCCTGCCGCGACCTCGCGACCCAGCTCCGTGGGCAGCGCTATCACGGCGATCCCGTGCGGGTCGAGGTGGACGAGCGCGATCTCGGCGGCGGGGTGAAGAACTGGGAGTGGATCAAGAAAGGCGTGCCGGTGCGCATCGAGATCGGGCCGCGCGATCTGGAGAGCGGGTCCGTCGCCCTGACCCGCCGCGACCAGGGACCGAAGGAAAAGGCCTTCATCCCCCTGACCGAGGCCGTGGACAGCATCACCGCCACCCTGCAATCGATTCACGACACCCTGCTGGAGCGCGCCACCGCCTTCCGCGAGGCCAACACGGTCGAGGTCGGCTCCATGGACGAGTTGAAAGCCTATTTCGCCAACGAGCAGACCGGCGGCGGCTTCGCCCTCGCCCACTGGGCCGGCTCCGCCGAGGACGAGGATGCCCTCGCCAAAGAGTTGAAGATCACCGTCCGCTGCATCCCGAACGACCCCGCCCTTCGCGGCGGCCCCGGCACCTGCATCGGCACGGGGAAAGCCGCCGAGGGGCGGGTGGTGTTTGCGAAGGCGTATTGAGGGGGCCGCGCCCTTTGCATGAAAGGGATAGCAAGGACGGAAGGATCTCCCACAGATTCAGGGAGGCCAGCAGATTGACAGGCAGGACCATCTGTGGGCGGCCGGCGTCCGCCGCGCCGGCTTCCGCATTGCCATCAATCCCGGAGTGAGCTATTTCTTTCCCATGTCCGCCGCCACCGCCACGCCAGCGCCGTTCGAGTTGCCGCCCTTTGTCGATGCGGACGAGGGCCGCTTGATGATGGCTCTCAAGTTTTTTGAACTGGGCCGCCTCTCGCTCGGACAAGCCGCCGAACTGGCCGGCTACCCGAAACGGGGCTTCATCGACGTGTTGGGGCATTATGGTATCCCGGTGGTGGATTATCCGGCGGAGGAATTGGCTGAGGAAACGGCATGGTGAAAAAGATCGCCGCCGACTTGGCGGAGCCATCTCCCTCTTCCGGTGGGCCAGCGGGTGGTGTTTGCGAAGGCGTATTGAGGGGGACGGGTCAGCGCTTGCGGCCCGTGGCGGCCTTTGGCTCTGGCTTTTGCTTGGGCCTTGCGGCGGCCTCTGGCTCCCCGGCGGCTCCGAGATTGACGAAATCCTCCGGATGTTTGGCCTGCTCGGCATAGAGCGCCCGGCACGTGGCCTTGAGGCTGTGGCCGTGCCTCGCCGACAAGGCGTCTTTGATCGCCCAGATTTCGGCGAGGTTGTCAGGCGCGGGCACTGTCTTCATGGCGTGGAAAGCAGCTCTTCCGGAGTGCAAATCGTCGGCAGAGTGTGACCCCAACGAAGCGATGAGAACACGCAAATCTTCGCGGACATGGGGGCGGCTGCCCTGTGTCTGAACGTCGATGTCGACGAAACCGAGGCTCTCCGTTTGGCGAGAAAGTGCGGAAGAATGGGACCGAGTTTTCCCTCTTAGTCTATCCGATCCGCTTCTTCCCGACGCTTCGCCGCCGCGGCGCTGATATCCTCAACCGACCGCCCCTCAAAAAGCGATTTCCTCCATTGCGTGTAGTCAAATGGCTCACGCAGGATCAAGGTAATGAAACGCTCCGCATCGACGGCGCCCAGCGATTCCATCAAGGCAGCAGCGCCATAGGACCGGATTTCCGAGTCAGTCATAGGAGTTCGCATAATAATCGATGGGGTTGAGTATCCGAATGCCCGAAAGCTTCTCTCGGCGCTTGAGGATTCCTCTGTCGGTAGTGAGGAAGATATCGCATTTCAGCGAAATTGCCGCCGCGAGATGGAGTGCATCCAATTCCCTGATTCCCTCTTGGTGAATAGCGTGAGCCATGTCCAGGATCTCCTCCGACTGTGCGGTGTCTATGACGGCGTATTTTCGCCATACTGTGATGCTTTCCCTGCGTTCTTCGCTTGGGTTGGCGGCATTCTCATAGTCCAACAGGTAAGACCAAGCCAACTCCACAAGACCGTCTCGGACCTCACGCTGGATCGCCAGCTTAGCCTCTGTCTCCAGACGCACCCGCATCTGGGACTGATCGTCGAAGGGCCGATTGAAACAGCAATTGTCGAGGTAGAGGCGCATGGGAGGCTGGTGGAAATGATCATCCGTGATTTCCCCGAACGAGGCAATCGCTTGCTCATGGAGCCCGCCGCGCGATTGCGAACGCTCTTTTATTCAGTCGGGGGCGTCGGTTCCTCCGGCTCCGTCGGCTCCTCCTCCTCCGGCGTCCCCGCATAATCCGTCGTCGTTGGCACCTGGGAGCGGATCAGGTCGCCGATTTCGGTGCCGGCGACGAAGAGCTTGGTGGCTTCGGCGTACCAGTCCTGACAGTCGCGTTCCACCGTCATCAGCTTGGCGTTGAGACGGCCGGCTTCGCGGCGGTCGACGGTGGAGAGGTCGGAGTAGGCTTCCTTCAAATCGCGCAGGGTGGGCAGGGCCGGCACGGGCGGGGTGGCGGCGGGATCACCGGGATGGCCGTGGAAAAGCTGGCGGAAGGACTCGTAGTCGAGGCCCGGACCGGGGACGAAGGCGGCGCCGCCGAATTCGAGCTTCCAAGCGGAGAGCAGGGTGGTGCCCTCCTTTTCGATGCCGTCGCGGGAGTCGGCGCGGGCGCTGAGTTCGTCGACCACTGGTTTCAACTCGGGCTGGCGCTGGGCGCGCACGCGCATGATGCCGGCCACGGCCACGGTCTGGGCGTGGATCACGCCGAGCCGGGTATCGAGATCGCCGCGGGCGGCCTCGGCGCGGGTGTGGGCCTCGGTGGCGAGGTGGGCGAGGCTGTTTTCGACGGATTTGTCGAGCGCCCCGCTGTCGGCGTCCCATTCGGCGAGGGTCCGGCCGGGCCAGATCCAGGTGGCGGCGATGCTCGCCTGCACGCTGCGGGTCTTGTCCACGCGGTCTTTGAGGAAGTCGATGCTGGTGTTCAGGTTCATGGTCGGAGACAGGGGGTTCAGGTTGGGTGGTAGAGGTGGGGTGGTGGGTGGCGGCGCCTCCTCTGGCAAAAAGCCATCCCACACGATCCCTGGCTGATCGTAGCTCACTCCGGAATCCCATGTGATTGGCTCTGGCATAGGGGCGACGAGGCATTTGCCTCTTTTTCGGATTTTTTGGCAAGCCTTTTTTCGGAAAAAGTTCCGAGGCGGTTCGTAAACGAGGGTTCAACCCGTCTCGCCAAGGATCGGGAGCCGGTCAACGGAGTGGGATCCCCCGGGGCGGAGCCGGTCGGCGCGGGCCCGATGGGGTCTAGCTTGGGGTGGGAATCGGAGTCGGAGCCCGGATCGGGCCATGGGAAGCGGTGGGGAAGTCCATGGGAGCCGTCGAGGCGAATCCGGAAACGGAGCCACGGCAAGCTCGATTGCTGGGAGAACGCCGCCGACGAGTTGGAGAGGCCTGCCGACGGGTTGGAGAGGGTCGCCGACGGATTGGAGAGGGTCGCCGACGGGTTGGAGAGGTCCGCCGACGGGTTGGAGAGGGTTGCCGACAAGTTGGAGAGGGTCGCCGACGAGTTGGAGAGGCTCGCCGACGGGTTGGAGAGGCTCGCCGACGGGTTGGAGAGGTAAGCTTTTGGCAAAAGGGCGCGTCTCCAGCCCGGGGGGACCGACTTCGGGGCTGACGGACCGGTTTTTTCGATCCGAGAGGAGGCGTCCGGCGCGGCAGTCCGCCGCTGGATGGGGTTTTTGTGCCGCTTCTTTGGGTGGGCCTGCTTTTCCGGTTTCCGATCTCTCCGCCTGTTTCCAGCGACATTGGGCCGGACTTGACGCGGGGAGGAATCGCGGTCACCTAAGCGAACTTGGGCTCGGTCCTCCCGCCCGCCTTCGCTTCCGCCGTCGCGAGCCTGTGGCAGTGGCGGGGTGATTGGGGCGGTGGTGGCTCGGCCAAGGCTTTTGGGTGTTCCTGCTGGAGAAATGAACCTTTGCCATACCCTGTGCCATGACTGCTGAGGAGAAGATCGTATTTCAGGAAGCGGAGGAGGCGATTGCCAGATGTGCGCGGGAAAAGGCGCCCGAGCTCTATTTGGGTCTAAGGAGCAAAGCTTGGAGTCAGCCAGATGGTTCCGTATTTGACGGAACCCTTTCCGGGGCCCTCCCGGCACTGCCGGAAAGCCTGTTTTCCCTTTCGCATTTAAAGACACTAATCATTGCTGACGCGACTCTTTCTACGCTTCCCAAAGGGTTTCGCCGGCTGTCGAAACTGCGTCAATTGGCCTTGAGATCTGTCGGCCTGCGCCACGTTCCAGAGTGGCTGGGAGAGATGGCTTCTATTCGATTCCTTAACTTGGGTGGAAACGATCTGAACGTAGATCCTGACGAGTTCCCGCTTCCGCCGGCACTGGAGATCTTGTATCTCTGGGGTTGCGGCCTATCTGAGGTGCCAGGCTCGGTATTGAGCCAACCGGGTCTAACTGAACTCTTTCTTGACAAGAACCCGCTGTGTCAGATCCCCCCTGCAATTGGCCGCCTATACAGTTTAAAAGGTCTCCACTTGTCCGGTTGCCAGCTACAAAGTTTGCCGCCGGAACTTTTCACTTTGTCGCGGCGCGGCACGCTCAAGGAGCTATTCCTCCACGATAACCCGAAATTGGAGTTGCCGGATTCCGTGTTGGGGCCACGCAGGATTGAAGTCCGCGCCTTTTCTGCTCGCCCTGCCCGCCCGCGGGACATCCTGACCACCTATTTCGACCAGCAGAAGGCGAAGGCAGCGCACACTGCCCGCCCCTTCCGCGAAGCCCGCGTGGTGCTGGTGGGCGATGGCATGGCTGGCAAGTCCTCGGTGGCGAACTGGCTGGTGAATCGGAAAAGGGCCGATGCCAAGAAGCGAAAGCAGACTCTGGGCGTGGACATTCTGGAATGGCATATCCCCGACATTCCCGGCAAAGGGGAGTTGATGGTGCGAGTGTGGGACTTCGGCGGGCAGGAATTGATGCACGAGACCCACCAGAAGCTCTTTCTGGGCGAGGGGGCAGTTTACATCCTGGTCGTCAACAAGGGCGGAGACGATCCCGCCACGAAGATCCGCTATTGGATGAAGCTGATCCGCGCCCAGGCCAAAAATGCTCGGGTGTTGGTGGCGCTGAATCATTGCGACGATGGGTCCTGCCCGCTGACCGAGCGCGATCTTCCAGCCGAGTGCGGGGAGAATTTTCCGGAGAAGGCGCTGTTTCCCACCAGTTGCACCACCGGAGTGGGGCTGGAGAAACTGGAGGAAGCGCTTTTCGCCGAACTGGCCGCACTGCGGGAACCCTGGCTGCCCTGGGCGCCGGAGTATTTCGCGGTGAAGGAGAAAATGGCCGCCCTGAAGCAGGACGGGAAATTCCACGTAAATCTCGATTACTACGCCCAGGTCTGTGCCGATGCCGGGCTGAAGGAGGCCGGCGGTCGCAATGCCCTGCTCGCCTGCCTGGATCACGCCGGGCTGCTGGTGCGCATCTCCAAAGTGAAGGACAACGACCGCGCCCTGCTGGAGCCGGAGTGGCTGACCAGCGGGCTCTACCAGGTGCTGAATCACAAGGAGCTGGCGAATGCCCAAGGGCTGATCCACGACGGGGATCTGAGCTGCTGGCTCGACCCGGCCCGCTACTCGGCGTCGGACTGTGCCTGGCTGCTGAAGGTGATGGAGGCCCATGAGCTGGCTTTCGAGAGCGGGGGCAACTGGATCGTGCCGCCGCAACTCCAACAAAGTCCGAGCGAGGCGGCTGAGGCGGTCCTGGAGGGACTCGCCCCGCCGCGCTCCGCCTTGCGCTTGATCTGCCGCTACGAAACCCTGCCGGTGGGGGTGATCAGTCGCCTGATCCCCAAGACCCACGAACTGTCGCCCCGACAGCTCTGGTGGCGCGACGGGATCGTGCTGGAGGGTGACGCCCCATCTGGTTGCCAGTCCTCGGTCCACGCCCGCTGGGACGAGATCCGGGGCGGCCAGGGGGAAATCGCCTTCACGGTGGCGGGCACCGGCAGGAAACCGGGGGAATTGCTGGCCGTGCTGCGGCGGCATTTGGAGGAGATTCACCGCTCCTATCGCGAACTGAACGTGGAATGGCTGGTGCCCCATCCGGACTTTCCGGACGCGCCACCGATCCCGCTGGCCGAACTGGAAGAGGCGGAAAGGAAAGATCTGAAAAAGTACCCGCGCCATATGGGCAAACACGGCTTTCAGGAAATCGTCGTCGCCGATCTCCTCGGGCCTTTGGCTTCGTCCGCCCCACCCAAGACTCCGAGACGGCTGGGAGATTTCATGATGGACGGCGAAGAGGTCGATGACGAGGCACCCCCAAAACCGCCCTACGTCTTTTTGTCCTACCTGGGCGAGGATATCGAAGCCATCGAGGCGCTACGCGAGGCGCTGAAGAAAGAAGGGCTGCAAGTTTGGTGGGACAAACATCACATCCGAAATGGCACAGAGTGGCGTCCGAAGGTGAGGGACGCCGTCCTGAAAGCGAACGCCGTGGTGTCCTGCTGGTCGCATAGCGTGGATGACCGAGATCGCACGGTCGCCAAGTTTGAGGTGAAAACGGCCGTGCTCATGCACCAAGAAATGCTGGACGACAACGCCTTCATTTTTCCGGTCCGGCTCGAAGAATGCGACATCCCCGCCATTTCGGTGGGTGACGTATTGCTCTATGAGTTGCAAACCAGCGATCTATTCGGCCCCAAGCGCGCGGACGCGCTGAAGAAGCTGGTCGCCGATCTGGTCCGGGCGATGAAGCGGCGGTGATCGATCTGTCACCGCCCTCACCCCTCCCCAAAATCCCCCGCCCCACAAACGGCACAATCGGGTCGCCGGCGCATGGCGACGCGGCGGAAGCGCATGGTGGCGAGGTCCATGGTCAGCATGGTGTCGGCGAGGGGCTGGCCGAGACCGGTGGCGAGCTTGATGACTTCCATCGCGCCGAGGCAGCCAACGGTGCCGCTGACGGCGCCGAAGACGGGAAACTGGCGCTTCCAATCGGGGGGGACTTCGGGCACCTGGCACTCGAGGCAGCCGGTGCGGCCGGGCAGGAAGGTGGTGATCTGGGCGGTCAGGGCATACATGGCGCACTCCACGAGCGGCTTCCCCAGGGCAAAGGCGGCGCGGTTGATGGCGAGTCGCTCCTGAAACAGCGGGGCGGCATCGACGAGGATGTCGGCTCCGGCCACGAGGCGCCGGACATTGTCCTCGCAGACGTTTTCCCCGAGGCCGGTGATGTCGCAGTGGGGATTGAGCTCGCGGAGGCGCCGCACGATGCTCTCGATGCGGGGCTTGCCGAGGTGGTCGTGGGTCTGGAGGAGTTGGCGGTTCAGGTCGGAGGGCTTCAGGTTTCCCGCGTGGGCGAGGATGAGGCGACCCACGCCGGCGGCGGCCAGCTCCAGGGCGACCACGCCGCCGAGTCCGCCGACTCGCGAGATAAACACGGTCGTGTCTCTGAGGCGACCCTGTCCGATCTCCCCCATGCCGGGCACCCACATCTGCCACTCGTAGCGGGCGCGCTCCTCGTCGGTGAGGGGTGAGGGTGCGGGGTCGGGATTCATGCGTCGATGGGGTGCGCGACGATCCGCCCGTGCTCGAGTCGCAGGTGGAGATCTCCCAGGCCGGTCGCCTCGCGACGGGAATGGGTGACGTGGAGGACGGTGATGCGGTGCTGTCGCTGGGTCTGCTGGAGCAGCTCCATGAGGCCGGTCTGGGTCTCCTCATCGACGGAGGCGAGGGGCTCGTCGAGGAGGAGGACGGAGGGCTGCACGGCGAGGGCGCGGGCGAGAGCGACGCGCTGGCGCTCGCCGCCGGACAGGCCGGGAGGCAGGCGGTCGAGCAGATGGGAAACTCCGACCCGCTCGGCTGCGTCGTGCACGGTGGCGGCGATGCGATCGGGCGGGACGCGCCGCATCCGCAGGCCGAAGCCGATCTGCTCCCGGACGGTCAGGGTGGGAAACAGGGCGCCGTCCTGGGGCACGTAGCCGAGACCGCGCGCGCCGGGGGTGGCCGAGGTGACATCCCGGTCATCGATGATGATCCGGCCCGTGGAGGGCGGGCGCAGGCCGCAGAGGATCTCCAGCAGGGTGGTCTTGCCCGATCCGGTTTTCCCCATGAGGACGGCATAGGTGGCGCGGGGAACCTCGAACGTGACGCCGTCCAGGACGGGCTTGGCGCCTTTGCCCGGCGGCGACCAGGAGATGTCATCGACCCGGATCATACGCGTTCTCCGGTGGCCTTGACTGCGGCGAGCACGATCATGGAAATCACGATCATGAGCAGGCTGACGGCGACGCCCTGCTCGAGTTCTCCGACGCTCCAGGCGAGCCAGACGCTGGTGGGCAGGACTTCGGTTTTCATCCGCGTGGCGCCGGCGAAGACGAGGACGGGACCGAACTCGCCGAGGCTGCGGGCCCAGGCCACGCTGGCGGCGGCGAAGACACCGCTCCGGGCCGCGGGCAGGGTGACGTGCCAGAAGGCCCGACCGGGCGAGGCACCGAGGGTGAGGGCGACCTGCTCCGGTCTCGGGGACAGGTGGTCGAAGACATTCCGCATCGTGCGGATGGCAAAGGCCGCGGCGATGACAAACTGGGCGACGATGACGCCGCCGACGGTGTAGGTCAGTGGGATGGCCTGCTCGATGAGGCCGCCGGCGCGGGTCTGGAAGAAGATGAGGAGGCAGATCCCCACCACCATGGGCGGGAGGACGATGGGAATGTCGAGGGCGGCATCGATGAAGGCGTGTCCGGGGAAGCGTCTGCGCGACATGAGGTAGGCGACCGGCACGGCGACGAGCGCGGACAGCAGGGCCGAGGCGGTGCAGGTCACGAGGCTGAGCGCCGTCGCGTAGAGGATCTCGCGGGAGAGGAGGACTTTGGCCACGCCGTCGGCGGAGGTGTAGGTCGCGGTGGCGACGAGCATGGCAAGCCAGAAGCCGAGGTAGGCCGCGGTGACGAGTCCGAGGACGGTCCAAAAGGGTGAGAAGCGGCGGGCCGGGCTCATGGTTTCAGCCAGGGCGGCACGTCGAGCCGGTCACTCGGAATCGCCTGCTCGTCGCCGCGCCAGCGAAAGCCGGCGGACTCGAAGACGGCGGACCGGCTGCTGAGAAAAGCCAGCAGCCGGCCGGCCAGCCGCGCGTTCGGCGAGTCCTTTCGCACCGCGAAGGGCTGGATGGCCTTGGAGAACTCCTCCGGCAGGGCGATGGAGTCGAAAAGGGTCGGGTGGGGAGCCACGTTGACCTCGTAAACGATGATGGCATCGAGGCTGCCGGCCCGCATCTGGTTGACGAGGAAATCGGCGGTGGGCACCTCGACGGCGACGTTTTTTCTCACGCTGTCGAGCAGGCCGGTCTGTCGCAGCATGGCGGTGGTCATGAAGCCGAGGGTGCTCTGCTCGGCATTGCACAGCCCGACGCGGAGCCCGTCACGGGCGAGGTCGGCGAGGGTCTTGATGCCGGCGGGATTGCCCTCGGGCACGGCGATGACGATGGCTGTCTCGGTCAGCAGGACGGCCTCGGGGAACTGCTCGGCCACGGGCGCGACGAAGCAGACGTCGCAGGCGTAGTAGACGTCGGGGAATTTGGGGTTCGCCGTGTCGGTCATGGCTTTCATCGCGGCGCAAAGGATGCCGCAGCCATTGTAAACGGTGGTGAGCTCGACATTCTCGCGATCGGCGAACTCCTTCAGGACCGGCTCGATGGCGAGGCGGTTGACGCCGCCGCTGTAAAGCACCAGTGAGGGACGCTCCGCCCAGGCGTCCCCGCCGGCGGGAGTGAAGCCGTGTGCCTCGAAGATCCTGCCCCCGCGGTCCGGCGCGGCCAGGTAACGGGCGAAGCGAAGAGCGGCCGAGGGGTCCTGGCAGGCCGACAGGACGGCGGCGGAGGCATTTTCGCGATGCTGGGAAAGCTCGGGCAGATCGACAGCGGCGAGTCCGTCGAACTGCCGCACGGTCGCATCCCAGACGATGGCGGCATCGACCGCGCCGAGCTGGAGATCTGCGGCGAGTTCGGTGACGGTGGGTTTCATGACGGCGGCCTTTGCAGCGAGGCCATCCCAGGTGTCGCCAAGCAGCTTTTTGGACACTTTGGAGATGCTGGCGGCCTCGGGATTGGCCAGGGCGAGCCGGACATCGTCGCGGGAGAGGTCGGACAGGGTCAGGATGCCTTTGGAATTGCCGGATTTGACCGCGATGACCGGCCGCTGGACCGCCAGGGGCAGGCTCTCGGCGATGAGCTGGCGTTTTCCCGCGTCGGAGAGCGATCCATCGTCGGCCGCGATGAAAAGATCGCCCCGTTTCGCCACTTCGATCTGGCTGAGCAGCGTCCCGGTGCCGCCGTATTGCAGGTTCACCTCGACGCCCAGCTCTTCGCGGTAGGCGTTCGCGATGGCCTCGACCGGTTTCTTGAGTCCGGCCGCGCAATAGACGGTGAGAGAGGAGGTCGCCGCCGAGTCGGACCCGGAGCGCAGCCACAGCAGCGCGATGATCGCGGACGCGATGGCAAAGCAGACGAGGGCGAGGAGGCGGCGGGGCATGATACCTGAGATGGGAGGTCAACGAACCCGCCACAGGCGCCAACCCGCAAGTGCGAAGATCACGGCCAGTCCGATGCCGACGATGTCCCACGAGAGACGGGGTGTCCGGTCGGAGAGGGCCGGGGACGCCGCGGGGGTCACGGTGATTTCGACCGGATCCGAGGCGGGCACCGGCGGAACGACCGCGGGGGCGCTGCTCTGGGGAGCCTCGGCGGCGCGGCTGAGGGCGCTTTCCCAATCGACTTTCAGGAGCAGGTCCCAGCCGGGATTGTCGTTTTTCACCCGGCACGAGCAACGGCCGGTCAGAAAGAGGGAGGTGTCCTCGAGGGTGATGTCATCGAGCTCGTCCAGCGGCCAGGCCCCGAGAACGCGACCGCGACCGAAAACGGGCGCCGCAAAGCCCGCTCCGCCGGCGGTCAAGGCCGGGTGGGCCGGACCGGCCAGCATCGTGGCAAAGGTCCGCTCGGCAGGATCATCGAGGGACAGGGGAAGGACGGAAAACTTCAGCATCAGTTCGGGCCCGGGGCCGAGCTGGCTGTCGGGATCGTCGGGATTCTGCACGGGCAGCTCGGCGACCTGCTCGAGAAAGCGCAGGCGCGATGCGATGCGATCCAGGGCTTCTTTACCATCAGAGCCGCGGGTGGCCACGACCCAGACGACGGAGTCACCGGCGAGCAGTCGCTCGAGCAGGGCGCGGCGGGCCGGCGAATCGAGCAGCGGCTCCATCGATGCCGAGTCGAGCGCTCCCTCCCAGAGGGGGAGATCATCGTGGGGAAAGAGCAGCCTCGCCCGGTCGAGCGTGGGATCGTCGCTCTCTTCGACGAGCACGTTCGCGACGGCATTGCCCCGCAGGGGGACCAGGAGTTTGACCTTTTCCCGGTCGGTCGCCCAGGCCTTCGGCACGACGAGGCGAAAGGGGTCCGCCTCCCACCGGTCGAGGGCGTAGCGAAACACGGGGATGGTACACGCCGAGGCGATGCCCGCCGCGAACAACACGAGAGCCGTCAGGCCTGGGCAGTAACGGGCGGACGGTTTCATTTCCCGAATCGCTTCACCCGTCCATCGACGGTGACGACGTAGAGATGGCCGCGGGCGACGACCATGCCATCCCAGACTGGTGGGCTGTCGAGTTCGAGCCGCTCGCCGGGCTCGCCGGTCTTCACATCCATGCGCATCAGGACAGCCCCGCGGTTGCCCTCGAGGGCGGCGTCCTGCTCGGAGAGTTGCTCCTGAATGGCGGGGTCTTTCTGGGAAAGGGCCTCGAAGGCGTATTCCTCATCGAGCACATCGGGCGGCCCGGCGACGAACAGATCCTTTCCGGCCAGCGCCATGGCCCGGGTCACGACGGGCACATAGGTTTCCCATTGGTGCTGCACGTGGCTGTCCGGCGTTTTCGGGGCAGCTCCGCCCTTGGCGACGGCTTTTCCCTTTTCGCCACCCTTGCCCTTGCCTTTCGCTTTGCCCTTCCCATTCGATTGGGCCACGGGAGAGACGGCGCGGAACCAGAGGGCCGCACCGGCGCGGCCCTTGCCGCTCTCCACGGCGGTGCTGACGCCGTGGGTGCCGTTGCCGGATTCGTCGCGGGCATCGCCACGGTCGAAGGTGCACAACAGGGCCGTCTCGCTGGAGGGACTCACCTCGGGCCGCGCGAAGCGCTCCAGAACCGCCTGCCCATCGAGGGGGCGATGGTGGATCACCACTTGGTCGAGCATGCCGCGGTAGGGCGTGGGCTGGTCGGGGCCGACCCACTGATCGACGCCGCCACCGAAGCTGAGCGGGGCTTTCGGGCGGCCTGGAAAACCCTTTGCGGTTCCCTTTGCGACCGCTTCGCCATCGACGTAGAGCGTCATCGCCAGATCGGTCCCGAGCACGGCCGCGAGGTGGTGCCAGCCGTCTCCGAGTGCCTCCGGCGCGACGACGGTCGCGAGGGTTTTGGTGGCCGCGTCCCGGACGTGGAAGACCGGCTTTCCGGCCTGAAGGCTCAGGGCGTAGCCCATGAGGCCGGCTCCGTGGTTGATGAGAATGCCCTCCTTGCCGTCGGGGAGGATCCAGCATTCCACGGTGAGGGCCTTGTCGGTGGGATCGAGAGAGTTCGCATCCGGAAAAGTCACTCCCGGCGGTCTGGCTCCGCCCTTGCCGGCCGCGGCGGCGGCCGCGACTACGGCGACGTCCACTTTTGGCGGCACCTTGCTCGAGGCCTGCAGGGTGTGTTCCATCGTCGTGGTCCACTTCAGGTATTTCGCCTCGCGGCCGTAGCTGTAGACGTTCTCGTCGTCGAAGACGAGGATGCGCCCCGTCGGCGTGTATTTCCCGGGTTGGTAATAGCCATTGTGACCGCCGGCCGAGTTTTCGCCGTAGATCCAGAGCGCGCGGTGGAACCACTCGGCGTCCAGGTAGCCAAAGGCGGCAAAGAGGTGGGGATGATCCCCGCGTTGGGCGGCGCCCTGCTCGATGGCGTTGCCGCTGACCGGCGCGATGTCGACGCGCTGGCCCTGGTGGTCGATCTTCTGCGAGCGCAGGTAGATCGTGCCCCTGCCGTCGCTGCTCAGGATGTCGCTCAGCGCCGTCGGCATCTGCAGGGTCTTGTGCAGCTCATCGAGCGGCTTGCCGGTCTCGGGATCGCGGTCGGTGAAGGCGACCTCGACGAGTTTCTTCCCGGTCTTCGCATCGAGGCGGAAGAACTTCATGCCACCATCGAGGAAGCAGGAGCGTCCGCAGACAAAGCTGGCAACGCCGTCCTCGACGAGCACGCTGCCATGCACCGGCCAGACGCTCTCGAGCTGCTCGAAGGCCATGTGGCGCAGGTCGGTCGGCGTCGCCCGGAAGCGCCAGCAGAGTGCCCCGTCGCTGGCGCGGAGGGCGTAGACGCTGCCATCCATGCAGCCGAAGATGACCCGGCCCGCATACCAGGTCGGCGGCGAATCGATGCGCGATCCGGCGATGAAATGCCAGGCTTCCTCACCCGAGGCCCCGTCGATGGCGTGCAGGGTGTGGGTTTCGACCGAGGAAACGAACACCCTGCCATTCGCGACGACCGGCGCGCTGAGGCGGCCCCCGAGCTTCGTCTCCCAAGCCACCGGGAGGTCGGCCGCGAGATCCTGATCGGAAAAGCCGCTCCGCTGCGCATCGTGCCGGTAGGTGGGCCAGTCGAGGGGGTGATTTTCCTCATCGGCCATGTCAAAGGCGGGCCCCTTCTCCAGCCGGGCTTCCTCGGGCAGGTTCGGCGGCAGCGGATGCTTCGCCTTCGGGGCGAGGGCGTTCATTCCGAACAGCTTGGCCTCGGGGTAGCAGGCGCAGTTGTGCGGACCGGCGTAGGTCAGGCCGTTGCAGGGCAGCACGCCGTAGAGGCACGCGCCGCGGACCCAGTGGTTCAGGTCCCAGTGCTCGTGCTCGTGGTCGACGTACTCGATCCCGGTCCGCGA
Organism: Verrucomicrobiales bacterium; assembly: GCA_016795505.1. GTDB lineage: Bacteria > Verrucomicrobiota > Verrucomicrobiia > Verrucomicrobiales > DEV007 > JAEUHH01. The sequence continues at coordinate 7,951 of JAEUHH010000062.1, read as the reverse complement.
GGGAATGAGGAACTTGTCGGTCGCCTTCGCGATGTAGCAGCGGTGGTGGAACCAGTAGGTATCCGGCGGCACATCGGGGAGGAATTGCTTCTTCACCTCGCCGGTGCGGAGATCGCGCCCGATGAATTCACCGCTCTGGTTGCCTTGCAGCGTGCCCGCATTCCAAACGAGCCCGCCGCTGACGATGAGATCCTCGGGCGAGCGGTAGCCCGACTTCTCGTGCGGCGCCTCCCACAGCACCTTGCCGGTGGGCGCGTCGAGCCCGCGCATCGATCCATCCCCGCCCGCAAAGAGGACCGTCTCGCCGGAGAACAGCAGGCGCGGTCCGAAATTGTACTCGTAGAGCTGACGCCGGGGCGCCTCTTGACTGACCCACATTTCCTGGCCGGTTTTCGCATCGAGGCAGTGGATCTTTTCTCCGTCGTAGTAGGCGAGGCGCCGGCCATCGACCGACGGCGTGAGGGGGGCGACGAGTCCCTCGAGCTTCCACAGGATTTCGCCCGAGTCCGGGTTGAGAGCCATCAGCACGCGCGGCTTTTGGTCCCAGGTGTATTCGGTTTCGACCCGCTTCTGGTCGCTCTGTTGCTGCGGAGCGAAGTCCTTGAGCACCCATTCCGCCGATGGATTGACGAGGGCGTAGAGGATGCCGTCTGCATACATCAGCTCTTCGGTGCCCTTCGTTTCCGGAAGCACCCTCAACTCCTTCCCGGTGGCCGCCTCGATCACGGAGACGGGCGCGGTGATGCCCATCGTCACGAAGATCCGTTCGCCATCCGCGACCAGGCGCCGGGTCAGGGAAGTCGGTCCGGTCTTCAGCGGCCAGAGGTTCGTGCTCCACTCGTCGATCGGCTTTTTCCACAGGACGGTGCCATTGAAGGCGTCACGCGCGATGAGGTGGAACTTCGAGGGCAACAGGATGCTGATGCGCGAGCCCTCGTCCATGATGTAGAAAAGGCGTCCCTTCGCCGAGACCTTCGCGCTCATCGAGGCCATGCGGTCGTGGTGGCGCGACCACCGCGGGCTGCCCAGCCACTGGAGCCGCTCGGGCGGGCCGACTTCGCTGTCCTTCGAGGCGGCGTTGCCCTTCGCGTCGTAGTAGTAGTGCGTCCACTCATCCATCGACTCGGGCCAGGGTTTTTGGTGGCGCTTCCAGCCGTCGGTGGTCTTCGTCATGGCGACTCCGAGCGGGGTGAGGACGCGTTCGATCTCCGCATCGGGGACGGATTCGCCTTGATCAATGACCAGCAGGTTCACCGTGCCCTCGACGTAGGGGAGGTGAGCCCCATCCCACGCGTCCGCGCTGACCGGCCCGTAGCCGCCGGCCGCGGCGATCGCCTCCCGCGCGACTTTCACCTGTCCCGCCTCGCGCACGAGACCGTGGACGAGATAGCTCTCCGATCCGCGCAGTGCGGCAGTGAAGCGACCGTCCCGGGCACCGACATGGACGACGAAGCCGCCCTTGACGCCGGATTGATCGAGGACCGTGCGGGCGTCGGGGGCGGCATCCTGGCCCGGGCAGGTCAGGGCGAGGGATGCGGCGAGGAGTGAACAGCCAAAAGAGCTGAATCGCATGAATCGGTGGATCAAAGTCATGGTTGTTGCCGGGGGAAGGAATTGGGGGCCTGGGTGGACCGCACCGAGCCAAACCCCGCCTTCTCCGTTAAGTTTCCGGGCGGGTGTTCTGGTCGGGATGCGGCACGCCCATCGCCAGAACGGGAAGGAGTGCGGGTTTCGTCCCATTGTTGGCAAATTTCCGCGGATTGGTCAATCCGCCAGCCTGCATTCCTCATCCGCACAGGGCCGGAGCGGAAAGCCGTGAACCCGTTTGGCAATCGCCTGCGGCCGGCAGGATCCGAGCGGATAGGAGGCTCCCGAGTTGGCGCTGGGACGCTGAAGAGCGGAGGGTGGGTGGCCGGTGAATCAGTGAAAATCGTGCGATTGCCCGCGCACGGCAGCGGCGAAGGCGATGCCCACAAAGCCTAAGATGAGACCCTTTGCCAAAAAGATTTGCCGAAAAGAGCGAGTCAGAATCTTCAATGGCAAGATGCGAACGAAGGAGCGTAGCGAGCTGCGTGACTGAGAAGCCACTCAGCCAGATGAGATTCTGGCCGCTCTCTCGAGCGAAGCGAAACGGATCTCCAAGTCGTTGCACGAAGCGGAAGGACAATTGTAGCCCCACTGCCAGCCGTCGATGATCGAACTGCCAGAAGTCATTTTCCAGCGCATCTCCTGGACGCGGCCGAAACGGTCGTAGCCATCGCAGGGGTCTCCGGCGTCGCTCTCTGCCTGAATGGGGACGGACTGCACGAGACTGAAGAGGTCGTCGATGCGGTCGGTGGCCCCGCAGTCGAGGGTGACGACCCGGCCGTTGGGGCAGGTGATCGACTCGCGGCGGGCGGTGTTCGTGCTCATGGGTTCTTTACGGAAACTGATTCATTTGAAACTCTTCACTGACCCAAGATAGCATCGATGTTCACGAGAATATCGTTTTTAAAAGTAAGCTTGTATCCTGATATGCGCATATCTGATATGGGATCTTGAAAAATAAAAGCACATTCGGTTGTGTCGGGTGAGGCCTGGCGTGCAAATGCTGGCTCTCCGAGGGTTTCGATGGCTTCCTTGATATTTATTCCGAGAGAAATCCGAGGGAGATGCGAGGAGTTTGGCTTGGCGGAATCACGACTCCGGTCGCAAGACGAAAGGAGAATAGAGAAAACCAATAGGATACGGAACAAATTGTTCATCTGTCATCATTAGTTCAAAGATTTTTTACATTTTGCGATAGTAAACTTTCTCGGCTCTCTTTCAAGATTGCAGAGCGAAATTCTGTGATTCCTTCTTTAACACCTCTTAGCTGAATCTTTCAGGATCGTAGATGGATTCAGGAAAGACTCCTTCATTCCTGTCTCGGAAGTGCGCTAAAGAAACTTGAAATTGCCTTGCTTGGGAGATTGAAATTAGAGTTGGGGAGGTTTTCGAAGTAGAGCAAAACGGAAGAAAAAACAAGGCTGTGAGACCGGTCGCAAAATTCAAGATGGCTTTCATCGCGTTATTTATGTTTTCCAATCGGCCTCCTCATTTCTTCCATTTGATCCCATCGACTTTTCATCAGGCTATCCATTATGGTTTTAGGAATATTTTTGCAATCCTCGCCGAATGGGGGAACGGTTGTGTCGGTGGGTTTCGGATGATTCAACTTGCTTCGATGTGGTGAGGCCGGAAAAGAATCGTGCCCGAGGGAGTAAATCGATCCGCCACCATCTTGAGCGGGCCGGACGGCGGTGTTCCTGACTTGCCGGGCTCATAGACTCCCGCGTAGGTGGTCAGGATGGGCTTGGCGCTGCCGCAAGCCTCAAGTGACTCAAGGAGAAACTTGTCCCATCCCGGAGCAAAGCGATGGTGGGAATCGAGCTGGAGCGTGAATTCCTCGCCGCCGTAGAGTTTCTGAATTTGAGAACGCGCCCAACAGAGTCCCTTGCTTTCATGCCAGGGGACGCGTTGGATCCGAAACTGGTCCGAGTTCGAGAAAGGTTCAAGGCACCGGTCGTCCGCGTCCGTCTGCCAGCAAATTCCGAAGCGGAGGTCTTCGGGATAGGCAGCCTTGGCGAGGCAGTCCCGAATGGTGGGAACGAGTTCCGGGTCGCGGTAAGCGGCGATTTGGATGAAGATCATAAAAAGGAACGGGTGCAGAGCCAACTGGGAAAAGTATGGATTTGAAAATCAAAGATTCATTGTGGACTCGGCGGTTTCCAGAAAACTAACAGCGTCAGGTGAAGTGCCAACCAACTTTGCCAGTTCGAGTGGTGTAGAAAAATTGTCAATCCGAGTCCTAGCGTTGAGATCTGCTCCTGCTCTTACCAAAATTTCCAGAGCATTGACGTCATTTCTCGCGGCAGCGAGGTGTGTGGGCGTCCAATCATTGAACCCCCGCTTGTTAACATCAGCGCCAAATTCGAGCAATTTTTCCATAATCTCATATTTTTTCGAGGACTTACTTTCAATGGCTGAATGGAGAACCGTGTATCCCATGCCATCTTCAAAATCGATTTTTGTGCCGTTTCGCAACATCCAAAGCACGCTTTCAAGGGATCCCGCGTCAATTGCGTAGGTGATCCAACGAGTTCCTAAAATTTGGTCTTCGATGCCGGACGGAAAGCTAGGTAAATGTTCGGCAAGAAACTCGAGAAATTGGATGTCCCCCTCTCGAATCGATTCCAAGATTTCCTCTAAATCATCTGACATGGAAAACTGTTATTTAGCACCCCTTTTTGCTGCGCCACTTATCGCAATTCGCGACTGCCCGATAGGCTTTCGCAACTGCGTCCCTGTGGACACCGTCTCCGCCTCTGAAACACTCGAAGTTGATTTTTTCTCGAGCCATCGCGCACTCTAGATTTAGCATTCGTCTTCTATCTAATTCTGGACAGCACATATCTCCTCTGCAGGCAGTGTCTTTTTTACATTTGTCATTAACTATGTCTTGTAACTGCCTGTGCCTCCAATCGCTGCAATCGCCGGGCGGTAGAAACTTCCATGGACCAGGCGGCTTGTCGGGTGGGCCAATTTGGGGTTGGACAGGCAACCCGTTGTATCTCGGATTTCCTCTTGGGTCACCGCCGGAAGGAGAGGGTCTAGGTGGCCTCGGCGGGCGCGGGGTTGGCCTCCTACCAGAGGTTTGCTTCATCGGCACCTGTCTTGGCACAACTCGCAAACCAAGGTGATCCGAATGATTTATGGGATCGTTTGTAACGTTTGAATAGAGATTTTCACCACCTAACTCTTCAATAAGATCTCGATTGATCCACCGTCCCAATTCTGGCACATAGAAACGGTATCCATAGTTGCTCCATCCCGTTTCCTCGTCCCGGAACTGCCCCTGGAACCCGAACTCCCAATCGTAGTCCGAACCGGTCTTCGGCGTGAAGTCTGCCGCCATCACCCGCTCCACACCGAAGGCCGAATAGCCGTAGCGTTCCAGCACGGTTCCGGAGGTGTTCAGCACGGCGGTCCCGTTGAAGTAGTCCATCGTCGCGTAGAGCCGCTCGTTGAGCGTGCCGTTCCCGTCGGTGTCGCGGTCCCGCAACACCAGTTCGTCCCGGTGACCGGGGCGCTCGCCCCAGAGATACTGCCGGGCGGCGGTGGTGCCGGCATCGATCCGCTCCTCCAGTGGCTTCCAGCGGTCGCTCCAGTAAGTATGGACGACCTCGCCGTCGGATTCACGGGTGATGCGGCGGGTCAGGCCGTCGTAGGCGTTCTTCTGCACGGTGGCGCCGTTCTCATCCTTCACCGCCACGATCCGATTCCAGGCATCCCAGACGGGTTGGAAGCCCTTCGACCAGTCCCCATCGGTGCCGGGCGCGGTCTTGGTGGCGTTGCCCGCCCGGTCATAGGCCAGCAGGGCGCTGCTGCCGTCGATCTGGGTGAGCTGGTTGTCTTGGTTGTTGGCGCGGGACTGATCGAGCGCGACCGCGCCATCCTCGTCTTTGCGGTAGCCGAGCCACTGGCTTGGCGCGAGAGCGCTCAATGATTGGTGAAGCGCAGCGGAACCCATCCCCAGGTCGTGACGCGTAGCGTGACGACAATTACCGGTGGGATCATAGCGAAAAGCTTCCGCTTCGCCGGGAACGCCCCCGATGGCGGAGCGGTTCGTGTTGAGCGTGCCGAGGGCGTCGCCGAGGACCTGATAGAGCCCGTCGTAGCGGTAGGCCTCGTCCTGACTGGAGGGTGCGACGAGGTTCTTCTTCCAGGTGCGGTTGGAGGCGCGGTTGTGGCCCCATTGCCAACCGTCGATGACGGAGTGGTCGAAGGTCTTCTCCCAGCGCATCTCTTGCACTCGCCCGAAACGGTCGTAGCCATTGTAGGGATCACCGGCGTCGCCCTCGCTCCCGCCGCCGGGGCGCAGCATGGACATCTGTAGAGCGGGTTGTGGGTAGGCGATGGAGACGTAGCGGCCGAGGCCGGTACGGGCGTAGGCGACTTTGTGGCCGCTTTCACCCTGGATGGCGACGGACTGCACGAGACTGAAGAGGTCGTCGATGCTGTCGGAGGCCCCGTAGCCGAGGGTGGCGACCCTGCCGTTGGGGTAGGTGATCGATTCGCGGCGGGCGGTGTTTGTGCTCATCGGATTTCAGGAGGGAGTGGCGTGGGCGTCGGTGACCTCGGGCGTGGTGCCGGGAGGGTGGAAGCGAGTTCAGGATGCCTGTAGGCAGCGGATTGGATGAATATCGTCAAAAATTTTTTTCAGGCGATCGGAGTAGCTTATGCGAGTTTGCCTAAACTTCCTACTTGGCACCTAAATTGGTCTACCTATTTAAAGATCTTGTTGTAACGTCCTTTATTACCTCAATATCACCGTCCGCAAAACCTACAATCACGCTTCCCTCAACAGGCTCGGGACTCCAAAAGACAACGGAATTGGGCATCGCATGACTGCCGGGTTGGATATAAACCCAAATATAACTACTTTTTATATGATTTCCGTAGAGAACCCATTTTGAAGATAGATCCTCCTTTAACACCTCTTTGCTGAAGCTTTCAAGATCGTTGATGGATTTAGGAAAGGCTCCTTCATTCCTGTCTCGAAAGTGCGCTAAGGAGGCCTGAAATTGCCTTGCTTGGGAGATGGCAATTAGAATTGGGGAGGTTTTCGAAGTAGAGCAAAACGGAAGAAAAAACAGAGCTGCAAGCGTGGTTGGAAAATTCACGAAGGCTTTCATCGCGTTATTTATGTTTTCCAATGGGTTTTCCAATCGGCCTCCTCATTTCTTCCATTTGATCCCATCGACTTTTCATCATGCTGTCCATTTTGGTTTTAGGAATAGTATGTTTGCAATCCTCGCCGATTGGGGGAACGGTTGCGTCGGTGGGTTTCGGATAATTCCACTTGCTTCGAAAATTCTTTGGGTCTTCACCCGTTTGATTTCCGCTCCAAAAATCGAAGCTAACTTCTTTTCCTTTAGTTCCGTCTTTTTTGGTAGCGAAGCAAAGGACGACTTGGTGGTCACCTCCAAAACCGTAAGGCATTCTATCGGCAGCTTCCAGTTCGCATGTCCAACATTTCGGATATGGCAGAAACGAATTTATCACGGCTAAAGAAGTGTTTTTGCAGCTCCGGATGCCGCTGCCTCCTGGGAGGATGTTTCTACGCCGGAATTGTTCTAGCGCTTCTTTGTAGCGCTTTTCTAGTTCATCGCGCCCCGTTTGAATAGTTCGGTCGTCACAACAACTATAATCTTGTTCCGCGAGTCCCAGGTGATCGTGATAGTTCAAGCCGTCATTTGGATTCAAAGCGAACAGATTTTTGCCGCCAATTTCTTCAATAAGATCTCGATTGATCCACCGTCCCAATTCGGGCACATAGAACCGGTAGCCGTAGTTGAGCCATCCTGTTTCCTCGTCCCGGAACTGCCCCTGGAACCCGAACTCCCAGTCGTAGTCCGACCCGGTCTTTGGCGTGAAGTCCGCCGCCCTCACCCGCAGCACCCCGAAGGCCGAATAGGCGTAGCGTTCCTGAACGGCTCCCGAGGTGTCCAGCATGGCGGTCCCGTTGAAATAATCCATCGTCGCGTAGAGCCGCTCGTCGAGCGTGCCGTTCCCGTCGGTGTCGCGGTCCCGCAACACCAGTTCGTCCCGGTGACCGGGGCGCTCGCCCCAGAGATACTGCCGGGCGGCGGTGGTGTCGGCATCGATCCGCTCCTCCAGCGGCTTCCAGCGGTCGCTCCAGTAGGTGTGGATGACCTCGCCACCGGTTTTCCGGGTGATGCGGCGGGTCAGACCGTCGTAGGCGTTCTGCTGGATGGTGGCGCCGTTCTCATCCTTCACCTCGACAATCCGATTCCAGGCATCCCAGACGGGTTGGAAGCCTTTCGACCAATCCCCGTCGGTGCCGGGCACGGTCTTGGTGGCATTGCCCGCCCGGTCGTAGGCCAGCAGGGCGCTGCTGCCGTCGAGT